>NZ_JAVDTY010000005.1:0-441422 GCF_031456075.1 Allobosea sp. BE125
CATCCGGTTCCTCCCCGAGGGCTCTGAAGCTTCGCAAACTCAGCTTCCTCGCTCGGGACCGGATGGACAACCTATTGAGAGCTCACATCTAGTCGGCGTTCTGCCGATGCCAATCCTCGAGCTGCGCCAGCACGGTTGCGAGATCCGACACGTCGACATAGCGGCGGCCGAGATCGCGCAGATTGTCCTTGTGCGGCTGCTCCTCGATATCGCCGACGCAATCCTCCGGCACGATGGTGCGATAGCGGTAGCTGAAGCTGTCGATCGAGCTCGCGCGGATGCAGCCGCTGGTGTTGCAGCCGGTGACGATGACCGTGTCGACGCGTTCCTTGGTGAAATAGTCGCTGACACCGGTGTTGAAGAAGATCGACGGGCCTTTCTTGCACACCGTCAAATCATAGGCCGGATCATGGATCCGTGGGTCGAGCGCGGCGCTGGGATGGTCGTGGCGGAAGGTCTCGCGCACCGCCGTGATCTTCCAGTAGGGCATCTCGCGTTCGTTCAGATAGGCCGTATTGCAGACCGCGACGGGCACATTGTAGCGCCGCGCCACCTTGAGCAGCCGTTCGGTGTTCTCGAGCGCCCGCATCACCAGAGGCGCGCCGCCAAGCGGGTATTGCGGGTCGGTGAAGCCGAGCTGGAAATCGACGACGACGATGCCAGGCTTCTTGCCGAAGCCGACGGGAATCTCGCCATAGCTGCGATTTGCATAGTCATCCGACATCATCTGGCTCCTTCATGGGATAGGAGGGTGGTCTCGCGCCATCCTTCCTCGCTTTAAAAAATCAAACAAGATTGTTTTTTTAAGGAAACGCGGTATCCTGTCGCCATGCGCATTATGCGCGGCCGGTTATCAGAGTCGGATGGCGTCATGGCGAAATCGTCGAGACAACAGCAATTGCGCAGCGTCCTGACGCGGGACAGGCTGATCCAGGCCACGCTCGACGAGATTTTCGAGGTCGGCTACCACGCCGCGACCACGCAGGAGATCGCTGTCCGCGCCAGCGTCTCGCGCGGCGCGCTGCTGCATCACTTCCCGATGCGGGCCGACATCGTGCTCGCCGCGATGGAGGCCTTGCTTGAGGACGGCACCAGGCAGATCAAGGCGGTCGCCGGTGAGTTGCAGGACGGCAAGGTCTCGCTCGGCGATTTCGTCGAGTTCCTGTGGCGGCTGTTCTCCGGACGCTTCTTCTATCTGTCGCTGGAGATGATCACCGAGGCGCGCAACGACGCAAGCCTGCGCGAGCGCATGATCCCGGTGGTGAAACGCTTCCACGACGCGCTGGACGAGATCTGGCTGGCCTTCTGCGATCCGCAGCGCCGCGCGCCGCGCCAGGCGCGCATCATCCTCAATCTGACCGTCTGCCTGATGCGCGGCATGGGCGTGCAGACCGTGCTGCGCCCGGAGCCCGGCTACTACCGCGAGATGATCGAATCCTGGAAAGCCATGCTGCCGCACATCATCGACGGCGCAGCGGGAGACATCATGTTCGCCGGGCCGGTTGTCAAAGAAAGCAGATGAGAGATTGCCTGCAAGCCATTGGCAAATTGGTGCTACCAAGAGCGATGCCGCTGCAATCGAGGCTGAGCGAGCCAGGGCTTGGGATCAATTTAAGTTCCATAATATGTCTTATGCGAATCACATCAACAGAGCGAAGTTGGAATGTCTCACCGTGGCAGACTGGGAATGTCACACTCCCCCGGAAGATGGGCGGGAGTCTGACATGGTCAGCCGCTCGTCTCCGCGTTCGATTATCTCGCGCAGGCCCTCCTTGGAGATAGAAGCATGTTCACTCACGTCATGATCGGCAGCAACGACCTGGAGCGGGCGCGAGATTTCTACGACGCCACATTCGCGGCGTTGGGAGGCGAAGCTGGCGAGATGGATGCCAGAGGCAGGCTGATCTATGCCCACAAGGGCGGTCGGCTGATGATCACGAAGCCGATCGACGGCAATCCGGCGACCGCGGCCAATGGTGGCACCATCGGTATCGCCGCCGCGAGCCGTGACCACGTTCTCGCGTGGCATGAGGCCGGCACCACGCATGGCGGGACGGCGATCGAGAGCCCAGCGCCCGAACGGAGCCTTCGTCGCCTATCTTCGCGATCCGGACGGAAACAAGCTCACCGCACGCTCTCAGCCAACGAAGTAACACAAGCAGCAAGAGGCGCTCCGGAGATCATCCCGCTTTCCGGGAAATCCGCCGGCAAGCGGACGGTCCAGTCTCGGCCTCTCCTGTCGGGTCAATCGATCCGCCAGGAGGATGTCCGAACCGATGTGGCGGCGGAAAATTCGCGCTGGCGTCGGAACATCCGGCCTTTCGATCGCAATTTCCTCATCCAGGCGCCCTGCCCGCCTGGTCGCCGGGTCGACTTTGCCTGAATCCTTGGTCGCAGCCATCGTGTCGAGGAAGCACGTCCTTCGCTTTCAGCATTTGCGGAATGGCACGCAAGTTAGCGACCGCGCAACGCGATCAGGCTGACATCGATGGTTCGCGCCCGGAAACCGGCTTCGCAATAGCAGAGATAGAATTCCCACAGCCTGCGAAACGGCTCGTCGAAGCCGAGCTGCGCGACGGTGGTCCAGCGTTCCAGGAAGCGCCGGCGCCACTCGTTCAGGGTCAAGGCGTAGCTCTCGCCGAAGTCGAGTTGCTCGAACACGGTGAGGCCCGCTCCTTCGGCTTGGTGTGCCAATGCGGGGACGGATGGCAGGCAGCCGCCGGGAAAGATGTAGCGCTGGATGAAATCGGTGCCCTGCCGGTAGGCCTCGAACACAGTGTCGTCGATCGTGATCGCTTGCAGCACGGCACAACCGCCGGGCCGCAGCGAACGCTGCAGCGTCGCGAAATAGGATGGCCAATAGGCATGCCCGACCGCCTCGATCATCTCGATCGAAACGATGCGGTCGAATTCGCCGGAGATGTCGCGATAATCCTGCAGGTGCAGGCTGACGCGGTCTGCCAGGCCGGCCTTGGCGACGCGTTGCCGCGCTGTCTCCAACTGCGCCGGCGACAGCGTGATTGCGGTCACGCGGCAGCCTTCGAGGGCCAACCGTTCGGCCAGGGCTCCCCAGCCGCAGCCAATCTCGAGGACATGTTCGCCGCCCGAAAGACCCAGCATGGCAACGATCCTGTCGAGCCTGCGCTGCTGCGCCGCTTCCAGTGTCTCCGTCGGCGTTTCGTAGAGCGCCGAGGAGTACATCATGCTGGCGTCGAGCCACTGGCCGTAGAAATCATTGCCGAGGTCGTAATGGGCCATGATGTTGCGGCGACTGCCCGCGCGGGTATTGGCGTTCAGCACATGCCGAAAACGATTGTACAGGCGCGCCGGCCACGCGCCCGACACCAGCCGTCGTAGCGTCGCGTCATTGCGCGCGCCGAGTTCGATCAGCGCTGTGAGATCGGGCGTGTCCACCTCGCCGTCCCGATAGGCTTCGGCCAACCCGATATCGCCGTCGAGCAGCACGCGCCGCATCGCGCGCCAATTTTTCAGGATCAGCGTGGCGTGGGGTCCTGGCGCGCCGTTCCCGCTGTGGAGGCGCTCGCCCTCGGGCGTGACGACGGTCAGGCGGCCAATGGTGATGCGAGAAAGCAAGCGGCGCAGGAACCAGCGCGAGAGGCCAATGCCGCGCGGCAGCGCGAGCGACGGCTCGGTCATCGGGAGATGCCGTTCGGTCTCCTGTTGGCTCATGGCTGGATCGGTCCTTTCGCATGCCGCGTCACGGCGCTGCCGGGGCTGAATGGTTGCTCCGGCGGCGCAGGATGCCGCCGCCAGGGGATTCCTTTCGCTAGCAGCCGCAGCGCGTGCCAGTAGATGGCGGCGGTGACTTTCAGCGTAAGCAGCGGATGGGTCGCGAGCAGACGCAGCAGCGTTGCATCGCTGATCTCGGCGCGTTTGCCGCTCATCGTCGCGGCGATCAGGCGCCCTGCGGCGTCGTGACCGTCGATCGCGATCGAGACATGCTCCCCAGGGGCCATGACCTGGAAGGCATAGTGCATCGCAAGCCCCATGAAGGGCGAGACGTGGAAGACCTTGCGGGCCTCCTGCCGCAGCTGCTCTCCCGTGGCAGTCGCCGGCGCGACGTAGCTGTGGGTCTCGCCGAAGGTGTTGTGCACCTCATAGACGGTGGCGCAGAGGCTGCCGTCGCGGCGATAGCAGAAATAGGCGCTGAATGGGTTGAAGGCGTAGCCGAGGATGCGCGGCATGGTCAGCAATCGGATGGAGGCGTCGTCCCAAGCGATACCCGCGCTGGCCAGAGCTTCGCCGACCTGCACCCGCAGCGGCCGCCCGCTGCGGTCGCCATAGTCGGCGTCGCGAAAGGCATAGAGATTGAATCGATTGCGCGAGAAGCTGCGCAGATTGGCCGCGAGCCGATCGATTTCGTCGAGGTCCAGCAGCATCCAGAAGACGCGATAGGCCAAGGCATGCGGCTTCGGCCGAAACCGATGGTGCCGCACCCGCCCGACATAGAGAGCAGAGTTCCAGCTCATGCCGCCTGCTCCCGTTGCTCGGGCAGCGGGATGCGTCCCGATTCGTTGGGGACACGCCAGGGCCGGCGGCAGCCCCCGAGCGCCTCGGCGACCGCGAGCCCGGCTTGCAGCCCATCCTCGTGGAATCCCGACCCGAAATAGGCGCCGCAGAACCAGCTGCGCTGCGCGCCCTGCAGCGACCAGAGCCGCGCCTGCGCGTCGAGCGCAGCGGCATCGAACAGCGGATGTTCGTAGGATTCCTCATGGAGAATGGCGTCCTCGCGCAGCCCGTCCGGTGGGTTGAGCGTGACGAAGAGCGGCTGCTTTTCCGGCAAGCCTTGAAGCCGGTTCATCCAGTAGGTGACGGCGCAGGCAGCCTCGGGCCGGCTGCGATCGCCGATATGGTTCCAACTCGCCCAGGCTCGCCGGCGCCGCGGCATTAGGCTCGTGTCGTTGTGCAGCACCACGCGGTTGCGGCTGTAGCGGAAGGCGCCGAGCGTTTCCGCCTCCTCCGTGCCGGGATCGGCCAGCATCGCGAGCGTCTGGTCGGCATGAGTGGCGAAGACCACCTCGTCGAAGCGCTCGCTCCAGCCATGACCCAGGACCACGACCTCGTTGGGCGCCCGTCGAACCTGCCGCACTGGCGAGCCGATCCTGACCTGGCCCGAAAAGGCGCTGCGCAACGTCTCGACATAAACGCTGCTGCCACCGGTCACGGTGCGCCACACCGGCCGGTCGGTGAGCTGCAACAGCCCATGATTATGATGGAAGCGAAGGAATGCCGCAGCTGGGTAGGACAGGATCTCGGCACACGGTGCCGACCAGATCGCCGCGGCCATAGGGAGGAGATGATCGTCGCGGAAGGCGGCTCCATATCCGCCGGCAGTGAGATAATCGCCGAGCGAAATGCCCGCCGCATTGCCAGCGCGCACATCCCTCGAAGCATTTCGGTAGAAGCGATTGACGTCCTGCAGCATCGTCCAGAAGCGCGGACTGACCAGATTGCGCCGCTGCGCGAACAAGCCGGCGATACTAGTGCCGCTGTATTCGAGCCGGCCGCCATCGAGGGAGACGGCGAAGGACATCTCGGTGGGCTGTGTCGCGACGCGAAGATGCGCCATCAGAGCTATGAAATTGGGATAGGTCGCCTCGTTGTAGACGATGAAACCGGTATCGACCGCAGTCTCGCTGCCTTGTCCGGTGATGCGAACCGTGTTGGCGTGCCCGCCAAGGCGAGGCGCCTCCTCAAACAGCACGACGTCATGCGCTTGTCCGAGCAGCCACGCGCAGGACAGGCCGGAGATGCCGGCGCCGATCACCGCGATCCTCTTCGACCGGACCAGCGCCCTTTCCATCCCCGCCTCTCCGCTTTTCATGACGGGTATACGCAGCACGTGCCGGTCTGGATTTGTCGCAAGGCACTGAAAAACACGCCGGCCCTGTGACCCATGGCCGGTCCTGCTGCGTAAGCTGCCAACAGGTGCGGACGTCCGGGAGAGATCGCCTATGTCGAGGACAGGTCTGAAGCAGGTGATCGCGGCGGTCGGTGCCTATGCCGCGCATCCCGATCCGCGCGCCGCGATCGCCAACACCGTCGCGCTCGTTATCGTCTCGAACCAGCCTTTTTATCCGCTTTATATCTATTGGGCGGTCTCGCCGGTCATCTCGCCGTCCTACCTCACCTTCCTGTCGACGCCCTTCTTTGCCGCCGTTCCGGCCGCGATGCGGCGCAGCCCGCTTTTCGGACGTGCGCTGCTGCTCGTCGCCGGCATCGGCAACACCCTGCTCTGCCGCGTTGCTTTCGGTCCCGGCTCAGGGGTCGAGGTTTTCCTGTTTCCGTGCCTGATGCTGGCGCTGCTGCTGTTTCGACATTGCGAACGCGCCTTTGCATTGGGCTTCGCGGCGCTGGCCTTCATCGTCTATCTGCCGCCGGCTGCGCTTCTGGGCGCGCCGCTTCACCTCTACGACCCGGGCGAATATGCGGCCCTGCAGCGCCTGAATTTCCTAAGCGCCGCATCCCTGACCGTGTTGATCGGCTGGCTCTTCGCCGGACGCCTCGGCACGATTTCGCGCCCCGATGAAACCGATCACGGTGGCTGAGCGTAGAAGAGAGGCATTCGCGGAAAGGGACATCGCCATGAACCGTCTTCTGCTCGCCCTCACCTTTTCATCATTGACCGTGGCGAGCGCGACCGCCGCGGATCTCGACGGCACGTGGTTGCGCGACGATGGCAATGCGCGCGTGCGCATCGCGCCATGCGGCGACAAGATCTGTGCGACCAATCTCTGGATTGGCGACACCAGCACAGGTGAGGCCGTTGGCGATAAGCTGATCATGACCCTGGCGCGTCAGGCGGATGGCAGCTTTTCGGGAAACGCCTATGATCCCAAGCGCGACTGGAGCTATGCGATGACGATCACGACGGCGGCCGGTGGCTTGACCACGCGCGGCTGCATCGTCGGGCGCCTGATCTGTCGGGATGTGACCTGGAAGGCCGCTCAGTAATGCGACCGAGCTTTGCCGAGGCCGGCAACGGGTGATCCAGCGCCATGGGCAAAGCGTATCTCGCCTATGGTTGCCACACTCGCCCTGACTGTCGATGGCATGCGCAAGGCGGGAGCTGCAGCGCAAGGAGGTCGGTTCTTCGTCTTGTTCGACCCCAACACATTGATTGCTGAGATTGCGCGCTCGGGTGACCGGGCCGCATTCGCTGCTCTTTTCGACCACTTCGCGCCACGCGTGAAGGGCCTGCTCATGCGTGGCGGCACGCCAGCCGAACTGGCGGAGGAGGTCGCGCAGGAGACCTTGCTGGCTGTCTGGCGCAAGGCGGCGTTGTTTGACCCTTCGAAAGCCAGCGCATCGACCTGGATCGCGACAATAGCGCGCAACCTGCGCATCGACATCGCTCGCCGGGAGACACGGTCGCGATTGTCCCAAGTTTACGAGATCCTGGATGAAGAAAGACCTGAACGGCCTGACGAGACACTCTCCGGAGCGGAACGTGATGTGCGGGTTCGGGCTGCAATGACGCAGCTCTCGCCCGATCAGCATCGCGTCGTCGAACTGGCGTTCCTCGAAGGCTTCAGCCACCAGGACGTCGCTCACCGTCTCGCCATTCCGCTCGGGACGGTGAAGTCGCGGCTGCGACTGGCACTGTCGCATCTGCGCGGCAAGCTGGAGGATCTGCGATGAGCGCCCCGCATCGTCCGACCGACGAAATGCTGGCGTCCTTCGCTGCGGGGCAACTCGACGAAGGTCTCGCGGTGGTCGTCGCGGCCCATGTCGAGATGGACTACGAGAGCTGGCGGCGCGTGCAGGAACTGCAGGCCGTGCAGGGTGCCCTCCTCGATGCAATCGAGCCCGTCTCGATGGATGCGGGGCCGTCCTATGCGCGGCTGGTCGAGCCCGACATGCCAGGCGTCGACACTGCTTCGCCGAGGGGCGAACCGGGGTTGCCCGGGGTTCTGCGTCCCTACGCCTTGGGCCCGTGGCGGCCGATCGGTATCCGGATCGCCCTGCGGCGCATCGAGGTTCCCGGCGCGGAAGCACGCGTGTTCATGCTGCGCGCCGGGCCAGGCATCGCATTGCCGCACCACAAGCATAGTGGCCTCGAATGGACCACGATCCTGTCGGGAGCCTATGAGCACGAATACGGGCGCTATGCGGCCGGGGATTTCGACGAAGCCGATTCCGATCATGATCACACGCCGCGCGTCGACCCGATCGAAGGTTGTACCTGCATCGTCGCCATGACCGGGAATGTGCTGTTCCAGGGCTGGCTCGGACGGCTGCTGCAGCCGCTGGTTCGGCTGTGACCGTCGCTTCCTTCGCCATGGCCGCCGTTTTCACGGGCGTGGCGATGTCTGCCTTCATGGCGCTGGCAGCGCTGATCGAACGCCGCACCGGCAATTCCGGCTGGATCGATGTGATCTGGACCTTGGGGCTTGGCGCGACCGGCTTTGCCGGCGCGCTCTTGCCCTTCGGCGCCGGGCCGCTGTCGCGACGCTTGTTGGTGGCGGGGCTCGCGCTTGCCTGGGCGCTGAGGCTCGGGCAGCACATCGCACAGCGTACGAGCAATATCACCGAGGATCCGCGCTACGCGAAGCTCAAGCGCGACTGGGGCAGCGACGCGCCTCGACAGATGGTTCGGCTGCTTCAGATGCAGGCTCTGGTCAGCATTCCGCTGGCGCTGGGCATCGTTCTGGCGGCGCATAACCCGGCACCCGCGCTGGGCTGGCAGGACTTCATCGGTGCTTCTGTCTTCGTCGCCGGCCTCGCAGGCGGTGCCGTTGCGGATGGGCAACTGCGTGCCTTCGCCCGCTCGGGAACGGGTGGCATCTGCGATTGCGGATTGTGGCGCTGGTCACGGCATCCGAACTACTTCTTCGAATGCGTGCTCTGGGGCTCCTACGCGATCGTCGCACCCGGAATGTCCTATTCCTGGGGCTGGCTTGCTCTGTTGGCGCCGGCCTGCATCACGCTGCTGCTCACACGCATCTCCGGTATCCCGCCTCTGGAGGAGCACCTGCTCGCCAAGCACGGCGCGGCCTATCGCGCCTATCAGAATCGAACCAGCGCGCTGATCCCGAAGCCGCCCAAAGGAGCGACGCCATGACCTTCATGCAGAGGCTCTCGAACTGGGGCGAAGGGCTGCCCGTGCCCGACGCCGTCAGCCGCATGGTGATCGCCTCTCTGGTCGGTCGCACCGGGCGCTCGCTGGCCACGCAATCGGCCGACACTGCCGCCTTCGCCCGCGAGATGGCGGAGTTTCCGATCGCACTCCATACCGACATCGCCAACGCCCAGCACTATGAGGTGCCGGCCGCCTTCTTCGACAAGGTGCTTGGACCGCAGCGCAAATATTCCTCCTGCTACTACGCCGATGCCAGCGATAGTCTCGCGACGGCGGAAGAGACTGCGCTGATGCTGACGGCGGAGCACGCGAATCTAGCCGATGGCCAGGATATCCTCGAGCTCGGCTGCGGCTGGGGTTCGCTGTCGCTGTGGATGGCCAGGCGCTATCCGGCGGCCCGGATCGTG
The DNA here is from genome assembly GCF_031456075.1 of Allobosea sp. BE125. NCBI lineage: Bacteria > Pseudomonadati > Pseudomonadota > Alphaproteobacteria > Hyphomicrobiales > Alloboseaceae > Allobosea > Allobosea sp. BE125. Next base: position 9,511 of record NZ_JAVDTY010000005.1, read on the forward strand.
TCGGTTTCCAATTCCGCCTCGCAACGCGCCTTCATCGAGGAACGGGCGCGCCAATACGGCCTCGGCAACCTCCGCATCGTCACCGCCGACATGAACGATTTCGCATCGGATGAGCGCTTCGACCGCGTCGTCTCGGTCGAGATGTTCGAGCACATGGCGAACTGGCGCGCGCTTCTCGGCCGCGTCCACGGTTGGCTCAAGCCGGACGGGAGGCTGTTCATCCATGTTTTTGCCCATGCGCTGGGCTGTTACCGTTTCGATATCGGCGATGGCGGCGACTGGATCGCGCAGCATTTTTTTACAGGCGGCATCATGCCGAGCGCGGCTCTGGCGCATCAATTTCCCGATCTCTTCGCCGTCGAGGCCGAATGGCGCTGGAGCGGCGAACACTACCAGCGCACGGCTGAGGATTGGCTGTCGAACTTTGACCGGAACCTGCCGACCATCGATCCAGTCATGAGCGCGGTCTATGGCGAGGACGCGTCGCTGTGGCGGCGCCGCTGGCGCCTGTTTTTTCTGGCCACGAGCGGGTTGTTCGGTCATGCCGGCGGCGAAGCCTGGGGCGTCAATCACTATCGGCTGCGGCCCGCTTGATGGCTTCGCCGAGGAGATCGAACGGTCAGACCCAGCCCCAACCGCTGGCGCGACGCACGACCTCATAGGCGATCCAGCTGCAGAAGCCGACGGCGACGGTGCCGTAGACCATATCGGCGACAGTGATCGTCAGCGTCCAGGAGCGTAGCGTGGCGTAGTTCGTCAGGTCATAGGTCGCATAGGCGAACAAGCCGATCAGGGCGCCATTCACCAGCGCTGCGCCGGCGTTTTCATCTCGCAGAGCGGGCATGATCGCGAAATGCAGCACACCGAGCGGAAAGCCGAAATAGAACAGCGCTGCTGGCCAGTGGCGCACCTGCTCGACGATCAGGTCGCCCAGCGCAGGCCTGTAGAGTTTGGCCGTCATCGTGCCGAGCCAGATGGCATCGCAGATGCCGAAGGCGACGAGAAACGCGATGTAACCGACGACGAAGCGCATGATGACCTCCGGGGCTATGCCTGCAGATACGCAGGGCACGCCGCCCCGGTTCACGTCCGGGTGCCTCTTCGAAACGCCCAAGGCGCAAATCCATTCCGTCGGACCAAGCGTATAGAGCCAAGCCCCTGGAGCTGATGGCGACAATGACGACTGAAATCTCCCGCCGCGCGATCGTTTCCCTGCTCGCTGCGGGAGCCCTTCCCGGCTGCGCCGCGCTACCCCCTGGCGTGTTGACCAATGGCGCCAGCGACGTCGCGTATGGCCACCTCCCGCGGCAGCGAATGGACATTTACGTCCCGCAAAATGGCGGTACCGACAGACCGGTCGTCTTCTTCATCTATGGCGGCTCCTGGGCCAACGGCGCCAAGGAGACCTATGCATTCGTCGGGGAAGCGTTCGCCTCGCGCGGCTTCGTCACGGTGATTGCAAATTATCGTCTCGTTCCCGAGGTGCGCTTTCCGACATTCATCGAGGACGGCGCACTGGCTCTGCGCTTCGTGCGCGACAATATCGCCCGCTTCGGCGGCTCACCGCGCATGCTTCACGTTATGGGACATTCCGCTGGCGCCTATAACGCCATGATGCTGACGCTGGACAAGCGCTATCTCGCCGCTGCCGGGCTGCGTTCGAACGATATCCGCTCCGCCGTCGGGCTCTCCGGCCCCTATGATTTCCTGCCATTCGACCTCGATGTGACCAAGGCAGCGTTCGGACGCGCCCGCGACCCGGCGCAGACGCAACCGATCAATTTTGCCCGCAGCGACGCGCCGCCGATTTTTCTGGCGACCGGGTCAGACGATACAACGGTCCTGCCGCGCAACAGCGAACGGCTCGCCGCAGCGCTGAAGACCGCCGGCGCGAAGTCGGTCTCGCTCAAGATCTATCCGGGTCTCGGCCATGTCGGGACGGTCGCCGCGTTCTCGGGGCTGCTGCAATGGCGCGCGCCGGTTTTGGATGATGTCGTGGCGTTTTTGACGTCGAGGCTCTGACCGAGCCCTTCTGACATCATCGCCACGCCAAGATCCGGTTTCCGGCACCCATCCGATGCCCGGAAATGACGCGGATCGTGCCAGGCGCCCTACCCCGCAATTCACCTGCCCGTAATTCACCTGGCGCTGCGATCTCGGCCTCGATCTCCTCGAAACGCGGGCAGACCGTCTCCAGCAATTGGATGCCAGCCTCAGTCGGCGCGACGCTACACCTCCGCGCGGGTGAGCAGGCGCAGCTTGAGGCGCTCCTCGAACCCTTGATGGTCTGGCTCAATGCCGGCTGCGACATGCCTCGCTTGGCGCCGGCCTCGGTGAAGCTGCGCTCCCTCGCCAGCATGGCAACGCCAGGTCGTCGGCCGGAATGCGCAGGATCGCCCGGCCCTCCCCCTCTTCCGACGAAACCAGCCGATAGCGCGGACAGGCCGTCACAGCCCGGCGCAACCGCGTTGCAGCGACGACACAGCGGTCGCCGCCGGCGTGTCCGTTCGTTTCTGTCCCATTCGGCGTTCGCTCAAGTCCAAGTCTATCACCTGCGGACACCATAGAGAGCCGTTGGGGAATATGACGGAAATGCGGAAACAGAAGAAGACTACGTCCAGTTTATTTTGATTCAAAACTGAAGACAAGACCTCCACCCGGAGAATGACTCCGACATTGCTTTCCGCTTCCAGCGGCTTTCTAAAAGAGATTGACGGGCATCACGATGACAAAGCTTCTTTCGTTCACGGTAAGCCTCGCCGCCCTGTCAGCGGCCACCGCCGCCTTCGGCCAAGCCAATCCAAGCCCCGTCATCAATCTCGATACGATCACCGTCACGGCGGCGCGCACCGAGCGCAGCACCGCGGAGACACCGCAATCGGTCCAGGTCCTTGACCGGGCCCAGATCGAGGAGCAGCTCAAGTTCAGCCCGAGCGCCGCCGCGGCTCTCGGCAAGCTGGTGCCCGGCTATTCGATGTCCACGCAGACGGTGTCCAGCGCCTCGGAAAACTATCGCGGGCGCGATCTGCTCGTGCTGGTCGACGGCGTACCGATGACCACGCCGCTGCGCGACGTCTCGCGCATCTTGTCGATGATCGATCTCAATTCGGTCGAGCGCATCGAGGTCGTGGCCGGCGCTTCGAGCCTCTACGGCGCCGGCGCGACCGGCGGCACGGTCAATTTCATCACCAAGAAGGCGGCGGAAGGCAAGCCGACCGTCACGGTCAACACCGCGATGCGCGCCTTCACGCAGAATATCGGCCGCTCGCTCGCTCCGGAGGCCTCCGTCACGGTTTCCGGCAAGGTCCCCAACGGGTTCGACTACCTGGTCACGGCCAGCGGCCGCGGCGCCGGCCGCACCTATGACGGCGCCGGCCGTGAATTGCCCTCGGACGGCCTGCTCGGCCAGGGTGGCGGCGACCGCTACAAGGCCGGCAATCTGCTGGCCAAGCTCGGCTATGATTTCGACACGAGCAAGCGCATCGAGATCAACGGCTCGCTGATCGCCTTCGACCAGGATCCCAAATATCTGACGAACTACGCCGCCCCCTACGCCCGCCCGGACCGGACGCGGCTTTATCCCGGCCAGAACGTCATCGAGGACACCAAGTCGCTCTCGCTGCGCTACACCGACAAGGATTTCGCGCTCGGCAGCCTGAGCGTGCTCGGCTACTACAACGACATCAAGAAACGCTTCAATTATTCTACCTTTGCATACCCTTACAACACGCAGGTCTACTACTCGTTCAACCCGCTCTCGCCGACGAGCCCGGACAACCAGACGACGCTCTACTCCCAGCGCGGCGGCGTGAACGTGACGATCGACACCTCGCTCGACCGGCTGCTACCCGGCGCGAAGCTGACCTGGGGCGGCGACCTGATCCAGGACCGCACCTGGCAGACGCTGACCAACGGCCAGGACGTCTTCACGCCATTGAAGCAGACGACCACCGCGGGCTTCGGCCAGTTGCAGATCCCGGTCGGGGAGCGGATCGTGCTGCGCGGCGGCTTGCGTTACGAGCATTTCGCGCTCTCGGTCAGCGACTATGTCCGCCCGGCGGCCTATGCGGCCGTGGCTGCGAACAATGCGCTCGGCTATCAGAGCTTCGTCCTGCCCGCCCTCAATGTGACGGGCGGAAATTTCGACTATTCGGCGCTGACCGGCAATCTCGGCGCGACGGTCAAGCTGTCTGACACGAGCGAAGTCTTCGGCGGCTGGTCGCAGGGCTTTGCGCTGCCCGATGTCGGCGCCTTCACCCGGCGCGCCGGCCTCTCGACCGCCTATGCCTGCACATTGGCCAACATCAACTGCCTGCCGGCCAGTCGCCGCTCGATCAGCTTTGCCTCGATCGCGCCCGAGGCGCAGATCGTCAACAACTACGAGCTCGGGGTGCGCGGCAGCTACGGCGCCTTCAAGGGATCGCTGACCGGCTATATCAGCACCTCGGACGACGGCGTGACCTTCGATGCCGCCACCAACACGCTCTCGCAGCAGAAGGAGCGCATCTGGGGCGCGGAGGCGACGGCTGATTATGCCTTCACCGAGCAGTTCACCATGGGCTCGGTCGTGTCCTATCGCGAGGGCCGCTACGACACGAACAAGGATGGCAAGCTCGACAGCTATCTGCCCAATAACCGCATCGGCTCGCCGTGGCGCGGCATGCTCTATGGCAGCTATCGTTTCGTGAACGGCATGCAGCTGCGCCTCGAGGGCGAAGGCTTCTCGGATCGCGACGTCGCCATCGACCTCACGGGCACCCGCTACAAGCTGAAGGGCGCGGTGACGATGAACGCCGCCTTCACCGCGCCGGTCTGGGAGGGCGAGGCCTATGTCGCGGTCAACAACCTGTTCGACCGGGCCTATCAGAACCCGACCGCGACCTCGGTGCGCAACCTCGCCAATTATGCCTGGGGTCGCACCGTGACGGTCGGCTTCCGCAAAACCTTTTGACGCATCATGGTCAGCCTCGACATCGGCGCCGACGCGATCCTGACATTGCGCTACCTGCCGCCCTATCTCGACAGCGACGAGCGCGCCTATCTCGACGCGCTCGCCAGGATCGGCGAGCGCGCCGAGCCCTATGTCCTGCTGACGATCTTCGGCGGTAGGCGGGCGCTTTCGCAGGCGGGTGACCGCGAGCAGGCACTCTGGTTCAAGGCGACGAAGGCACGCCTGAGCCAGTTCTGCCAGGCCTGCGCGATTATCCGGCCCGACGCGGACGAGAAGACAGCAGAGATCTTCCGCCGGCTCTGGCCCTTCCCGATCATTGCGGAGCGCGAGGAGGAGGCCGGCCGGGCCTTCCTGCTCCAGCATTTGGCGGCAGTGCCGTGACCGTGACCTCTCCAGCTGGCACCAGCGGCTTCGATAGGCGTGAGCCCATCGGGCGCTACCGCCTGTTCGGCGTTCTCGCCGGGCTCTATCTCGCTCAGTCGATCCCGTCCTATCTGTTCGTCGCGGCAATCCCGCCGATCCTGCGCGAAGCCGGCGTGTCGCGAACCGCTATCGGCTATATGAGCATCCTGCTCCTGCCGCTCGTCATCAAGCTGTTCTGGGCGCCCTGGGTCGATCGCGTCAGGCCCTTCGCGCGGGCGCACCGGGCCGGCTGGGTGTTGATCACGCAGAGCGCGACGATCCTCGCCATCCTCGCCCTGATCCCGATCGGCCCCACGAACATCGTCGGCATCGTCGCGGTCGGCTTCATCGCTTCGCTGCTGGTCTCGACGCAGGACATCGCCACGGACGGCTATGCCGCGAAATACCTGCCGGAGGCCGACCGTGCGATGGGCAATGCGATCCAGGGCGGCGCGATCGCCTTCGGCGTCGTCATCGGCGGCACGCTCGGCCTCGTGCTCTATCACCGCATCGGCTGGACCGGCATGCTTCTCGTCATCGCCGCCGTGTCGCTGCTGCCGCTGGCGGCCGCCGCACTGATGCGCGAAAGCGACGCCGCTGCGCCGGCGCTGCAGAAGCCCTCATTGCGCGCCTTCCTGCGCCGTCCTGAAGCGCGCCAGATCCTCTGGATCGCGCTGATCTACCGGGCGAGTGAGGGCCTGGTGAAGGCGATGGAAGGCGCCTATCTCGTCGACGCCGGCATCCCGCTCGACCAGATCGGCTACCTTTCCGGCCTCTCGGCGACCACGGCGGGTCTCGCGGGCTCCTTCATCGCCGCCTGGCTGGTGAAGCGGCGCGGCCTCTCCTTCGTGCTTGGCCTGCTCGGCGGCATGAGGACGCTGTGCTTCCTTCTCTTCACCTGCCACGCGATCGGCGTCGTCAACGGCTCCTGGCCCCTGTTCGGCGCTGCCGGCTTCCAGACGCTGATCCGCTATATGGAGATCGTCGCGCTCTATTCGCTGTTCATGGCGGTGACGACCTCCGACCAGCCCGGCACGGATTTCACCATCCTCGCCTGCGCGCAGCTGCTCGTCTATCTCGTCGGCTCGATGCTCGCCGGCAAGCTCGCCGACGCGCTCGGCTATGGCTGGCTCTTCTCGATCGCAACCGCGCTGTCGGCCGTCGCCGTCCTGGCCACGCTGCGCATGCTGATGCTGTTGCGGCGGTCGAAAAGCGCGGGCGCCTGAGCAGCAGGGCCTCGGCAGCATCTGATTGCTTCGGCTCTAAGCCCGCACCGTGACGATGGCGCGCTGGTTTGCCCTGATGTCGCGCGGCGCGGCCCCGAAGCGGCGCCGGAAGGTGCGGTTGAAATAGGAGAGATCGCCGAAGCCGACGCCGAAGGCGATCTCGGTGATGCTGGTCTCCCAGGAACCGGCCGATTGCAGAAGGCGCAAGGCCCTGTCCAGCCTGCGCTGCAGCACGAATTCCGAGAAGGTCGTTCGTTCGTCCTCGAACAGCTTCTGGAGATAGCGCAGGCTGATGCCATGCCGCTCGGCGATCTCGCGCGCGGTCAGCCTGCGGTCCTCAAGCCTCGCCTCGATATCGGATTTGATCGCGTTCATCCGCTCGTCCGGCCGATGCCGAGGCTCGCGCCCCGGCAGGCTCTCCGGGGACATGATGTTGACGAGATCGAACATGAAATGCCTGGCGAGTTCGCGCAGCTCCGGCGTCCTGATCGGTATCATCCCGCGCAGCAACGCCGCGCCATAGTTGCCGAGCATCTGCAAGGCGTCGTCGTCGGCCCCGAAGACGCGCAGTTCTTGCGCCGAGACACGCGCCCGCTCGCTGACCGCGTCAGTCGGGATGGTCAGGCAATCGAGACGCGAGATCTGCGTCGGCAGCAGCGTCGCCTGGGCTGGCGCCATCAGGAGAATGGCCTCGCGGCCGCCGACCACGGCCCGGCGTGCGCCACAGGTCACGATCAGCGCGCCATCGGCCGGGCGCAGCAGCAGAGCCTCTCCCTCGGCGCCCAGATCTCGCGCGGGCAATGAAACCGCCGCACTCGGCGCGAACAACGACATCAGGCCGATATCGGGCGCCAGCCGCAGCATGGCTCTGGCGCCGAACGGAGCCGGGCTCGCCCCATCGAAAACGAAACGCCGCTCCGCCCTCGCCCCGAGATGAAGGTCGATCTCGGATTGCGGCATCTCGCTGGAGAGCAGCCAGAGCGGGCCAGGCTCCTCCACCAGGGAAGAGCGCCGCCCTCGCCCGGACACAGGAGCCGCCTCCTGAGCACTGCGTTTCAGTCCGCTAGGCATTTCGCACCAGTCCAAGAATTCATTTCCGCCAGCATGCAAACAAAAGCTACAGAATTCAATTGTTACGAAAGCCACAGAAGTCAAATATGCAGCCATTTCCTGTTTATTCTAATTTAAAACTAGCGAATACCTAGAAGTATAAACACCAAAATATCTGAGACTAATCCGCTCAACGACCGATGTTTTCGCTGAATTTAGAGAAATTGGGATGCGATATGCCTTCCGCAGCAATTCATCATTGCCTTTTTGCATTGGAGCGTTCCAGCGAAGCGGGAGCCGCCGCAGGCGCGCGACCTTATGGAGCCTCGCGATGATCGCGCGGCGGCTCGATATAAGCGAGCGCCAGGGCGATTGCCGCTCCGAGCCCCGCGCAGATGAGAAAGGGCGCGAGCGGCGACAGCGCGAAGGCGAGCCCGCCACTCAGCGCGCCCCCGCCCTGCCCCAGCACATGCACGCTGGCGAGCCAGCCCGCGGCAGCGGCCTGCTCCTGCGGCGCGATCCTGCCGACGAGCCAGGCCGTATAGGCGGGCGTCGCAAGCGCAATTCCGCCGCCGGCAATCATGGCGCCGAGCATGACGACGAACGCCGAAGGGGCGAGCCCTGCTGTGGCGCTGCCGAGAGCGAAGACGATCAGGCCGATGCGCAGGCTGCCAACGAGCCCGCCCCTGAGGCGCGGCACCAGGGCAAGCTGCACCGCGATCATCGCCGCGGCGACCAGCATGAAGGTCACGCCGCTCCAGCGGGCGGCGGCATGGGCGTCCAGTCCGAAGCGCGCCTGCACGAAGAGACCGAGCGTGATCTGAATCTGGCCGAGGCCGAGAGTCAGGGCGAAGCCGACCCCCAGCAAGGGCAAGATTGCGCGTGCTACATCCCAGCGGCTGGGAGCCCGCTCCACTTGCCGCTCCTGCTGCCGCTCGGCGGGCGCGATGTCCGGGCCGGCCAGCAAGGCGAGTGGCATGACCGTCATGACCGCGAGCGACGGCAGCAGGCCCGCCGCACCAGGCAAGGTGACGAGCGGACCGAGAACACGGCCGACGGACAAACCAGCGCTCAATCGCGCCAGGGCGGCATGGCGCTTCTCCGGGCTGCTCATCCGCACGATCGCGGCCTGCGCCTGCGGCATCACGCCTGCGGCCGCGGCGCTGTAGAGGATGCGCGAACCGGCCAGCAGCGCGAAGGCGAGCATGGCGGGCATCGACCCGGCGCTCAGCACGCCCAGGAACACGAGCTGCGCCCCGACCATCAGCCAGGCCAGCAGCCGGAACCGGCTGCGCAGCCCGCCTTCGCGGTAACCCCAGGCCGGTGCGGCTGCAAGGAAGGCGAGCGCGCCGAGAAAGCCGATCGCGCCGATCGCCGGTGCATCGAGTCCCGTCGCTCCCGAGATGACCGGCACCAGCGCCAGCAGCGCCGACTGGCCGAAGCCGACGGTCGCCGCCATGAGCGAAAGTCGAGTCACATCCCCGGCCGCCATTGCAAATCCCTCGAAGCAATCAATCCAAATCACGTCGATACATGCAATATCTTCGATATCAAAATGAAATATACAGTATAGATGAGTTTTAATCTAAGAATTTATCAGCGCTATCTAGCCGTATACCTCGACAATGAAGGTCGAACCATGATCGAAACCAAACCCAAAACCCTGGAGCTCGCCAGCCGCATCTCGGCGCGCGCACTTCTCCTGAGCCTGATGCGGGAATGGCAAGGCTGGTCCATCGAGAACGGGGACGGCGCATCCGCCACGGCTTCCCCTCCGCGCCAGGTTCTCAAGCTGCCGCTGGCCGGGCGCGATATCCATGTCGCGCTCACCCATCTCTCCGAGGTCGGTGCCCATGGTCTGCGCCCGCCCTTCTACGAGATCGGGCCTGAAGGCGCGATGCGTGTCGTCCCCCTCCCCGAGCTGTTGAACCTGATCACGGCGGAACCTGGCATCGCAGGCGCGGATTCCGAGGCACGAGGGCTCGTCTTCCTGCGTCGTGCGCTCGACAGCCTCGCCACGATCGAAGACGCCTTGCGCCATCCCTGCCTCGATGAAGCGGTTTTCGTCGAACGCGACCCAAGCTTCATCGAGGCCGAGCAGGCCCTGCGCTTCGGCCACAACGTGCACCCGACGCCACGCAGCCGCGACCAGTTCACGCTGGAGGATACGCGCCGCTTCTCGCCCGAATATGGCCGGGGCTTCGCGCTGCACTGGTGGTCCGTCTTGCCGCGGATCGTGCTCCAGGGCAGCTCACGCGGACAGGCTGCCTCGGAGATGGCCGCCGGCCTCGCCATCGACGATGCCGCCATGGAGCCTGCCATTCGCCGACAGGTGGAAGAGGGGCGCGTGCTGCTGCCGATGCATCCCTGGCAGGCCTCGCAGCTCATGCTCGATCCCGCGATCACGCGCCTGATGACGGCCGGCGACATCCGTGCTCTCGGCCCGGCCGGCTCGAACTGGCACGCCACCTCGTCCTTGCGCAGCATCCATGCGCCGCATGCCGCCTGGATGCTGAAGATGTCGCTGAACCTGCGATTGACCAATTCGCAGCGCGTCATCGAACCCTATGAATGCGAGCGCGGGCTCGAGATCGACAAGCTCCTGGCAGGACCCGTGGGACAGCGGATCGCTGCGCGGTTTCCGAGCTTCCGGGTCATGGGGGAGCCAGGCTATCTCGCTTTGCGCGACGAGACCGGTGCGACGCTGCGCTCGACCATCGTCGTCTTCCGCGACAACCCGTTCGACGGCGATCGCCAGCACAGCCCCGCGGCGGTGCTGGCGGCGCTCTGCGAGATCGGCCCGGACCGGCGTAGCAGCGCGCTTTCGACCACCATCGGACGCATCGCGGCGCGCCAGGGCAGCGCAGCTGCCGCAACGGCGCTGGCCTGGTTCGAACGCTTCCTGCACAACATCGCCATCCCCCTGCTCGGCATCCAGGCGGATCACGGCCTGCTCTTCGGCGCCCATCAGCAGAACATCGTGGTCGGCCTCGATGATGGCTGGCCCGTCACGCTGCATTTCCGCGACTGCCAGGGCACCGGCTATGTCCGCGAATTCCTGCCGGAGCTCGCAGCGCAGGCGCCGGAGGTGCGGCTCGAAGCCGGACATGTCTTCGACAGCGCCTATGCGGCCAGGCTCGCCGGCTACTACCTCATCGTGAACAGCGTCTTCTCGGTCATCGGCGCGCTCGCTCTCGCCGGTCTTGCCAGCGAAGAGCGCCTGCTCACAGCGCTGCGCACGGCGCTGTCGGCACTCGCCGCGCAGCCGCTGCGCGACAGGACCTGCCTCGACTACCTCCTCACCTCGCCAACCCTCCTCAGCAAGGGGAATTTCATGATCTGTTTCCGCAACATCAACGAGAACACCGATGTGACGGACCCGCTCGCCGGCTATGTCGAGCTGCCCAATCCGATTGCGGGAGCGCGGTCATGACCATCGCTCCCAGGATCGACACCGCCGCCGTGACCCCGTTGACGAAGCGGGCGACCAGCCGGCACTTCCCGGCGCGCGGCGAGACCGCGCTCGTCATCGAGGCCAGCGACAGCGCTGACGGCGTGCTGTTCACTGGGGGCGCAGAGTGCGGGATCGCGGCGCGGCTCACGGCTGCGGTGGACGCAGCGAGCGGCCGCCTCGATGTGACCCGGCCCGACGGCGACCATCCCACCGATGCGGATGTGCTCGCAGCCCTGATCGAAGCGGCTTTCCAGAGCACCCCGTCGCTGTCGCGGCTGGAGCTGCCCGGCTATGCCCGCAAGCCCGCGATCGTGGGGCTCTGCGTCGAGACCGGCCGGACGGCGGACGGCGTGGACTGCGCGGTGATCACCCGCAGCGTCTTCCAGCAGCTGCCGCTGCTCTGGCGGCAGGCCGGCGCGCATGCAGGCTATCCGGCGATCCGCTCCTCGCTCGGGCCGGCGGATCGGCTGCCGGTGCTGCGGCCGGCACAGCCGAACGGGGTGATCTACCGCCGCTGGATGCCGCATCTGGGCATGACGCTCTCGCTGCGCACCATCGACCGCCGCCGCGACCTCGACCTGTTCCATCACTGGATGAACCAGCCGCGCGTCGCCTTCTTCTGGGAGCTGGCGCAATCGCGCGAGGAGCTCGACCGCTACCTCGCCGAGCAGGAGGCGGATCCGCATCTCTTCGGTGTGATCGGCAGCTTCGACGACGAGCCTGTCGGCTATTTCGAGTTCTACTGGGCCAAGGAAGACCGGCTCGGCCCGCACTACGAGGCGGAGGATTTCGACAGGGGCTGGCACGGCCTGATCGGCAATCCGCGTCATCTCGGTCGCGCCAAGACGCTGGCCTGGTTCCGCTCGCTCACGCATTATCTCTTCCTCGACGAGCCGCGCACCCAGCGCATCGTCGGAGAGCCTCGCGCCTCGCATCACAAGATGCTGAGCTATTGCGCTGATGTAGCCTATGACAAGGTCAAGGAGTTCGACTTCCCGCATAAGCGCGCGGCTCTCGTCTGCTGCGAGCGCGAGCGCTTCTTCCGGGAGATCGCACTGTGAATCCCGGGCCCCTCCCCGGCGGCCGGCCTGTCGAGGCCCGGCTGTGGCGCGAGCTCAACCAGGCCCTCATCGCCCGGGCGATCAGCGAGCTCACCTTCGAAGAAGGGCTGAAGCCTGAACCGCTGGACCAGCAGCACGAGCTTTGGACGTTGCGGCTCAGCGAGACGGTGAGCTACCGCTTCAAGGCGAAGCGGCGGATCTGGGGCAATCTCGCGATCGAGCCTCGGAGCCTGTCGCGTCATGACGGCGCGCTCGCGGCCCCGGCGGACGATGTCGCCGGCTTCATGATCGATGCCAGGGCGGTGCTGGAGATCGAGCCCGACACGCTCGCCATCTACATCCGGGAATTGTCGAGCACATTGTCCTCGGACGCCAGGGTCGCGGCCATCAACGCCGCGATCGGCGAGGACGAGCTGATCACCCTGCCAGATCATCTGCTGCAGCAATATCTCGAGGGGCATCCGAAGGCGCCCGCCGCCAAGGGGCGCATCGGCTGGGGGCTCGGCGATGCCGAGGCCTATGCGCCGGAATTCCAGGCCGAGCTGCAGCTCTTCTGGGTCGCAGCCGCACGCGATGCCTGCCAGCTCTCGCATGATCCCGCGATCTTGGAAGAGGACCTCCTCGCCGCCTCGCTCGATCCTGCCGAGCGGCGCCGGCTGGAAGAGACCTGCCTCGAGGCCTGCCAGAAGCTTGGCCTGGACCGCTCCCGCTACCTGTTCATGCCCGTGCATCCCTGGCAGTGGGACAATATGGTCGCGCTGCAATTCGCCGGCGAGATCGCGGCCGGCCGGCTCCTGCCGCTCGGTTCCTTCGGTAGCGGCTACCTGCCGCAGCAATCCTTGCGGACGCTCGCCAATGCCGCCGTTCCGCGGGCGCTGCACCTCAAGCTCTCGCTCAGCATCCTCAACACCTCGGCCTGGCGCGGCGTGCCGGGGAAGTACATGGCGATCGGGCCGGCCTTCTCGGCCTGGCTTGCGGAGAAGGCGGCGACGGACCCGGCGCTCGCGCCTGCCAGGGTGTTGCGCGAGCCGGCCGGCGCCTTCTATCCACACCCGCTCTACGAGCGGATCGAGGGCGTGCCCTACCAGTTCCGCGAGATGCTCGGCGCGATCTGGCGCGAATCGGTCGAGACCCATCTGGAACCCGGCCAGAACGCCATGATGCTCGGCGCGCTCACCAAGCTGACCTCGGCGGGGCGACCGATCATGAGCGCGCTGATCGCCCGCTCCGGCCTGTCGCACGAGGCCTGGCTGGAGCACTTCTTCGATGCGGTCGCCGTGCCGCTCTACCACTTCCTGTGCCGCTACGGTGTCGGCTTCATCGCCCATGGCCAGAACGTCACGCTGGTGCTGGAGCAATTCGCGCCCAGGGGTGTCGCGCTCAAGGATCTGCAGGGCGACGCCGACCTCGTCGATCAGGATTTTCCGGAGGCGGACGACCTCGGCCCGGAGATCAAGGCGGTTCTGCAGCGCCGGCCCGCCGCCCATCTGCAGCAGCATCTCCAGACCGGCCATTTCACCAGCGTCCTGCGCTTCCTCTCCGATGCGCTGGAGACGCATGACGGTTTTCCGGAGTTGCGCTTCTATGCCTGCCTCGCCCGCAGCCTGCGGCGCTATCAGGCGGCTCATCCGGAATTGGCCGAGCGCTTCGCCCTGTTCGACCTGTTCACTGCCAAGGTACCGCGCATCTGCATCAACCGCGTGCGGCTGGCCATCGGCTATGGCGACGCCAATCGCCGCCCGGTCCCGAGCCTCGGCAGCAATCTCGACAACCCCCTTCATCTCGCCGAGCGCTCCGAAACGGAGCAGCCGCGCAGCCTCGTCGGAGCCAAGCCATGATGACAAACCACCCGCTCGACCTGGCCGGCATCGGCATCGGGCCGTTCAACCTCAGCCTCGCGGCGCATCTCGACGCGGTCGAAGGGGTCGAGGCGCTGTTCTTCGAACGCCGCGACGCGTTCGACTGGCACCCCGGCATGATGCTGCCGGACGTGACGCTGCAGACCTCCTTCCTCAAGGATCTGGTGAGCGCCACCCATCCATCGAGCCCCTGGAGCTTCCTCTCCTTCCTGGTGGCGAAGAAGCGCTTCTACGATTTCATGAACGCGGATTTCGCTGCGATTCCCCGGCGCGAATTCGCGCAATATCTCAGCTGGGCGGCGCAGGGGCTGCCGACCCTGCGTTTCGGCGCCGGCATCGACGAGGTCGATTTCGATGGCCGCACCTTCGTCCTGCGCAGCGGCAACCGGAAACAGCGCGCTCGAAATATCGCACTCGGTGTCGGGCTGAAGCCGGCCTTGCCGGCCTTCGCAAGCCGGCTGAGGGAGGATGACCATTTCCATTCCTCACAGGCGCGGTTCCGGCTGGGGGCCTGTGCCGGCAAGCGCGTGGCGGTCATCGGCGGCGGCCAGAGCGGCGCCGAAATCCTGCTGCACTTGCTGAACCAGACAGACAATGGGCCGAGCCATCTCGCCTGGATCAGCCAGCGTCCCAATTTCCTGCCGCTCGACGAGACGCCCTTCACCAACGAGCTCTTCACACCGCCTTATGTCGCAAGCTTCCGCGATCTCCCGGAGCCGCGTCGCCATGCCACCGTGGAGCGCGAGAAGCTCGCGGGTGACGGGGTGTCGAGCGAGACGCTCACCGCCATCTATCGCCGTCTCTATGTCCTGCGGCATCTGGAGCCATCCGGCCTGGAGGTCGAGCTCCTGCCGCATCGCGATGTCGTCAACGCCGAGCCGAGAGAGGGCGGCTACCAGCTCATCATGCGCAATGGCATGGACGGGATGATGGAGATCGGCCACGCGGAGATCGTCATTCTCGCGACCGGCTACCGCTACGAGCTGCCCGACTGTCTCGCCCCGTTGACTGGGCGCATCGTCATCGACCGCACGGGCCGCCCCGTGCCTGACGCGGACTTCGCCATCGCCTGGGATGGCCCAAGCGCGAACCGGATCTTTGCCCTGAATGCGGGCCTCATCAGCCATGGCATCGCCGAACCTCAGCTCAGCCTGATGGCCTGGCGCGGCGCGGTGATCGCCAATGCGCTGCTCGGCCGGCGCCAGTTCGATGCCGAGGTGCCGAATTCCATGGTGAACTGGCGCAGTCAGATGCACACGGACGCTCGCCTGGACACGGTGCGCTCGAATGGGCGGCTGTTCTCACCTTGAGCGGCTGCGGGGATCGGATGCGTCGCGTAGGGCGTCGCCGAGGAGGTTGAGCGCAAGCACCGTCGCCAGGATCGCGAGGCTCGGGAAAACGGCGAGCCACCAGGCATCGAGGATGTTCTCGAAACCCTCGCGGATCATGCCGCCCCAGGTCGCAGCCGGCGGCGGCACGCCGAGGCCGATGAAGCTGAGCGAGGCTTCGGTACGGATCGCGGAAGCGAGCCAGAGCGAGCTCATCACCACCACATCCGAAATCATGTTGGGCAGGATGTGGCGCGTCATGATACGGAACGGCCCGCAGCCGTAAGAGCGGCTCGCCTCGACGAAATCGCGCTGGCGCAGCGTGATCGTCGGAGCACGCGCGACGCGGGCGAAGGGCGCGATCTCCGTCACCGCGATCGCGATGATAAGGTTTTCCAGGCTGGCTCCAAGCATGGCGGCGATCATCAAGCCAAGCAGCAGCGTTGGGAAGGCGAGCAGCACGTCGAGGAAGCTCATGACGATCTGGTCGAAGATTCCGCCGATATAACCGGCCAGCACGCCGATCGTCGTGCCGACCAGCATGGCGATCAGGATGGCGACGAAGCCGACGAAGAGCGAAATCCGTGCGCCATAGATCAATCGCGAGAGCACATCGCGGCCATAACTGTCGGTGCCGAGCCAGAACTCCGCGGAGGGCGGCTCGAGCCGTACGACGATGTTCTGCTCCAGCGGATCATAAGGTGCGAGCCATGGCGCAAAGACCGCGACGAAAACGATGAGGGTGAGCAGGACGAGGCCGACCCAGGCGAGCTTGTTCTGCGTGAAGGCGAGCCAGAGGCCGCCCGGCCGCATTTCGACGGTCGTGGTGGCAATAGCGCTCATGTGTATTTCACCCTAGGATCGACGAGGCCGTAGGCCAGGTCGGTCAATGTGTTCACGATGATCACGCAGATGGCGAAGATGATCATCAGCCCCTGCAGCAGCGTGTAGTCGCGTGCGTTGAGCGCGCCGATGATCAGCTTGCCCAGGCCCGGGCGGTTGAAGATGATCTCGGTCAGCACCGAATTGCCGATCAGCGTGCCGAAATAGAGCCCGACCACGGTGATGATCGGGATCAGGCTGTTGCGCAGCGCATGCGTCACGACGAGCTGGCCAGGCCCCACGCCCTTGGCGCGAGCGGTGCGGATATAGTCCTCGGTCAGGACGCCGAGCATCGCGGCGCGGGTCACGCGCATCACATAGGCCGTCATGATGATGCCGAGATTGAACGCCGGCAGCGCCAGAGACCGCAGCCGCTCAACCAGGTTCCCGGTACCGCTGGTGTTGCCCAGCACCGGGAACCAGCCGAGCTGGATCGAGAAGACGATCAGCATCAGGATGCCGGAGACGAAGGCCGGGAAGGACAGGCCGACCAGCGAGACGACGCGCGAGACATAATCGACCCAGCCATTGCGGCTGAGCGCGGCGGCGACGCCGAGCGGCAGTCCGAAGACGAGGCCGATCGCGACCGCCGCAATGGTGAGCTCGATCGTCGAGGGCAGCACCAGCAGCACCTCCTGGATGACGCTGCGGCCGCTGCTCAAGGACTGGCCGAGATCGCCTGTCAGGACCTTGCCGAGGAAGGCGAGATATTGGGCATGGACGGGCTGGTCGAGCCCGAGCTTTTCCCTGAGGGCGGCGAGCGAGGCTGCGCTCGCCTGGTCGCCAAGGATCACGGAGGCGGCATCGCCCGGCACGAGTCGGACCAGCACGAAGATCGCCGTCAGCATCAGGAACAGCGTCGGCACGGCGAGAAGCACGCGCCTGAAGACGTAGCTCATCATGCCGCGACCCTTTCCTGCATCAGGCGCCGCGGCGCGAAGGCGGCGATCTCGCGCCGCGTCGTTCCCTCAACGACGAGATCCGTCAGGATCGCCCCGACGACAGGGACGAGCTGAAAGCCGTGGCCGGAGAAACCGAAGGCATGGAACAGGCCGGGCGCATTCGGCGAGGCGCCGATGACCGGCAGATGGTCATGCGTTTGTGCTTCGATCCCGGTCCAGCAGCGGGCGATGCGCACGCCGCGCACTGCCGGGAAGAGGTCGCTCGCGGCCCGCGCGCCCTTGGCGAGCTCGGCGAAGTTGACGCTGCTGCGCTCCCGGTCGAGATCGGCCGCGCCCTGCAAGCCGCCGCCGATCACCAGAGTACCCTGGTCCGACTGCTTGAAGGAGAGCGCCCGGCCGACGACGCTGACGACGGGGGCGAGCAGCGGCGCAAGGCGCTCCGTCACGATCATCATCGAGGCCCTGACGCCGAGCGCGATCTCGTCGCCGAACAGGGCTGCGAGCCGGGCGGCCCAGGCACCGGCCGCATTGACGACGATAGGCGCGCGGAAGCGGCGCTGGCCGCAAACGAGCAGCCAGTTATCTCCCTGCCGGTCGACCGCCTCGACGCCGCAGTCCTCGACGATGGCGACACCCGCTCCTTCGCAAGCGCGGCGGAAGGCGAGGATGGTGCGGTGTGGATCGGCGGCGCCGTCGCCCCGCGCCACCAGAGCGCCGACGCAATGTGGGCTCAAGGCCGGCACGAGGCGACGCAGCTCCGCGGCATCGATGATCTCCTCATGCGTGTAGCCCAGCGCGCGGATTTTCGCCTCGCGCTGGAACAAGGCCGGCATGTGCTCCTCGGTCTCCGCAACGCGGAGCTGGCCGTGGGCATGAAAGCCGCAAGGATCACCGACGATGTCCGCGATCCTGTGCCACATCGCCATCGCTTCGAGCGAGATCGGGATCTCGGCGATGTCGCGGCCCAGCGTGCGCACGCCGGCTGCGGTGGCGCCGGAGGCGTGCCGCCCGGTCCAGCGGCGCTCGATCACCGCCACGCGCTGGCCGGCGCGGGCCAGGTGCAGCGCCGCCGACAGGCCGTGCAAGCCGCCGCCCACGACCGCGACGTCGAATGCCTCAGTACTCATGCCGTCGGCTCCCGCTCGTCGAGGCTTGCCAATTCGCCAAGACTTGCCAACTCGCCAAGCGTCACCGGCTTCAGCGGTGGGCGGATACGATAGAACCCGACCTCCTCGACCGGCCGATTCTGCGCGGCCGCGACGATATGGGCCATGGTGTAGCCGCATTGCCGGCCCTGGCAGGGGCCCATGCCGGCACGGGTGAAGGCCTTGATCTGGTTCGGGCCAGGCCGCCCCTGCACCGCGCGGGCGCGCAATTCGCCGGCCGTGACCTCCTCGCAGCGGCAGACGAGCGTTTCGTCGGCTGGGGCGAAGACCTGCGGACGCGGCGCATAGAGCGCATCGAGGAAGGGCCGCAAGGCGAGCGCGCGGGCAAGCCTGCTCCGCTCCGGCCGGGCGGCGGATTCGGCGGCGCCTTCGCCGAGTTTCCCGAGCCGGGCGGCGACGCGCAGTGCGGCGATCCCCCCACGCGGCTCGGCTGCTTCGGCGCCGCCTATACCAGCGCCGTCGCCCGCGACGAAGACATTCGCTTGTGAGGTCTCGCCCCAGCTGTCCAACTCGGGGACATAGCAGTGCTGGCCGGCATGCCAGCTCACGGCACAGCCGAGTGCGAGCGGGGCATGGATATTCGGCACCACGCCCTCATGGACGAGCAGCACCTCGGCCGCGACCTCGCCTTCGCGGCCGTCCTGCGTCCGGTAATGCAGGCTTTCGAGGCGCCCTTCCCCCTTGGCGCGAAGCTCCGCGACATGGGGGATGATCGGAAACCCGGCCCGCTTGAGCGCAAGCGACCAGGACAGGCCCTTGGCGAGATCACCGAGGCGGCCGAGGCCTTGTGGCAGATGACGTAGTGCCGCTCCGAGACGCCCGCGCGGCGTGGTGTCGAGAAAGCCGGCGATCTGGCCCCCGGCCGCGAGCAACTGCGTCATGTAAAGCAATGGCAGCGGCCCGCAGCCTGCGATCCAGACGGGGCTCGTCGGCACGGAGTCAGCCGTCTTCAGCAGGATCTGAGCGGCGCCGACCGTCAGCACCCCCGGCAGCGTCCAGCCGGGAAACGGCACTGGGCGCTCCTGTGCACCGGTGGCGAGGATGACGGCTCGCGCGGTCACGCTGCGCGCCTGGCCTTGCTGTGTCAGGAAGGCGCGAAAACCGGGCTCGATCTGCCAGAGCTGGCTGTCCGGTTCATAGAGCGCGCCGCAGGCGCGGAAGGCTGCGGCGCGGTCTGCTCCGGCCCGGTATGCCTCGCCGAGCCGCGCGATGCGCGGCGTCGCTGCGACCGTTTCGATCGCGCGCCAGATCTGGCCGCCGGGCGCCGGCTGATCGTCGACGACACGCACGGAGAGGCCTTGGCGGCGGGCGGTGACGGCGGCGGCCATGCCCGCGGGCCCTGCGCCGACGATCAGGAGATCGGTCTCGCTCGTGCTCATGCCGACAGGCTCCTGGGGCCCTGCTGACGGGCGACGCGCATGCCGTTTCGAACCGGCGTCAGGCAGCCTTGCACGGAGGCGAGCCCGTCGACCTCGACGAGGCATTCGAAACAGACGCCCGTCATGCAATAGGGCGCGCGCGGACTCTCCGAGATCGGCGTCGTGCGGCACCAGGCTTCGGGCTGACGCAGCAGCACCGCGGCAACGCTTTCACCGGCCTCGGCGGGCACGGGGCGCCCGTCGATGAAGATCGTGACAGTTTGCGCCCCTGGATCATGCAGCTTGCGGAACATCGAAGCGTCTCTGGTGAAAGGGAGAAAGGTTTTCGGGCAGAACGCCGGCGGCGATGGCTCCCGCCAGTGTCTCGGCATGGATGGCCGCGAGCGTCACACCGGAATGGCAGAGCGCGACGAAGGCGCCGGGATGGCTCTGCGACTGCGCATAGATCGGATAGCCGTCGGGCGTCATGATCCTGAGGCCGGCCCATTGCCTGACGAGGCGGATTTGGGCCAGCGCAGGGACGATCTCGATCGTCTTGCGGCTCAGCCCGGCGGCGGCTTCAGCCGTCGTCGAAACATCGAAGCCTGGGCGATCCTTGGTCGCGCCGATCATAACCGTGCCTTCGCCGGTCTGGCGCAGCCCGCTTGCCGGCAGCGGCAGGAACGGCTCGAGCCGCTCGGTGACGAGCACCTGTCCGCGTTCGGGATGCAGGGGCACCTCGAGCCCGACCTGCCGGGCCAATGCGGGGGAGCCGAGCCCGGCGGCAATGACGATGCGGGGCGCGACCCACGTCTCGCCGTCGAGGATCAGGCGAAAATCGCGACCCGCCGGCTCGATCCGTTCGACGCGCGCCCGATGGCGGATGCCGCCGCCATGGCGCAGGAGCGCTCCGTGCAGAGCCGCCAGCAGCCGCAACGGATTGGCGTGTCCATCGTGTCGACCGAAGCTCGCTCCCGTCACCTTAGGGCCGAGGGTGACCTTCGGCAGCAAACGCTCCAGCGCCGAACGATCGAGCATCTCCCAATCCGGCGCGCCCTCGCCGCGCTGGTTGTGCAGTCGCATCAGGTCGTGCCGTCGCTGCTCGAAGCCCTCCTCACCCAGGCAGAAAGCGAGGCCGCCATTCTGCTCATATGCGAGGTCGATCTTCGTTTCGGCCTCGATTTCGTTGGTGAAGCCGCGCCACAATGCGATGCTGTCACGGGTCAGGGCCTGATAGGCCGGCATGCCGAGCCCCTTGCCCTGCAGCCAGACGAGCCCGAAATTCGCGCGGGCCGCGCGGAAGTCGCCATCATCGCCATCGAGCAGCAGAACCTGCTGTCGCTGCTTCGCCAGGCCATACGCAATCGCCGCGCCGACCGTGCCCCCTCCGATGACGATGATGTCCGGCCGCATGTGAATTTCCCTTGCCGGCTTTGACGTTAGGAAGCCTTATTGTATTTCGTCAAAGTCGTTTTTCTCTCGATGCTATTCTCCAGGGTTATGCAATGGCGCGACGACTCAATCTTCGGCAGGTCGAGGCCTTCAAGGCGGTGATCGAATACGGCACGGTCAGCCGCGCGGCCGAGATGATGAACATCTCGCAGCCGGCCATGAGCAAGCTGATCGCCCATCTGGAGGAGGATACGGCTCTACAGCTGTTCGACCGCGTCAAGGGACGGCTCGTGCTGACCCGGCGCGGGATGCGGCTCTACGAGGAGATCGACCGGATCTTCGCCGGCGTGCGCCAGGTCGAGAATGCCGTCGAGGCGATCCGTCGCGACGAGCAGAGCCGCCTGCTGATCGGCGTCATGCCGGCGCTGTCGGGCGCCTTCATAAGGGAGGCGACCACGCGCTTTCTCGCCCGCCAGCCGGGCGTGTTCTGCTCGGTGCAGTCGCGCAGCTCACAATGGATCGCCGACGGGCTCGTGACCCGAAAGCTCGACGTCGGATTCACTGTCTCACCGATCGACAATCCATACATCGTCTCCGAGCCGTTGATGGCGCATCCACTCGTCTGCATCCTGCCGCTGGACCATCCGCTGACGGAAAAGAGCGTAATCACCCCCCATGATCTCGACGGAACCGCCTTCATCTCATTCGATCCGGAGAGTTTTACGAGCCGGCGCATCGGGCAGGTTTTCGACGCTCACGGAGTAGCCCCCGAGATCGTCATGGTCGTGAGCATTTCGCCGACGCTATGCGAGTTCGTGGCCGCCGGCATGGGAGTATCCTTGGTTCACCCATCGGCCGTCGGGGGGTTGCGCGGCAAGGTGGCGATACGAGGCTTCGAGCCGGCCGTTCAGCTCGACTTCCAGCTCTGCCGCATCCGTGACAGCCGCAATGCCCGGCTCGTCGACGCCTTCCTGGACGGTGCGCGGGAAGCCGCGGCCGAGATTTCACGAACGATCCTCACTCCAGGCTGAGCCTGATCGTCGCGAAGGCATCCAGCAGCGGAGCGTGGTCGCCAGCTCGCAGCTGGCTGGAGGCGGCGAGCAACCGATCCTGCTGCGCGGGCGTCGCGACGAAGCGGCTGGCTTTCCGGAGCTTGTCTTCGAGATCGAGCCATGACGGCGGCGCGGATGCCTCGCCGCGCGGTGCGGTGACGGGCGAGACGAATTCGCGCCGGCCGACGCGGATCGCAACACGCGACAGCGTCTCGGCCGGAAAACGGGCGTCGAGCTCGGGATCGAGGCGCAGCGAGACCTTCGCTGCGAGAGCGACGACGTCGGATCGGTCGAGGGCGGCTTTCGTCAGCGGCAGCAAGGCGCCCGGTCCATCTATCGCGACCAGGCCGAGGCAATAGGGAATCGAGAACTGGATATCGGTGAAGCCCTGGGGACGTGGCCGGTTGGCGAGGCGCAGGGCGCCGCTATAGGTCGCGACCTCGATCCCTTCGATTGCTCGCGGGTCGATATTGTGCCGGGCGAGCACGCCCAGCAACGCTTCGACCGGCGCATGGACATGCCGGCAGCAGGCATGGAACTTCATGTAGGTGCGGGCGACATAGCCCTGCCCGCCAAGGCTATCGGCCAGCCCCTCCAGGCGGAAATGCTCCTCATTGTCGAGCAAGCCGAGCGGCCCGGTATGACCGACCTCGGCGAGCAGGAGCGCATGGACCGCCGTCAGGCTCGACCAGGGTACGCCTTCCTTGACGTCGCTGCCTTCCTGCGCGCGAAAGGCCGGCCCGGCTCCGGCATGGAGCTGGTTGGGAGCGCTCATGCCGGCGACGGCGAAGGCATGGGCCAGTTGTTCCGGGGGCGTGCGCCTGAGACATCCGAGCGCCGCAACCACGCCATAGCCCGACCACATGCCGGTATTGGCATAGAAGCGCCGCGCGGCCCCGACTGCGACGCCGACCTCGTAGCCGATGACGATCGCCTGCAGCAGGTCCTCCGTTGACGAGCCCTCCTCCTGCGCGGCGGCCAAGGCCGCCGGGATGACGGCCGCGCCGGGATGGCCGCGCGCCAAGCGGTGGCCGTCATCGAGATCGAGAGCGGCCGCGGCGGAGGCATTGCACCAGACAGCTGCGGCGAGGCCGGCTGTCTGCCCGGAGAACCAGACCGGCAGCGCCCCGCCCGCCATCGTCATCCGCGCCACCTGGCGAACCGCTCGCGGTCCGGGTGCTGCGATTCCGGCAGCGGCGGCAATGACGAGGTCGAGGACGCAGCGGCTGGCGGCCTCGCGCAGATCATCCGTCAGCCCCTGCCCGCTGGCAGCAGCGACGTAGTCCGCGAGTTGGCGCGATGTCGCCATGGCGAGTGCCCTATCCGTCACTGCTGCCCTCAGCGCGGCTTCAGCGTCGTGGCCTCGGTGATCGGCGGCGCGAGGTTCAGCGCCCCCTTCAGCTCGTAGCCGAAATCGAGCCGGTCGCTGCGAGCCCAGACCTGACGCAGTTCGAACAGGGGGATGGCGCAGACATTGTCCATGATCTTCTGCTGCGCCTCCTTCCAGAGAGCCTTCTGGGCTTCGGCGTCGGGCGCGGTACGAGCCTGTTCGATCTCCTTGTCTGCGACTGCGCAATGCGAGAAATTCGTCGCCGCGGTCGGCGTGCCCACGGTGGCGCGCGAATGGAAGAACTCGCTGAGATAGGTGTCGGCTATGGGGAAGCGCGCCGCGCCGTAGAAGACCAGAGCGCTCAGATCCTTGCGGGTCTGGCTCTGATAGGTCGGGTGGTCGACGACCTGCATCTCGAGCTTGATCCCGGCCTTGGCGAGCTGCGCCTGCATGATCTCCATGAAGGGCTGCTGCGCCGAGATATTGGAGACGATGGCCTTGATCGTGATGCCGTCCTTGTGGCCGGCCTCGGCCAGCAGCGCCTTAGCCTTGGCGAGATCGAAGTTGTAGCGCACCGAGCAATCCTCCCCAAGATAGCCCGGCGGGACGACGGAACAGCCCTTGGGACCGACATCCTTGCCGACATAACGCACGAGGTCGTCGACATTGATCGCGGCCGCGATGGCGCGGCGTACGCGGATATCGTCGAGCGGCGGCATGCTCTGGTTGATGTGCAGGAGCCGGTACTCGCCGGGCCGGAAGATCTCGACGTTGAAGCCGGGCCGGCGGCGGGCGGCATCGACCCAGCGCTGCTCGCGCTTGCCATACATCAGGTCGATTTCGCCGGAGGTGAAGGCAAGTTCGCGGGCGCTGTCGGAAGGGATCACGCGCACCATGATCGTGTCGATCTTCGGCTTGCCGCGGAAATAGCCGGGATGAGCGGTGAGCTTCACATATTGCTGCGTCACCTGCTCGACGAAGGCGAAGGGGCCGGTGCCGACGGGCTTAGTGCCGAATTTGTCGCCCAGCTCCTCCGCCGCCTTGCGGCTGACGATGTTGCCGCCGTGATAGTTGGAGACGCGGCCGAGGAAATTGACATCGGCATATTTCAGCGTGATGCGAACAGTGAGATCGTCGACCTTCTCCACCTTCTCGACTGCCGAGAAATCCGAGGAAAAGGTCGAGCGCTTGGGGTCGGCCGAGCGTTGCAAGGAATAGACGACGTCGTCGGCGCTGAGTGTGCCCCAGTCGCCCTGGAACTTCACACCCTGGCGCAGGTGGAAGGTCCAGGTTTTTCCGTCGGCGGAGGTATCCCAGCGTTCGGCGAGATCGGGTTCGAGGTCCTTGGGATCGGCGCTGCCCGGCTTGAAACGGACGAGGCCGTTATAGATCCAGCCGACCAGCGTCTTGTCGCTGGTGGCGCTGGCGCGATGGGCGTCGAGCGTCGAGACATCACCATCGCCGGCGACACGCAGCAAGCTCTCCTGGGCCGAGCCCGCGACCGGCAGGCAGGCGAGCCATATCAGGCTCGCGAGCCCCAAAACAGACGGCTTCATCGTTCGATCCCCTGGTTTTCCGTTATTTGGACGGAATAGTGGGGGCGACTATCCCAAGCTGTCCAAGTCGAAATCGGGGATGGATTATTCCGCAGGGTTATAGCAGCGGGGCAAGCAGCCTAAGGCTGTACCTTGCCCATGCTCCGGACCGGGATCGTGTCGAGGCCGGGGCGATACTGCCCCTCGCTGCGGACCGAGAGAACGCCGTCCTTGATCGAGAAGCTCCTGAGCAGGCCGCCGCCGTCGCGCCAGCCGGTGGTCTCGCCATCATCCTCGTAGAGCTCGCCGCGTGCATCCTTATCCGCGCCGAAGGCAAGCAGCTCCCGCACCGGGCTCACTCCCGCCGCATCGCCGACCGGGATGATGGCTCCGGCACGGATGAAGAGCGGCAGGCGCCCAAGCGGTGCTTCGACGCTGACCACGCCGCCGCCGGGATAATGCCGGCCGTCATGCCAGTCATACCAGCCGCCGGGATGGCTGGGCAGGCTGACCTCGCGCCGTGTCGCGCCTTCCTCCAGCACCGGCGCGACCAGGATGTCAGGGCCGAGCATGAAGGCGTCATCGATGCCACGCACCGCCGGATCGTCGGGGAAATCGTAGAAGAGCGGGCGCACGGCGGGCTCATTGTCGCGGCTGGCGCGCCACATCTGGGTATAGAGATAAGGCATCAGCCGGTAGCGCAGGCCGATCGCCTCGCGCACCTGCGGGACCACCTGCGGATACATCCAGGGCAGGTTGACGACGCCGTCATCGTTCCAGGAGTTCATCACCATGCGCGGCCAGAGCGCGCAGAACTCGTTGAAGCGCACGAAGAGCTCGGGACCGGGCGTCGGCCCGTGGAAGCCGCCGACATCATGGCCAATGCTGAACATGCCAGACAGGCTCATATTGAGCCCTTGGGTGAGGTTGTAGCGCAGCGTCTTCCAGGCGGTCTCGTTGTCGCCGGACCAGGTCTGGCTGTAGCGCGCAATACCGGCGCCGCCGCCGCGCGTCACCGCATATTGCCGCTTGCCAGGCGCGCGCGCGGCTTGCGCCTCATAGGAAAGCTTGGTCATCAGCAGAGCATGGGCCGGGCGCGCCAGGGCCTGCCGGAATGGGCGGCCGTCGCCATGGCAGAGCGCGTCCTCATCCCAGATCTCGTATTCGTTATTGTCGTTCCAGACGGTGGTGAAACCGTAGTCGAGCAGCGCGGTCTCGATGCCGCTGCGCCACCAGGCACGGCCAGCGGGATTGGTGAAGTCGATGTGGAAGCCGAGGCCATCCCAGAACTGCGCGACCGCCGGCTCCCCGGTCTTGCCGTCCTTCACCAGGATGCCCTGGTCCAGCGCCTCCTGCAGCCGTGGATGGTCGTCAAGCAGGCAGGGCTTCAGATTGGCGACCGGTTGCAGGCCCGCCTGTTTCAGCCGCGCCATCGTCGCGGCGGGATCGGGGAACTTGTCGCGGTTCCAATTGAAGGCGTAGCGGCGATGGCCGATCTGCGTGTAGCCCGAGCCGAAATGGAAGCTGTCGCAGGGAATGCGGTGCGTTTCGCATTTGCCGATGAAATCGCTGATGCGGGCATCGGCATCAGGTGCATCGGCGATCGCCATGGACGTCACGCCGAAGCCGAAGGACCAGCGCGGCGCAAAGGCCTGCCCGCCGGTGAGCCAGGAGAAGCGGCGCGTCACGGCCGGCACGGTCGGGCCAGCCAGGACGTAATAGTCGAGGTCGCCATCGTCGCCGCGCCAGGAGCGGAACAGGCCGTGATAATTGTCGAGCGTGCAGCCGAGATCGACCGAACCGGTGGCGAGATTGTCGTAGAACACGCCATGGGCGCCCTGCGGACCGTCGACGATGAAGAAGGGCAGCATCTTGTAGAGGGGGTCGCTGAGCTCGGCGTCGAAGCCGCAAGGGTCGACGGCATCGATGGCGAAGCGCCGGCCGGTGCGGTCGAGCGGCCCTGCCTTGTCGCCGAGGCCGTAATGCCGCTCGTGATAATCGCGCGCCATATGATGCGCGACGGCGCCGGTGCGAGGTGAGGCGAGATAGGCCTGGGTCGGCCGGTCGCGCAGGAACGGGGCCTCCTCGCCCTTGCGGCGCCAGGCGATGCCGAAGGGTTCGAGCGTGATCTCGGCGGAAAGGCCGCCGACTGACAGCACCACCCTGCCCGTACTCTCCGTGACGCTGGCCTTCGGATTCGCGAAGCCCGACAGATCGTCGCGTTGACGCCCTTCATAGGACGGCTCCAGCCCGCCGGGTGCGATCGACCAGCCGCGGTCGAGCCGATAGCCGTCCTGCGGCTTCAATGTGACCCGGCCGATATCGCCTTCGAGAATGCGAACGGCGATGGTGTTGCCGAGCCCGACATCGAACAGGGCGGCTTCGCCATCGCGGCCGATATAGCGGCCTTGCGTCAGGGCTTTCATCACGGGGCTCCAGCAGGACAGATAAGAGAATGAAGGTTTGCGTGGCGGCGTTCAGGCGCGGTCGGGCCGCAGGGCCTTGCCGGCCGCGTCGAACAGATGCAGATGCGCCGGCTGGAAACGCAGGGCGACGTGGTCGCCGCGACCATGGCTCGTCTGCCCGTCCAGCCGCACGGTGATCTGCGGCAGCCCGGGAGCGGAGCCGTAGAGATAGCTCTCCCCGCCAAGCCGTTCGACGAGGTCGACCGTCATGGCGAGACCCGCCTCGCCTTCCCCGGCAAGAGCGATGTGCTCCGGCCTGATGCCCAGGGTTACGGAGGTTCCAGCCGTGAGCGCGGTTTCACGGCCCAGCTCCACCACTTGCCCCGCTTCGCCCACCGCGACGGCTCCCTGCCCCGCGGCGCGCGCCGGCAGCAGGTTCATGCGCGGCGAGCCGATGAAGCCTGCGACGAAGAGGTTGTCGGGTCTGTTGTAGAGCTCGAGCGGGGTGCCGATCTGCTCGATGCGCCCGCTTTGGAGCACCACGATACGGTCGGCCAGCGTCATCGCCTCAACCTGATCATGCGTGACATAGATCATCGTGCCGCCGAGTTCGGCATGCAGCCCGGCGAGCTCCTTGCGCGTGGCGACGCGCAATTCGGCGTCGAGATTCGACAAGGGCTCGTCGAACAGGAAGATTTTGGGATCGCGCACGATGGCGCGGCCGATGGCGACGCGCTGGCGCTGCCCGCCCGAGAGCGCCTTGGGCTTGCGCTCGAGATAGTCGGTGAGGCGCAGCATGGTCGCGGCGCGGCGCACCCTGGCGTCGATCTCGGGCGCCTTCAGGCCCATGTTTTCGAGCGCGAAGGCCATGTTCTTGTAGACGCTCATATGCGGATAGAGCGCATAGGATTGGAACACCATCGCAAGCCCGCGCTCGGAGGCCGGTCGCCCGGTGACGTCGGAGCCATCGATTGCGATCGAGCCCGTGGTGACCTCCTCCAGCCCGGCGATGATGCGCAGCAAGGTCGACTTGCCGCAGCCGGACGGGCCGACGAAGACAACGAATTCGCCATCGCCGACATGCAGGTCGACGGCATGGATCACGGTGGTCGCGCCGAAGGATTTGGTGATGCCGCTGAGCGTCAGTTCAGCCATGGAGAACCTGTTCTGGTCATTTCATTCCCGTATTGGCGATGCCGGTGGTGATGAAGCGCTGCAGGAAGACGAAGACGAGCGCGACAGGCGCCAGCGTCGCCACCGTCATGGCGAGCAAATAGTGCCATTGCGTCTGCAGCTCGCCCTGGAAGGCGTTGAGGCCGATCTGCAGCGTATGGACCTCAGTCTTGGTCAAGACCGCGAGCGGCCAGAGGAACTCGTTCCAGCGCCACATGATCGAGAAGATCGCGAGCACGGCGAGCGCCGGCATGGCGAGCGGCATCACGATGCGCCAATAGATCTGCCACTCCGAGGCCTTGTCCATGCGCGCGGCTTCGATCAGGTCGCGCGGCAAGGTCAGCATGTATTGACGCAGCAGGAAGACGCCGGTCGGTGTCGCAGCGCCCGGCAGGATCACGGCCCAGAGCGAATTGACCAGGCCGAGTTCGGTGATCACCAGATAGACCGGCACCAGGATGATGGTGATCGGGATCATCAGCGTGCCGACCACCATCAGCATCGCGGCGTTCTTGCCCTTGAACTCGTAGATCGAGAGGGCATAGGCGGCCATCGAGTTGATCAGCAGTGTGATCAGCGTCGCCACCACCGTGACGAAGACCGAATTGCCGAGGAAGCGCGCGAAGGCGAAGCGTTCGAGCGGCTCGGTATAGTTCTCCGTCGCCAGCTTGAATTCGCGCACCGGTGTGCGCTTGTCGATCGGTATCCGGAACTGTTGGGCCGGGCTCTCCGGATCGACCATCTGCGCGACGATGCCGATGCGCCGGACCTGGGCCAGAATCCGGGTCGAGCCGTCATCGAGCGTCGCGCTGAAGAGCGGCAAAGGCTGCGGAAAGCCCTGTACCATGACCTCGCGCTGCGACATCGGCAGCAGCGAGGGTGGGAATTCCAGCAGGCCGGCCTGCGTCTTGAAGGAGGACAGCACGAGCCAGAGCACGGGCCCGAACATCAGCACGACGCCGAGCGCCAGATAGCTATAGGCGGCGATATCGGTCCAATGCCAGCGCCCGGATTTGCGCCGGATCTGCAGGAGGCGCGCGATACGATTCATGCCGACCTCCTGCGGCTCGCCGCCAATTGCGCCAGCGTCAGCCCGAACAGCAGGATGCCGAGCACCACCGAGGCTGCCGCAGCCAACCCGAAATTCTGCACCTGATTGGAGAAGGCCGTCTCATAGATGTACTGCACGACCATCAGCGTCGCCGTGCCGGGCCCGCCTCCCGTCAGCACGAAGACCTCGTCGAAGGTCTGCACGCCGCGGATCAGCGCCAGCACGATGACGACGACGAGATTGGGCCAGAGCAGCGGCAAGGTGATGCGCCAGAAGGCGCGCCAGCGCGGCGTCGCATCCATTTCCGCCGCCTCGTAGAGATCGGCGGGAATCGCCTGGAGGCCGGCAAGCAGGATCAGCGTGTAGAAGCCCATATGGGCCCAGATCGAGACGAAGACCGCCCAGAACATCGCCCAGCCGGGATCGATGAAGAACAGGATCTTCTGGCCGCCGAGCGCGGTCAGGCCGGCATTGAGCAAGCCGTCACGCTGCAGGATCCACTTCCAGATCAGCGCCACCACGACGGGCGAGAGCAGGACCGGGAAGAAATAGACGGCGCGAAAGAAGCCGCGGCCGCGGATGCGCATGTTGAGCACCACCGCGGTGACCAGCGAGAACAGCACCATGGCGACGACCTGGAACGTCGTGAAGCGCAGCGTATTGGCGACGCCGCGCCAGAAATGGTCCTCGCGGCACGAGCCGGGATCGAGGAAGCTGTCGCAGTCGAAGAGATAGGCGTACTGCCCGCCCCCGACATAGGGCCGCTCCGACGGGAACAGGGCCGCCCCGCCCGTCATCGAGAAGACGACATTGATGATGAGCGGCAGGAAGACGAAGAGCGAGAAGAACACCAGGTTCGGCAGCAGGAAAACATAGGCCATCCGGCGCTCGCCAAGCAGCCTCTGCAGCCCCCGCATCGGCCAATCGATCAGCCGCATCAGCACCGCAACGAACAGGCCGAGCCAGCGTGCGGTGCTGCGGCGGAGGGAAAGCGGAGGCGTCACCGGATTACTTCTTGTTGCGCTCGGCGATCTGCTGCTCGACATCGGAGGCGATCCGCTTATAGGCCTCGTCCAGCGTGGTTTCGCCCGAGATCGCCTGGCCGACACGGCTGATCACCGCATTGAAGATGATGCGGTTATTGGCATAGCCCTGCAGCTTGTAGGCAACCGGCGACAGGCCCGCGACCTGGTCGGAAAAGACCTTGAGCGAGGCCTTCGCCAGTGGGCTCGCATCCTTGTAGTCGAGCCCCTTCGCCGCGATGCCGATATGGCCGGGAACGAAGAGCGAGCGGCTGTAGAACTCGCTCAGCACCGGTTCGCTGGCGAGATATTCCATCACCCTGGCGACGGCTGCGGGGTTCTTCGTCGTCTTGATGGCGACCAGCCCGGCGCCGCCCGGCATCGCCGTGCATCCGGCGGGGCCGCATGGCGTCGGCACCGCGACCCAATCGAAAGCATTGCCGACCGTCTTGTCGAACTGGGCAATCTGCCAGGAGCCGGACATGTACATCACGACCTGGGCATTCTTGAACTCGTCATTGGCGCCGCGATAGGCCGCCCCCGAGACCGAGCCCCAAAGCTCCTTGGCCATCACGCCGCTCTTGTGCCAGTCATAGACGAGCTGCGCCGCGCGCTTGAGCCCGTCATCGATCACCGCGGGCTCGCCCTTGGCGTCGAACAGCTTTGCGCCTTCCGAGATCGCCAGACCGAAGAAGCGGTGGCCCGAACGGTCCATGGCGATGGGGAACGGCGCCTGCACCTTGGCGGCGACATCCTTCGTCGCCTTGGCCCAGTCTTCCCATGTCGCCTTGGCACCGGGCATCGCGATGCCGGCCTGCTCAAACAATGTCTTGTTGACGAACGGTCCGGTGACGGTGAGCTGCGTCATGAAGCCGGGAATGGAGTTGGTGTCGCCCTGCGGACGCATCCACTCCAGGAACGGGCCGAAATTGGTGTCCCAATAAGCGGCGTCCTTCAGATAGGGCCGCAGGTCGAGCGCATAGCGGGCGATGCCGCCGAGATCGACGACGCGGGCGATGTCCGGCCCCTGCCCCGAGGCGAGCTGGACCGGCAGATTCTCGTTGATCGCCTTGTAGGGCACCTGATCGAGGACGATCTTGATGTCCTTGTTCTGGGCCTCGAAGCGCTTGAGGAGATCGGCAACGACCTCGCCTTCATTGCCGTCGGAATACCAGCTCATGCGCACGGTGGTCTGCGCCTGAGCGACATCGACCACCAGAAGCCCTGTCACGACGGCCAAGGCCGAAACCCACGCTCTCATTGTCATCTGCGTTCCATCCCGGGATCGTTCCTGGCATCTCAGCTGGATGCCTTGCGGCTATTAGGCAAACGTTTGCCTAACTTGTCAACGGCGGCGTGACGAGGCATTGAAAGGCAGGTCTCGATGATAGCGTGAGACTGGCACATGCTCGTTTCGGCGCATCTCGCCGGCATGAGAATCGATTGGAGCCGATGCAAAGACCCGTTTCTGCCGCCCAGGTTTCGCTTGCGACGGTTGCCGCCGAGGCAGGGGTTTCGGTCGCCACCGTCTCGCGGATCGTGAATGGCGAGACACGGCGGGCCTCGGCTCAGACGGTGATGCGCGTGCAGGCTGCGGTCGTCGCGCTTGGCTACCAGCCCAACCATGTCGGGCGTGCGCTGCGTCGGCGCCAGAGCCGCGTCATCGCGATGCTCGCCCCCAATCTCGACAACCCGGCCATGGCGGCCATCGCGGTTTCGACGGAGGCGGCGCTGCGTGCGGCCGGCTATGTCATGATCCTGTGCGACACGCATGACCGCGCCGATCTGCAGGACGAATATCTGCAGGCCATGCGCTCGCAGCGCGTGCAGGGCTATGTCCTGGTGAGCGCCGTCACGAGCCCGGCGCTCAGCGAGGCGCTCGCACGCGGCGAGCCGATCGTCTTCGTCAGTCGCCGCAATCCCGAGGGCGGCGCCTATGTCGGCATCGACAACCACGCCGCTGGCGCTGCCGCCGCCGATTATTGCCTGGCGCGCGCGATCACCGAACCAGCCGTGATCTTTCCTGCGCAGGGCTCGTCATCGACGGCCGAGCGCGTCGCCGGTTTCGTCGAGCGATTGATCGCGCGCGGTGTCGAGGCCGAACGTATCCGGCGCGCTTCGGCGCCTGGATTGTCGCATCTTCAGGTCGGCTATGACGCGGCGCGTGCCCTCGTCTCGGCAAGCGCCGAGGGCTGGCCGAAAGGCCTGCTCTGCGTCAGCGACATGATGGCCTATGGCGCCTACAGATTGGCCGTCGAGCGTGGTGTCGCCATCCCCGAAGCCTGTCTCCTCATCGGCATCGACGCCAACCCGCTCAACGCCTGGATCGCGCCCTGGCTGACCTCGGTCCATATCCCCTACCCCGATTTCGGCGCAAAGGTCGTCGAGCAGCTCACCGCGCTCTGGGGCGGCACGATGCCGGACGATATCCTGTTGCCGCATTCCCTGGAGCTCTGATCGGCTGGGAAGCACGCGCCGGATCGATGGACCAGGCGCCCACGGCAACCGGCACGGAAACAGTTGTGCCCGCCGCAGCGCCTTCCTTCAGCGATGGCCTCGCAGGCGCACGCAAGGAGTGCGACCTCGCCGGCCGCCCAGCGCCTCTCCATCGAGTGTGGCGAGGCGTTGAACCGCGCCCAGCGCGGACACGACCCACTCGACACGCCGGAGAATGATTGGCGACGCCGTGTGGTGGCCGTGGCGCGCGATGCGCTCGACACGCTCCGCAACGCCGGAACCATCGGCGACGACGCCTATCGACGCGTCGAGGGGGAACTCGACTGGCTGGAGCTCAGCTCCCTGCCTGCAGAGGAGCGCACATAGCGCGCCTCTGCAGATACCGCTCCACCTCTCCGCTTCGGGCGGTGAAGCCGTCGCAACGCATCACCGCCACGCTCAAAGGAGCGTGGCGGTGGGGCCTACCGATAGCGGAGGACGATCAGGCGGCCGCGAGCTCGCGCGCCGCGAATTCGCCTTGGTCGAGCCGAGCGACGAGCGCTGCAAGTTCCGCCGTCTCGCTCTCGCTCAGATCTGTCAGCGGGCTGCGCACCGGGCCTGAATCGCGGCCGATCACCTTCATGCCCGCCTTGATGATCGAGACCGCATAGCCGCGCTTGCGATTGCGGATCGCGATCAGCGGCAGGATGAAGTCGCGCAGGCCCGCCTGCACGGTTTCGCGGTCGCGGCGGCGCACGGCGGCATAGAACTTGGTCGAGAAATGCGGGACGAAGTTGAACACCGCCGAGGAATAGGTGGTGACGCCCATTTCGAGATAAGGCAGCGCGAAGGTTTCTGCCGTGGGCAGGCCGCCGATATAGGTCAGTCGGTCGCCCATGCGCAGATGGATGCGGGTCATCAGCTCGATATCGCCGATGCCATCCTTGTAGCCGACCAGGTTCGGATTGCGCTCGCAGAGCTTCGCCAGCGTCTCCTCGCTGACGATGGCGTTGTCGCGGTTGTAGACGATGACGCCGAGCTTCGTCGCCTTGCAGACCGCATCGATATGGGCAGCCAGTCCCTCCTGCTCGGAGAAGACGAGATAGGGCGGCAGCAGCAGGATGCCGTCGGCGCCCGCCTGCTCAACGCCGGCGGCGAGTTCCGTGGCGATCTGCGTGCCATAGCCGACGCCGGCAAGCACCGGCACCCGGCCCTTGGTCTCGGCCACAGCCGTCGCCACGACCTTCACGACCTCGGCGGGAGAGAGCGAGAAGAACTCGCCCGTGCCGCCCGCCGCGAACAGCCCGGCGACATCGTAGCCGCAGAGCCAGTCGAGATTGGAGCGGTAGCGCGCCTCGTCGAAGACATTGCCGACCGTGAAGGGCGTGACGGGAAAGGACAGCAGGCCGTTGCCGATATGCCTTGCCATCTCCTGCGGGGTCATCTTGCTCATGGTCGCGTCCTTCGCTGAAATCAGACGAAGGAGTAGATCAAGAACGATGCCGATGGAGACCAATCACTGTATCGGTCGATCCATTGATTGGATCGTTCAGCCGGTCCTTGGCAGATCTTGCGCGAGCCCCTTCGCCAACGCGGCGATGATCGGCAGCAGCGGATTGTCGTTGTCGTCGCGGCTGACGAAGAAGAGCTCGGCCGGCCGCTGCCGCGGCAATTCGATCCGGCGCAGCGCGACGCCGCTGAAATGCAGGTTCATTGCCGTTTCCGGCACGAGCGCGACGCCGACGCCGGAATGGACCATGGCCAGGATCGAGTGGATCTGAGCGAGATGCTGGACATAGTTCGGCACCAGTCCGGTGCGGGAAAACAGCTCGACCAGGAGATCGTGAAAATAGCGCGCCTCATAGGGCGCGTACATGATGAAGGGCTCGCGCACGAGGTCGTCGAGCACAACCGTCTCGGCGCGAGCCAGTGCATGCCCCGCCGGCACAGCCGCGATCAATGGCTCGGCTGTGACCCGGAAGGCCCGCAGGCCGTTGCGCGGAATCGGTGGGCGCAGCAGGCCGATGTCGATCTCGCCGGAATCGAGCCGCTTGAGCTGATCGCCGCTGACCATCTCCTTGAGCGAGACCTCGACATCGGGCAATTCGCGCCGGCACGCCGCCACGAGTTCGGGCACATAGGAATAAGCCGAGGTCGCGGTGAAGCCGATATTGATGGAGCCGGCCTTGCCGTTGGCGACGCGCTTTGCGAGCAG
The DNA here is from genome assembly GCF_031456075.1 of Allobosea sp. BE125. Classification (NCBI taxonomy): domain Bacteria; kingdom Pseudomonadati; phylum Pseudomonadota; class Alphaproteobacteria; order Hyphomicrobiales; family Alloboseaceae; genus Allobosea; species Allobosea sp. BE125. The sequence goes on from NZ_JAVDTY010000005.1 coordinate 44,761, forward strand.
AGCCGCGCTCTCGGCGAGCTTGAGCAGGCGACGCGCCTCGGCCAGGAAGCTCTGGCCCGCCGGCGTCAGCTTCACCGTGCGGTTGCTGCGCTCAAGCAGCACGACGTCGAGCACCCGCTCGAGGATCTGGATCTGGCGGCTGAGCGGCGGCTGCGTCATGTTCAGCCGCACGGCGGCGCGGCCGAAATGCAGCTCCTCCGCGACGGCGACGAAGCAACGCAGCTGGCTCAGCTCGAACATGCTCCGCCTCTCCCAGGGCTGCCCATGCCGCATCCCGGGCGAGGCTCGGCGTCAGTTCTGGATGCTAATCCCGGCCTTTTCAATGATGTCCCTGAACTTGGCGATCTCGGCGGTCGATTTCGCCCTGGCCTCTTCTCCACTGGAAGGCGTTGCCGCGGCGCCGAGCTCTTCGAAGCGCGAGGCCACGGAGGGGTCTTTCAGCACGGCTTGCAGCTCGGCGACGAGCCTGTCGCAGATCTCCTTGGGCGTTCCTTTCGGAGCAAGAAAGCCGTTCCAGGAGGCGATGTCGAAACCCGGCAGCGTCTCGGAGAGGGCCGGAATCTCGGGCGCGATCTTGGCGCGCTGTGTCGTGGTGACGGCGAGCCCGCGCACGGCGCCGGCCTTGTAGTGCGGATAGGGCGAGGTGAAATTGTCGAAGGTGATCTTGACGTTGCCGGCGATGACATCCTGCATCAAGGCGCCGGAGGATCGATAGGTGACGTGCTGCATCTTCACGCCCGCGAGCTGCATGAACAGCTCGCCGCAGAGATGGATGGAGGTGCCCAGCCCCGAGGAGGCGAATGTCTCCTTGCCGGGATTGGCCTTCAGATAGGCGATGAACTCCGCGACGCTCTGCGCAGGCAGAGAGGGGTGGCAGCACATGAAATTCGGCTGTGAGGAGGCCAGCGACAGGAACTCGAAATCCTCGAGCGCCTTGAAGGGCAGCTTGTCCTTGAAGAGGTTCGGATTGATGCCGTGCGTGGCCACCGTCGTCATGCCGATCGTGTAGCCGTCGGGCGCGGCATGGGCGAGAGCCGCGACGCCGGTGTTGCCACCGGCCCCGGCCCGGTTCTCGATGACGAAGGACTTGCCCATGCGCTGCGACAGCCTCTCGCAGATGATGCGCCCGATCAGATCGGTGGTGCCGCCGGCGCCGAAGGGGATGATCACCGTCACGGGTTTCGTGGGATAGGCCTGCGCCCAGCCGCCACGTGCGATGAGGGGCGCGGCGAATGCGCCGCCAACCAGGCTGAGCGCCGTCCGGCGCGTGATCGATCGCTTCATCATTCCCTCCCAGGACAGGCCTCGCGGCTTTTTTGCCGTCTGTTCCCGAGAGTAGGCGAGGTCGAAGGGCTCGCAAGTCCGTTCGCGCTATCATGCGATCCAAAAAAGATATCGTTCCATTGCCAATCTAACTCATTGGCGCATCGTGCCTGACCTATCCTCCGGGCTGACAAGGCAGCTCTCAAGACTGCCTGCACGCTCGCTGCCCGGCTGGTCCGGGCCGGCCTGCACCCCACCGGAGGAAATCATGTCCATGTCCAGAGCCATATTCAGATCATCTTCCCGCCTGTCCGCGATCGCTGCAAAAGGCCTGGCCCTCGCGGCTCTTGCCGGCGTCGCATTCGCGAGCCAACCGGCCGTGGCCCAGAAATTCGAGCGCCCCGTCCGCCTCATCGTGCCCTTCGCGCCGGGCGGAACCTCGGACATCCTGGCGCGCCTGATCGGCCCCAAGCTCTCGGCCGCGATCGGCCAAACCGTGGTGATCGAGAACAAGCCCGGCGCCGCCGGCAATCTCGGCGCCGACGCCGTCGCCAAGGCACCGCCCGACGGCCACACCCTGCTGCTGATGGATGTCGGTTCGCTTGCGACGGCGCCGAGCCTGTTCTCCGACCTGACCTATGATCCCAACAAGGATCTGGCGCCGGTCTCGATGGTGATGTTCGGCCCTTATGTCCTGGCAGTGCATGAATCGATTCCGGCGAAGACGGCGCAGGAGCTGATCGCCTACGCCAAGGCCAATCCAAACAAGCTCGCCGTCGCAAATTCAGGTGTGGGCGCGGCCAACCACATTACCGCCGTCTCGATGGCGAAGGAGCTCGGCATCCAGTGGAAGAACGTGCCCTATAAGGGTGGGGCTGCGGCCTCGCGCGCCGTGGTCTCCGGCGAGAGCGGCGTCATCATCAACGGCTCGACCGCGACACTGCCCTTCGTCGCCAACAAGCAGCTTGTCGGCCTCGCCGTCACCGGCGAGGAGCGCGTTGCGGGACTGCCGACCTTCAAGGAGGCCGGGCTGCCAGGCGGCGACGCCGGCACCTGGCAAGGCATCCTGACCACGGCCGGCACCCCGCCCGCGATGATCGCGCGCCTCAACGCGGAGATCGGCAAGATCCTCGAGACGCCCGACATCAAAGCCAGGATCGCCGAACAGGGCGGCGTCGTCCGGGCCGGCTCGCCTGCCGATTTCTCCGCCTGGCTGAAGGATGCGACCACCCGCTGGGGCGGCATCATCCGTGAAGCCGGCATCAAAGGTAGCTGAGCTGGAGCCTGGCCGATGACCCGTTCCCGGATCGACTGGCAGGATCTGCTCTTCGGCCTGTTCCTCGTCGCAGTGGCGGCGGCTGCGCTGATCGCGACCCGCCACCTCGTGGTCGGCAATGCCGCGGATATGGGGCCGGGCTACATGCCGCGCGTGGTCTCATTGGGGCTGCTCGGCTTCGGCCTGTTCTTCTGCGTTCGCGGCGCGAGGCGGGCGGGCCCGGCGATCCCGCCCGTGCAGATCCGCTCGCTGCTCGCGGTGCTCGGCGCGGTTGGCATCTTCGCGCTGACGGCGGAGCGGCTGGGGCTCGCCATTGCCTCGGTCGTCACCGTGATCCTCGCCGGCTTCGCCACGCGCGAAGGACGCCTTCGCGAGACGGTCCCCTTTGCGCTGCTGCTCTCCTGCGTGGCGGCCATCCTCTTCATCAAGGTTCTGGCGTTGCCGGTTCCGCTCTGGCCGCGCTGAAGGCTCATCGACCGATGGAACTCTTCGACAATCTGCTGATGGGGCTCTCGACGGCGCTCGAGCTCAATAATCTCGGCTTGTGCCTGATCGGGGTGGTGATCGGAACGGCAATCGGCGTGCTGCCCGGCATCGGGCCGATTCCGACGATCGCGTTGCTCCTGCCCTTCACGTTCGGGCTGACCCCGGCCGGCTCGATGATCATGCTGGCCGGCATCTATTACGGTGCGCAATATGGCGGCTCGACCACCGCCATCCTGGTCAATGTGCCGGGCGAGACCTCCTCCGTGGTGACCTGCATCGACGGCCACGAGATGGCCAAGCAGGGCAAGGCCGGCACGGCGCTCGCCATTGCGGCGATCGCTTCCTTCTTCGCCGGTACGGTGGCGACCATCATCATCGCGGTGCTGAGCGTTCCGCTCTCGGTGCTGGCGCTGAAATTCACCGCGGTCGAGTATTTCAGCCTGCTCGTGCTCGGGCTGATCGCCGCCGTCGTGCTGGCGCATGGCTCGGTCGCCAAATCGCTGGCAATGGTGCTGCTCGGCCTCCTGCTCGGTCTCATCGGCATCGATGTCTCGTCGGGCGCTGCGCGCATGACCTTCGGCGTCGCCGAATTGTCTGATGGAATCGATTTCGTGCCGGTCGCCATGGGGCTGTTCGGCCTCGGCGAGATCATCGCCAATCTGGAAAGACCGTCCGAGCGCCGCGTCGTCAGCCAGTCGATCCGCGACCTGATCCCGAGTCGAGCCGATCTGCGGGCGGCTTTTCCGGCCATGGTGCGCGGCACGCTGCTGGGCTCGGTGCTGGGCGTATTGCCGGGCGGTGGCGCGGCGTTGCCACCCTTCTCCTCCTATGCGCTGGAGAAGAAGCTCGCCAAGGATCCCTCTCGCTTCGGCAAGGGCGCCATCGAGGGCGTCGCCGGGCCCGAAGCCGCCAACAACGCCGGCGCGCAGACGAGCTTCATCCCATTGCTGACGCTCGGCATTCCCGCCAATGCGCTGATGGCGCTGATGATCGGCGCGCTGATGATGCAAGGCATCCAGCCCGGGCCGCAGATCATGACCGAACAGCCCAAACTCGTCTGGGGCGTCATCGCTTCGATGTGGGTCGGCAATCTGATGCTGCTGGTGATCAACCTGCCGTTGGTCGGCCTCTGGGTCTCGATGCTGAAGATCCCCTATCGCCTGCTCTTCCCGGCGATCGTGCTGTTCTGCTGCATCGGCACCTATGGCATCGCCAACAGCCTGTTCAATGTCTGGCTGATGCTGGCTTGCGCGGGCATCGGATACTTCTTCATCAAGGTCGGGGTCGAGCCGGCGCCGCTGCTGCTGGGCCTGGTGCTGGGCCCGCAGCTCGAGGAGAATTTCCGCCGCGCCATGCTGTTGTCGGAGGGAGATTTCTCGGTGTTCCTGTCGCGGCCGATCAGCGCCGTATTGCTTGCTGTCGTCGCTGTCCTTCTGCTCGCTCTCCTGTCTCCGGCAATCCTGAAAACGCGCAAGGAAGCACTTGCCGAATGATCTATAGCCAGCGAATGAAGGCGATCAGCTGATCTTCCGCAACGCTCCAGCGGCGATGAGCTTGTTCACTGCATCCTGCAGCTTCGCCTCTCCTCCCGCGGACAATTCCCCCACCGGCGGCAAGGACCGGCCGATCGGCAGCCCGAGCATCGCAAAGGCGCGGCGCACCGCTTCCGGGAACTGCTCCGAGAACAAGGCGTCCATCAGCGGGTTCAACCGCCCCTGGGCCGCCAGCGCTTCGCTGACGCGCCCGGTCTCGGCAAGCATCTGGACATTCGCCCAATAGTCCGGAAGCAGCGATGCGGAGGTCAGGATGCCGCCCTTCGCGCCCAGGATTACCTGCTGGACGAACAAAGTGTCCTGGCCGCTCAGCAGGCAGAACGTATCGCTGACCAGCTTCGACAGCTGGTCGAGATGGTAGAGATCGGTGTTGGAGGCCTTCATGCCGATGATGAGACGCTCCTCCTCCATCCGCGCGATCGTCGCAGGCGCCGTGACGATGTGCGCACGATAGGGATTGTCGTAGAAGATGATCGGCAGCTTGAGCTCAGGCGCCAGCGCCCTGAAATAGCGCAGCACGCCCTCCTGATCAGCCCGCGTATAATAAGGCGGGATCACCATGAGGCCGTCGGCACCGGCCTCGCGGTAAAGCCGCCCGGTATCGAGCGCACCACCCAAGCCCGGATCGAGCACGCCGGCGATGATCGGCACGCGCTTGGCAGCAGCGGATACGGTGACCTCCAGCACGCGCTTGCGCGCAGCTGCCGTCAGCGCCGTCGCTTCGCCGGTGCCGCCAAGCGGCACGAGGCCTGATGCGCCCTTCTCGATCTGATAGGCGACGATGCGCTCCAGCCCGTTCTCGTCGATCGAACCGTCAGCCTTCAAGGGCGTGGGAAAAGCGGGGATCAGGCCGCGGAACATCAGATCAGCCATCATGTGCTCGCTGTCGTTCTCAGTTGCCGGAATCTCAATTGCCGAGATGGATCCAGGTGGCCTTCAGCTCGGTGTATTTTTCGAGCGCGTGCAGGGATTTGTCGCGGCCGAAGCCGGACTGCTTGAAGCCGCCGAAGGGGGACGAGATGTCGCCGTGATCGAAGCAATTGACCCAGACCACGCCGGCGCGCAGCGCCGAGGACGCCTTGAAGGCCTTGTTGATGTCGCGGGTCCAGACGGCGGCCGCCAGCCCGTAGATCGTGTCGTTGCCGATCGCGACAGCCTCATCGAGATCCTTGGCTGCGATGGTGGCGAGCACCGGGCCGAAGATCTCCTCCTGGGCAATCGTCATGCCGCTGGTCACATCATCGAACAGCGTCGCTTCGATGAAGCAGCCATCGCCGGCGAGCCGCTTGCCGCCGAGGCGCAATCTGGCGCCCTCCGCCCTGCCCTTCTCGATATAGGCCATGACGCGCTCGGTCTGGCCGGCATCGACCATCGCGCCCATCTCCGTCGCCGGATCGAGCGGGTCGCCGACCTTGATCGCCGCGCCGACCGCCATGACCTTCTCGATGACCTGCTCCTTGACGCTCTGCTCGATGATCAAGCGCGAGCCGGCATTACAGACCTCGCCCTGATTATAGAAGATGCCCCAGGCTGCGGCGGTTGCCGCCGCATCGAGGTCGGGCGCATCGGCCAGGATGATGTTGGGGCTCTTGCCGCCGCATTCCAACCCGACGCGCTTCATGTTGGACTGGCCGGAATACTGCAGGAAATATTTCCCGACCTCGGTCGAGCCGGTGAAAGCGACGGCATCGACGTCCATATGCAGGCCAAGCGCCCGCCCCGCCTTCTCGCCATAGCCGGGCAGGACATTGAAGACGCCATCGGGGATGCCTGCCCGCGCAGCCAGCTCCGCCAGCTTGATCGCCGTCAGCGACGACTGCTCGGCCGGCTTGAGGATAAGGGAGTTGCCCGCCGCCAGGATCGGGCCGATCTTCCAGGCCGCCATCAAGAGCGGGAAGTTCCACGGCACGACCGCAGCGACCACGCCAAGCGGCTCGCGCCTGATCAGCGAGACCGCGCTGCGCGCCGTGGGCGCGATCTCGTCATAGATCTTGTCGATCGCTTCGGCATACCAGCGGATGCATTGGGCCGAGAGCGGCAGGTCGACGGCCAGGCTGTCGCGGATCGGCTTGCCCATGTCGAGGGTCTCAAGCAGCGCGAGCTCCTCGGTATGCGCGGAAATCAGATCGGCGAAGGCGGCAAGCCGTGTCTTGCGCTCGCGCGGCGCCATGCGCGACCAGACCCCCGACTCGAAAGCCTTGCGGGCTATAGCGACCGCGCGATCGACATCGTCCGCCTCACAGGCCGCCACCCGCGCCAGCGCCTTGCCCGTTGCAGGATTGACGCAATCGAAGGTCCGCTCCGACAGCGACGCGACATAGCGACCGCCGATGAAGGCCTGGCCATTGATGGAGAGCGCCGCGGCGCGGGCGTGCCAGTCGATCGAAGCGGACATGGATATCTTTCCGGAAAGGGCCCAGCCAATCGGCCGGCGGAGCCCGACGATAGGAAGTTTCCTCGGCCCGCTCTAGTACAAATTTTTCGTTTTCTGAAAATTGGTTTGGCATCTTCATGATATGCCGTTATCCGTATAGCGTGTGAGACCCCGCCACTGCTACCGGAGCAGCAGCGGCCGAGCCATGGATGCGTCCCGTCAATGCCGCAGATCAAGATCGTCGACGACAGTGCCTCGCGCGCAGCGCCCAGCACGACCGATCCCGATGACGAGACGCAGAAGCTGGGGCGGCGCATCCGCGATCTGAGATCGAAGGCAGGCATGACGCTGACGGAGTTGTCGAAGGCGACAAGCGTCTCCATCGGCACCCTGTCGCAGCTCGAGCGTGGCTTGGTCTCGCCGACTGTCCGGACCGTCTACACGGTCGCGAATGCGCTCGGCGTCATGCCGGCCTGGCTGATAGATCCCTCGCAAAACACCTCAAAAGGCACCGAAAGCCAGTATATCGTCCGCGCCGGTCAGCGCTCGCGGTTGCTCGACATCGATGGCATCCGCAAGGACATCGCCTCGCCGGCCGCCAGCGAAAGGCTCAGGGGCTTCTTCATGGTCATCCAGCCCGGCTGCAGCTCCGGGGCGCAGCCCTACACGCATAAGGGTGAGGAGATCGGGTTTCTCCTGTCCGGGACGCTGGAGCTCCAGATCGATGGCGAGACCTACAGCCTGAACGAAGGCGACTGCTTCGCCTTCTCGAGCTCCAAGCCGCATCACTTCGCGAATGTCACGGCGCGGCCCGCCTCGGTCTTCTGGGTCAACGCCGACATCTGATGCGGCTCAGATTTTCAGAATTTTGAAAATCTTAATTGCGCTCCTGAAAATCGACTGCCATAGTTCCGGCGCTCGCCGCTCCCGGTGAGCTTGCAGGGCGCCGCTGCGCCTGCCGGATCGAAGGAAGCGCCGCAGGTGGCCCAATCAGGCACGGCATCGGAACTCAGTCTGCCCTCGGCGCTGATGCTGCTGGCACCGCTGACCCTGCTGATGCTGGCGATCCTGGTCTATCCGCTGGCGCTCACCGTCTGGACCAGCGTCTATCCCGGCCAGTTTTCGCTTCAGGCCTATACGGAGCTGCTGAGCAGCACGCTGTTCCTCAAGGTGCTGAAGAACACCTTCGAGATCAGCTTGTCCGGCACGCTCGTCAGCCTGCTCGTCGGCTATCCCGTGGCGATGCATCTGGCGGCGCAGCCGCCGAGCCGGCGCACCGCTTATCTCATCATGGTCATGCTGCCGTTCTGGACCAGCATCCTGGTGAAAAGCTTCGCGCTCACCGCCGTGTTCGGCAATCAGGGCCTCGTCAATCAGCTGCTCGGCTTCGTCAGCGGCGGCCAGATCAACCTGCCTATGATGTTCAACCGCGTCGGCGTCATCCTCGGCATGATCAATTTCCTGTTGCCCTTCATGATCCTGTCGATCCTCGGCAGCCTGCTGGCCCAGGACCGCACCTTGATCCTGGCGGCAGAGACCATGGGCGCCAAGCCGTTGCGGATCTTCTGGAAGATCACGCTGCCGCTCAGCCTGCCCGGCGTGATCGCCGGCGTGCTGATCAACATCACCCTGTCCATCGGCATGTACATCACCCCTGCCCTGCTCGGCGGGCGGCAGGACATGATGGTGGCCAATCTCGTCGATTTCTACACGCGCCAGACGCTGGACTGGACGGCCGCGTCGGCGACGGCGGTGGTATTGCTCCTGATTTCCGGCCTGCTGGTCGCGCTGCTCGGCAAGGTGCGCGGCGCCTCCGGGCTCTCGGGAGCAGCCGCATGAACGCGCTCTTCGGTTCGAGCCGGCTCAGCCGCAACCTGATCGCGACCGCGGCCTGGCTCTGCTACGTCTTCCTGCTGCTCCCGAGCCTGATCGTCATCCCGATCTCGTTCGGCAATCCAGGCCAGATCGAGTTCCCGCCGCGTCAGTTTACGCTCGCGCTCTATCAGCAGTTCTTCACCGATCCGGCCTGGTGGGGCTCGATGGTGCAGAGCCTTCTCGTGGCGACCGTGACCACCGTGCTGACGCTGATCCTGGCCGTGCCCGCCGCCTATGCGCTGGTGCGCTCGCGGCTGCCGGGACGCAACCTGCTGCGCGGCTTGTTCATGATGCCGATGCTGGTGCCCGTCATCGTGCTGGGGCTCGGGCTTTACCTGCAGTTCTCGAATTGGGGCCTGCTCGATACGACGACCGGTCTCGTTCTCTCGCACATCATGCTGACGACGCCCTTCATCATGGTGTCGGTGATATCGGGCCTGCAGCACTCGGATGTCTCGCTGGAGACGGTCGCCTCGATCATGGGCGCCTCGCGGCCGGTCATTTTCTTCCGCGTCGTGCTGCCCCAGTTGAAGGCGTCGATCGCGGTCGGGTCGCTCTTCGCTTTCCTGATGTCGCTGGACGAGGTCGTCGTCGCCTATTTCCTCACCGGAACCAAGGCCATGACCCTGCCGGTGAAGATGTACAGCTCGATCCGATGGGAGCTCACGCCGGTCCTCGCGGCTGTCTCTACCCTGCTCACTTTGCTGTCGCTGCTGATCGCATTGGGCATCATCGCCCTGCAGCGCAAGACCGAGGTCACTCCATGACTGTCACGCCCCTGACTGTCACGCCCGCGCCGGCCAGCACTCCGGTCGCCGAAGGCGATCGGGCGATGGTCGAACTTCACGGCGTCACCAAGCGCTATGGCGAGGTCGATGCCCTCAAGCGTGTCGACTTGACGATCCGCAAGGGCGAGTTCGTCACGCTGCTCGGCCCCAGCGGCTCGGGCAAATCGACTTTGCTCAACCTGATCGCGGGCATGATCACGCCCAGTTCCGGCCGCATCGTCATCGACGGGCGCGACGCCACGACATTGCCGACGAACCAGCGTGGTCTCGGCATGGTCTTCCAGAACTACGCCCTGATGCCGCATATGACCGTCTTCGAGAACATCGCCTTCCCGCTGCAGGTCAGGCATCTGCCGAAGGACGAGATCAAACGGAAGGTCGAGCAGGTGCTCGATCTGATCCAACTCGGTCATGTCGCCGGCCGGCGTCCGCGCGAGCTCTCAGGCGGCCAGCAGCAGCGCATCTCGCTCGCCCGCTGCATCGTCTACAATCCCGCGCTGATCCTGATGGACGAGCCGCTCGGCGCCCTCGACAAGAACCTGCGCGAACAGATGCAGCTTGAGATCAAGCGCCTGCATGCCGATCTCGGCATCACCATGCTCTACGTCACCCATGATCAGGACGAAGCGCTGACGATGTCGGACCGCATCGTGCTGATGAATGGCGGCAAGATCGAGCAGCAGGGCCAGCCCGACGAACTCTATTTCAAGCCCGCGACCGTGTTCTCGGCCGAATTCATCGGCAGCTCGAACCTCATTCCCGGCATCGTGGAGGCCGGCGGACCCGGCGGCCTTTCGCTGCGCACCGCGATCGGGACATTCCCGGTGCCCGCCGCCGATTTCGCCGTCTCGACCGGGGACAAGGCCATGCTTCTCGTGCGCCCCGAGAACATGACGCTGACCGGCGGCCCAGAGGTGACAAGCGTCAGCGGCAGGATCGACGATTCGATCCTGCTTGGCGGCGTCGTCAGGCACTTCGTCCGCTGCGAGGATCAGTCGACGATCATCGTCCAGGAACTGAACCAGCCCGACCGCCCGATCGCGAAGCGCGGTGACGAGGTCCGGGCCGGCTGGCCGCCGGCGCATGCGCGCCTGCTGCCGCCCTCCGCACCCCACTGAAAGCCGATGCCTGCCTTCGATCAACGACATCAATAGGGGAGAACGGTGACCATGACTGACAAGACATTCTCGACCTCGCGCCGCGGCCTGCTGCGTGGCGGAGCCGCCGGCCTTGCCGGCCTGATCGCGGCGCCCGCCATCTTCACCGGACGCGCGCAAGCGGCCGACAAGACGCTGACCGTGACCTCATGGGGCGGCGACTACAACAAGTCGGTGCGCGAGGTTTTTGCCGATCCCTTCACCAAGGAAACCGGCATCCCGGTCACGCTCGTCGACAATGGCGACATGGCCAAGGTCAAGGCCCAGGTTCTGAGCAAGGCCGTGCAGTGGGACGTCATCGACGCTCCCGCCGCCTTCGCGACCTCAGGCGCGAAGGACGATCTCTGGGAGCCGCTCGATATGTCGATCATCAAGCCCGGCGACGTCGTGCAGGCCGGCGCTCCCAATTACATGCCGATCTATCTCTATAGCGGCGGGCTGCTCTGGGACGCCAAGCGCCATCCCGACGGCAAGCACCCGGTCGATTTCGCCGGCTTCTACGACGTCAAGAAATATCCTGGGCGACGCGTGATGCGCGCTCTCGCCTCCGAAACGCTCGAAGTCGCGCTGGTGGCCGATGGCGTCGCGCCGAAGGATCTTTACCCGCTCGACGTCGACCGCGCCTTCCGCGCCCTCGACCGGATCAAGCCGCATGTCACCAAATGGACCAGCACCACCCCCGAGCAGGTCAATTCGGTGGTCCAGAACGAAGGCGACTTCTCCTACAGCTATTTCAACCGGGTGAAGGCGGCGCAGAAGGCCGGATCGCCGCTCGACTTCTCCTTCGAGCAGACGGTCAACTCGCTGGATTATCTCGCCGTGCCGAAGGGCTCGCAGAACAAGGAAGCGGCGATGCGCTTCATCAATTTCTGCCTCCGGCCCGATCGCCAGGTCGAATGGGCGATCCGCGGCTACTACCTGCCCAACACCGTCGCAGCGGTGGAGCAGGTCAAGGCTTCGCCGGCGAAGGCCTATCTCCCCGACCTGACGAACGGCAAGAACGTCATCGTCAACGCGGAATGGTGGAGCGCGAACTATACCGCCGCCCAGAAGCGCTATGCCGAGTGGATGCTGAGCTGAGCTCAAACCCTCTTGCAACCATGCCGCTCCGGGCCCTTCCGGAGCGGCTCCCGCTCTCCAGCGCCTCAAGAACGCCATGACGCACGAAGCTCTCCTCGCGGATCTCAGGACCATCGTCGGGGAGCGCTACGTCGTCACCCAGCCCGGTGATGTCGCCCCCTTCGTCATGGACCACCGCACTCGCTATCACGGCGAAGCGCTGGCGGTGGTGAAGCCGGCGAATACAGACGAGGTCTCGCGTGTCGTCGCCGCCTGCGCGCAGGCTGGTGTCGCCATCGTGCCGCAGGGCGGCAATACGGGCCTGTGCGGCGGCGCGACGCCGCTTTCGGGCAAGCCCGGCATCGTCCTGCGTCTCGATCGCATGAACCGAATCCGGGCCTTCTCGGTCGCGGAGGAGACGATCACGGTCGAGGCCGGCTGCATCCTCGCCGAGATCCAGGCCGCAGCCGCGCGCGAAGGCCTGCTCTTTCCCCTGAGCCTCGGCGCCGAGGGCAGCTGCCAGATCGGCGGCAATATCGGGACCAATGCCGGCGGCATCTCCGTGCTGCGCTACGGCAATACGCGTCAGCTCGTGCTCGGCCTTGAGGTCGTCCTGCCCGATGGAACCGTGCTCGACAGTCTGCGCCGGCTGCGCAAGGACAATGCCGGCTATGACCTGAAGCAGCTCTTCATCGGCGCGGAAGGCACGCTCGGCATCGTCACCGCTGCGGTGCTGAAGCTGTTCCCGGCTGTCCGCACCCGTTCGATCGCATTGATGCAGCTCGCCAGTGTCGAGGATGCGCTCGCGATGTTTGAGCGGGCGCGCAAGGTTTTCGGCGAGCAGATTTCGAGCTTCGAGATCATCGGCTCGTCCTACATGGATTTCGTGCTGCGCTATGTCCAGGGCACGACAATGCCCTTCGCCCAGAAGGCGCCGTGGTACCTCCTGCTTGAAGCCGGCGACGCATTGCCGGATTCCGATATCGGCCAGTCCATGGAAAGCTTGCTGGCCGAGGCCTTCGAGGCCGGCCTGGTCCGCGACGCGATCATCGCCGCCAGCCTCGCGCAGGAAGAGGCGATCTGGAAGCTGCGCCATGGCGTGACCGGCGAGTTCAAGCTCGCGGGCAAGACCATGTCGCATGACAGTTCGGTCCCGGTCGCGCAGCAGCCGGAATTCACGGCCCGCATCGAAGCCGGAATCCTCGCGGCTTATCCGGACGCGAATGTGATGATGGTGGGCCATATCGGCGACGGCAACATCCATGTCGTCGTGCTGTTCCCGCATGAGCGTTTCGCCGACGCCCAAGCCTATGAGGACGCTTCCGACGCCATCGACATCATCGTCGACGATATTGCGGTGGCGATGGGCGGCAGCATCACGGCCGAGCACGGCGTCGGCACGAGCTACCGCAAGCGCCTGGCACGGACGAAGAGCAGCGCCGAACTCGCCTTGATGAAGGGCATCAAGCAGCTGCTCGACCCGGCCGGACTGATGAACCCTGGAAAGATCTTCCTCGAAGCCGGCGGGGACTGATACCGATCGCTGGATGCTATGAGCACCCGGCGCCCGCATGCGACAAGCGTTCCCAAGACAGGGACATGCGCCGCCAAGGCCGTTGGAACATGTCATGACCGAGCCGACATCGAAGCCCGATCCTACATCGAAACCATTGCCGCCAAACGTCTATCAGCTCGACGCGCCGGCGGCTCCCGACACCCCGTCCCTCGCGGGCTCGCTGCGGACCTCGGTCGCCATTGTCGGCGGCGGGATCGTCGGGCTGACGACCGCCCTGCATCTGGCAGAAGCCGGCGTCGATGTGACGGTGCTCGAAGCCCAGGAACCCGGCTGGGGCGCCTCGGGCAACAATGGCGGACAGCTCAATCCCGGCCTGAAATTCGATCCCGATACGATCGAGGCCAGCTATGGGCCTGATCTCGGCGCGCGCATGGTCGCCTTCGCCTATGACACGCCCAACCGCACGCTGGCTCTGATCAAGCGCCTCGGCATCGCCTGCGACGCACGCCAGAACGGAACCCTGCGCGTGGCCTATAGCGAGCGCGCGGTCGCCGGAGTCGAGGCGACCGCGCGCCAATGCATTGCGCGGGGCATGCCGGTGACGATGCTCGATCGAGACAAGGTCGCCGAGGCCACCGGCACGGATCGCTATCTCGCCGCCATGCGTGACGGTCGCGGCGGTGATGTGAACCCGCTAGCTTACGTCCGTGGCCTGGCCAAAGCGGCACTGGCTGCCGGCGCGAAGATCCACGGACGCACCCCCGTGCGGGCTCTCGAGCGAACACATGCCGGTTGGGCGCTCCGGACTGACCAAGGCACCGCTCAGGCCGAGAAGATCCTGATCGCGACGAACGGCTTTACGGACGATCTCTGGAGCGGGCTGAAGCGGACGATCGTCCCGGTGTTCAGCGCCATCGCCGCAAGCGCTCCGCTCCCGAGCGAACTGGCGCGTCGTATCCTGCCTGCGCGCTCATCCGTCTATGAGAGCGGGCGCATCACCGTCTATTATCGGGTCGATGCCCGTGACCGTCTCCTGATCGGCGGGCGCGGCCCGATGCGTCCGATCTCGCATCCGGGCGACATCACCTATCTCACCGACTACGCCCAGCGTCTCTGGCCCGAGCTCGCCGGGCAGCCCTGGACCCATGGCTGGAACAGCCGGCTCGCCATGACGCAGGATCACTCGCCGCATCTGCATGAGCCGGCGGAGAACGCGCTGATCTATCTCGGCTGCAATGGTCGCGGCGTCGGCCTGGGCACGGCGATCGCCGAACAATTGGCGGCGCGGTTGATCAAAGGCGCGGCGGCCGAGCTGGACCTGCCCATCGTCTCCCAGAAACCCATCCGCTTTCATGGCCTCTGGCCCCTGGCGGTGCGCAGCGTCGTCATCCACGGCCGGGTCATGGACCGCCTTGGACTGTAAGGTCTCGGCACCGGCTGAGCGGCTGGGCACACCGCTGTATGCCAACTGCCGCCGAAAACGGGCTGCTCAGGCCTTCGACCTGCGCCGGTAGGCGAAGTAGCGTCCGAGCGGCACGCCTTCGGGCAACGGCGTCGCCAGCAGCGCCTCGTCGATCAATTCCGATCCGCTGATCACGAGCGCGTCGTCCGCGGCGAGCGCGGCGACATGCCTCGGCAGCCAGGCCAATGCCACGGCGTCGCGCTCGGGCACACCGGTCGTGGCGTCGACATGGAGCAGAACCGCGCAGCGACCATGCGCTGCGGCGAAGGTCGGCAGCGTCTGCTCCATGTCGCCCAGTACCAGCGCCTCGGGCGGTGGCAGTGAACGCGGATTGGCCCTGGCCTCGCGATCGAAGGCGTAGATCGCACGCTCCGGCAGGGTCTCGCGCAAATGGTCGTAAGTCCGGCCATTGCCGAGGCCGAGCTCGAGCACGAGCCCGTCCCGAGCCGTGATGGCGGCGGCAGCCCAGTCCAGAACCCGGCGCTGGGCCTCGAGACGGCGGATGAAACTGTCGAGACGGCTCATGACGTCCCTGATCGGTGGCAAGGCGAAGGAAGTCAATCACCCGAGGCCCCCGCTCACAGCCATGTGCTTGCTAAAGCAACAGTCCAATGGCCTAATCCCGCGAGATTGCGGACGTGATTGTGCCGCTTTCCATCAGAAACGGTCGAAAAGAGCCTGATTTCACAATTCACGGGAGGTCTCTCATCATGTTCATCTCACGCCGAATCCTGCTGTTGCTCACCGCGGCCGGGCTCGCAATGACAGCAACGGCTCCAACCGTCGCGCAGACCTGGCCGACGAAGTCGATCACCTTCATCGTGCCTTTCCCGGCCGGTGGCGGCACGGATGCCTTCGCCCGGCCGATCGCGGCGCAGTTGGAGCAGCAGCTCGGCCAGCGCATCATCATCGATAACCGCGGCGGCGCCGGCGGCACGGTCGGCGCCTCGGCTGCCTCGAAAGCCGCGCCCGACGGCTACACCTTCTTCGTCGGGGCCGCCCATCACACCATCGCGCCCGCGCTCTATCCGAAGCTCGACTATGACATCGAGAAGGATTTCATCCCCGTCGGCGTGATCGCTCAGCCGCCGCAGGTCATCGTCGTCAATCCCAAGAAGGTCGAGGCCAAGACCCTCGCCGAGCTGATCGCCTTCGCCAAGGCCAACCCAGACAAGCTGAACTATGCCTCGGCCGGCAACGGCACGACGCATCACCTCGCCGGCGAGCTGTTCAAGCTGCTGGCGAAGGCGCCGCTCACCCATGTTCCCTATCGCGGCGCCGGTCCCGCCATGCAGGACCTCGTCGCCGGCCAGGTCGACGTCATGTTCGATGGGCTCGGCTCCTCCGCGCCGCAAATCTCTGGCGGTGCGCTGCGTGCGCTGGCCGTTGCCGCGCCGGCCCGCTCCGAGGTGATCGCCTCAGTCCCGACCGCCAAGGAGGCCGGGCTCGAGGGCTACGAGGTTGCAACCTGGTATGCGATCTGGGCGACCAAAGGCACGCCGGCGCCGATCGTCGCCCGTGTGAGCGAGGAGCTTCAAAAGGCCCTGAAGGCACCGATGATCGTGGAAGCCTGGAAGAAGAACGGATCAGCCATCCCAGCGCTTTATGGGCCGGATTTCGCCAAATTCGTCTCTGCCGAGGTCGTCCGCTGGGGCAAGGTCGTCAACGAAGCGAATATCCGGCTCGAATGAGCCGCGATAGGTGGGGCACCAAGAGCCCTGCCTTCGCTCCAAGAGCCATGCCCTGGCACAACGCCTCATGGCTCATCTTCATCGCCCACCTCGTCGATCACGGTGCGGGCGATCGCCATGCTGAAGCCAGCGCGTGCCAGCGCCGCCAGATCCTTCTGACGGCTGGCGGCGGGGTTGCCCCTTCCCCAGCGCCCGAGCCGCTTGCGTTTCGCGGCGATGCGCGCCGCGGCCAATTCGTCATCTGGTTCAGCCGCGCTAGCCTCGGCTGCGAGATCGCGCGTCACGCCCTTGGCCGCGAGCTTTGCCGCCACGGCTCGCGCGGACTGGCCTCGCCGGCGCAAGCTCGCCGCGCGCGCCTCGGCGAAACGACGGTCATCGACCAGCCCCGAGGCGACGCAGCGCGCCACCACTTCGTCGAGCAAGCTTGAGAACCGGCCGGGCTCGTCGCCATGGTGGCGGCAGCTCAGCACGACCTTGCGCTCCAGCACGCGGCGAAGCTGCGCCGCGGGCGCCGCATAGCGTTCGAGATAATGCATGGCGGCGCGTTGCAGATAGTCGGGCGTGATGCGACGTGGCGGCTTGCGCGCCTGCCGCTTGTCGCCATGGGCCATGTCAATCATCGTAGAAGCTGCAGCAGTTTCAGCCCGGCGTGTAATCCTGGTTGCAATTCCATGAACTCGGCTTTGCTCATGCGGCCGGAATCTGCGAGCGCGTAAAACCGCACCGCCAAATCGGCTGACGCGGCTTCCCTCTGCTCATCGCTCCATTCTCGTTGCCAAAGAGGATCATCGCGATCGCGCACCACAACCGGGAGGATCAGCCGCTTATCGCTATCGATGATCAACGGAACGCACCAGGCGGCGGGGCGGGTCTCCATTTCTCGAACTCGTCGCAGCACCACTACACGTTGCGCTAGTCGGCCTTGCGCTTCAGCTTTTGTCTCGGCTTGCAATTGCGCATCACTTGGCGTGCGCCACCCGATATCCGAAAGCATGCGATCGAATCGCGAGATTTGACGCCCAGCATTCCTGTCGAGCGCCCAGCGCTGCCATGGCGACAGGTAGTACCGAAAATACATGATGTCGAAATGCGTTTCGCCGCGTGCACGCAGGCCTGCGATCATCGCCGCGACACTGTCGCCGGAGCTGGCATGCTGGGCGTTGCGGTCACCGATCTTATACCAGGCCGGCCCGGTCAGGCGCCCGAACGCCAAGGCGGCAAAAGCATCGTCCTGCAAGGCCCGTACGAAATCAGGCGATGCAGCAAGATCAGCCTCCAGGTGGTCGGAGCTTTCCGCGTCAATGATCGGCGGCTGATATCTCGGTTGAAGGGAATAGTTGCGCTGTGCGTTATTTTTGCCTTGAGCGCGATGGAGCGCATCGGCCCGCCCTTGCCGCTTCAATACATAACAGGCCTGCTCCAGAACCAACCGGCAGATCTCGCAGCGCCATTTCTTCGCCACGAGCATCAATCCGCCCCTGGCTTCGTCCGCCCCGCCTTGATCGAGGCGCGCTTGTCCTTGGAGACCAGCCGCCTCTCCTTCGAGGCCTTGGTCGGCTTCGTCGGCCGGCGCGTCTGCGGGCGGACCGCCGCCGCCCGGATCAGCTCGAGCAGGCGTTCGCGCGCCTCCTCGCGATTGCGTTTCTGGCTGCGCTGCGCCTGCGCCACGATGACGATGACGCCATCCTGCGTCAGCCGGCTGCCGGCGAGCTTCATCAGGCGCACCGCGACGTCGTTGGGCAGCGAGGGCGAGCGCCGGATGTCGAATTTGAGCTGGACCGCACTCGACACCTTGTTGACGTGCTGGCCGCCTGGGCCAGAGGCGCGCACGAAGCTTTCCTCGAGCTCGCTCTCGTCGATGGCGATGGACGGGGTCACTTGAATCATGGGACGAGGCTATCTCACTTCACGGAGATTTGCAGCGTTGAAGCCTTCCCGCGACATCGCCCGCCTGATCGAGATCATGGCGGCGCTCCGCACGCCCGGCACAGGCTGCCCCTGGGATCTGGAGCAGGACTTCGCCTCGATCGCGCCCTATACGGTCGAGGAGGCCTATGAGGTCGCCGATGCGATCACGCGCGGCGACAGGCTCGACCTCAAGGACGAGCTCGGCGATCTGCTGCTGCAGGTGGTCTACCACGCGCAGATGGCGGAGGAGGAAGGCGCTTTCGCTTTTCCCGACGTGGTCGAGGCCGTCACCACCAAGATGATCCGCCGGCATCCGCATGTCTTCGGCGATGCGCGCGATCTGTCTCCCGCCGAGGTCAAGGCGCTCTGGCACAGCATCAAGGCGCAGGAAAAGGCCGAGAAGGCCGCAGCAAGGCAAGCAGCCGGCCTGCCCCAGCAGGTCGAGGACAAGGGCGTGCTGGCAGGTGTCACGCAGGGCCTGCCTGCCCTCAGCCGGGCCTGGAAACTCCAGGCCAAGGCCTCGACCGTCGGTTTCGATTGGAACGACGCCAGGCTCGTGCTCGACAAGGTCCGGGAAGAGACCACCGAGATCGAGGAGGCGCTCGCACTGGGCGACAAGGCGGCGATCCGCGAGGAAATCGGCGATCTGCTCTTCGTCGTCGCCAATCTCGCCCGCCATGTCGATGCCGACCCGGAAGGCTGCCTCCACGCCGCCAACGCCAAGTTCGAGCGCCGCTTCAAGGGCATCGAGGCTGCGCTGGAGGCTCAGGGCCGCCACGCAAAGGACGCCAGTCTCGAAGAGCTGGAAGCGCTCTGGCAACAGGTCAAGCGCGCGGAGAAGGCATCGCCGCCCGGCACAGGCTGAGGCGCGAGGCCGGCCCTGGCCACTCGCTATGTCAGATTCAGGCCGCTATGTCAGATGCAGGCCGCCATCGACATCGAGAATCACCCCGGTGACGAAGGCGTTTGCCATCAGGAAGAGCACCGCATCGGCGACCTCATCGGGCTGGCCGGGGCGGGCGAGCGGCGCCTTGCCATAGGACGCTTCAAACAGGCCGGCCGCCTTGTCGTCCCACCAGCCCGTATCGATCACGCCCGGCGATACCGCATTGATGCGGATTGGCGCCAACTCCCGGGCGAGAGTCACGACCATGCGCTCGAGCGCGCCGTTGACGGCTGCGAGCCCCGAGGTTCCGGGATTTGCCAGCCGCGACGAAGCCGCCGTGATGAAGACCATGGAGCCGGCGGGTTGAAGCGTCGGAAGCGCCGCCTGGGCTGCGTTCCATTGCGCCCAGAACTTGGCTTCGAAGCCGGCGCGCAGCCCGTCGCCGTCGAGTTCGCGAAACGCTCCGGCCCCGCGACCGCCGGAAGCCGCCAAGATCAGGTGGTTGAAAGGCCCAAGCCTCTGAAAGAACGCTGCCAAAGCCGTGCGATCCTGGGCGTCGACGATTTCGCCACGCGCTGACGGTCCGATCGTGGAGACTGCGGCCTCCAGCTTCGTCTTGTCGCGTCCAATGATGACGACGCGCGCGCCTTGCGAGGCCGCCAGCCGCGCAACGGCCAGGCCAATCCCGGAAGAGCCGCCAATCACGACAACCGTTTCACCCGCGCCAATCATGCGATGTGCTCCTCGACCAGAACAACCCATTGAGCATCCACAGCTAGGACGCCAAACCTGCCTTGATCTGCGCAATGAATGCGTGCTTCAGCGCGTTGTACTTTGCCCGCCCTTCCGGCGCCGCCGCGATGGCGCGCTCCTTCTCGGCGAGATAGGTCAAACGCAACGCAGAATCCGTCCGGAGCGCATCCCTGAAGGCAAGGTTCGGGCTCCAGTGTTCGCCGAGATACTCGACCACATGGACGAGATGCGTTCGCTCGGTTAAATCCCGGCCACGGCCAAACATGTGGTTTCCGGGAACGCCCGCATTCGGCGCATAGTCGTAGCCGAGCTGTTCCAGCGGAGCCCGGCACTTCGCCCAATCGTCGAACGGCGCGACGCCGACGAGAATATCCAGAATGGGTTTGGCCCGCATCCCGATGATCGATGTCGAACCATAGTGTTCGATGCCCTTGGCCGTGTCGCCGAGGGCATCCTCGATCCGCTTGCGCTCCTCGCGAAATGCGATTTCCCAATCAGAGTCGTAGTCGACCAGGACGTTCACATTGTGCTTGAGTCCGAGCATTACCCTAGCCTCGATCAAGCCTGCGCATCGAAGAGAAGAATCGGCAGGCGCGACCTGTCATCTCAATTTTTCCGCTCCGCCTCCGGGAACCGCGCGCCAAAGGCCCCTTCCCGCTCAGGAGGCAGCCGCACGACGAGGCTCAATGCTCCGTCCTCTGCATCCGCCCGCTCCAGGATTTCGCCATTGGCGTGCAGCCAGGCAAGCGATTTACCGTCGCCGGGCGCCAGCACCAGCCGGTAGACCGGCCGGCTCCTGGCGATGCGCGTCTCGATCGCGTCCGTCAGCCGGGCGATGCCGTCGCCGGTCAAGGCCGAGACCAGCACCGGCCGCGAGGCCTCGGGCTTCAGCGCGACGAGGCCGAGCTGGCGCTCGCGTTCCGGCCCATCGAGCAGGTCCGACTTGTTCCAGACCTCGACCACGCGCTGGCCGTCATCGGGATCGATGCCGAGATCGCGCAGGATGCCTTGGACGTCGGCTGCCTGGGCCTGGGTGTCCTCATGCGCCACGTCGCGGACATGCAGCAGCACATCGGCCTCGATCGCGTCCTCCAGCGTCGCGCGAAACGCCGCGACGAGCTGCGTCGGCAGGTCCGAGATGAAGCCGACCGTGTCCGAGAGCATGATCCGCGCGCCATGCGGCAGCTTGATTGCGCGTGCGGTCGGATCGAGCGTGGCAAACAGCATGTCCTGCGCCAGCACCTCGGCCGAGGTCAGCCGGTTGAACAGCGTCGATTTTCCGGCATTGGTATAACCAACCAGCGCAACCACGGGATAAGGCACGCGTTTACGGCTGACGCGATGGAGTGAACGGGTCCGCTTCACGCTCTCGAGATCGCGCTCGATCTTGGTCATGCGCTCCTGGATGATGCGCCGGTCCGCCTCGATCTGCGTCTCGCCGGGGCCGCCGAGGAAGCCGAAGCCGCCGCGCTGGCGCTCGAGATGGGTCCAGGACCGCACCAGCCGGCTCTTCTGGTAGTTGAGATGGGCAAGCTCGACCTGCAGCGTGCCTTCGCGCGTGCGCGCCCGCCGACCGAAGATCTCGAGGATCAGGCCGGTGCGGTCGATCACCTTGCAGCCGAAAGCTTTCTCGAGATTGCGCTGCTGCACCGGCGACAACGCGCAATCCATCACGACGAGGCCGATTTCCTCGATCTTGATGCGCTCCGCCAGCTCCTCGACCTTGCCCTTGCCGAGATAGGTCGCGGGGCGAAACGCCGTGAGCAGAACCTGGATCGGCTCGATGACGGTCAGGTCGATGGCGGCGGCGAGGCCGACAGCCTCATCGAGCCGTGCCGCGAAGGAGCGCTGATTCGTGTCAGCGCTGCCCGCGCCGCCGCGGCGCTGCGAATAAGGCCCCACGACATAGGCGCGGGTATTGGCCGCGATATCGCGTTCGATCTCGTCGAGCGGCTTGACGGTCGTCTCGGTCTCGTCTGCCCCGTCGCGACCGGCCATGAGGCTCAGGCCTTGTCCACTTCCTCGGGCTCGAACAGCTGCACGGGATGGCCCGGCATGATCGTCGAGATCGCATGCTTGTAGACGAGTTGCGAATGCCCGTCGCGCCGCAGCAGCACGCAGAAATTGTCGAACCAGGTAACGACGCCCTGCAGCTTCACGCCGTTGACGAGGAAGATCGTCAGAGGAATCTTCTGCTTGCGAACGTGATTGAGGAAAGTGTCCTGAAGGTTTTGTGCCCGCTCTGCGGCCATGGGTAGCCCCTATTGTTGGGATCGCTCATCGGGTTGCACCCGCGATCCATTTCGTTTCGTTCGGGGTCTCACACTGAGCGCACCGCTTCGAAACACCGATCCTGCATTAGATCGTCGTGTTCTATGACAAAGCAAGTGTGATGCCGCATCCTATTTGCGCATGACGCCTGCGTATCGTGCAGACGGATATGCAATCAGCGCCTAGCCGCCGCTCAACCGACCCCGAGCGACTTCAGCTTGCGATGCAAGGCCGAGCGCTCCATCCCGATGAACTCGGCGGTTCGCGAGATATTGCCTGAAAAGCGTGCGATCTGGGCGATCAGATATTCGCGCTCGAAGATCTCACGCGCGTCGCGCAGCGGCAGGCTCATCAACCGTTCGCCGCCCGAACCGGACGGCGTCGTCGGCACCATGGCGCCGACCTCTGCCGGCAGCATCTCGACCGTGACGTCCGCCGTCGGGTCGCCCTTGGTCAGGATCATCAATCGCTCGACATTGTTGCGCAGCTCGCGGACGTTGCCGGGCCATTCATGCGACTGCAGCACCGCCATCGCGTCCGAGCCGATGCGCCGCTTCGGCAGGCCGGTGGCGACCGAGATCTGGTCCATGAAGAACTCGATCAATTCCGGCACGTCCTCGCGCCGCTCCGACAGCGCCGGCACCTTGACCGGCACGACGCTGAGGCGGTGATAGAGATCCTCGCGGAACTGCCCCTCGCTGATCAGCTGCGCCAGATCGCGGCTGGTCGACGAAATGATCCGCACATCGACATGCACGCGCGTCGCACCGCCGACACGCTGGAAATTCTGGTCGACCAGCACGCGCAGGATGCGGTTTTGCGTCTCGCGCGGCATGTCGCCGATCTCGTCGATATAGAGCGAGCCGCCATGCGCTTCCTCAAGCGCGCCGACGCGGCGCGTGCGGCCCTCTCCGCCCTCGACGCCGAACAGCTCCTCTTCCATCGTATCGGGCGTGATCGTCGCCGCATTGATGACGATGAAGGGCGCCGAAGAGCGGCTGGACGCCTCGTGCAGCGTGCGCGCCGTCAATTCCTTGCCACAGCCCGGCTCGCCGCTGATCAGCACGCGGGCATTGGTGGGGGCGACGCGTTCGATCGTCTGGCGCAACTGATTGACCACGGTCGAGCGGCCGACGATGCGGCTCGCCTGCACCGAGCCCTTTTTCAGCTCGCGGACCTCGCGCCTGAGCCGCGAAGCCTCCAGCGCCCGCTCGGCCACCAGCACGAGGCGGTCAGCCTTGAACGGCTTCTCGATGAAGTCATAGGCGCCGCTCTTGATCGCCGAGACAGCCGTCTCGATGTTGCCGTGGCCCGAGATCATCACCACCGCGAGATCGGGATGGCTCTCCTTGATCAGTTCGAGCACCTGCAGACCGTCGAGCCGGCTGCCCTGCAGCCAGATGTCGAGGAAGACGAGGTTGGGCCGGCGTGCAGCGATCGCCGCGAGCGCCTCATCGGCGGAGCCCGCCTTGCGCGTGCGGTAACCCTCATCCTCCAGCAGGCCGGCCACCAGCTCGCGAATATCGACTTCGTCGTCAACAACCAGAATATCGGCGCTCATACGGCAATTCCATTTCGCTTGTCTCGGGCGTCGGACGCGCTCGTATCGCGGCCATTCGCAGTCTCGTTGTCCGGATCGTCAGTGGGGCCGGTTTCGGGGAACCAGAGCCGGACCCGCGCCCCGCGCCGCCCCTCCGCAGCGTCGGGTCGGTCGAGAAGCTCGATCCCGCCGCCATGGTCCTCCAGAATCTTCCCGACGATCGCCAGTCCCAGCCCGGTGCCGCCCTCGCGCGTCGTCATATAGGGCTCCAGCAGCTTCTGGCGCTGGTCGGCCGGCAGGCCCTTGCCGTTGTCGATCACGTCGATGACGATCCGACCATCCTCATAACGCGCGAACGCGACCTCGATCTGGCCTGGGCCACGCGTCTCCATCGGCACGGCCTCGATCGCCTCCGTCGCGTTCTTGATCACATTGGTCAGTGCCTGCGAGATCAATCGACGGTCGAACTGGGCCAACACTGGCGCCGCCGGCAAGTTCTCCGAGATTGTCAGCTCGGGGTTGCCGACCCGCATCAGGAAGACGATCTGGCGCACCGTCTCGACGATGTCGTCGCGAGACAGCGACGGTTTGGGCATGCGGGCGAAAGAGGAGAATTCATCGACCATCCGCCGGATATCCTCGACCTGGCGGACAATGGTGGCGGTGCACTGATCGAAGATCTCCTTGTCCTCGACGATGACGCGGCCGAACTTGCGACGGATGCGCTCGGCCGAGAGCTGGATCGGCGTCAGCGGGTTCTTGATTTCATGGGCGATACGGCGCGCGACATCGGCCCAGGCGGCCGTGCGCTGCGCGGAGACCAGATCGGTGATGTCGTCGAGCGTCACCACGAGCCCGGCGCCCGCCCCCTCACCTTCGCGGACTGCGCGGACATTGACCATGCGGTCGCGCCCGGCGCGGGTGATCGCGACCTGGCCGGCGCTCTGCCGCTGGCGCCCATGCAGCGCATCGCCGACGAAGGCGGCGATCTCGGGAGCGACCTGTGCGATCGGCTCGCCGAAGACCCGTCCGCCAGTGCCGAGCAGCCCCTCGGCGGAGCGGTTGATGATGGTGATATGGCCGTCGCCATCGAGACCAACGACGCCCGAAGAGACGCCCGACAGAACCGTCTCGGTAAAACGCCGTCGTCGGTCGATCACCTCGCTCGCGGTCACCAAGCCATCGCGCTGCCGGCGTAGCTCCGCCGTCATCTTGTTGAAGGTCTCGCCGAGATGGGCAAGATCCCCCTCCGATCGTCGGATCGGCACCTGGACATAGAAATTGCCGCTGGAGACCTGGTCGGTCGCATGGATCATCCGCCGGATCGGCGCGACGAGGCCGTTGGCGAAGCTGAGACCGAGCCAGATCGCCGAGAGCAGCAGGATCACCGCGATCAGCCCGTACATCGAGGCGAAGGCGATCTGCACGCCCTTTCGCCGGGCGTCGATGGCGAGATATTCGACCGCCGCTCCGCGCGCGACGGCGGGAAACTCGACTGCGAGCGGATCAACCTCCCGAGCGATGTAAAGAAAGCCGTTGTCATAGGTCGGCAGTTTGACGAGAGCGCCAAAGATCCGGCTGGTTTCGGGCACGACGCAGATCGGCTCCGGGGCCGATTGCGCGTCATCGAACGCCGCCTGGTCCGGCTTGGGCGCATCGCGCAGAACATCGATATTCGCCCGCACCAGCACCTTGTCGGGCGGGCTCATGATCGCCGCCACCGGCACGCCGAGAGCTGTTGCGCGCGCTGTCAGGAAGTTCTCGAACCATTTGCGGTCGACATCGAAGGCAGGCTTCGCGCGTGCCAGATCGTCAGCGAAGATCCGGATCTCGCGCCCGAGCGACTTGCACTGTCCCGCGGCATAGGCATCGGCGACCTCGACCGATTTGAAGATCGCGTCGCGCATCCGGTCGGAGAACCAGGGCTCCAGCCCGCGCTCGATGGTCACGGTCGCGATCACCGCGACGAGAATCGCAGGCAATGTCGCGATGATGCTGAAAAGACCAACGATTCTGACGTGAAGGCCGGCTGCAGCGGCGCCGGCTCGCCGCGCCCTGATCAACACCGCCGTCTCGAAGGCGACGATGACGAGCAGCAGCAGGATCAGCAGGGCGTTGAGGATGAAAACGCCGACGACCACCTCATGGACCGGGGCGATCGGCGTGACGCCCGAGAGCACCAGGAAGGTGACGAGTGCCGAGACAAGCGCGAAAACGACGACGACCGCGCCGAGCCAGCCCGACACACGACGTGGCGGATCCTCCCCACGCGGCATGATTCTGACATCGCTGATCGAGGCTGACACGGTTCTTCGACAACTCCGGTGCAGCAAGCGCGGACGGACATCCAAGCTTGCGGGCGGCATAGATGCGCCGCCGCAACGGTGTTGTCAAAATGCGACATATGAAAGGCGGCGTGGCCGCCCCTGCAGAAGTCTCAGCGCGGCGAGCGCACGACCTGCATGTCCAATTCACGAATCTTCTTGCGCAGCGTGTTGCGATTCAGGCCGAGCAATTCGGCGGCGCGGATCTGATTGCCCCGCGTCGCGGCCAAGGCTGCGGCAATCAAAGGCGGTTCGACCTCGCGCAGAATACGGTGATACAGGCCGGGCGGCGGGATATTATCGCCGAAGCCACCGAAATACTGGTTGAGATGGCGCTCGACCGAGCCTGACAGCGTCTCGGCCCGCTCGGGCGCCGTTCCGCCCGAGAAGCTCGTCGTCGGCGAAGCCGGCTGGAGCTCCGCATCGACGATCGGCGCCGTGATCGTCTCCTGCGGATAGAGCGCGGCAAGCCTGCGGACGAGATTCTCAAGCTCGCGGACGTTACCGGGCCAGCGATAGCGCCGCATCACGTCCATCGCTTCCGAATCGATCTGCTTGTGCGGCAGCCCCTCCTTCTCGACCAGGGAGAAGAAATGGCGCGCCAGATCCGGAATGTCCTCGACGCGCTCGCGCAAAGGCGGCAGGCGGATCGGCACCACGTTGAGCCGGAAGAACAGATCCTCGCGGAACAACCCCTGCGCGATAGAGATGCGCAGATCCTTGTTGGTCGCGGCTACGATGCGGACATTGGTCTTGATCGGCGTCCGGCCGCCGACGGTGGTGTATTCGCCCTGCTGCAGCACGCGCAGCAGGCGCGTCTGAGCTTCCATCGGCATGTCACCGATCTCGTCGAGGAAGAGCGTGCCGCCCTCGGCCTGCTCGAAGCGGCCCGACGACCGCGTCAGCGCGCCGGTGAAGGCGCCCTTCTCATGGCCGAACAGCTCGGATTCGATCAGGTCCTTCGGGATCGCGGCCATGTTGATCGCCACGAATGGACCGTTCTTGCGCTTGCCGTAGTCGTGCAGCGCCCGCGCGACCAGCTCCTTGCCGGTGCCGGACTCGCCGTTGATCATCACGGTGAGATCGATCGGCATCAGCCGGGCGAGCGCGCGGTAGACATCCTGCATCGCCGGCGAGCGGCCGATCAACGGAATATCGTCAGGCTCGGCCGCATTGGCCCTGCCACCATCGCCGCGCGGCCGCGACAAGGCGCGTCCGACGATGGCGACGAGCTCCTTCAGGTCGAAAGGCTTGGGCAGATACTCGTAGGCGCCGCGCTCGGAGGCCTTGATCGCCGTCATGAAGGTATTCTGCGCGCTCATCACGATGATCGGCAGTTCGGGGCGCACCCGCTTGATGCGCGGCAGCAGGTCGAAGGCGTTGCCGTCGGGCATCACCACATCGGTGATGATGAGGTCGCCGAGGCCCTGCGCGGCCCAGGTCCAGAGCGTTGCCGCCTGGCCGGTGGTCCGCACCTCATATCCGGCCCGGGCAAGGGCTTGATTGAGGACGGTGCGGATCGCGGCGTCGTCGTCCGCGACGAGAATGTTACCGGTCGGCATTCACTATGGTCCTGTAGGCCTTAAACTGTCTGCCGCGCCCGGGGCTGGTGCAGAGGCAGCAGAATTCGAAACGTCGTACGGCGAGGAACGGATTCGCATTCGACGATTCCGCCGTGATCGCCGATCACCTTGGCAACGAGTGCAAGTCCAAGGCCACTGCCTTGCGCCTTGGTGGTGACGAAGGGATCGAACAGATGCGGCAGCAGGTCCGAGGGCACGCCCGGCCCGTTGTCGCGAATGCCGATCTCGAGCGGCAGGGCGATCCGGCCTGGCGAGCCGGCGAGCTGCATGCGGATGCCTGGCCGGTAAGCGGTCGTCAGCGTGATCTCGCCATCGATCGATTGCGTTCCAATGGCTTCAGCCGCGTTCTTCATCAAGTTCAGCAAGACCTGAACGAGCTGGTCGCGATTGCCGGCCACCGGCGGCAACGACGGATCGTAGACCTCGTTGAAGCGGATGTGGCGCGCAAAGCCCGATTGCGCCAGCCGTTTCACATGGTCGAGCACGTCATGCACATTGACGGCATCGCGCTCGCTCGGGCGCTCGTCGCCGAAGAGCTCGACCCGTTCCACGAGCTTCACGATCCGGTCGGTCTCGTCGCAGATCAACTGCGTCAGCATGCGTTCGCTGTCGGGGACAGAAGCCTCAAGCAGCTGCGCCGCGCCGCGAATGCCCGATAGCGGGTTCTTGATCTCATGGGCCAGCATGGCCCCCAGCGCTGTGATGGAACGCGCTGCCCCTCTATGGGTCAGCTGTCTGTCCATTTTTTCAGCAATTGTCCGTTCTTGCAGCATAAGAACGACGGCATCGCTCTGGCTGGACAAAGGAGAGGCAAAGACATCGACCACGCGATCGACGCCGAGACGGGGTGAGCCGAGGTCGAGCCGATATTCGCTGACGCTCGCTCCGCGCCGCTGCACCTCCTCCACCAGCGCCAGCACCGGCGAGCCAAAGGCGATCAGATCGTCGATGCGCTGCCGCTTCAACACGACGGCGCTGGACTGGAAGAAGTCCTCCGCGGCCGTGTTGGCGTAGAGGATGCCATGGCCCTCGCCGATCACGACGACCGGCATTGGCAGCACGTTGAGGGCCTGCATCTCGATCGGATCGAGCAGGAAATCGTCCCTGCCCCGTCCGCCGCCATCGAAAAACGCCATTGCCATACGCAACACCTTTCGGTCAGGCCGCAGCGCGGCTGAGCTCCGGAGAAAACAGTCGCGTCAATGCGCCGAGCACCAGATGCGGATCGTCAGAAGTCAGCAGCGCGCGCCGCTGCTCGGGGTCGGGCATGCCGCCGCTCGCCACGGCCTCGTCGGCATAGGCCGCCAGATGCTTGCGGGCATGGCGCACGCCATGGGCAATGCCCATCAGGCTGAGCAGCCCCTCATAATGGTCGCGCGCGATGGCGAATTTCTGGCCAAGGCCGAGCTGCGGGGACGCCCGCCCGGCAAGC
The DNA here is from genome assembly GCF_031456075.1 of Allobosea sp. BE125. Taxonomy (NCBI): domain Bacteria; kingdom Pseudomonadati; phylum Pseudomonadota; class Alphaproteobacteria; order Hyphomicrobiales; family Alloboseaceae; genus Allobosea; species Allobosea sp. BE125. The sequence goes on from NZ_JAVDTY010000005.1 coordinate 73,958, forward strand.
GCAGCGCCGATCTCGCCGACCAGCCATGGTCTGCCGAGCGCGGCACGGCCGACCATCACGAAATCGGCCCCCGATTGGGCAAGGCAGTTGCGCGCATCATCCTCGTCATGGATGTCGCCATTGGCGACGAGCGGAAAATCACCCTGCTCGCGCACCGCCCGGATCGCGCCCCAATCGGCGACGCCCTTGTAAAATTGCTGCCGGGTCCGGCCATGCACCGTGATCATCGACGCGCCCGAGGCGACGGCGCGGCGCGCCAGCTCCGGCGCATTGCGCGAGGCATCGTCCCAGCCCAGCCGCATCTTGACGGTGACGGGCACGCTCACGGCCTTGACCGCGGCCTCGACGAGCCCGATCGCATGGTCGAGATCGCGCATCAGAGCCGAGCCCGCCCAGCCACCCGTGACCTTCTTGGCCGGGCAGCCCATGTTGATGTCGACGATCGCCGCGCCATTGGCCTCAGCCAGTCGCGCCGCCTCGCCCAGCCAATGCGGATCGCAGCCGGCAAGCTGGACGACATGGGGAGAGACGCCGGCCCCCTCGGCGCGGATGCGCGCCTCCTCGCTGCCCCTGACGAACTCGTCGGAGGCGACCATCTCGGAGACGACGAGGCCTGCACCATGGCGCGCCGCGATCCGACGCATCACGATGTCGGTGACACCCGACATCGGCGCCAGGAAAGCGCGCGAAACGGGAGCGACGTCCGGCAGGATCGCTACGTCGGCGCTCGAATTTGAGGCAACTTCCATTATGCATATTTATTGGACATTGCTGCGAGAGCGCAAGAGGTCTCGGAACATATTGCAGTGCATCATCGCCGCACCCTTGCCGCATGGCTTGCCAAGCATCTCGCCTGCGGACTTGGCGATCGCGCGCCGTGCCACTATCACCCAATCCCTGCTGGACTATTGCCCCTGCTGGACCATTGCCCGTGCTCACAAAAACAAGCAGCCGCCACGCAGCCGTCGCCGCCTTGGTCGTCGCCGCCGGGCGCGGGCTGCGCGCCGGCGGAGACCTGCCCAAGCAATATCGCGCCCTTGCGGGCCGGCCAGTTCTTGCGCAGGCGCTGACGCCTTTTTTGGCTGACGCTGCGATCGATCATGTCGTGGTCGTCATCGGATCAGGCGACGATGCACGCTATGCCCATGCCGTCGCCGACCTGCCTGCTGGAAAACTGCTCTCACCAGCGCAAGGCGGCGCAACACGGCAGGATTCCGTGCGCCTGGGCCTGCAAGCCCTTGCCGCCACCGGCTTTGACGGCATCGTGCTGGTCCATGACGCCGCCCGCCCCTTCGTCACCACTGCGCTCATGCGCCGTGCGGTCGACGCGCTCCAAAGCGAGATCGCGGCCATCCCCGCTTTGCCGGTGACTGACACGATCAAGCGCCTCGATGGCGATGGTCGCGTCGCCGAGACACCGCCCCGCGATACGCTCGTCAGCGTGCAGACGCCCCAGGGGTTCCACTTCAAGGCCTTGCTCGCGGCTCATGAAGCCGCTGTCGCCGCCGGCCTGTCGGGCTTCACCGACGATGCGGCTCTGATGGAATGGGCAGGACATCCTGTGAAAACCTTTCCCGGAGACCCAGCCAACGTGAAGCTCACCCATCCGCAGGATTTCGATCGCTCCCAGGGCGCGCCTCTTCATGTGCGCGTTGCCACCGGCTATGACGTCCACGCCTTCGGCGATGGCGACCATGTCTGGCTCGGCGGCGTCCGCATCGCGCATGATCGCGGCGTGCTGGCGCATTCCGATGGCGATGTCGCGCTGCATGCCTTGACGGATGCGCTTCTCGGCGCGCTGGCCGAGGGCGATATCGGCACGCATTTCCCGCCCAGCGATCCGCAATGGAAGGGGGCTGCCTCCGCGCAGTTCCTGGCCTTCGCGTCAGAGCGCGTCAGGCAGCGCGGCGGGCGCATCGATTTCCTTGATCTCACTATCGTCTGCGAGGCGCCCAAGGTCGGCCCGCATCGCGAAGCGATCCGCGCCGCGATCGCCGTCGCCGCCGAGATTCGCATCGATCAGGTCGCCATCAAGGCGACCACCTCCGAGCGTATGGGCTTCACCGGGCGCGGAGAAGGCCTGGCCGCCCTGGCGACCGCCACGATCCGCTTGCCGGAACCGGAGTAAAGCCATGTTCGACACCGAGATCACCAAGCTGGCAACCGAGGTGCTCGATGCCTGCCGCAAGGCTGGGCTCACCGTCGCGACCGTCGAATCCTGCACGGGCGGCCTCATCGCCGGCGCGCTGACCGCGATCCCCGGTTCTTCCGATGTCGTCAATGGCGGGCTGGTGACCTATTCAAACGCAGCCAAGAGCGCGCTCGCCGGCGTGCCGGCCGAATTGATCGAAGTCCATGGTGCGGTCAGCGAGCCGGTTGCGCGCGCCATGGCCGAGGGCGGCTGGATGCGGCTTGCCGCCAGCCTCGCCATCGCCGTCACGGGCGTGGCCGGCCCCGGTGGCGGCAGCGCGGAAAAGCCCGTGGGGTTGGTGCATTTCGCTTGTGCAGGGGGCCACGTGACCATGCATCGCGAACAGCGTTTCGGACCTCTGTCACGCGACGAGATTCGCCGTCTGACGGTCGTCACGGCACTCGACATGCTGCGTGAAGCCGCGCGCGATGCGGTCTGACGCGATCGTCAGGCCTGCTCAATGCGAGAACTTGCGCCAGATCGCACTGACGATATCGGCGTAGTCGTCGCGCCAAGGCCGAGCCGTATCGGGACCATTCTGCTTGATCCAAGCCTTGTCGCTGGCAAGCGGGCCGACATCCGCTTGTTGGCGCGCAACGATAGCGACCTGCGGCGAAATCTTCATTTGCGCAAACATCTCAGCTGTCTGCCCTGGTTCGCGAATCCAGGTCGTCAGTCCTTGCACGCGCGCTGTCGCCGTCACCACAGGGCCCAGTTCCATATTGCGATTAGAGGTGTGGAACAGCACGACCCCGTTTGGCTTCAGCTTGGTCAAATATAGCGCGATCGCCTCCCTCGTCAGCAAATGGACGGGAATGGCATCGGAAGAAAAGGCATCGACCACGAGCAAGTCGAGCAAGCCGTTCGGAGCGTCCCCGAGCGTCAACCGCGCATCGCCGAGGACGAAGGCGGTCGCCGGTGCGCAGGCGCTGAAGAAACTGAAGCGCGTGGGGTCGGTCGCGATCCGCACGACATGGGCATCGATCTCGTAGAAATTCCAGTCTTCTCCAGAGTGGATTTGGCAGGCGAGAGACCCTGTTCCCACCCCGATGACCGAAACCTTGGCGAGTGTTCCGCCACGCGCCTGACGCACGGAGTCGATTCCGTCCGCAATGGCGCCGCCGCTGAAATAATATGTCAGCGGCTCAGGCTTGCCGATGACCATGGCTCCATCCGGCTCACGCAGTTTCTGCGCTCCATGCATCGTGCTGCCGTGGAACAGCATGCGGAAGCGGCCATCATCGCTATAGAAGATGCGATTCACGCCGAAGAAGGACCGCACGGAATCGGTGCGCTGCTGTTCGCGCAACACGATCCCGACAAAGCCTATCGCGACGACGGCAGCGATTGCGCCGCGCATCCAGCCGGTCAGCTTGATCGACGTGAAGCCGGGGCGGCAGAGCAAACCGGCGATGACCAGCACTGGGTATTCGATGATGGAGTTGAAAATGATCGGCGCAAGCAAGCCACTGAACAGCCCGCCGAACACACCACCAATCGACATCCAGAAATAGAATTGCGTGAGGTTGGCTGCGTCCGGCCGGCGTTTGGCCAATTCGCCATGCGCCACCATCGCCGTCAGGAAAAACAGGCCGAGATGCAATGCGAGGTAGAACCCCCAACCCAGATCCGGGTTGAACGCGACCGACACGACAAATACCGCCGCCAGCACAAGTTGGGCATTGAGCATCCAAGCGTGAGGCAGGATTGGTTTGCGCTGGAAAACGATGACGAAAGTCAGCAGGAAGAGTGCGAGCGGCACCACCCAGAGCAGCGGAGCAGCGGCGACATCGGTCGAAACATGCGCCGTCACGGCAACGAGCAGCCCGGATGGCACGAACGCCAATACGGCCCAAACCAACTTCTCCCGCATAGCAATCGCCGTTTGCGGCAGCTTTACTTGGATACCTGCGGTCTCGGCGGCAGACTGACCGAGACCCAACCCTGCGCAGGCTGCGATACCGGCAAGCAGCAGCCCAAATCCCCAGGCCCATGACGAAGCCTGACCGGACAAGGCGAGGAAGGGCTCGATAGCAAAGGGATAGGCGATCAGAGCGAGGAAACTGCCGACATTCGAGGCCGCGTAAAGAAAATACGGATCTTTTGCATGAGCGTGTCCCGTACGGGCAAACCAAGCCTGCAATAGTGGGCCATTGGCCGAGACGGCGAAGAAAGGCAGGCCAACGGACATACCGAACAACGCAAGGAGCCAGGGAATTTCGCCATCCGAAGGCGGCCGATCGAAGCCCGGCGCGACGCCAATGGGTAACGCGAACAGCAACACGACAACCATGAGGCTGATGTGGATCAGCGCAGCCTGGCGGACAGTGAAACGGCTGACGAGCCAATGCGCATAGCCATAGCCGGCAAGCAGCACCGTCTGAAAGAACACCATGGCGACAGACCAGACGCCTGGAGAGCCGCCTAGTCGCGGCAATACCATCTTGGCAAACATCGGCTGGATGCCGAAGAGCAGGAAGGCGGAGAAGAAGATCGTTCCCAGATAGACCGGCAGGGTCGTTGCCAGGCGGCGAGCTTCTATTTGGCTCCCGGCCTGTATCTGTGGCGCGTCCATGACAGCTCCCCTAGCAACCCAGGGAAACAATGCCGCAAACTGTTTAAGGCCCGATGATCGCTGCCGCGGTCCTGCCGCGCCCATAGACGACGTCGGCCCGGCGCTCAAAGGCTTCGGCAAATTTGCGGAAGGCTTTGTCGAACATCGCGCCCATCAGCAGGCCGAGCATGCGGCTGGCAAATTCGTAGGAGATGAAGAAGCCGACCTCGCAGCCGCCCTCGCCTGGCTTGAAGGTCCAGCGGTTCTCCAGATAGCGGAACGGCCCGTCGACATATTCGACCAGGATCTTGAGATTGATCGGGTCGAGCGTCACCCTGCTGGTGAAGGTTTCGCGGATCGCCTTGTAGCCGACGCTCATATCGGCGAGCAGAACCTCGCCGCCGCCCTCACGCGGCGTCCGCTTGCGCACCGTCAGCCCCTCGCAGAGCGGCAGGAACTCCGGGTATTTCTCGACATCGGCGACGAGCGCGAACATCTGCTCGGGCGAGTGCTTCACCCGGCGGGCGTTGTTGAACATCGGCATGGTGGCGCGCGCGTCCTCAGCCGAGCTTCGCGGAGCGTGCGGCGCGCAACTTGGCGAAATCCTCGCCGGCATGATGCGAGGAGCGCGTCAGCGGCGTCGAGGACACCATCAGGAACCCCTTCACATAGGCGATCGCCTCAAACCCCTTGAACTCCTCGGGCGTGACGAAACGGATCACCGCATGGTGCTTGCGCGACGGCGCGAGATACTGGCCGATGGTGATGAAATCGACATCGGCCGAGCGCAGATCATCCATCAGCTGGAGGATCTCGTTCCGCTCTTCACCCAGGCCGACCATGATGCCGGATTTGGTGAAGATCGTCGGGTCGAGCTCCTTCACCCGCTGGAGCAGGCGCAGTGAATGGAAATAGCGCGCGCCGGGCCGCACGGTCAGGTATTTGCCGGGCACCGTCTCGAGATTGTGGTTGAAGACATCGGGCTTGGCCGCGACGACGACCTCCAGCGCGCCGGGCTTGCGCAGGAAATCGGGCGTCAGGATTTCGATCGTCGTACCCGGGGAAGCCTCGCGGATCGCGCGGATGACGCGGGCGAAATGCTCGGCGCCGCCATCCTTGAGATCGTCGCGGTCGACCGACGTGATGACGACATGCTCCAGCCCGAGCTTGGCGACGGCTTGCGCTACCTTATGCGGCTCGTCCTGGTCGAGAGGCTGCGGCACGCCGGTCTTGACGTTGCAGAAGGCGCAGGCCCGCGTGCAGGTGTCGCCCATGATCATGAAGGTGGCGTGCTTCTTCTCCCAGCACTCGCCGATATTGGGGCAGCCGGCCTCCTCGCAGACCGTGACGAGCTTGTTCTCCTTGACGATCTTCTGGGTCTCGGCCCATTTCGGCGAGCCCGGCGCCTTGACCCTGATCCAGTCCGGCTTGCGCAGGATCGGATTCTCGGCACGCTTCTGCTTCTCGGGATGGCGCAACTCCGCGGCCGGCGCCGGGGCTTCCGCCTTGGGATTGCCGATATTGGGTCGCGGATCGCGGTTCAGCAGATCGAGAACGAGCGCCATGCTCAAAAACTTCCATATATGTGGCGGGCTGGGGCTAACGCCCCCGCCTGCCCTCTAGCTAATCCGCCTTGAGGCGGACGACAACAGGCGCCGATGCCGCGTCAGGCTACAGGCTTGCGGAAGGCGTTCCAGACCACGATGACGATGACCGCGCCCGCGATCGCGGCGACGAGGGTGCGAAAGAAGCCGAAGATCGGGATATCAAGCAATTCCGCCAGCCGGCTGCCAAGGAACGAGCCGGCGACACCGACCAGCATATTGGTCAGGATGCCATGGTTGGAAGACGTGATGCGCTCCGCAATCCAGCCGGCAAGAAGACCGATAAAGATCGTCGCAAAGAAGCCGTAGCCGGGCTGCGCCGACATGGCGGCATTGATGGAGTCCATCGTCCTTGACCTTTCAGCTCATTGTGAAACGGGGCGGAAACGGAACCAACCTACGCAATTATCTGCAGTCACGCGATAAAGCGCGCCAGAAGAACCACAAGAATTGCGCCCAATACAGCCATGGCCATCTCGTCGAGAAAACCATGGCCGGTGCGCAGGCGCCAGCCGGTCAACCGCACCAGCCCCTGCCCGACCAGCATGCCGAGCACGCCGACGACGGCGTGGCGGACCAGCCCGCCACCGCCCACGATCAGGCTCGCTACGAAACCTGTGACGGTACCCAACGCGATCGTTGGCGCCAGCACGCGCCAGTCGAGCATCAAGCCGCCGCCGGGCGGCAGAATCTCGACCTTGTCGTCAGGGACGATCCGTTCGGGACCACGGGGTTTGCGGCTACGTGCGGTCATCGCTGCGATAGGCCGTCCCGTGTCGAGCGGATTGCGGAATCGAGCCTGATATCAGGCGATCAGCCGGGCTAGCAAAACCACGACGATCGCGCCGATCGTCGCCGTGATGATCTGCGAGACGAGCGGATTGCCGATGCCGAGATTGATGCCCAGAGCCGAGAGCAGGAAGCTGCCGACAAAGGCGCCGATCAGGCCGGTGATGATATAGCGGATCAACCCGCCACCGCCGACGACGATGCTGGCGAGCCAGCCTGCGACAAGACCGATGACGATAGCGACGATGATCGAACGCGTGTCCATGACGAGTTTCCTGCCCCTACCGGTCCGTTATTGGCCGGCATCTCCACAAGACGCGTGAACGCGCAATTCGATCTTCAATTCGGTCAGGCGTTCAGCACTTTGCCATAAGCGTCGAGCACGCTTTCCTTCATCGTCTCCGAGATCGTCGGATGCGGGAAGATGCTGTGCATCAATTCTTCCTCGGTGGTCTCGAGGTTCATGGCCACGACAAAACCCTGGATCAGTTCGGTCACTTCTGCGCCGACCATATGGGCACCGAGGAGCTTTCCGGTCTTGGCGTCGAAGATCGTCTTGACCAGACCGCTATCCTCACCCAGCGCCACCGCCTTGCCGTTGGCGACGAAGGGGAAGCGCCCGACCTTGAGCTCGTAGCCGGCTGCCTTCGCCTTGGCCTCGGTCAGGCCGACGCTGGCGATCTGCGGGTGGCAATAGGTGCAGCCCGGGATCATCAGCTTGTCCATCGCGTGCGGATGCAGCCCCTTGATCGCCTCGACGCAGATCACTGCCTCATGCTCGGCCTTGTGCGCCAGCATCGGCGGCCCGGCGACATCGCCGATCGCATAGACGCCCTTCACATTGGTGCGGCAGAAATCGTCGATGACGATGCAGCCACGATCGGTCTTCACGCCGAGCGTCTCCAGTCCGAGATTCTCGATATTGCCGACCACGCCGACGGCCGAGATCATCCGGTCGGCAGTGATGGTCTGCTTGCCGCCCTTCTCGTCCTCGATATGGGCGGTGACGCTGTCTGCACCCTTCTCGACCTTGGTGACCTTGGCGCCGGTCAGGATCTTCATGCCCTGCTTCTCGAAGGCTTTGCGCGCGAAGGCGCCGATCTCGGCATCCTCGATCGGCACGACCTGCGGCATCACCTCAACGACGGTGACCTCGACGCCCATCGTCCGGTAGAACGAGGCGAATTCGATGCCGATCGCACCCGAGCCCATCACGAGCAGCGATTTCGGCATTTTCGCCGGCACCATCGACTCGAAATAGGTCCAGATCAGCTTGCCGTCGGGCTCGATGCCCGGCAGCGCGCGTGGCCGCGCACCGGTCGCGATGACGATATGGTCGGCGGTATAGGTGCCCTCGCCCTTGGCCCCCTTGGGCGGCGGCACCTGCGGCTGCATGGCGGGCTTCTTGGTCGGCGCGACCGTGATCGTGCCGGGCTTGGTGAGCTTCGCCTCGCCCCAGATCACATCGACCTTGTTCTTCTTCATCAGGAACTGGACGCCGTTGTTCATGCGCGCAGCGATGCCGCGCGAACGCGCCACCACGGCAGCGAGATCGGCCGTGAACGTGCCTTCCAGCTTCAGGCCGTAATCCTTGGCGTGCTGGCCGTAATGCAGGATCTCGGCCGAGCGCAGCAGCGCCTTGGTCGGGATGCAACCCCAGTTCGAGCAAATGCCGGCAAGATGCTCGCGCTCGACGATCGCCGTCTTGAAGCCGAGCTGCGCCGCACGGATGGCGGCGACATAGCCGCCGGGGCCGGAGCCGATGATGATGACGTCATAGTCAGCCATGGTCAGGCTCCCATCAAACCAGCATCGCCATAGGCTTCTCGATATAGCCCTTGAAGGCCTGCATCAGCTCGGCTCCGAGTGCGCCGTCCACTGCACGGTGGTCGGTCGAGAGCGTCACCGACATCACGGTCGCGACCGCGAGCTGTCCGCCCTTGACGACGGCACGCTGCTCGCCGGCGCCGACAGCCAGGATCGTCGCATGCGGCGGATTGACGATCGCCGCGAAGTCCTTGACGCCGAACATGCCGAGATTGCTGACCGCCGTGGTGCCGCCCTGATATTCCTCGGGCTTCAGCTTGCGGTTCTTGGCGCGGGCAGCCAGGTCCTTCATCTCGTTGGAGATCTGGCTCAGCGTCTTGTGGCAGGCGTCCCTGATCACCGGCGTGATCAGACCGCCCGGGATCGAGACCGCGACGCCGACATCGGCATGCTTGTGCTTGAGCATGGTGTTCTCGGTCCAGCTCACATTGGCCTCGGGCACCGCGCGCAGCGAAAGCGCCAACGCCTTGATCACGAGGTCGTTGACCGAGAGCTTGTAGGCCGGCTTGCCGTCCTTCTCGGGCGCGGCGGCATTGAGTTCCGCGCGCAGCTTGAGCAGCGCGTCGAGCTCGCAATCGATCGTCAGGTAGAAATGCGGGATCGTCTGCTTGGATTCGAGCAGGCGGCGCGCGATCGTCTTGCGCATGCCGTCATGCGGCACTTCCTCGTAGGAGTCCGGCGCGAACAGCTTCTTGACCGCTTCGTCGGACATACCAGCAGCCAGTGGCGCTGCGGCCGGCTTGGGCGCCGCCACGGGAGCAGCGGACGGCGCGGCCTTGGCGGCTCCGCCGGCCTTCGCAGCCTCGATATCCTTCTCGACGATGCGGCCATGCGGGCCCGAGCCCTGGATCTTACCGAGATCGAGGCCCGCTTCCTTGGCGAGACGCTTGGCGAGCGGCGAGGCGAAGGGGCGCTCGCCGCTGGAGGCTGTCGGAGCAGCGGCGGCCTTGGGAGCCTCGCTCGCCTTGGGCGCCTCAGTGGCCGGCGCTGGAGCCGCTGCCTTGGGCGCAGCCTCGGCCTTGGGAGCCTCGGCCTTGGCCGGAGCGGCTGCCGCCTTCACATCCTCGCCTTCGGCCGCGATCACGCCGATGATCTCGTTGACGGCGACATCGGCCGTACCATCCGGCACCAGGATCTTGGCCAGGATGCCTTCATCGACGGCCTCGACCTCCATGGTCGCCTTGTCGGTCTCGATCTCGGCGATGATGTCGCCGGACTTGATCGTGTCGCCTTCCTTCTTGAGCCATTTGGCGAGATTGCCCTTCTCCATGGTGGGAGAGAGCGCGGGCATCAGGATGTTGGTTGGCATCGGTCAGCCCCTTCTCAGCGGTAGCAAACGGCTTTGGCCGCAGCGACGACCTCGCCGATATTCGGCAAGGCGAGCTTCTCGAGGTTCGCCGCGTAAGGCATCGGCACGTCCTTGCCGGTGACGCGGGCGACCGGCGCGTCGAGATAGTCGAACGCCGCCTCCATGATGCGCATGCCGATCTCGGCGGTGACGCCCGACTGCGGGAACCCCTCCTCGACCGCGACGCAGCGATTGGTCTTCTGCACGGAGGCGATGACCGTCTCGATGTCCATCGGCCGGATCGTGCGCAGATCGATGACTTCGGCCTCGATGCCCTCCTTGGCGAGCGCTTCGGCCGCGCCCAGCGCATAGGTCATGCCGATGCCGAAGGAGACGATGGTGACGTCTGTGCCCGGGCGCACGATCTTGGCCTTGCCGATCGGGACCAGGAAATCATCGCTCTTGGGAACCTCGAAGGTCCGGCCGTAGAGGATCTCGTTCTCGAGAAAGATGACCGGGTTCGGGTCGCGGATCGCGCTCTTGAGCAAACCCTTCGCATCCGAGGCGCTATAGGGCATCACCACCTTGAGGCCGGGCACGTTCGAATACCAGGCGGCATAATCGTGGCTGTGCTGGGCGCCGACGCGGGCAGCTGCGCCGTTGGGGCCGCGGAAGACGATCGGGCAACCCATCTGGCCGCCCGACATGTAGAGCGTCTTGGCGGCAGAGTTGATGATATGGTCGATCGCCTGCATGGCGAAGTTGAAGGTCATGAACTCGACGATCGGCTTCAGGCCGGTCAGCGCCGCACCAACACCGATACCGGCGAAGCCGTGCTCGGTGATCGGCGTATCGATGACGCGCTTGGCGCCGAATTCCTGCAGCAGCCCCTGGGTGACCTTGTAGGCGCCCTGATATTCCGCGACCTCCTCGCCCATGACGAAGACATCACCGTCGCGGCGCATTTCCTCGGCCATGGCATCGCGCAAGGCTTCGCGCACCGTCATGGTCGCGACCTCGGCACCTGCCGGGAATTCGGAGGAGGCGTCATAGGACTTCGCCTGAGCCGGTACGCTTGGTGATGCGGGGGCTACTGGCGCGGACTCGGCCTTGGCTTCCGGCTCGACTGGCTTCTCTGCCGGCTTGGCGGCAGCCGGCTTGCTCGCCGCGCTGACATCCTCGCCTTCGGCCGCGATCACGCCGATGGGCGTGTTGACCGCGACATTGTCGGTGCCGTCGGCGATGAGGATCTTGGCCAGGATGCCTTCATCGACAGCCTCGACCTCCATCGTCGCCTTGTCGGTCTCGATCTCGGCGATGATGTCGCCGGCCTTGACCGTATCGCCTTCGGCTTTCAGCCATTTGGAGAGCTTGCCCTGCTCCATCGTCGGCGAAAGAGCAGGCATGAGAATGTCGATCGGCATGAACGCACCCGGATTTCTGAAAGACGCGGGGATTGGGATTAAGGCCGCAAGGCCTGCGGAAGCGGGCGAGCCCCTCAGGCGCGCGCCGTCTCCAGCGTGATGTCGGTCCAGAGCTCCGAGACATCGGGCTCGGGATCGTGCGTCGCGAATTCGGCCGCGTCGTTGACGATCTCGCGGACCTTGGCGTCGATCGCCTTGAGCTCGTCCTCGCTCACCTTGAAGTCGCGGGTCAGACGCCCCCTTACCTGCTCGATCGGATCGTGCTCCTCGCGCATGCGCTGAACCTCGTCCTTGGAGCGGTACTTCGCCGGGTCGGACATCGAATGGCCGCGATAGCGATAGGTCTGCATTTCCAGGATATAGGGCCCCTGGCCGGAACGGGCATGCTCGATGGCGCGCTCGGCGGCTGCGCGCACGGCGCGCACATCCATGCCGTCGACCTGCTCGCCGGGAATGCCGAAGGACAGGCCGCGCCGCGAGAAATCGGTCTGCGCCGAGGCGCGGTTGACCGAGGTGCCCATGGCGTAACGGTTGTTCTCGATCACATACACGACCGGCAGCTTCCAGAGCTGGGCCATGTTGAAGCTCTCATAGACCTGGCCCTGATTGGCCGCGCCATCGCCGAAATAAGCGAACGAGACCCGCCCGTCATCGCGATACCAGTTGGCGAAGCCCAGGCCGGTGCCGAGCGAGACCTGCGCACCGACGATGCCGTGGCCGCCATAAAAGTTCTTTTCGCGGGAGAACATGTGCATCGAGCCGCCCTTGCCGCGGGAATAGCCGCCCTGGCGTCCAGTCAACTCAGCCATCACGCCGCGCGATTCCATGCCGCAAGCCAGCATATGGCCGTGGTCGCGATAGCCGGTGATGACCTGATCGCCGTCCTTGGAGGCCATCTGCATGCCGATGACGACGGCTTCCTGCCCGATATAGAGGTGGCAGAAGCCGCCGATCAGGCCCATGCCGTACATCTGGCCGGCCTTTTCCTCGAAGCGGCGGATCAGCAGCATCTCGCGATAGGCGTGAAGCTCCTCCGCCTTGTCGAAGGTCGGCATGTTGCTGAGCGCCTTGGACGCCCCCTTGTCGGCTCCAGTCTTGGCGGAGCCCGTCTTGGGCGCCGTCTTCGCGGCGGCCTTGGATTGAGCGGGAGCTTTCGTCTTACGCGCGGCAACGGCCATCAGCGGTCCTCCAGGGTCATTCGACCTTGGTTGTAGAGGATCGCAAAACCCTTGGCGAGGGAGCCATCTCGCACTGCAGCATTTGCTAAATCATTGCAATTGCAGGTATTTATAGAAATAACCGGAATCCAGTTAATCGATGTGCCGGGGACTATTTGCCGGCATCCGCGATGCTCAGCGCCCCATCAGGATGACATCGTTCTTGTGAACCCGGCCAAGCGTGCTGCGCGCCATCTCCTCGAGCAGGTCGCGATCGACCGCCTCGTCACGCACCAGCGACAGGCGCTGCTCCCAGCTCTTGCGCTCGCCGGTCAGCGCAGCGAGCTCCGCCTCCATCCCGCGCAACGTCCCCTGCAAGGTGTCGCGCGCCTCCAGTCCGCGCGCGCCGTGCTGGGCGTGAAACAGGAAATAGCTCACCACCGCGCCCGAGACGAGGTAGAGCGCGAGCGTGATGAGGACGGATCTGACACCGCGACGAATAACCATGCCGGCAGGCTAGGCCGGGTTGGTTTCCGGCGGGTTAACGCGAGGGGCGCGCGACCCCGGCGACGCCATCGGGCGCTAGCGCCTGGCCATGCGAGACGGCCGCCAGATCAGCCTCGACGCGCCGGGCGATAGGCAGCCTGAAATGCAGCGGGTCCCAGTAATTCTCGTCGACCTCGGTCACTGCCGAACCATGCGCATAGTCGATGATGGTCGCGCCCTGGCGCGCGGCGAGCCCACGCAAGGCAGTCTTGCAAGCGTTGTAGCGCTGCGCAGCGACAGAGCCTTCGCGCGGCTGCGCGGCGACATGCGTCGGCGGCAGCACGATCAATTTGGAGGTGTCGGCGGGAAACGCGGACAACGCCTCGTCGAGCCAGGCCAGGGCCGGGAAGCGCCAACCCAGGCGCTCGGCTTCACTGACGGGCGCAGGCGGCGACAGCGGCGTCAAATGCGGCGCGACACCATGATTGTCGGCATAAAGATGGCTTCGCGCCCGCATCAGATCATAGCTGGCCTCGGGCGGCGTGAAGACCTCGTAGCCATCGCCTCGGATACGCGCAGGCAGGTAACCGAGCCTGTGCGCGAGCAACCGCGCCGAGATCTCGAGCGTCGTCAGGTTCAGTTGCCTCAGCGCGTCGGCCCAGCTTGCGCCGTCATAGAGCCAGGGCGGAAACGGCCGTGGCGTCAAGCGTTTGGCTGGCGTGGTCGCGTCGCCTTCGCACCAGGTCAGGTCGAGCCCCCAGATCACGGTTTTCGGCGCAGCAACAGTTCGCGCAAACAGGTCAGCCATCTGCACCTGCTCCCAGGGCGTGGCCGCATTCATCGCGAGATTGGCGAAGCGCCCACCGATCGAGCGCGACAGAATCGCAGGATCGAGCAAGCGCATGGTCGAGGTGCCGAAGACCCCCGAATCGAACGCATTCGAGCGCACGAGCTGCGGGTACATATAGCGCTGGTTGAGATCCATGAGTGGCCGCGCCGGCACGCCGGCCCGCACCCGCAGCCCAAACGGATCAAGGGCCACGACGAATCCGAACAACATCCCGCCCAGCACGAGGGCCGAGACCAGAAACGTCATCGCCCACGCCGGCCAGATCCGGCGTTGCGCCCCGGGCGAGTCGGTCATCGTCGTATCAATCCCGAACGGCATCGAGACCGGCGGCTCCCGCTGCAGCAGACCTGGGCAAAGCGAACATCGCAAACCTCCGGCGCGCTTCTGCCACAGAAGCAGCCTTACGAACAATGTTGACCCGCGCGCGGCGCCTGCCTATGTCAGCGCACCGGTGAGGGCGGGTAGCTCAGTGGTAGAGCACGTGACTTTTAATCATGTGGTCGAGGGTTCGATCCCCTCCCCGCTCACCAGCGTCTTCAACATTGTTGTGATTGAAGACATAGACGCCCTCCTGCCTGGGCGCCGGGAAAGCAGGCTTCCAAGGTTGAGAAACTCGCGGCAGCCGCGCTCGAGCGTTTTCGAACGAAGTGGGCACCGGTTCGCGTGAAGGAAGCGCGTTAGAACAAAGAGTTAGAGTAATTGAACGATCCAATTGGATCTGAAATCGCTCTAACGCCTCGCGATATCAGAGTTGCCGCGCTTTTATCCGCTGGACCAAGTCGGTGAATTTGACACAGAATGCCGAATTCCACAGATTTACACACGCATGTCGTCGATTACGACGACAGCTCGCTACAGCGGTGGGAGAAATAGCAGGAAGGGGCGACGATGATGATCATCAATGGCCGCGCAACTGCGGCGTGCCTGACGAGCTTGGCGCTCGCGGGATGCATGGGACAAACGATTCCGGCGGCGGAATCGATCACCAAGCCGACCATGGAGGCCTTCACGCAATTGAGCGCCTGGCGGCCTTGGCAATCCAAGGTGCAAGAACCCAAGGTGCCAGAGAGGCCCAAGGAGGAAGAGAGGCCGCAGCAGCCTCAGATCGCTCTCGTGGAAACGATGCCGGCGACAGAGCCTCAGCCGACAACCGCTTCATCGACACCATCGATAAAACGTCTGCAGCCGAGCAAGCCACAGCCTGCTCCAACGCGCCTCGCCACACCAAGGCCAGCCGCGCCCCAGCCAAAACTCATTCCGGCCTCAGCCGCGGAGACCTCTGCGCCGCTGCCGACCGCGGTGTCCTGCCAGACATTCGCGCAGCCGGGCCAGCGGGTACGTATGGAATGTAACCCGGTCAACTGAGGCTACAGAGCCAGCCGCTCCTAGAGAGGGCGCTGGGAACGCATGGTCTCCGCTGGGAAAGCTAGGTCGCATGCCAGATGGCATAGCTTTTCCCGCTGGAATGCGATTGAGGCAAAATATTGGCGATGGGGTCATAGCCTCACAGTTTCGCAGCTGATCCATCCGCTGGATAGCGAGCATTGGCTTCGCGTCGAAACCTCATCTCGCCGGGGAAGAGCGGATTCGATCGTCTGAGATGTGAACAAATGCGCTGAGTACGCGTTGTTCCTGCATGCCGCTTCTTGCGGATATTGGAGGATAACATGCACAAACGTCATATCACCTTCACATCCATCGGCCTCGCCATGCTTGCGACGACCGCTATCGCCCAGACCAGCGCTCCGACCGCGCCAGCGCCGTCCAGCTCAGCGCCAACCGCATCGACCAGCAGCGCCAAGGCTCCAGATCAGAATCTCGCTGGTCAGGGCAAATGGCGCGCCTCGAAATTGATGGGCGTCGATATCTATGGCCCGGACGACAAAAAGGTCGGCGACATCACGGAGGTGCTGTTCGACAAGACGGGCAAGATCGAGATGGTGACAGTCGGTGTAGGCGGCTTCCTCGGCATTGGCGCGAAGGACGTCGCGATTCCCTTCGAGCAGGTCACCTGGAGTGATCAGCCCATAGCTGCGGCTGCACCTGCACCTGCGCCCGCGCCGAGCGGTGGCAGCGGCGCGGGCACCTCGGGCGGCGGCATCGCTTCGACCCCGACCGCGTCGGCCCCCAAGGCTCCCGCAATGTATCCCGATCACGGCAAGATCAGCATGACCAAGGATCAGCTCCACTCCGCTCCGGCGGTGACTTACAGCGGAAGCTGATCACCTGGATGTAGGCTCTATCGCGCCGCTTAACGTTGGACCCGCCTTCTCCGGAAGGCGGGTCCATTCGCGACCAGCCACATCAGCTCGCATCATCCGCCAAGGCGGGCGCAACGAGAGGTGGGATCGCTTCCGGCAGATCATCGGCGATCAGGCCTGCCCCAAGCGCCTCGCCAGCCTTGCCGTGCAGCCAGACTGCGGCACAGGCGGCCTCGAAGGCCGGCATGCCCTGCGCCAGCAATCCGGCGATGAGGCCGCCGAGCACATCGCCCGCCCCTGCCGTCGCCAGCGCCCAGGAGCCGGTCGCGTTGATCGCCGTCCTGCCATCGGGATCGGCGATCACGGTATCGGGCCCCTTCAGCACGAGGACCGCGCCCGTGGCGGCGGCGGCCAGCTTCGCCCGTTCCAGCTTTGACGTCTGCGCGACGATTCGCTCATCGTCGCCTAACAAGCGCGCGAACTCGCCTTCATGCGGCGTCAGTACACAGGGCTTGGCCCGGCGGCGCAGCCATCCCGGCCGCGAGGCGAGCAGCGTCAACGCATCGGCATCGAACACCGCCGGAATATCGGCGCGCAGCACAGCCATCACGGCAGCTCTCGCCTCGGCATCGAGCCCCAGAGCCGGCCCGATCAGGACGGCGCCAAGACGCTCGTCGTCAAGCATGTCCTGAAGCGCGGCCTCCGTTGTGATCGGCCTCTGCATCAAGGCATCGGGCCCGCGCGCCGCATGGGCCATCAACGCTTCGGGGCGGCAGGCGACCGTGACGAGACCCGCGCCGATGCGCAGCGCCGCCCGCGCGCCGAGCCGTGGGGCGCCGACGCCGGAAAGTCCGCCAGCCACGACGAGAACGGCGCCGCGGCGGTATTTATGGGTATCGCGTCGATGTCTGGGCCAGAGTTCGCGCCACAAGGCGGGGCCGTTGCGAAACATGGCAGGCCGCAATCCGCCCGCGCCGAAGACGGTCTCGGGACTCAGGCCAATCTGGGCGAGCGTGACGACCCCGCACAGCCCGCGCCCGGGCTCGAGCAGATGGCCGGGTTTCAGCCGAAAGAAGGTCACGGTCTCGTCGGCCTGCACGACCTGCCCCTCAGTCCGGCCGCTATCGCCCGACAGTCCGCTCGGCACATCGATCGCGATCACCGGTCTGTCCGCTGCATTGATCGCCAGGACGAGCCCGGCAACGTCTCCGGCCAGGGGCCGGTTGAGCCCCGCGCCATAAAGCGCGTCGACGATCAAGGCGTGATCGTGCGGTACGACGGTCGCGATCGGCTCGATCGCCCCGGTCCAGCGCGCGGCCATGGCGGCGGCATCGCCCGTCAGGACCGAAGGCTCGCCGGCCAGCGCGACGGTGACGCCAAAGCCGCGCTCGCGCAGCAAGCGCGCCGCGACGAAACCGTCGCCGCCATTGTTTCCCGGGCCGCAGAGAATGAGCACGCCGTCGCCTGGGCGCGCGCGCCGGCTGACTGCATCGGCGACGGCCCGCCCTGCCCGCTCCATCAGCGCGAGACCCGGCGTGCCGGCCGCGATCGCCGCGCGATCGGCCGCAGCCATATCGGCCACGCTCAGCAGCACCAGCCCGGTTTTGTCAACTCTATCCACGAAGCCATCATCCAGAAGCCGCGCATCTCCGGCAAGCACGGAGTGCATAGAGGCAATTGCTTTTAAATTAATCAAATGATCAATTTATGTGCTATTTTTTGCCCTATCATCAGGCGTCGGGAGGCTTTCTTCCACGTGGCGGGGGGCATACGCCGATGCTATGAGCAAGATGAGCGGGTGTTTCGCTCGCCTGACGAGACGCTGGGGCCGTGACTGACGGAGCCCTCGATGTTTTCGGCGGCGAGCAGGCGGTTCGCAAGCCTGGAGGGAAGTCCAGGTCTCATCACGCGCGAGGGAGGCCGGTCGGCGCATGAAGAAGATCGAGGCGATCATCAAGCCGTTCAAATTGGACGAGGTGAAAGAGGCGCTTCAGGAGGTCGGCCTGCAGGGCATCACCGTTTTGGAGGCCAAGGGCTTCGGGCGCCAGAAGGGCCATACCGAACTCTATCGCGGCGCCGAATACGTCGTCGATTTTCTTCCCAAGGTGAAGATCGAGATCGTGCTCGCCGACGAGATGGTCGAGGCCGCCATCGAGGCCATCAAGAAGGCGGCCCAGACGGGCCGCATCGGCGATGGCAAGATTTTTGTATCGACGGTGGAGGGGGCGATCCGCATCCGCACCGGGGAGACCGGCGCGGACGCGATCTAAGGGCTTCAATCCCAACCCGAAGGTTCTGCGTCCCGGTGGTCTGGACACACCGCGGATCAGTCAATGTTGAGAAACTGCTTTCAAGAGGAATGCTGAGATGAAGAGCGCCAAGGATGTCCTCAAGGCGATCAAGGACAACGACGTCAAGTATGTCGACTTCCGCTTCACCGACCCGCGCGGCAAGTGGCAGCATGTGACGTTCGACATCACGATGATCGATGAGGACATCTTCGCCGAGGGCACGATGTTCGACGGGTCCTCGATCGCTGGCTGGAAGGCCATCAACGAGTCCGACATGTTGCTGATGCCGGATCCGACGACGGCCGTCATGGATCCGTTCTTCTCCGCCGCGACCATGGTCATCACCTGCGACGTGCTCGAGCCCGCCACCGGCGAGCCCTATAACCGCGACCCGCGCGGCATCGCCAAGAAGGCCGAGGCCTATCTGAAGTCGACCGGCATCGGCGACACCATCTATGTTGGCCCCGAGGCCGAGTTCTTCGTCTTCGACGACGTCAAGATCTCCGCCGACCCGTACAATACGGGCTTCAAGCTCGACAACGTCGAACTGCCGATCAACGGCATGACCGACTATGAAGGCGGCAATCTCGGCCACCGCATCGCCACCAAGGGCGGCTACTTCCCCGTCCCGCCGCAGGATTCGGCGCAGGACATGCGCGGCGAGATGCTGGCAGCCATGGCGGCCATGGGCGCCAAGGTCGAGAAGCACCACCACGAGGTCGCCTCGGCCCAGCACGAACTCGGCCTGAAGTTCGACACCCTGACCCACATGGCCGACACCATGCAGGTCTATAAGTACGCGATCCACAACGTCGCGCAGAGCTACGGCAAGACCGCGACATTCATGCCGAAGCCGATCTATGGCGACAACGGCTCGGGCATGCACGTCCACCAGTCGATCTGGAAGGGCGGCAAGCCCATCATGGCCGGCAACAAGTATGCCGACCTGTCGCAGGAGTGCCTCTGGTACATTGGCGGCATCATCAAGCACGCCAAGGCGCTGAACGCCTTCACCAACCCCTCGACCAACTCCTACAAGCGCCTCGTCCCGGGCTATGAAGCCCCGGTTCTGCTCGCCTATTCCGCGCGCAACCGCTCGGCCTCCTGCCGTATTCCGTGGACGACCTCGCCCAAGGCCAAGCGCGTCGAGGTTCGCTTCCCCGATCCGATGGCGAACCCCTATCTCGCCTTCGCCGCGATGCTGATGGCCGGCCTCGACGGCATCATCAACAAGATCGATCCGGGCCCGGCGATGGACAAGGACCTCTACGACCTGCCGCCGCGCGAGTTGAAGAAGATCCCGACCGTCTGCGGCTCGCTGCGCGAAGCGCTCGATTGCCTGAAGAAGGACAATGCCTTCCTTAAGGCCGGCGGCGTCTTCAACGACGACTTCATCGAAAGCTATATCGAGCTCAAGATGCAGGATGTGATGCGCTTCGAGATGACGCCGCACCCTGTCGAGTTCGCGATGTACTACTCCTACTGAGCCATCAGGCTCAGGCGGAATCACGCTTCCTCCCGACCGCGCGTCTCGCGGTCCACCTGTGAAACCGGGGCAGAAATGCCCCGGTTTTTTTGTGCCTGGGCGCAAGGGTGCCAGTCGTAACTTGCATGATGAAAGTCAACATAAGCAAGCTATCATACTGCTAGTCACTGAACGGGAGTCGTCTGATGCGACGCAAGGATTTTGGCGTGATGACCTGCCCGGTCGCGCGCAGCCTGGAGCGCGTCGGGGAATGGTGGAGCATCCTGATCCTGAGGGACGCCCTCGCCGGCATCACGCGCTTCGACGGCTTCCAGGCCAGCCTCGGCATCGCGCCGAACATGCTGACGCGGCGGCTCAATGGTCTCGTCGAGAGCGGCCTGCTGGAAAAGCGTCCCTATAGCGATCGTCCGAAGCGCTTCGACTACGTGTTGACCGAGCGAGGACGTGATTTCCGCCCCGTGCTGCAGGTGCTGCTGAGCTGGGGCAACCGTCATTTCGCGCCGGAAGGTGCGAGCGTCATCATTCTGAACGGCGAAACCGGCACTGCGGCCGAGCCGATCCTGGTTGATCGCGTCAGCGGCCGGCGGCTCTCGGACCCGGTCTTCCGCAACGCGCCCGGTCCGGCCGCGACGGCAGCAATCAAGCAGCGCTACGCCGCCACGGCGGAGTCGACCGCATGAGCTCGGTTCACGCTCCGACGACTGTCATGCCACCGGCCCATAGCGCGCGCACCTTGCGGCTGCTCCAGGATCCGATCCTGCCGATGCTGCTGCGCATGGCCTGGCCGAATATCCTGATCATGCTGGCGCAATCGGCAACCGGGCTGATCGAGACCTGGTGGATCTCGCGGCTCGGGACCGATGCACTCGCCGGCATGGCGCTGGTCTTTCCTCCGGTCATGCTGATGCAGATGATCTCCGCCGGCGCGATGGGGGGCGGTATCTCATCCGCCGTGGCGCGCGCGCTCGGCGCCGGCCGCCGCATCGAGGCTGACGCCATCGTTCTGCATGCGATCCTGATCAATCTCGCGCTCGGCCTGTTCTTCTCGGTCGTGATGCTGGCCTTCGGCCGGCCGATCTATCAGGCGCTGGGCGGCACGGGCGGCGAACTCGAGGCGGCCCTAGCCTATTCCGACGTGGTCTTTGCCGGCACCGCCCTGCTCTGGATCATGAATGGCCTCGCCAGCGTCATCCGTGGCACCGGCAACATGCTGGTTCCGGCGCTGGTGATCTGCGTCGGCGTCGCGCTGCTGGTGCCTCTCTCGCCACTGCTGATCTTCGGCTATGGGCCGGTTCCCGCGCTCGGCATCGCCGGCGGCGGGGCTGCGCTGGTGTTGTTCTATCTCGGCGGCGCGCTTGTACTGGGCTGGTATATCCTGTCGGGCCGCAATGTCGTGCGCTTCGCCTGGATTCGCCTGCGCTGGGCGATCTTCGCCGACATCCTGCGCATCGGTGCCGTCGGCTCCATCACATCGCTCTTCACAAACGTCACCATTGCGCTGTCCACGGCGATGGTCGCGGCCCATGCCGGGGTCGATGCGGTGGCAGGCTTCGGCACCGCGGCGCGGCTGGAATATCTCCTGATCCCGCTCGTCTTCGGCCTCGGCGCGCCGCTGGTCGCCCTCGTCGGCACCAATATCGGCGCCGACCAACCCGGGCGGGCGATGCGGGTCGCGATGATCGGCGGCGGCATCGCCTTCGCCATGACCGAGGCGGTCGGCCTGGCGGCGGCGCTCTGGCCCGCTGCCTGGCTCGGCCTGTTCACGACGGCTCCGGCCGCGATCGAGACGGGCAGCCAGTATCTGCGCTATGTCGGCCCGACCTACGGCTTCTTCGGGTTGGGTCTCGTTCTCTATTTCGCGTCGCAGGGCGCTGGCCGGTTGTTATGGCCCGTGACGGCGGGCTTCGTCCGCTTCGCTATTGCGCTCGGCGGTGGTTGGCTCATGCTGCGCCTGAGCGGTTCGCTTCAGGCGCTGTTTGCAGCGCTGGGCCTGGCGCTCGTGGTCTACGGCATAATGCTTTTGGCCGCGGTTCGGTCGGGAGCGTGGTTCGGCAAACCACGCTGACCTCGGGCCGCGGTCACGCGTGCGCCGTGTCCGCCGATGAGGCTGCGATAGGCGTCGATCGTGCGCGCCACATGGCGCTCGGTCGTCAGCGGGTCGGCCCAGTAGCGGCGATAGGCAGCCTTCCCCATCGCGGCTGCCAGGGCGTCGTCTTTCATTCGGCCGAGCGCCCCCGCCAGCCCTTCGACATCGCCACCATCGACCAGGACCCCATCCTCGCCATCGACGATCCAGCTCGCCGGCCCGGTGGTGCGTGCCAGCACGACCGGCACGCCAAGCGAGCGCGCCTCGGCGATCACCAGAGGCCCCGGCTCGTACCAAAGTGAGGGCAAAACGAGGCAGCGCGCCTGGGCGATCTCGTCGAAGACGCGCTCGGCTGGTACCCAGCCGCGAATCTCGGCGTCGGGATTGACCCGCCCGATCTCCTGAGCCAGCGGCCCCTCGCCGACGAAACGCACAGGCATGCCGGCGATCAGCGCCGCACGCGCCAGTATGTCGCCGGCCTTCTCCTGCGTGAAGCGCCCGAGAAACAGCGCATGCCGGTTGCTCGCGACGTCCGCCGGCGGGCGCCTCTCGGCTTCCATCATGTTTTCGACCACTGCATGGCGCGCGGTCTTCGGCAGGAACGGCTCGGCGAAGCGCCGGGCGAAATCGCTGACATGGATGAAAAGCGGCGCCCGGAGGCTGCGCATCGCCTCGTCCGAGCGCCATTGCCGGGCGACGCGCACCAGCTTGTGGACGTAAGAGGCGCGGTCGCAATTGCTGGCGATGCAGCTGACCGACATCGGCTCGCGCGTACAGGGCGTGCCGGCCTTGAAGTCGAAATAGCCGCCAACAGGGCAAAACGAGAAATAGTCGTGCATGGTGATTGCGACCGGCAGCCCGCTCTCGCCTGCCGCCGCAATTGCGGCCGGGCTGAAGGCTTTGGTCCATTGATGCAGATGCACCAGCGTCCCGGCCGGCTGGCGCGACAAAAGCGCCCTCAGGAAGGCATGGGCCGGCGCATTCCAGATGCCCTGACGCGCGGCGGCAAGCTTGCTGCCGACCTTCCAGATCTCTTCGCCCCGGAACATCTCGACGTGGATGCGCGGATGATCGAGCCGGTCGGAGACAGGGCCGATCGCGCAGGCGAAGACGATCTCGACGCCGGCCTCGGCCAGCCCTCGGGCGCTCTCGATCGCGACCTTGGCGGCGCCGCCATTGACCGAACCGAAATCGCTGATGATCACGCTGCGCATGCCGACACCCCCGCGACCTTCGCCCGAATGATCCTCCGGGAGAAGCGGACCCCGCCGGTGCGACAACGCGTCGAAACGAAAAGCCTGAAGGCTTCCCGAAACCAAGGGATCGAAGAGCACCCTACGCGGCGAAAGGTTGATATTTCGTCGGAGGAAGCCGGGCGCGCCGCCTCAGCGCAGGATGAGAGCCGCGAAACCGGCGACCGCCGCGAGCGCGGCAAGCAGCCAGACAAGATGCGAGGTCTGCGGCGCCTGGGAGGAAAATCGGGGAAGCGGGGCGAGATCCTCGTGGCCGAAGGCCTCGCCGGCCATACGGGCCGCCCGTTCGAGACCCACGACTCTGATGTTCGGTACGGACTGACGCAACGTCACGATAACCTCCCCTATCCGGAACCCTATCGCCTCGCGGCGATCCGCATAGCCCCGGTAGCCATTTGATGATCCTCGCCCTGGTGTGGTTAACGCAGGCTGAACAGGGCCGGTTCCAGGCTCATTTACCGAGCCTCGTGACGAGTGCGCGACACTCTGTCCACAGCGCCACGTCGTATGGTGCGCCCTGTCGCATTTTTCCTCAAACCATTTGCGCCTATAGGCAGTGTCGCAGCGCGGTTTACATCCGCCTGCGCTATCATTCGCAGTTGCGAATCAGGGAATCGACCACGACCATGACGGAGAACGGCGATCTTTTTGGCGGGGATGGCGACCGGCAGCCACCGGCGCAGCCAAAGCCGGAGCCGCGCGCCGTGGCTTCCGCACCCGCCAATCCCGTAAAACCCTCTCCCGCCCCAGCGCCGCCGCGCAACGGCACCTTGTCCGAAGCCGGCTATGACGCCTCGGCGATCGAGGTGCTCGAGGGGCTGGAGCCTGTGCGGCGCCGGCCCGGCATGTATATCGGCGGCACGGATGAGCGCGCCCTGCACCACCTCTTCGCCGAGGTGATCGACAACGCCATGGACGAAGCCGTGGCGGGACACGCCAGCTTCATCGATGTCGAGGTGCTGGAGGACGGCTCGATCGCCGTGACCGACAACGGCCGCGGCATTCCCGTCGATCCGCATCCGAAATTCCCGGGCAAGTCGGCGCTCGAAGTCATCATGACGACGCTGCATGCCGGCGGAAAATTCGACTCCAAGGCCTATGAGACCTCCGGCGGCCTGCACGGCGTCGGCGTCTCCGTGGTCAATGCGCTGTCCGACCGGCTTGAGGTCGAGGTCGCGCGCGGCAAGACGCTCTACCGCCAGCACTTCTCGCGCGGCTTGCCGCAGGGCCCGTTGGAGACGGTCGGCCCGGTCGCCAACCGGCGCGGCACCCGCGTGCGCTTCCACCCCGATGCGCAGATCTTTGGCGAGGGCGCGCATTTCGTGCCCGCGCGCCTGTTCCGCATGGCCCGCTCGAAGGCCTATCTCTTCGGCGGCGTCGAGATCCGCTGGCGCTGCGCGCCCTCGCTGTTGCAGCCGGAAGGCGATGTCGCTGCAGAAGCCGTCTTTCGTTTCCCCGGTGGCTTGCGCGACTATCTTGGCCGCGAGATCGAGGGCAAGGATCTCGTCGCCGAGCCGATCTTCTCCGGCAAGATCACCAAAGATGGTGGCCATGGTTCGCTCGAATGGGCGATCGCCTGGCTCGCAACCGGCGAGGACGGCTTCTCCTCCTCCTATTGCAACACGATCCCGACGCCGGAGGGCGGCACGCATGAGCAAGGCCTGCGCGTCGCGTTGCTGCGCGGCCTGCGTGACCATGCCGAGCGCATCGGCCAGTCCAAGCGCATGGCCCAGGTCACCTCCGACGACGTGATGGCGACCTGCGCCGCCATGCTTTCGGTCTTCATTCGCGAGCCGGAGTTCCAGGGCCAGACCAAGGACAAGCTGGCGACGCTGGAGGCTGCCCGCATCGTCGAGAACGCGGTGCGCGACGCCTTCGACCATTGGCTTGCCGCCGCGCCGCAGCAGGCCTTGCGCCTGCTCGACTGGTCGGTCGACCGCGCCGAGGAGCGCCTGCGCCGTCGTCTCGAAAAGGAAGTCTCGCGCAAGACCGCGACCCGTAAGCTGCGCCTGCCCGGCAAGCTTGCAGATTGTTCGAGTGCCGGCGCCGCCGGCTCGGAGCTCTTCATCGTCGAGGGCGATTCCGCCGGCGGCTCGGCCAAGCAAGCGCGCAACCGTGCGACGCAGGCCATTCTGCCGTTGCGAGGCAAGATCCTGAACGTCGCGAATGCCACGCGCGACAAGCTCAACGCCAATCAGCAGCTCGCCGATCTGATCCTGGCTCTGGGCTGCGGCATCGGCCTCCAGTTCCGCGAGGACGACCTGCGCTATGAGAAGGTCATCGTGATGACCGACGCCGATGTCGACGGCGCCCATATCGCCTCGCTGCTGGTGACCTTCTTCTGGCGGCAGATGCCGCGCCTGATCGAAAAGGGCCATCTCTATCTCGCCGTGCCGCCGCTCTACCGGCTCCAGCATGGTGGCAAGTCGGTCTATGCCCGCAATGACGCCCATAAGGACGAGCTGATCGAGAGCGTCTTCAAGGGCAAGAAGCCGGAGATCAGCCGCTTCAAGGGCCTGGGCGAAATGATGCCGGCCCAGCTCAAGGAAACCACCATGGACCCGGCCAAGCGCATCCTGCTCAAGGTCATGGTCGAGCACGAGGCCCGCGACGAGACCTCGGAGACCGTCGAGCGCTTGATGGGCAACAAGCCGGAAGCCCGCTTCATCTTCATCCAGGAGCGAGCGGCCTTCGCCGGCGAGCTGATCGACCTGTGAGGCGTCGGGCCTGGCAAGCATGGCCAGGCCATTGGCACCCCGTCGTTTTTGGAGGCCTGCCCGTCACGGTTACGGGGCTGCCAAGACGGATCGGAGCCGGCACCTTGCCGGCATGTCGAACAAGCCCTCCCGCGATCCCCGTCACGTCTTCGCGAGCCATGTCGCTCGTTCCCCGCAAGCCTGGCCAGTGACCGCATGGGGCAGCCTCCTCCCTCTCAAGCTCGACGCCACGGCGATCTGGTTTCCCCCGGCTGGGACGATATCGGAATCTTCCACACCATCGCCACGAGCGGGGCGCTGGCCGTGGCGGCGGCGCGACTTGGACTGAGCGAAGCGACCGTCGCCCGGAGGCTGAAGGCTTTCGAGGCAAGGCTCGGGCTGCAACTGTTCCGGCGCGCCGCCAATCGCCTGATCCTGACCGAGATCGGCCAGTCCCTGGCGCAGGATGCAAGCGAGGTCGCCGCCGCCACTGAGCGTTTCGCCAGCCGGGCGCGGGCAGCGCGCGCCTCGGATAGCGCCCCGGTCAGGATCACGGCCACGACCTCGATCAGCCTGTTCCTGACCATGCATGCGACGACGATTTCCGCCGCCGCCGGAGGGATCGAAATCGTCATCATCAGCACCCGCGACAAGCTCGACCTCGCGCGGGGCGATGCCGACATCGCGTTGCGCATGAGCAAGGTGCCGGAACAGCAAGGCTATTTTGCCCAGAAAATCGGGCGGCTCGTGCAGGCGCTCTACGTCCGGCGGGATATCGACCCTGCGACGGCGCCGATCATCTCGGTCAGCCGGGACGTGTCGTCGCGGATCGAGGAGCACATCCTCGAATGGGCTGCGGGCCGCCCTGTCGCGGCGCGTGTCGGCGATTCGGCGGCGCGCTACGAAAGCGTCCGTTCAGCCGGCGCGGTCTCCATGGTCCCTTGTTTCATGGGCGATGCCGATGAGACTCTCGTCCGGCTGCAGCCGCCGCCGGACAAGACGTCCGACGAGATATTCCTGGTCTCGCATGAGGTCTCGCGGCAGCGGCCCGCAGTCCTTGCCGTGCTAGGCGCTCTGCGGGAGCTGTTTCGCAACAACCGCTCCAGGCTCAATGGCCAGCCTGCCCCGGATCTCGATACCGCGCGGCTTCCATAGAGCAGGATGCGAAAAAGTGGGAACCGGTTTTTCGCGTTGATCCGGCTCTAGCGATTTCATGAATAACGCCGGATCGCGGCAAGGATTTGCTAACCGTCTTTTTACCGCTGATGGCGCAACGTCATGGCGAGGGGTGCCTTGGCGCTCGAATGGGCGGAGCAGGCCAGATGCGGCTGATCGAACTCTTCTGGAAGAACGACCGCGGCACCATGGTCGCCGACGTCGCCAAGGCCGCCGCCGCGATCGGCTTCCTGTCGGTCGTCGCGGTGAATTTCGTCTCGACTCAGACCGCCAAGCTCGACACCGAACGCCTGACGCAGGTCGCCTCAGCCGCCTCGAAAGGCAAGCCGGTGGATCCGATGATCACGGGTTCGCTTCAGAAGACGGCGAACCAGACCCGTCTCGACCCTTGCGTGGTCCCGCGCTGAGACTTTAGAGCAATTCCGGTCTGATTGGATCGGAT
Organism: Allobosea sp. BE125; assembly: GCF_031456075.1. NCBI lineage: Bacteria > Pseudomonadati > Pseudomonadota > Alphaproteobacteria > Hyphomicrobiales > Alloboseaceae > Allobosea > Allobosea sp. BE125. The sequence continues at coordinate 101,759 of NZ_JAVDTY010000005.1, forward strand.
AACTGCTCCAAGCCTTTGTTTTGACGGGTTTTCTTCACGCGATCCGATATCCGCTTCGCTCGAAAACGCTTTAGCCGAGCCAGGCCAGAAGCTCGCCGGTCACGGCATCCGGCGCCTCGAGCGTCGAGAGGTGACCGCAGCCCGGCACGACAACCAACCTGGCATTGGTACCTATCCCGGCCGCGATCTCCTGTGCCTCGCTCGGTGGCGTGATCAAATCCTCCTCGCCGACCAATGCGAGCGTCGGCACGCCAATCGCCGCCAGTCCGAGCCGCGAGTCGGGCCGGGTCATGATGGCGCGCTGCTGCCGGATAAAACCTTCCGCGCCGACCTCGTCCGCCATCCGCCTGACGAGCAACCGCAAGGGCTCGTCGACAAGGCGCGCCGGCGCGACCAAGCGCTGCCAGAGCAAGGTCGTGACATTATCGAAGGCCCCCTTCTGCGCCAGAGCGATCATCTGTTCGCGCGGTGTGTTCGTCTCCGGCGTCGCCGGCTTGGCGCTGGTGTCGAGAAGCGCCAAGCGCGTGACGCGCCCCGGCGCCTGCCGCATCACTTCGAAAGCGATATAGCCGCCCATGGACAGGCCGCAGAGCGCGAAGCGCGGCGGGGCGGCAGCGAGCAACCGTCGCGCGATGGCGTCCAGGGTTTCGTCCTGCGCATGCTCGGCGACGAGGATAGGCCTGCCCCCAGTGGCCAGAGCCGGCCATTGCGGCGCATAGAGGGAGGCGTCGCAGCTCAGCCCCGGGATCAGAACAAGCGGTTCCTGCATGGCGTCGATCATGTCCGTGTTGGCCTCCTTCCAAATTCAAAGCGCGATGTCGGCCTAAAGCCGTGTCGCATTTATGGACATCGCTCTCTAGTTTATTGACTTCGCCGCACTTTTTCTGCATTGCACGGAAGTCCGAAGGCGCGCTGGAAAGAGATGTCGCGCCACCGTCGCGGTTGATAGGTCATCCCGCCTCGAGTAACCGACCCTGAAGAAGCGCAACATTCGATGTCATTTGCCGAACTCGGCCTGAGTGAAAAGGTTCTGACTGCGGTCACAACTGCAGGCTACACCACGCCGACCCCGATCCAAGCCCAGGCCATCCCCCACGTCCTCGCCCGCCGCGACGTTCTCGGCATCGCCCAGACCGGCACGGGCAAGACGGCAGCCTTCACACTGCCGATGCTGACCATCCTGGAAACCGGCCGCGCCCGGGCCCGGATGCCGCGCACCCTGATCCTGGAACCGACGCGCGAGCTCGCCGCCCAGGTCGAGGAGAATTTCTCCCGCTACGGTGTGAATCAAAAGCTGTCGGTCGCGCTGCTGATCGGCGGCGTCTCCTTCGGCGACCAGGACGCCAAGATCACCCGCGGCGTCGACGTGCTGATTGCGACGCCCGGCCGCCTGCTCGATCATGTCGAGCGTGGCAAGCTGCTGCTCACCGGCGTCGAGCTCCTCGTCATCGACGAGGCCGACCGCATGCTCGACATGGGGTTCATTCCCGACATCGAGCGTGTCTGCAAGCTTGTGCCCTTCACGCGCCAGACGCTGTTCTTCACCGCGACGATGCCGCCCGAGATCACGCGCATCAGCGAGCAGTTCCTGCACAATCCGGTGCGCATCGAGGCCTCGCGCCCCGCAACCGCGGCCACCACGATCACGCAACGCCTGATCGCCTCGAACGGGCAGGATTTCGAGAAGCGCGAAACTTTGCGCAAGCTGATCAAGGAAGCCAAGGACTTGCAGAACGCGATCGTGTTCTGCAACCGCAAGCGCGATGTAGCAACGCTGCATAAATCCTTGCAGAAGCACGGTTTCCCGGCCGTCTCGCTTCATGGCGACATGGATCAGTACGCCCGCATGGCGGCGCTGGAATCCTTCCGCATCGGCGAGAACCCGATCCTGGTCGCCAGCGACGTCGCGGCCCGCGGGCTCGACATCCCCGCGGTCAGCCATGTCTTCAATTACGACGTGCCGACCCATGCCGAGGACTACGTCCACCGCATCGGCCGCACCGGCCGTGCCGGCCGCGAGGGTGCCTCTTTCACCATCGTGACGCGTCATGACGAAAAGCTCGTCACCGCGATCGAGAAGTTGATGGGCCAGCCCATCGCCTGGGAAGGCGGTGGCGTCGATACCTTGCCGCCCGGCGCTCCGCGCGAGGAGCGCCATGGCGGTCGCGGCGGACGTGGCGATGATCGCCGCCCAGCGCGCGGCGGTGGCCGTGGCCGCCCCGAGCGCGGCCCCCGCGCCGAACCAGAAACGACGCCGCGCCCGATCCGGGTGGAGCGCCCCGCGTCCGACGACGAGGCAGCGCCGCGCCGTCGTCGCCCCGAGGCGGACGGGCCGACGAAGACCAAGATCCGTGGCGAGAGCCCCGCTCCTCAGGCCGCCAAGCCGGAGCGGGCGCCGGAACCTCGTTCAGCCAAGCCGGAGCGCGGCCCCGAGCCGCGCGCTGCCAGGCCTGAGCGTACCGCCGAGCCGCGTCGGCGCGACGATGATGATGGTCCGAAGGTCAAGGGGCTCGGCGATCACGTGCCGGCCTTCTTGATGCGTCCCGTCAAGGTCGGCTGAATTCTAGGATCTGACCTTAGGGCATAACCTGGCATTAACTCAGAGGCGTCATGTTTCCTGAATGGCTGCTGCTAGCGCAGCGGCCATGAACGGGCGCATGCCGCCGTTGTGACGGACAGGATGTCCCGCTTCGATGTGCAATCGAAGCTGTCATGGTTGAAAACCATGAACCGGCTTCATGTCCGGGCTATTGGCGATGAGCGACCACGCGCAGATTTCCGCTCAATCCTGTGATCTGGCCGATCAGGTCGTCGCGGCGATGCGCGAACATGGTTCCCCGGGTTATCCGCGCGCTTTCGAGGTTTGGTACGCCCATCTCAGCGGAGAGATGCCGGCTGTGAGCATGGCGATGAACGCGATCCTCGCCAGCAGCGAGGGCAAGGTCGGCGTCGCCGATATCGACAATCTCTATGATCGCTTCATCGGCAATGACCGGCTCGCCAAACAGGCGGAGCGCACGAGCCTCCAGGTCCTGGGCGAGATCGACGGGCTGATGTCGCTGGTCGACAAGACGCTGGTGTCCAGTGAGCGCTATCATGGCCGCCTCTCCGCGATGTCCGAGGACGTACCGCCGGCGGCGGACCGGCAGAGGCTGCGCGAATGGGTCGAGGCGCTCGTGCTGTCGACACGCGAGGAGGTCACTCGCAAGACCCAGCTCGAAGCCCAGCTTCGCAACAGCTCCAACGAGATCCGCAATCTCCGCGAGGCGCTGGAGATGACCCGCGCTGAGGCTCTGACCGATCCGCTGACCGGCCTCGCCAACCGCCGCCATTTCGAGGAAATGCTGCAGAAATCGATCGATCAAGCGACTTTGCGCCGCGAGCCCTTCGCGCTGGTCATGGCCGACATCGACTATTTCAAGAAGTTCAACGACGCCCACGGCCATCTCACCGGCGACCAGGTGCTGCGCCTCGTCGCCCGCACCATGAAGGACAAGTTCAAGGAAAAGGCGGTGATCACCCGCTTCGGCGGCGAGGAATTCGCGATCATCCTGCCGGAGTCCGATCTCGTAGCCGGCAAGTTCGGTGCCGAGACCGTACGGCAGGCCCTGCTGACGCGTGAATTGGTGAAGCGTTCGACCAACGAGAATCTCGGCCGCATCACCATCTCGCTCGGCGTCGCAGGCTATCGTCGCGGCGACACCGCCGGCTCGTTGGTCGACCGCGCCGACCAGGCTCTGATGCAGGCCAAGCGCGACGGCCGCAACCGCACCGTCACGGAAGAGGCGCTCGAAGCCTTGAGCCGCGTGGCTTGAGGCGGGAAGCCTTCTGCCGCGCCGCCTCGCGCGCCAGATCCGTCCAGATTCTCAACGTATCCAAGTCATCCAGCGCGGCATCTGGCAGGCTCCAATAGCCGAGCGCGCGCTCCCGGCTGCGCGCTTCATAGGTAAAGGGCCGGCAGCCGGCGGCAATGAAGCGCTCCAGCGTCGCGGGCGAGGTCTTGAGATAGATGTCGCCCTTGAAGACCAGAGCGAAGATCATCTCACCGTCATAGATGCCGAGACCGCCGAACAGTCTGCGCACCCGCACCGGCAGGATATCTGCGAAGAGTTCGCGGATGCCTTCGGCATCCATCGCGCAGGCTCAGTGGGCCGCGAGCGCGCTCTCAGCGCGCGGCTTGATCTCGACCGATTCGCCGCAGCCGCAGGCCGAGACCTGGTTCGGGTTGTTGAATACGAAGGTCGAGGAGAAGCGGTCGGTCTTGAAGTCGAGCTCGGTGCCGAGCAGGAACAGCACCGCCTTGGCGTCGACGATCACGGTCGCGTCCTTCTCGGAAACGACCTCGTCGCCTTTGTCGAGCACGCTGGCAACTTCAAAAGTGTATTCCATGCCGGCGCAGCCGCCCTTCTTGACGCCGACCCGCAGGCCGAGCGCCGGAGCGTCGGGATTGTCGAGCGCCGACTGCGCCATGATCTCGCGGATGCGCGAGGCGGCGGCATCTGTCAGGGAGACCACCTTCAGGCCTGGAATCGAAAACATTCGTCGTCCCTCCTCGATCGGGTTCAAGGCCCGATGAAGCAAGATTGCAGTCCACAACATAAGGATTGGTGAGCGCAACGTCGAGATGCCGGAGCGCACGGCCGCCCTTTCACTGCGCGCATTGCGTGGAGCGCCCGCTCATGCACTGTGGCCGCCTCGACAAAGGGACGAAGACGACAGACGATGACCTACCGCACGCACCGCCCCGAAGCGCTTCGCGCCCTCGTCCGTGACATGGTCACCAAGGCCGGCTGGACGGCAGCCGAGGCGCGCGAGACCGCCGACCATCTCGTCCTCGCCAATCTGAGCGGCCATGACAGCCATGGCGTCGGCATGATTCCGCTCTATTTCCAGTCACTGGCCGACGGCAACCTGAAGCCGCAATCCAAGCCTCATGCTCGGCTCGACGCCGCTCCCTTCCTGATCGTCGATGCGCAGGTCGCACTCGGCCAGCCCGCCGCCCGCAACGCAGTCGAGCAGGCCGGCGCAATGGCGAAGGCCGGCGGTGTCGCGATCCTGAACCTGCTCGATTCCCACCATATCGGCCGCATCGGCCATTATGCCGAGATCGCCGCCGAGGCTGGGCTGATCTCGCTGTTCTGGGTCAATGTCGCCGGGCGCGCACCGATCGTCGCCCCCTTCGCCGCCAAGGAGGCGCGCTTCGGCACCAACCCGCACGCAATCGGCATTCCGGTGCCGGAGAGCGATCCGATCATCCTGGATTTCGCCACCAGCCGCATGGCCCATGGCAAGGCCCGTGTCGCGCTGAACAAAGGCGTGCCGGTGCCGCCGGGCTACATCATCGACGGCGAGGGCCGGCCGACCACCGACCCCAAGCACGTCTTCCAGCACGCCATCCCGGACCTGCCGCTGGGCGCGCTGCTGCCTTTCGGCGACCATAAGGGCGCAGGCCTCTCCCTGATCGCGGAACTGCTCTCGGCCGGTTTGATGGGCGCCGCCCGCATCGACGAGAAACCGCAGAAGAGCTGGATCATCAATTCGCTTTTCGGCGTGCTGATCGACCCTGCCCGGCTGGAGCCGGACGCCTCGCTCCGCAAGAGCCGTATCGAGAGCTATCTCGCCTTCGTGCGCGCCGCCAAACCGCAGGACGAGGCCAATCCCGTCCTCGCGCCAGGCGACAAGGAGCGCGCGACGCGGATCGAACGGGCCAAGGCCGGTATTCCGCTCGATGACGAGACCTGGTCGCAGATCGGCGCGGCGGCGAAGCGCTTCGGCATCGACGCCGAGAGCTACTGAACAGAGCGGCGCAACGACGATGATGCTCGCCGAATACGACGCCTTCTGCGCCACCCTCCCCGCCACGAGCCATGTCGTGCAATGGGGCGACGCCCATGTCTGGAAGGTCGGCGGCCAAGTCGGTGGCAAGGTCTTCGCCATCGCCAGGGAGAGCGCGGACGAGGCTTTCGCCGTGACCTTCAAATGCTCCTGGGCGAGCTATGATATCCTGAAGGAGCAGCCGGGCCTGCGGCCTGCCCCTTACCTCGCCTCACGCGGCATGAGCTGGATCCAGCGTCAAACCGATGAGGGCATGCCCGATGAGGTCTTGCTGGATTATCTACGCGAGAGCCACCGGCTGATCGCCAGCAAGCTGAGCAAACGCGTCCGCGCGGAGCTGGGCCTCGAGGCTTGATCCGCGCCAGACAGCCCCTAAAGCAGCGCCTCGCCGCGCAGCACCGGCACGCAGGAACCGCCGACCGTGGCGCGGATGCCGTCGGGCGCGCGCCAGGCCTTGAGCTTGAGCAGGCTCGGCCGCCCCATCTCGACGCCCTGCGTCAGCGTGAACTCCGCCAACTCGCCGCCCTGAAGGGATAGCAGGAGCGCAGCCGTGGTGGCGCTGGCGCTGCCGGTTGCGGGATCCTCCCAGGTATCGCTGAGCGGCGCGAACATCCGCGCCCGGATCGTGGCGCCGTCACGGGCATAGATGAACAGCGAGAGCCGGCCCTCCAGCGCGGGCGTCGCGTCACGCAGGGCCCGGAAGGCCGCGATGTCCGGCAGAGCCTTCGACAAGGCGTCCGCCGCTACCTCGGCAAGGACGAAGTGCACTCCGACTGAAGCGCGGATCGGGCGATGGTTGGCGACCACGACATCGGAGGGCTGGAGCCCGGCACACGCCGCGATGCCCGCGACCGGCAGCTCGATCCCCGTGGAGAGAGCCTGGGGGGCGGCGATGGTGGCGCCCTGAACCTCGCCTTGCGCGTTGCTGGCGATCCTGACCTCGACCAGCCCGGCCAGCTCTTCGAAGCGCAGCACGCCGTCGCGATCCCGCCCATGACGGGCCAGGACGAAGGCGGTGCCGACATTAGGATGCCCAGCGAAGGGCATCTCATGCTTGCGCGTGAAGATGCGCACGCGGGCATCGTTGGCGGGGTCACTCGGCGGCAGGACGAAGGTCGTCTCGCTATAGTTCATCTCCGCCGCAAGCGACTGCATCTCGGCGTCCGAGAGGCCGCGCGCATCGGTGAAGACGGCGAGCTGGTTCCCTCCGAAACGGGTCTCGGTGAAGACGTCGACGGTCTCATAGGCGAATTTGCGCATGGCTGGCTCCGGCGGGGGCAGGATCACGCCCCGGCTTCAGATGCCACCGTTTCGCGGCTTGCAGAAATGAACAAAGCGAATGCGATCGATCAGAGCAGGAAATGGAGCCCAAAACCGAGAATGATGAAGCCGGTCGCGACGATCTGCGCCACGAAAAGCGGCTTCAACCGGAAGGCTTGCTCCGCCTGCAAGCCGGCGCGCTCAGCGCGGGACATACGCTCGCGTGCCTTGAACTGCTCGGCAAGGACGCTGCTTGCCCCATCGCGCTCCAGATCCATCCGCACCGCAATGAAGCCGATGACCAGACCCAGAACGCCGAGGCCGAAAAAACCGACGAGCCGCAAGGCGCCATAGGTAACGCCAAGCAGCAGCGCCGCCAGGATCGGAAAAGCGACGTAATCCCACTTCGTCATGCGCATGCTGCCATCATGCATGCGCTGTGGGAGAGCGTCCAGATCACCACATATCGAGTGCTACTCTCGCCTCGTCGGACATGCGCGACTGGTCCCAGGGCGGATCGAAGGTCATGTTGACGGTCACGCCCGAGACGCCCGGCACGGTGCTGACGGCGTTCTCGACCCAACCCGGCATCTCGCCGGCGACAGGACAGCCCGGCGCAGTCAGCGTCATGTCGATCGCGACCTGGCGATCATCGGCGATGTCGACGCGGTAGATCAGGCCAAGCTCGTAGATGTCGGACGGGATTTCGGGATCGTAGACCGTCTTCAGCGCGGCGACGATGTCGTCGGTGAGCCGATCGATCTCCTCGGGCGGCAGGCCGGAGCTCGCGCCCATGGTCGGCGCATTCGGCTTCAGTTCCTCGGCGGTATCGGTCATCGCTCATTCCAGTTCAGGCGAGCGGCCGTCACGCAAACAGCGCTTCGGCCTTCCGCAGGGCTTCAACCAGTTTATCGACTTCCTCGAGCGTGTTGTAGAGCCCAAATGAAGCGCGGCAGGTCGATGTCACTCCATATCGGGCCAGAAGCGGCATGGCGCAATGGGTGCCGGCCCGAACCGCGACACCGGCCCGGTCGATCACGGTCGCGACGTCATGGGCATGGGCGCCCTTCATCTCGAAGGCGATGATCGCCCCCTTCTGCCGAGCCTTGCCGAAGATGCGGATCGAGTTCATCTCGCCGAGCCGCTGCATGGCGTAGTCGTTCAGGCTCGCCTCATGCGCCGCGATGTTCTCCCGGCCAAGCGCCATCATGTAGTCAAGCGCCGCGCCCAGCCCGACCGCCTCGATGATCGCCGGCGTGCCGGATTCGAAGCGATGCGGCGGATCGTTATAGGTGATCGCGTCCTCGCTGACGGTGACGATCATCTCGCCGCCGCCTTCATAGGGCGGCAGCTTCTCCAGCCATTCACGCTTGCCCCAGAGCACGCCGGAGCCGGTCGGCCCATAGGTCTTGTGCCCGGTGAAGCAGTAGAAATCGCAGCCCAGCGCCTGCACGTCGACCGGCAGATGCACCGCACCCTGGCTGCCGTCGACGACCAGCGGGATCTTGTAGGCCCGGCAGATCGCCGCGACCTCCGCGATCGGCACGATCGTGCCGATAGCGTTCGAGATATGCGTCAGCGAGACCACCTTGGTGCGCGGCGTGATCAGCTTCTCGAATTCCTCGATGAGGAAGTTGCCGTCCTCGTCGACCGGGGCCCATTTGATCACCGCGCCCTGCTGCTCGCGCCAATAGTGCCAGGGCACGATATTGGAGTGATGCTCCAGGATGGAGAGGATGATCTCGTCACCCTCCTGGATCTTCAGATAGCGCCCGAGCGAGGAAGCGATGGTGTTCAGCGAACCCGTCGAGGAGCGGGTGAAGACGATCTCCTCCAGATGCTCCGCATTGAGGAAGCGCCGGACGCTCTCGCGAGCCGCCTCATAGGCTTCGGTCGAAGCGTTGGCGAGGTAGTGCAGGCCGCGATGGACATTGGCGTAGTCCTCGCGCATCAACTTCGTCATCGCCTCGATCACGGCCTCGGGCTTCTGCGCCGAGGCCGCATTGTCGAGATAGACCAATGGCTTGCCGTAGACTTCTCGCGACAGGATGGTGAAATCCTTGCGGACCGCCTCGACGTCGTAAGGTTTCGCCATCGCGTTCATGTCACGCCCTTCCCAGCTCGCGCGGCTTGTCGACGAGGGCGCCGGCATGGCCCCAGTTCTCGCGCTCGATCTCCTGGATCACGATATGCGTGTTCGCCGGATTCTTGCCGAGCACGCGCACCAGCGTGTCGGTGAACTCCTTGACGATCTCCGCCTTCTGCTCGCGGGTCGCGCCCTTGGTGATCTGGAGATTGATGTAGGGCATCAGACCGTACTCACGACCGAGGAGGCCTCGCGCTGGGAAAGCCAGGCTCGGATCTCGGCCATGACGAAGGCGCGCAGATCCTCATCGGCCACGAACTCGACCGCCTCGCCGGCGAAGGCCTGCAGCACCAGCGCCTCGGCCTGCGGCTGCGGCAAGCCGCGCGCCATCAGGTAGAAGAGCTGCTCGCCATCCATCTGCGCGACCGTCGCGCCATGGCCGCAAACCACGTCGTCGGCGAAGATTTCGAGCTCCGGCTTGTTGAACATCGAGGCGCCGTCGTTCAGCAGCAGCGTGTTGCTCTTCATGCCGCCATCGGTCTTCTGCGCATGGGGGCGCACGATGACCTTGCCCTGGAAGACGCCGGTGGCCTCGCCGCCGATGATGTTCTTGAACAGCTCGCGGCTGACGCCGTGAGGCACCGCATGGTCCATCACCAGAGTGACGTCGGAATGCTCGGCTCCGCCAAGCAGATTGACGCCCCGCAGGCCGATCTCGCTGTGTTCGCCGGCATATTTCACGAAATATTGCTGGCGCAGCGTGGCCGCCTTGCAGACCAGCGCAAAGCTCTCGAACTTGGCGTGAGCGCCGACTGTCGCAAGCAGGCTCTGCACCTGCACGGTTTCCGGAACCTGGCGCGTGACGAGGCGCAGATGCTGCACATCGCTCTCGTCGCCGGTCTCGAAAACGATCGCGCCGTTGATCTGGGAGGCCTTGGGCCCAGCGCTTTCGCTGACCTCGACGATCGTCGCCTTGACACCCTTGGCCGCGAGCACGACCGAGCGGTGGAAGATCGCAGTCTCTTCCTCGCCCGAAACCAGCGAGACGATCGCGATCGGCGCGGCGAGCTCCGTGCCTTCGGTGATCTCGACGAAGACGCCGTCGCGCATCAGCGCGGTATTGAGCATCAGGCCGGTATCGCTATCGGCGATGCTCGGCCCCGACAGGATGCGGGCCAGATCCTCGCGGGTCGAAACCAGCGCCTCGGTCAATGGCTGAACGCTCACGCCGTCGGGCAGGCCTTCAAGCGTCGAAAGCTCGGGCCTGAAAGCGCCATCGACCAGCACGAGCCGGACGCCATCGAATGGCAGCGCTGCGAGCCGGGCGGTGATCGCCGGCGTGACGCTGGCCGCGGTCGCCAGCGGCTTCGCCTCGCGCAGCAGGCCGCGCAGATCGGTATAGCGCCAGGATTCGAGCCGGCGATGCGGCAGGCCCTTGGCCTCGAAGCCGGCGAAGGCATCCTCGCGCAGCTTGCGCACGGGCAGCGTGCCGGGCAATTCAGCTTTCACATTGGCGAATTGCTGCGAAAGGGCCTGCTCGGCCGCCGTCTTCAGCGGGGTGACAATGGCCATCACGCCGCCTCCGCATAGGCCGCATAGCCGCTCTTCTCGAGCTCCAGCGCCAGTTCCTTGCCGCCGGTCTTCACGATGCGGCCCTTCGACATGACATGCACCGTGTCGGGCACGATATGCTCGAGCAGGCGCTGATAATGGGTGATGACGAGGAAGCCGCGGCTCTTGTCGCGGAGCGCGTTGACGCCCTCGGCGACGATGCGCAGCGCGTCGATGTCGAGGCCGGAATCGGTCTCGTCGAGGATGCACATCGAGGGCGAGAGCAGCGCCATCTGCAGGATTTCCATGCGCTTCTTCTCGCCGCCGGAGAAACCGACATTGAGCGGCCGGCGCAGCATGGCCTTGTCGATGCTGAGCGCATCGGCTGCGCTGTTGACGCGCTTGATGAAGTCGGGCGTCAGCAATTCGGCCTCGCCGCGCGCCTTGCGCTGCGCGTTCATCGCAGCCTTCAGGAAGGTCATGGTGGCGACGCCGGGGATCTCCAGCGGATACTGGAAGGCGAGGAAGATGCCGGCGGCGGCGCGCGCATCGGCCTCCATCTCCAGCACGTTCTCACCGTTCAGCAGGATCTCGCCGTCGAGGACCTCATAGTCCTCCTTGCCGGCGATGACATAGGAGAGCGTCGACTTGCCGGAGCCGTTGGGCCCCATGATCGCGGCGACCTCGCCGTCATTGACGGTGAGGTTGAGGCCATTGATGATCTGCTTGTCTTCGTCAGCGATCTTGACGACGAGATTGCGAATTTCGAGCATTGTTTCGGTCCGGATTTCCGCCGCGTCATGCTCGGCCCTGTGCCGAGCATCCACGACTTGAACGTGAAAAAGAAAGACGGGGATGGTCGGGACGAGCCCGACCATGACGGCATCAGCCGACGGAGCCTTCGAGCGAGATCGTGATCAGCTTTTGCGCCTCGACGGCGAACTCCATCGGGAGTTGCTGCAGCACCTCCTTGACGAAGCCGTTGACGATCAGCGCCACCGCATCCTCGGCGGAGAGGCCGCGCTGCTGGCAATAGAACAGCTGGTCCTCGCCGATCTTGGAGGTCGTCGCCTCGTGCTCGAAGATCGCGGTCGCGGTCTTGGCCTCGATATAGGGGATGGTATGCGCGCCGCACTGGTCGCCGATCAGCAGCGAGTCGCAATTGGTGAAGTTGCGCGCGCCCGTCGCCTTGCGGTGGGCCGAGACCATGCCGCGATAGGTCGAGTCGGACTTGCCCGCCGCGATGCCCTTGGCGATGATCTTCGAGGTCGTGTTCTTGCCGAGATGGATCATCTTGGTGCCGGAATCGACCTGCTGGGCGCCGTTCGAGACCGCGATCGAGTAGAACTCGCCGCGCGAGCCGTCGCCGCGCAGGATGCAGGATGGGTATTTCCAGGTGATCGCCGAACCGGTCTCGACCTGCGTCCAGGAGATCTTCGAGTTCTTGCCCCGGCAGTCGCCGCGCTTGGTGACGAAGTTGTAGATGCCGCCCTTGCCCTCGGCATCGCCCGGATACCAGTTCTGCACGGTCGAGTATTTGATCTCGGCATCGTCGAGCGCGATCAATTCGACCACGGCGGCGTGGAGCTGGTTCTCGTCGCGCTTGGGCGCGGTGCAGCCTTCGAGATAGCTCACATAGGAGCCCTCATCGGCGATGATCAGCGTGCGCTCGAACTGGCCGGTATTCTGCTCGTTGATGCGGAAATAGGTCGACAATTCCATCGGGCAGCGCACGCCCTTGGGGATGTAGACGAAGGAGCCGTCGGTGAAGACGGCGCAGTTCAGCGTCGCGAAATAATTGTCGGTCACCGGCACGACGGTGGCAAGATATTTCCGCACCAGCTCGGGATGCTCCTGGATCGCGTCCGAGATCGAGCAGAAGATCACGCCGGCCTCGGCCAGCTCCTTCTTGAAGGTGGTGACGACCGAGACCGAGTCGAACACGGCATCGACCGCGACCCGGTTCTCCGGCGCGACGCCGGCCAGGATCTCCTGCTCGCGCAGCGGGATACCCAGTTTCTTGTAGGTCTCCAGGATCGCCGGATCGACCTCGTCGAGCGATTTCGGATCGGCGCCCTTCTTCGGCGCGGCGTAATAGTAGATGTCCTGATAGTCGATCGGCGGGTACTGCACGCGCGACCAGGCCGGCTCGGTCATCGTCTTCCAGCGGCGGAAGGCGTCGAGTCGCCATTCCAGCATCCATTCCGGCTCGTTCTTGCGCGCCGAGATGTAGCGCACCGTGTCTTCGGTCAGGCCCTTGGCGGGCTTGTCCATCTCGATCTCGGTGACGAAACCGTATTTGTATTCGGTCACGTCGATCGACTTGACCTGATCAATGGTCTCTTGGACCGCTGCCATTGCCTACTCTCCAGTCGCGGGTTCAAGGCCCGCCGGTTTGGTCGTCTATCGAGACATTCAGGCGGCCGCCTGAACCTCCCGGCCCTTGGTCGCGACCAATGCTTTCGCATAGGCCGCCAAAAACTGATCGATCTGTGCCTCGCAGGTGGTCCATCCGAGGCTCGCCCGCAAGGCCCCTGCGCTCATGGCAGGGTCGACGCCCATGGCGTCCAGCACATGCGAGCGCTTGACCTTGCCCGACGAGCAGGCCGAGCCGGAAGACAGCGCGACGCCATTCAGGTCGAGCATGATCAGCGCCGTCTCCGCCCGAATTCCGGGCGTGGCGAAGGCGCTGGTGTTGGGCAGGCGCGGCGCAGAGCGGCCGAAAATCATGGTATCGGGCGCGAGAACCAGCAGCCCGGCCTCCAGCTTGTCGCGCAAGGCGGAAAGCCGATCGGCTTCCGCCGCGATGGCCTTAGCTGCGATCTCTGCCGCCATTCCGAAGCCGACGATACCGGCCACATTCTCGGTGCCGGCGCGCCAGCCGCGCTCCTGCCCGCCACCGCGTATGGGTTTGTCGGCAAGCTCGAGCGCCCCGGTGCGGAAGACGATCGCGCCGACGCCCTTGGGTCCGCCGAGCTTATGGGCGGAGAGCGTCAGAACATCGACGCCCAACATATCGATATCGATGGCGATCTTGCCGGCGGCCTGGACCGCGTCGCAATGCATCAGCGCCCCAAAATGCCTGGCGATGGCAGCAATCCCGGCAATCGGCTGAAGCACGCCGGTCTCGTTATTGGCGAGGTGCAGCGAGACCAGTGCGCGCGCCCCTGGCTGCTCCGCCGCGAGGCGCTCGAGCCGCCCTGTGAGCCAATCCGTGTCGGCCAACCCGTCCGCATCGACAGGGATCGCCTCGGCCGCGCTGGCCGGGAACCGATGCCCGTCGCGAATGCAGGCATGCTCGGTTGCGCCATGGAGCAGCAGCGAAGCCGGCGTCCTGACGCAGTCGCGCCCACCGCTGCAGTCCATCAATCCAGGCGACAGCACGGTCGCATTGGCCTCGGTGCCACCGCTGGTGAAGACAACATTGGCGGTCTTCGCCCCGACGAGCGCGGCGACCTGCGCCCGCGCCTGTTCGATCGCGGCGCGGGCCGCCCTGCCCTCATGATGGACCGATGACGGGTTTCCGGGCAGCATCAGCGCGCGCGCCATCGCCTGCGCCACGTCCGGCCGCACCGGGGTGGTCGCATTGTGGTCGAGATAGGCGCGGGTCGCTCCTGTCACGATCTCACTGGCTCCGATCCTGCCTCGCGGAAGACGGTCGGCACGAAATGCTTGAAATTGCACCCATGCGCCGTGCTATAGCCGCCCGTCCGAACCGGCCGTGGCTGGGACGACGGCTGCGCCGAAATGATGCGCTACCCGTCGGTTCCCGTATTGTTCACGGCTGTTAGAACTATTCTAAGCGCTTGATGTAGGGCGCGAGCGGCGGGGTCGTCAAGGGCGACCGGGCATTTTCGGCGGCATTTGCGCGCTGTTTTGCCCGGCGCGCGCGGCCTTGGCCCAACAAAAGGCGAGACGACAATGCCAGAGGTGATTTTCAACGGACCGGCCGGCCGGATCGAGGGTCGTTACCAGCCCGCCAAGAAGCGCGGCGCGCCGCTCGCGATCATCCTGCATCCGCACCCGCAATTCGGCGGGACGATGAACAACCAGATCGTCTACAACCTGTTCTACACTTTCGTGAACCGGGGCTTTTCGGCGCTGCGCTTCAATTTCCGCGGCGTCGGCCGCAGCCAGGGCCATTTCGACCATGGCGCGGGCGAATTGTCTGATGCCGCCGCCGCGCTCGACTGGATGCAGGCGCTGAATCCCGAGGCCAAGAGCTGCTGGATCACCGGCGTCTCCTTCGGCGCCTGGATCGGCATGCAGCTCCTGATGCGCCGCCCGGAGATCGAGGGCTTCATGTCGATCGCGGCGATGGCCAACCGCTATGACTTCTCCTTCCTGGCGCCCTGCCCCTCCTCCGGCCTGTTCGTGCATGGCTCGGAAGACCGCGTCGCGCCGGTCAAGGAGGTCATGGCGGTGATCGAGAAGGTGAAGACCCAGAAGGGTATCCTGATCGAACATGCGGTGGTCGAGGGCGCCAACCATTTCTTCGACGGCCGTGTCGACCAGCTGATGGAGCAGGTCAGCGCCTATCTCGACCGCAATGTCGGCCCCGAAATTCCGAAGGAAGAGCGCGAGGCGCAGGAGCAGGAGTAGTCCGCGGGCTCCGACCGCCCCTATCGTCGTGCTCGCCCTTGTGGCGAGCATCAACGTCTTGAACACCGCTCTCGACGCGTGAAGACGTGGATGGTCAGGACAAGCCCGACCATGACGGGCGGCCCCGATCGGGCCATGATGGCTCGCGTGCCACGAGATGGTCGCGAGCCATGCCAAACGAACCAGCCAGCCGATTGATCATGCGATGACCAGCTTCAAATCAGACCTTCTCCGTGTTCTCTCCGAGCGCGGCTATGTCCACCAGATCTCGGATCCCGAGGGCCTGGACGCTGCCGCGCTCAAAGGGCCGATCAGCGCCTATATCGGCTTCGACGCCACCGCGACCTCGCTGCATGCCGGTTCGCTGATCCAGATCATGATGCTGCACTGGATGCAGGCGACCGGCCATAAGCCGATCGCGCTGATGGGCGGCGGCACGTCGATGGTCGGAGACCCCTCCTTCAAGGAGGAGTCACGCAAGCTGCTGACGGTCGAGGACATCGAGCGCAACCTCACCGGCATCAAGCGCGTCTTCGCCAACTACCTCGATTTCGGTGGCTCGGCGACCATGATGAACAACGCCGACTGGCTGCTCGGGCTGAACTATCTCGAATTCCTGCGCGATGTCGGCCGACACTTCTCGGTCAACCGCATGCTGTCCTTCGACAGCGTCAAGACACGGCTGGAGCGCGAGCAATCGCTGTCCTTCCTCGAATTCAACTACATGATCCTGCAGGCCTACGACTTCGTCGAGCTGAACAAGCGCACGGGCTGCATCCTGCAGATGGGCGGCTCCGACCAGTGGGGTAATATCGTCAACGGCATCGATCTCGGGCACCGCATGAGCAATGTCCAGCTCTATGCCCTGACCTCGCCGCTGCTGACGACATCGTCCGGCGGCAAGATGGGCAAGACGGCCTCGGGAGCCGTCTGGCTCAACGCCGAACTGATGGGCGCCTACGATTTCTGGCAATTCTGGCGCAACACCGAGGACGCCGATGTCGAGCGTTTCCTGAAGCTCTACACCACGATGCCGATGGCCGAGATCGCCCGGCTTGCGGCGCTGGGCGGTGCCGAGATCAACGAGGCCAAGAAGGTCCTCGCGACCGAGGTTACAGCCATGCTGCATGGCCGGGAGGCTGCCGATGCGGCCTCCGAGACTGCGCGCAAGACCTTCGAGGATGGGGCGCTTGCAGACGATCTTCCCAGCGTCGCCGTGGCAAGGTCCGAGCTTGAGACCGGTCTCGGCGTGCTGACCGCCTTCGTCAAAGCCGGCCTCGTGCCCTCGACCGGCGAGGCGCGACGGCAGGTCAAGGCGGGCGGCCTTCGGGTCAACGACGCCGCCGTCACGGACGAACGTGCGACGCTGACGCTCTCGGAGCTCTCGGGCGAAGGGGTGATCAAGCTCTCCTTCGGCAGGAAGAAGCACGTCCTGCTGCGGGCGCAGTAACGACGCATCGGCCAGAAAAGCGGTCGCCAGTTTTCGAAGAAGCCGCCGCAACACCAGAAACGACAATGTCGGCGCCGGTCTATGCCCGCTCCGACGTCGTGGCCTCAGCGCGTCGGCGCCGGCGCCGGGGCTGCCTGCGGCTGCTGAATCGGCGAACCGCCGAGCGGATCGACGAAGCGGCGCAGGATGCCGGGTGCGAGCGCCGAGAGCGGGTTGATCGTCATGGTCGGAGCACTTGCGGCGCCCGATATCCGGAAGTTCACCGCAAAAAGCCCGCCATACTGGCTGCCGCCGCCAAGCAATGCGCCGACGACAGGAACCTGGGCGAAGGCGTTGTTGAGGGCGTAGCCCGGCACGAAAGTGCCAGCGATATCGACCCGGTCCCGGCCATAATCGACATTGCCCTGCAGGGTGAAGCCGAGCTGCTGTCCCCAGATCACCATGTCGGACACATCGAACCGGCTGGCCGAGCGGCTGAAGACGGCCCTGAGCTTGGTGAAGGCGACCTCGCTGACGTCGATCCGCAGCGGAGCCGGCGCCGGCCCCGCGCCGCCGGTTCGATCTCCGGCCGGTGCCGCGCCGGACTGCTCGCCGACGACCCGGCGCAGAGCCGGCTCGTCACGCACGATGAAGTCGCGGAACAGCAATTCGCCGTTCTGGCGCGTATCGCCCGGCCCCAGGCTCAAGATTAAGTCGCCGCCATAGGCGCGCCGGTAGAGATCAGCGAAACGCAGCAGCGCGCCACCATTCTCGGACTGGATGACGATCGCGCCCGGCGTATCGCCTTGTCGCCCCTGCTTGGCCGTGACCTCGGCCCGGCCGATCCGGCCCTGGAAGGCAAGCGAGCGCATCTCGCCGCCGCGCTTCGACAGTTTGAGCGAGGCATTGCTGATCGCTTCATTGTTGAAGCCGGTCAGGATCGGGACGTCGAGGTCGATATCGAGATCGCCGCCCTTGGCTGCATTCTTGTCGCCGCGCGCAGCTGGACCCGACGCGCTCTGCAGGTCGCGGATGAAGGGGCGCACATCCGCCACCGCGCCGCGAATGACGAGCTTGGTCACATTGCCGTCGCGCTTGGCATCGACCTTGAGATTATCGCCCGGCGAGATCTTGAGCTGGGACAGCGTCGCGCTCTCGAAACCGTTCTGCTTGTTCAGTTCGATCCGGCCCTTGATCAGGGCCGGCGCCGCGTCCAGCACGAAATCCTCGAGGTCGGGGCCATTGGCATCGGCGGCATAGCTGAAGCTCACACGCCCCGCCCGGCCTGCAGCCTTGTTGAGGCCGGGAATGACACCATCGAGCGTCGCCTTGGTCAGGTCGATCTCGACGCGCGGCAGCGTATCGACGCCCTTGCCCAGCGCCTTCGCCACCTTGACCTGAATGGGGCCGCCGATGCCGCTCTCAGGCCCTAGCCCGCGCCTCTGTCGCGCCGCGCTGTCGAGCAGCAGGGACAAGCTCGCCTCGCCCTTGCCGTGGTTGTCCTGTCGGACCTCGATCTGCCCACGATCGCCACTGATGCGAGCCTCCCCCTTTATCAGCAAGCCGGCCTTGTCGAAGTTCCAGCTTAGATTGCCGCCTTCGAGCTTTTCGCTGCCGAGCATCACATCGGACGAAATATTGGACAGCGTGCCGACGCTCTGCACCACGACCTCGCTGGGCTTGGGGTCGTCGGCCAATGGCAAGTTGATGACGGTCTTGAGGTCGGTCATGCCCTTGATCGCGGCGGGGTCGACCGGTCCTGATGAGAAATCCTTCAGAGCGGGGAAGGAGAACAGCGCCATCAGCGCCTCCATCGGTCCCGTCGAGCGGAACGCCACGCGCGCCGGCGCTCGCTGGATCCAGGTTTCGGCCATGCTGAAGCTGCCCTCACTCAGCATGAGTTGCCTGCCATTGCCCAGATCAGCCGCAGCTTTGGCGATCTGGAGCTGCACCGTTCGCCCTGTCGTCTTGCCTGAGACGACGCCGTCGACCAGCGGCGGTAGCCCCGGCCCGGGCAGATAACGCACCTGACTGGCCTCGACGACAACGCTGAGCGCGCCATCGGGCAAGCCGGCGCCGCGCAGCAAGCGGGCGTGATCCTCGGCCGGCAAATCGAGTTCGACCGCGAGACTGCCGACCCGGCCAGCCACGAATTGACGCGACAAAGCGGTATGGACATCGGGCGAGGTCCAGCGCGGCCACAGCGCCAGCACGGCCCGGACATCGGAATCGGTCGCTTTGATCGAGAAACGCTGTGTCGGCGATTCGCCGGTCTTCTGCACCAGCCCCGTCATGTCGGCCGTGATCGCGGGGCCTCTCACCGCCAAGGCGTCGATCCGCACCTCGTTCGAGCGCGGGTCGAGCAGCAGATTGGCCTTCAGGCTGTCGACGGCGACAGGCGGATCCTGATCGACCCCGGGGATTTGGCCGGAAGCGTCGAGATCCAACCTCCAGGCGCCATTCTCTTCGCGCAGCGTGCCGGCGCCCTTGAGCCGGGTCGCACCGGCGTTCAACTCGGCCATCGACACCTGGAGCACGGAGAAATCATTCTCGCTCGCGACCTCGACATGCCCCGATTCGACGGCGATCGGTGCCAACGGCCCGCCCGGAAACTGAATGGTGCCCGGCAGCACGTCGAGTCGGGCCGTGATCGCCTTCTGGCCGCCCGGCTTCTGGGTCAGCGTCGCGCGGCCTTTCAGTGGCAGGCCCTCGATGGTGATCCCGCCGCTACCGAAGGCGAGCGCCACGACCTCGGCGGGCTCGAAACGGACGATGTTGATATCAGCGCGCTGCGTACCGTCGGCCTCGCTCGACAGATCGATCGCAAGCTCCTTCCAGCGCTGTCCGGTGCGGCCCTTCGCGCTCAGGCGCGTCGTCCGTTCGCCCGTGCGTGACAGGCTGATCTCGACATCCTCGAAACCGGCGCGTTGGCGCCCATCAGGGTCGATCAGCGACAGGCGGGCGCCATGCATGCCCGCCGTTTGCAGCGCGCCGAGCAGGCCCTCGCCCTGCGCCAGCGTCGCGACCGCTCCCATGATGCCGGTGAAGGCGTTCCACTGGCCGGCATCGGGCAGCGTCGAGGCGGGCTGCGCCTCCGCGGGAGCCGAATCGGCATTGACGATCAGCGCCCCGTTCTTGTCGACGCCGAGGCGGACATTCACGCCGCGCAGATCGACCGAGACCAGCTTGATCTCTCCGAGCAACAGCGGAAGCGGCTCGTAGCCGAGCACGGCCTCCGGCGCGCGGATGACCGCGCCGCTGGTATGACGAAACGAGACCTGCCTGACGCGCAACTGCGAGTGGCCATCGATGCGGCCAAGTTCCGCGGCCGCCGCCTCGACCGTCCAGCCTGCGCCGAGCCTCTCCTCGATCGCGCCCGCGATGCGCCCCTCGAGGCCCGATAGCGGGATCAACCCCGTGACCAGAAGGGTCACGGCAGCGCCGGCCAGGGTCAGAACGGCGACGGTGACTGCGACCGCGATCGTGACCAACCCGGCCTTCGCCCGCTTCTTCACAGCCGCGATGTCGCAGGCCTCCTGCGCGGCGGCGGTTGCCTCCGCCGGCGGGGCGCTCCCGTTCGCGTGCTGCTCTTGCAATGCCTGCGTCGTCCTGTGTTCGGAAAAGGCGTTTTCACGGGGGTCGGCCGTCAGCGCTCGGACGTCAACGCCCGAATCCGGAGGATGTTTCGGCGTCGCGCTCGAATCGGCATCGATACGAATAAAAACATACTAGCGGCTGCGCCTGCGCGCGCCATATTGAAGCCAGCTGGCGGAGCGCTGCTCTTGCAGACCGAAGGCGACGAAAGGAAGGCGAAACATGGCATTGAAGCAAGGCGACAAGGCCCCCGATTTCACGCTCGCGCGGGACGGCGGCGGCACGCTTTCGCTCGCAGGCCTCAAGGGACGAAAGGTTGTCCTCTACGCCTACCCCAAGGACGATACACCGGGCTGCACCCAGGAGGCGATCGCCTTCAACGGCCTGCGCAAGGCCTTCACTGACGCCGGCACGGAGATCGTCGGCATTTCGCCCGATCCGGTGAAGAGCCACGACAAGTTCAAGAAGAAGCACGGACTCGACTTCGCGCTCGCCGCCGACGAAACGCTGACCGCGCTGCAGGCCTATGGCATCTGGGTCGAGAAGAGCATGTATGGCCGCACCTATATGGGCGTCGAGCGCACCACCTTCCTGATCGACCAGGATGGCAAGATCGCCCGCATCTGGCCCAAGGTGAAGGTCGCCGGCCATGCCGACGAAGTCCTCGCCGCCGCCCAGGCGCTGTGACGCGGAACCGACGGGCTGCCCTCAAAAAGCAAGGCAATTTGCGAAAGATTAACCTTAACCAACCCTAATAGCGGGATCGGCAGCGTAACATCCGGTCCCGCGTATGACACAGTCCTCCTCTGCCCCCGCCCTTCCCGTCGCCGGGCTCTTCACCCACAAGACCTACACGATGCGCCGCGCGACGGTGTTTGCCGGCCTTGCCTGGCTGACTGTCACCACGGCCTGCAGCGGCGCCGCCGGCTGGTACATCCTCAGCAAGGACGACCTGGCAGCGCGATTGATCACGCGCGAAACCACCCGCCAATACGCCTATGAGGATCGAATCACCGCCTTGCGGGCCGATATCGACCGCTTGGCCAGCCGCGCACTTCTCGACCAAGACGGTGTCGAGGCCCGCGTCGACGAGCTCGCGACCCGGCAGGCCGAAGTCGAATCGCGCCAGGCGCTCGTCACCGCGCTCGCCGACACGCTCCAGACCGGCGGCATCACCTCAAGCATCAAGGCCCCGCTGCGGCCCCGGATACTCAAGCCGGAGGAGCCGATTCGCGCTTCCGGCATCACCAGCTTTGCGCCGATCATGCCCGCCAAGCCGATGCCGGCGCCGGACACCCCGAGCCTGCGCGGCGCCGAGACCGGCAAAGCGGACATCAACAAGAGCGATGCCGGCAAGGCCGCTCCCTGGTTGTCGGGAGCCGGTGAACCCGAGCCCCAGCCCCCTGCTCAGCGGGTCGCTGCGGCCCTGACACGGCTGGACCACGCCATAACGACAACGGCAGGCGCGCAGCTGGCCGCGCTGAAGGACATGGATGAGAGCCTGGCCGATTCGCAGAAGCGCATGCGCGGCGCGCTCGCTGAAATCGGTATCGACACTGACAGGATGAACCCGGTCGTTCCCGTGGCGGGCGGCACCGGCGGCCCCTTCGTGCCCTTCAAGGTCGACCCGTCGAAGGGGCCGTTCGAGGCGACGCTGGATGCGCTGCAGCCACGTATCGCCGCGGTTTTCCGCCTGCGCGGCCTCACCGAACAATTGCCGCTCGCTCGCCCCATGGCCGGCGATGCCGATTTCACCTCGAATTACGGCTATCGCGTCGACCCCTTCACGCGCGGCCCGGCGATGCATACCGGCGTCGATTTCCGCGCCGAAGCTGGTTCTCCGATCCGCGCCACCGCACCGGGCAAGGTCATCGTTGCCGAATATAACGGCGGCTACGGCAATATGGTCGAGATCGAGCACAGCAATGGGGTCAGCACGCGCTATGCCCATATGTCGGCGATCCTGGCCTCGGTCGGTCAGGTCGTGACGACGGGCACGGTGATCGGCCGTGTCGGCACCACCGGCCGCTCGACGGGCCCGCATCTGCATTACGAGACCAGGATCAACGAAGAGCCGATGGACCCGACCCGCTTCCTGCGCGCCGGCGCCAAGCTCGCCGGGCGGGCGACGCTCTAGGATGTCACGAAGCCAAGAGCGGAGCGCTGCCCGCTTGACGGCGCCACGCTGAGGCCAGACGAAAACAAAATGGCCGACCCGGCAGGGTCGGCCATTTTGCTGAGTGGAGCCATCCTGGCTCGCATCCGCCCATTCGAAAACGCATTAGAACAAAGGGTTAGAGTAGTTTCTGATCCAATTGGATCGGAAACTGCTCTAGTCGATGTCTTCGACTTCGACCTCGGTGCCATAGACCCGCTGCGCCAGCGAGGCTTCCATGAACGGGTCGAGCGCGCCGTCGAGAACGTCGCTCGGGGCCGTCGAACTCACCCCCGTGCGCAGATCCTTCACCAGCTGATAGGGCTGCAGCACATAGGAGCGGATCTGGTGGCCCCAGCCGATATCAGTCTTCGAGGCCTGCTCGGCATTGGCCTTGTCTTCGCGCTTCTTCAGCTCGACCTCATAGAGGCGCGCGCGGAGCATGTCCCAGGCCTTGGCCTTGTTCTTGTGCTGCGATCGTTCCTGCTGGCACGAGACAGCGATGCCTGACGGGATGTGGGTGATGCGGACGGCCGAATCGGTCGTATTGATGTGCTGGCCGCCCGCGCCCTGCGCCCGGTAGGTGTCGATCCGGCAATCGGATTCGTTGATGTCGATGACGATGCGGTCGTCGACAACGGGATAGACCCAGACCGATGCGAAGGAGGTCTGGCGTCTCGCATTGGAATCAAACGGCGAGATGCGCACGAGCCGGTGCACGCCTGATTCGGTCTTCAGCCAGCCATAGGCGTTGTGCCCCTTGAACTGCAGGGTCGCCGATTTGATGCCGGCGGTGTCGCCGTCCTGGTATTCCAGCGTCTCGACCTTGAGCTTGCGCCGCTCGCCCCAGCGCCGGTACATCCGCAGCAGCATCTCGGCCCAGTCCTGGCTTTCGGTGCCGCCCGCGCCGGGATGGATCTCGAGATAGGTGTCGAGCATGTCGGCTTCGCCCGACAGCAGCGTCTCGACCTGCCGGCGCGCCGCCTCGGCCTCGACAGTCTTGATAGCGCCCTCACCTTCGGTGATGGAGGCTTCATCCTCCTCCATCTCGCCGAGCTCGATCAGCGTAAGCGCATCGTCGAGATCACGTTCGAGCTTGACGATGCCGTTGATCTGCTCCTCGAGCGAGGTGCGCTCGCGCATCAACTTCTGCGCGGCGTCGGCATCGTTCCAGAAATCGGGCCCCTCGGAGAGGGCGTTCAGTTCGGCGAGACGGCGTTGTGCTTGATCCCAGTCAAAGATGCCTCCTCAGCAGTCCAATCGACTGCTTGGCGTTGTCGAGCTGGGTCTGGATTTCAGGACGCATGGGCGTGTCAGAACTTTCGCTGAAGCTTCTTGAAGTGAAGCGTTGAGATAGGGGTGAAAACGCCGGCTGTAAACGCCCGGTGGCGTCAGGGTCGGCTTTGGGCCGACCCGCCTCCCCCTCTTGAGAATCCCGGGCTTGCGCTTGGCTGCGCCCGAGAATGACGTGACGGGGTCAGTACAATCCGCCGGTCCCGGAGCCGACCGAGCGCCCGCCGCCGGGCGAGACGCTGAGCGGCGTCGAGCCGTCGCCGGCGGCTCCGATGACGGAGTAGCTGTCGGGCGGCGCGGTGCCGGGCTTGAACGCCTCCAGGATGCCGCCCTCGCCGCCGGAGCGCATGCCGGTTTTGGGGTCGACCCGGATCAGCTTGATGCCGGCCGGCACGCGGAACGGCGTCGCCGGCTTGTCCTTGAGCGCCGCCATCATGAAATCGCGGAAGATCGGCGCGGCGTACTGGCCTGCAGTCGCCGAGGTGCCGAGTGACTTCGGCTTGTCGAAGCCCATATAGACGCCGACGGCGAGGTCCGGCGAGAAACCGACGAACCAGACGTCCTTGGCTTCGTTGGTCGTGCCGGTCTTGCCGCCGAGCGGCTTGCCGACGGACTTCACCACCGTCGCCGTGCCCGCATTGACCACGCCTTCGAGGATCGAGACCATCTGATAGGCGGTCAGCGGGTCGAGAACCTGGTCGCGGTTGTCGACGAGCCGCGGTTCGCGCTGATTGTTCCACTTGTCGGCGTCGCAGCCTTCGCAGACGCGCTGGTCGTGCCGGAAGATGGTCGCGCCCCAGCGATCCTGGATGCGGTCGATCAAGGTCGGCCGGATGCGCTTGCCGCCATTGACGAGCATGGCGTAGCCGGCGGTCATCCGCATCACCGTGGTCTCGCCGGCGCCCAGCGCCATCGAGAGCACGGGCAGCATATCGTCATAGACGCCGAAGCGGCGGGCATATTCCGCGATCAGCGGCATGCCGACATCCTTGGCGAGCCGGACGGTCATCAGGTTCTTGGAGAACTGGATGCCATAGCGAAGGGTGTGAGGCCCGGTCGACTTTCCGTCGTAGTTTTCCGGCCGCCACATGCCGAGCCCGCCGCCCTGGTCGATCTCGATGGGGCCGTCCAGCACGATGCTCGACGGCGTATAGCCGTTGTCGAGTGCGGTGGCGTAGACGAAGGGCTTGAACGACGAGCCTGGCTGACGCAGCGCCTGCGTCGCGCGGTTGAATTCCGACTGGTCATGCGAGAAGCCGCCGACCATGGCGAGCACGCGGCCGGAGAACGGATCCATCACGGTGATGGCGCCGTTGACCTCAGGCAATTGCCGCAAGCGGACCTGCCCCGGCCGGTTGTCGATGGGCTCGACATAGACGACATCGCCGACCGACACAGCCTGCGACACGCGTGCACGCCGCGTCCATTTGATGCCGTCGGCGCCGAGCGTCACCGTCGTCCGTTCACTGCGCAGCGCGCCTGAGGTCTCGTTGAGCGGGTGGAGGCCGATGCGAGCCGTGTCGCCGGTGACATCCAGGACGACCCCGAGACGCCAGGGCGCGACATCGCCCAGCACTTTCAGCTCGCCAATGGCCAGGCCCCAGTCGCGAGCGTTCAGGTCGATCTTCTGGATCGCGCCGCGCCAGCCGCGCGCCTCATCGAAACGCACCAGCCCGTCGACCAGCGCCTTGCGCGCCATCAACTGCATCTTGGGATCGACGGTCGAGCGCACGGAGAGGCCGCCTTCGAGCAGCTTCTTCTCGCCATAGCGATCCTGCAATTCGCGGCGAATTTCTTCGGCGAAATAGCCGGCGGCGATGTTGTTGGGCGAAACCGTGCGCGGATTGACGCCGAGCGGCTGCTTCTTGGCTGTGTCGCCGGCCTCGCGCGTGACGTAGCCGTTCTCGACCATGCGATCGATCACATAGTTGCGGCGTTCGATCGCGCGCTCGCGGTTGCGGAAGGGGTGCAGATCGGTCGGCGCCTTGGGCAGCGCCGCCAGATACGCCACCTCCTGCAGGTTCAGTTCATGCACCGACTTGCCGAAATAGTTCAGCGCTGCTGCGCCGATGCCATAGCTGCCCTGCCCCGGAGCCGGCGCGCCGAGATAGATCTCGTTGAGATAGAGCTCGAGGATCTTGTCCTTGGAATAGGTCGCCTCGAGGCGCAGGGCGACGAGCGCCTCGCGGATCTTGCGCTCGTAGCTCTGTTCGGCACCGACGAAGAAATTCTTCGCGACCTGTTGGGTGATCGTCGATGCGCCTTGCGGTCTGCGGACTCCCTTGTTGCGGAAGTTGCTGATCGCGGCGCGCACGAGCCCTTCGGGATCGACGCCGACATGCTTGTAGAAATTCTTGTCCTCAGCCGAGAGATAGGCCTGGATGACGAGCTTGGGCACGGCCTGGATCGGCATATAGAGCCGGCGCTCGCGTGCAAACTCCGCGATCAGGCTGCCGTCGCCGGCGTGGACGCGCGTCATCACCGGCGGCTCATAATTCCTGAGCTGGGCCGAATCGGGAAGGTCCTTCGAGTAGTGCCAGACGAGGCCGGCTGCGCCCACGGCGCCAATCACGAAGACGATCGTGCCGGCAGCAAAAAGCCACCCGAAGAGTCGCAGAACAAACCGCATAGGAGGCCCTGGCCCTCACTGTCATGGCTAGCTCGCCCCAAAAACGGGCAGCGTGAATCAATTCTATAGCATAACAGAGATGGCGGAACCGTGGCCTCAGGACCACAATTTCACGCCAAAGCCACCTGGCTCAACGCCGGTTCTCTGCAGCCTTGCCGGCAGGCGGGCGGGCCTGGGCGAAATAGCCGTCTACCGCGGCATGCACGGCCGCGACGGCCTGCGTCCGCCAGGCCGCCGAATTGAGCAATTCCGCGTCCTTCGGGCTCGACATGTAGCCGAGTTCGATCAGCACGGACGGAACATCCGGCGCGCTCAGCACACGAAACCCCGCCGAGCGGAGCGGCACCTTGTGCATCTTCACGGAGCCACCGAGCGCCTCGACGAGATTGCGCGCGAACACCGAGGAGAAGGTCCGCGTCTCCCGCTTGGCCAGATCCATCAGGATGCCGGCGACGTCCTGCGTATCCTCGCTCGAATCGAGGCCCGCGACCGTGTCCGCCTGGTTTTCCTTGGCCGCCAGCCGGGCCGCTTCCGCATCGGTCGCGCGTTCGGAGCCGGTATAGATCGTGGCGCCGCGCACATCCTGCGCTTGCGTCAGCGAATCCGCATGGATCGAGATGAACAGATCGGCCCCTGCCTCCCGCGCGATCTTCACCCGTTCGCCCAGCGGGACGAAGCGATCTTCATCGCGGGTCATCAGGATGCGATAGCGCCCCGACGCCTCCAAGCTCTCCTTCAGCGTCATGCCGAAAGCCAGCACGACCGCCTTTTCCGCAATCGACGCCACCACCGTGCCGGGGTCGATGCCGCCATGGCCCGGGTCGATGACCACGATCTGGCGGGTATCTCCGGCGGGCTTGACGATCTCGACCGGCGACATGGCCGGCTCGGGGCGGTTTTTCGAAGCCTCATTCGCCGCTGCCTGGAACTCAACCCGCGAGGAGCGCTTCAGCTCGATCACGAGCTCGCCGAAGCCGCCGCGCCGGTTGCGCATCTCGGCGCGCGCGACGAGAGCGGGCTGCGCCAGGTCGATGATGATGCGCGAGCGCTCGGCCGTGAACAGGCCGAAACGGAAGGCGCTGACGAAGCCCGCGCCATTGCGCCCGGTCGCGGGCTGCATCTGGAAATTGACTGACGGCAAATCGACGATAACCCGATCGGGCGAGGCCATCACCGATGTGGTGACGGAAACTGGCCGCGAAAGCGCCACGGTCAGGCGTATGATTTCTCCTGCCTGCTCGATCCTGGCGTCGGTCGCGACCGGAAAATCATTGGCGGGCCCGGCATTGGCGCCGCCGGCGCTTACGCAGACAGCGGCAAGCCAGGAGCCGAGAAGCACGCGCGAAAGCAAGCTCGCGCTGTGACGGGCACGGCCGACGCGGAGGCTGCGGAAAGCTGGGCTGCGAAAGCGGAGCAAAGGGGTAATTGATCCGTGTCTGCGTCACCGACGCTTAACCATAAGGGCGTGAGGCCTTAACAGGGCGTTACCATGCCCGTCCCCGACCGTGAACCGTGCTTGCCCGCCTCACTGTTGCAATGGCTGGATGATGTGACTTGCAAATCACTGTCACCTGTCTGTAATGGGGATGGTTGCATTGCGAAGCCGCCCATGGTGCGCATCCGGATCCGAGGATCCGTCGGCGTCCGGGGTCAGGCTTAAGGCGGCCG
Source organism: Allobosea sp. BE125 (assembly GCF_031456075.1). NCBI lineage: Bacteria > Pseudomonadati > Pseudomonadota > Alphaproteobacteria > Hyphomicrobiales > Alloboseaceae > Allobosea > Allobosea sp. BE125. The sequence continues at coordinate 129,861 of NZ_JAVDTY010000005.1, forward strand.
ACCCTTCCGGGTTCGGCCGCAGCAGCGCAACCGCCAACGGATCGTCCGCGGACGGCCGGCGTCAGCCACGAAAGTTCGGCGCCTGGCTAGGTCTCGCGAGCGTGCAAACGCGGCGTGCTTCGTCTTTCGGCGAGTGCGTCGCAGGTCAGGACAGATGTCGGGGCATACGACGCCGCATTTTTCATCGGTGATTCGTCCATACCTGCGGGACTGTGCCGGGGCGCTTGCCCGGCCGGATTTCCCGAGCCGCTATCCTGTCTCGATCGAACACTTCCCCGTCCCAGACGCCGGTTTGCGCCGGCTTTTGCTCCTGCAACATGCCGGCTGTCGCCGGCCTTCACGCGGCGCCCCTGCCCGCGGCAGCGGATTCTCATCCGCAGCCCGGCGGGTTTTGATGGCGGCCGCGCCCATGGAAAATTCATATGGCCAACAAGATGCTCATCGACGCCACCCACCCGGAGGAGACCCGGGTCGTGGTGGTTCGCGGATCCCGCGTCGAGGAATTTGATTTCGAGTCTGCCAGCCGCAAACCGCTGCGGGGCAACATCTACCTGGCGAAGGTGACGCGCGTGGAGCCCTCGCTCCAGGCCGCTTTCGTCGAGTATGGCGGCAACCGCCACGGCTTCCTCGCCTTCTCCGAAATCCACCCGGACTATTACCAGATCCCGGTCGCCGACCGTCAGGCGCTGATCGCGGAAGAGGCGCGCGCCGACCGTGAGGAAGAGCGCGACGAGGAGAAGCGCGAAAAGCGCGGTGGCGGTCGTCGTGACCGTGGCCGCCGAGGCGATCGCGACGGGCGCGCCAAGAAGGCGTCCCATGACGAGACCGTCACCTCCGAGATCGAGGCCGACGGCAAGGGCGCCGCGATGGTCAATGAAGGCGGACCTGCCTTCGGCGAGGAATTCGCGCCCTCCATCACCGAATCTGCGACCGAGGACGCTGTAGAGAACGCACCCTCGCTGACCTACGAGACGGAAACGGTCGAGGCTACGGCCACGGACGAAGCCGCACCAGAAGGCGAAGAGGCCCGTAAGCCGGCCGAGGACGAAGAGGACGGCGAAGAGCACGCTCACGAGGACGCCGAGCATGAAGAGCCCGAGCAGCTCGGTGGCGGCGACGCGCTCGACGACATCTCCGAGCGGCCCCAGCGCCATCATCGCCGCCAGTACAAGATCCAGGAGGTGATCAAGCGTCGCCAGATCATCCTGGTCCAGGTCGTCAAGGAAGAGCGCGGCAATAAGGGCGCGGCGCTCACCACCTATCTCTCGCTCGCCGGCCGCTACTCGGTGCTCATGCCCAATACCGGCAAGGGCGGCGGCATCTCGCGCAAGATCACCAATGCCGAGGACCGCAAGCGCCTGAAGGAAGTCGCCTCCGAGCTCGAGGTTCCGGAGGGGATGGGCATCATCCTGCGCACGGCCGGCGCCTCGCGCACCAAGGTCGAGATCAAGCGCGATTACGAATATCTGATGCGGATGTGGGAGAGCGTGCGCGAATTGACGCTCGCCTCGGTCGCGCCGGCGCTGGTCTATGAGGAGGGCAACCTCGTCAAGCGCTCGATCCGCGACCTCTACAACAAGGACATCGACGAGGTTCACGTCGCCGGCGAGGAGGCCTATCGCGAGGCCAAGGACTTCATGCGCATGCTCATGCCGAGCCACGCCAAGAGCGTGAAGGCCTATCGCGAGCAGACGCCGCTCTTCGCCGGTTTCGGCGTCGAGAGTCAGCTCGATGCGATGTTCTCCAACAATGTGACGCTGAAATCCGGCGGCTATATCGTCATCAACCAGACCGAGGCGCTGGTCGCCATCGACATCAACTCCGGGCGTTCGACCCGCGAGCACAATATCGAGGACACCGCCCTCAAGACCAATCTCGAAGCGGCGGAGGAGATCTCCCGCCAGCTCCGCCTGCGCGACCTGGCCGGCCTCATCGTGATCGATTTCATCGACATGGAGGAGAACCGCAACAACCGCGCCGTCGAGAAGAAGCTGAAGGATTGTCTCAAGGACGACCGCGCCCGCATCCAGGTCGGCCGCATCTCGGCCTTCGGTCTGCTCGAAATGTCGCGCCAGCGCATTCGCACCGGCGTGCTCGAGAGTTCGTCCGTGCCCTGCCCGCATTGCGCCGGCGCCGGCATGATGCGCTCGGCGGCGTCCGTCTCGCTGCAGATCCTGCGCGCGCTCGAGGAAAACCTGATCAAGAGCGCCTCGCATAACCTCACCGTCCGCACCCGGCCGGAGGTCGCGCTTTATGTGCTGAATCAGAAGCGCGCCCATCTCACCGACCTGGAAACCCGCTTCGCCATCGCGATCAGCATCACGGTCGACGCAACCCTGCTCGGCACGCGCTATTTCGAGGTCGAGCGCGGCGAGTTCGTCGGCAATGAAGGTCGCATCGTCCCGACCTCCTTCAAGGCCGAGGCGATCCCCGCCGATATCGACGATGACGCGCTCGACGCCGCGGCTGAAGCCGAGGCGCTCGGCGCCGAAGACGAGGGCAGCGAAGCAGCCGAGGCCACGACAGCCGCGGCCGCCAATGACGACAAGCCGGACCGTGGCGAGGGCGAAGCGCGCGGCGAAGGCGGCCGCAAGCGCAGGCGTCGTCGCCGGCGGCGGCGTGGCGGCGAGCGTGACGCCAATGGCGTGCGTCTCGACGGCGGCACGGATGCCGAGGGCGATGAGGACGGTCAGGACGACGACGAGGACGGCGATGAGAACGCCGCCGAATCGCAGGAGACCGAGACCGTCGCTGCCGCTCCCGAGCCGGTTGTGACCGAAGTGGCAGCAGAGCCGGAAGCCGAGGATGCCAAGCCGCGCCGCGGCCGCCGTGGCGGGCGCAAGCCCAAGGCCGACGCCGAGTCTCCGGCCGAGGCTGAGGCTCCGGCCGAGGCCGCCAAGGTCGCGGATGCTCCCGAGGTTGTGACCGAGGCCGTCACGGTCGAGGCTGAAGCCGCCCCGGTCGAGAAGCCCAAGCGCAGCCGCGCCCGCAAGAAGGTCGTGCCGATCACGGAAGACGGTGAAGCGGCGCCGGTCGTCGCCGAGACGCCGGTGGTTGCGCCCATCGCCGCCGAGCCGGTCGCTGCCGCGCCTGTTCCGGAACCAGAACCCGTCCCCGTTCCGCGCGTGGTCGAGGAGCCGGTCGCGGTGGTGCTGACCCCGCCCGATCCGGACCGCCCCAAGCGCGGCGGCTGGTGGAACAAGCTGGCCGGCAGGAACTGAATGAAAAGGCCGCTGCGGGACACCGCAGCGGCCTTTTTCCTGTCGCGGATTCATATAATGCCGCCAACAAGAGCGCTTGGGCGCCCGGACGCCTACGAACCGGCGCAGCGCCTATTCTGCCCTTCTCCCGCAAACTTCATCCCGCGGCCGGCGCGAGCGGGCTCGGCGGCGGCACGGCGCTGATCGCTGCCGCCGCGCCGGCTTGCGAACCCGCCTCCCCGCCGCGCACCGTCACGGCGTTCGAGGCGAAGGGCACACCCGCCTCGTTGAGCGCGCGATAGACCCGTTTCAACGCTTCGCGCTGGAGCGAGGAAGCCTGGTTCGGCTTGGCGGTGAATTTCAACCGGATGACGATGGCGCTGTCCGTGATGTCGGCGACGCCCTGCATCTTGAGCGGCGCGATGAAATGTGGGGCGAATTCCGGATCTTCGAGCAGGGCCAGGCCCGTCTTCTTGATCGCCTTGCGTGCCTTTTCGATATCCGCGGAGTGATCGAGCCTGACATTGAACTTCAGCGTCGCCCAGTCGCGGCTGGCATTGGTGAGGGAGGGAATCTGGCCAAACGGCACCGTGTGGATCTGTCCGCTCTGGTGGCGCAGCTGCATCGAGCGCAGCGATATCTTCTCGACCGTGCCCTTGAGCCGCCCGGTATCGACATATTCGCCGACGCGGAAAGCATCCTCGATCATGAAGAAGAAGCCGGAGACGATGTCGCGCACCAGCGCCTGCGAGCCGAAGGAGATGGCGAGCCCCAGAATGCCGAAGCCGGCGAGCAAGGGGCCGATATCGACGCCGAGCCGCGACAGCACGACAAGTCCGGTCAAGCCGACGACCGCGCCCAGTACGACGCCGCGCAGCACCGGCAGGACGGTCGCGAGTCGCGAAGGAATGCTCTCTTCATGCGTGGCGTCCTCGTCGACAGGGCCGGTCGCACCGCGCTTGGGCGCATAGGCGTCGAAGAAGGCCCGCAGGAAGACGAGCGCGACCCAACCCGCGAAGGCGAGCATGGCGACGCCTGCCGCCCGCTGCGAGAAGGCGGAGAACTCCGTCGAGCTTACGCCGAGGAGGAAGCCGCCCCAGAGCCGCGCCAGCAGATAGAAGCCGCCGGCCCAGATCACGCCTCCGGCAGCTGCCCGCGCCGCATGGCCGAGCGCGAGCGTCAGCGGCGCGCGCTCGCCCAGGGCGGCGGCATGCGCCTGCCGGCAGGCCATCAGGCTGGTGATGCCGACCGCCAGGATCGGCACCAGAACAATGATAAGCTGCGTCAATCCGGCCGCCTCGGTCCAGTGCGCTCCGCCCTCCATCATCGCCGCCGCGTTGCCGACCATCCAGATCGCCACGGCCGAGGCGGCGTAGAGCCAGCCGGCTCCGGCCGCGATCACCCGCCGGCCTGGCCCCGGCTCATGCGATGATTCGAGGATGAGCGCTGCGAGATCGTGTCGCGCATCGATGAACCACCATGCCTTGAACAGAGTCACGGCAATGCCGGCCAGCGTGAACAGCCCCGCGACCGGACCGGGGCCAGCTGCGTGCTGGCTTGCGACCGCGGTCGTCAGCAGGATCGGCGAGGCGATGCCGAAGAAGGCAATCAGGCCGAAATGCCGGTTGGCCCGCGGCAGCGGCATGATCCGCCGCTCCGGTACGCCGGGAGACAGCAGGAAGCGCGCGAGCATCAGGTGCCCGGCCCCGATCACGACGCCGTTGGTGATGACGCGCAAGGTCGTCGCGGCAAGATCGGGTTCGGGCAACCAGAGCATGCGCGCGGCATGCAACGCCGCCAGGCCGGCTGTGAGCGTCATCAGATCCTGGAACAGTCCCCAGGACGATGCGATCAGGCGTGGCGTGAATTCAGGCCCTTTGGGCTGCAGCCGACGCGCGAACCAGCCCGCGGTCGCGAAACGCAATAGCCCTGCCGCGGCGACCGCGAGCGCCAGGCCAGCGATGATCCCCCAGCCGGCCGGAAGCCCGCTTGCGCCGTTGCGGTTCTGCGCCCAGGCGCTCCGCCAGGCAGCCGGCAGCGCGGCCAGGCGCGGGACCGCGCTCACCCCTTGGGTCAGCCCGTCGACGAAATGATCCCAGAACGCCTCGACCGGTGTTTCGCCCTGATCCGGGCTGGTGTTTGCCGGCGGCGTGGCAGCGCCGTTCGTGACCGTCACTGGTGCGGCCTGGACGGGCTGGTCCTTGCTGGGTTGGTCTTTGCCCGCGATCCTGACCTCGACCTTCCGGCCGCCGGTCGACAAGGCGTCGACCAGCTTGCGCACCGTCTCCGCTGTCTCGTCGCCGCGCAGGGTCAGCGTGACATTCGCGTTGCCTTGAGCCGGCGCGTCGCCTTGAGCCTGGGCGAAACCCGCGGACGCAAAACCCAGACTGGCCAACAGGAACAAGAGCAGCGCCAGGGCGCAGGACGCGACCGACTTGCTCGAAGACGCAAAGCAATGTCGCATCGACCGCTCCCAACACCAAGGACAGCGCGAGTTGGACGGGAATCCTCGCTCTTGGCAAGCGCCGGGCTCGCTTAGCCCGCTTTGCGCTCAGCCGCGCTTCAGCCAGGCCCCCATCCGTTCGACTGCCTGCTCGCATTCCGTCAGCGAGCCGGCGAAGGAGAGCCGCACCGTACGGGCTCCACGGCTTTCGTCGAAATCGAGCCCGGGCGTGATCGCGACACCGGCATGGTTCAGAACATCGCGGCAGAAGGCCATGGAATCATTCGAATATCGACCGATGTCGAGATAGATGTAGAAGGCCCCGTCGACAGGCAGGAAATCACCCAGCCCGATCTCCGGCAGAGCCTTCAGCAGATAGGTGCGGTTTGCCGCGTAGCCGGCCTTGATCGCCTCGCACTCTTCGGTCGCCTCAAAGGCCGCCTCGCCCGCGACCTGGCTGAGATAAGGCACCGAGATCGACAAATTCTGCTGCAGCCGCTCGATCGTGCGCACCAGCCGCTCGGGCACGACGAGCCAGCCGACGCGCCAGCCGGTCATGCAGTAATATTTCGAGAAGGAGTTGACGATGATGGCGTCGGGATCGGCGGCGAGCGCCGTCGTCGCAGGCGCCTCATAGGTCAATCCGTGATAGATTTCGTCGGAGATGTACCAGAGGCCGAGCTTGCGGCACTCCGCCGCCACGGCGGCGATGGCGTCGGGCGCCATCACCACGCCGGTCGGGTTGGCGGGGCTCATCGTCAGCACGCCGGCGAGCGGAGCCTGCGCATGCGCCCTGGCGATCAGCTCCGGCGTCAGTGCGAAACGGGTCTCGGGTCCAACCTCGATCGCGACCGGCTCCAGCCCCAGCGCGATCAGGATGTTGCGATAGGCCGGATAACCCGGCGCAGTGATGGCGACCCGTGCGCCGGGCTGGAAACAGGCCAGGAACGCCAGGATGAAGCCGCCAGAGGAGCCGGTCGTCACCACAACGCGCTGCGCCGCCACGCCGACGCCATAAGCATCGCGATAATGCCGCGCGATGCGTTCCCTCAGCGAATCCGTGCCGAGCGCCTGGGTATATCCGATGCGGCCATGCTCCAGCGCGCGACCGGCCGCCGTGCGGATCGAGGCCGGCGTCGGCGCGGAAGGCTGCCCGACCTCCATATGCACCACCGAACCGCCATTCCGCTCGATCGCGGCGGCCTGGTTCATCACATCCATGACGATGAATGGCGAAACGCGCTCGGCCCGCGCGGCGAGCGCGGGCATGAGGAGGCCGGAAGGAGCTGGCTGGGTCATGCCCGTTGCCGTAACCGAGCAGCCCTCATCCCGCAACCGCTGTCACAGCTGTGATTTGACGCAATCCCGGCAAGAGCCCAGAAGCAATTCTGAAGGTTTTTTCGAAACCATGATGGGGCGAGATGCCCTGCCGGCCAGCGCCGGCCTGCCCGAAAGGACGACGATGATCGCGCTTCCCTTCCTGCTGCGCCTTGACCTCGCGGTGCTGCGCCGCGCCGGCCTTGCGCTCTCCGCGCTCCTGGTTGCGGGCAGCCTGACGATGGCGCCGGCCCGCGCGCAAAGCTCCGCTCTCACCCCCGAGCAGCGCAAGGCCGTGGTCGATCTGATCCGCGAGACGCTGCTGCAGAACCCCGAACTGGTCCAGGAAGCGCTGGTCGAGATCGAACGCCGCAACACGGTTGCCCAGGCCGAGGCGCAGCGCAGCGCGGTCACGGCCGAGAAGGCCCGCCTCGTCGATCCCGCAACCTCGGCGATCGTCGGCAACCCTCAGGGCGACGTCACCATCGTCGAGTTCATGGATTACAATTGCGGCTTCTGCAAAAGGGCGCTGGAAGATGTCCGCGCGCTTGCCAAGGAAGACCCGAAGCTCAAGGTCGTGATCAAGGATTTCCCGATCCTCGGACCGGATTCGGTCGAGGCCAGCCGCGTCGCTGTCGCCGCCATGAATCAGCTCCAGGGCGCGAAATACTTCGAGTTCCACAACAAATTGATGGCGACCAAGGGGCGCGTCAACGGCGCCAAGGCGCTCGAGGTCGCCAAGGACGCCGGCGCGGATATCGAGCGCCTGAAGAAGGACATGGACGCCTCGGCGACCAAGGCCGTGATCGAGGATACCGTCGCCCTGGGCGATCGTCTGGGCCTTACCGGCACGCCGGCCTTCATCCTGGGCGACGAGGTCGTCTTCGGTGCAGTCGGCCAGGCCGCGCTGAAAGCGAAGATCGACGCCGTCCGCAAATGCGGCAAGGCGACCTGCAGCGGCTGAGGCCTGCCGACTTTGGTCGGGGTTCGCCCTTCCCCTGCCGGTCTGCAGCGTTTATGAGGGCGGCGTCTGCCGCTTTCATGCGGCGCTGGAATCACCGCGCACCATGGTCGCCGTCCACGTCCTCAACGGTCCCAATCTCAATCTGCTCGGCACCCGCGAACCCGCCACCTACGGCGCGGTGACGCTGGCCGGCGTCGAGGAGAGGCTCAAGGCCAAGGCGCTCGCGGCCGGCGTCGATTTGACCTTCCGCCAGACCAATTACGAGGGTGAGCTCGTCAGCTTCATCCAGCAGGCGGGCCTGGCCGGCGCAGGCATCGTCATCAATGCCGGCGCCTATACCCACACCTCGGTCGCATTGCGCGACGCGATCAAGGGCACCGAGGCGCTGGCCATCGAGGTGCATGTCTCCAATGTCCACGCCCGCGAGGAGTTCCGGCACCATTCCTACATGGCGCCGGTCTGCGTGGGCGTGATCTGCGGCTTCGGCGTCGCAAGCTATGATCTTGCTTTCGACGCGATCGTGCCGCTTCTGCAGAAGCGGCTCGCGAAACCGGCGGCCTGAACCGCCAGTATCTCCCACAGGATGGCGTGAGCGCGCTGAGCGCTCCGCTGCCAAGACGACAAAGACGGTGACACCGCCATGGCGACCAAGAGCCCGATCGACCCCGAACTGGTGCGCGAACTCGCGCAGCTCCTGAACGAGACCGATCTGACCGAGATCGAAGTCGAGAAGGGCGATTTGCGTGTCCGCGTGGCGCGGACCATCACGGCAACCGTGCAGGTTCCCGCTGCCGCTGCGTCCCTGCCCGTCGCCGCCGCGGCGCCCGTCGCCGCTGCCCCGGCCGAGGGCAAGCCGTCCGCCGCCCATCCCGGCGCGGTCGCCTCGCCGATGGTCGGCACGGCCTATCGCCGAGCTTCGCCGGAGGCCAAGCCCTTCGTCGAGGTCGGCAGCATCGTGAAGGCGGGCGAGCGCGTCCTCCTGGTCGAGGCGATGAAGACCTTCAACGACATCGTCGCCCCCCGCGCCGGCAAGGTCGTCGCGATCCTGGTCGAGGACGGACAGCCGGTCGAATATGGCGAACCGCTGCTGGTGATCGAGTGAGCCGGGCCCCGAGCGAGGATGGCCGATCCGATTTGGGCTTCAAGATGTTTGACAAGATCCTGATCGCCAACCGGGGTGAGATCGCGCTGCGCGTGCTGCGCGCCGCCAAGGAGCTCGGCATCGCCACGGTGGCGGTGCACTCCACCGCCGACGCCAACGCCATGCATGTGCGCCTCGCCGACGAGAGCGTCTGCATCGGCCCGCCCTCGGCGCGCGAGAGCTATCTCAACATCCCCGCCTTGATCGCCGCTTGCGAGATCACCGGCGCGGATGCCGTCCATCCCGGTTACGGCTTCCTCTCGGAGAATGCCCGCTTCGCCGAGATTCTGGACCGGCACAACATCACCTTCATCGGCCCCAAGGCCGAGCATATCCGCAGCATGGGCGACAAGATCGAGGCCAAGCGCACCGCCAAGGCGCTCGGAATCCCCTGCGTGCCGGGCTCTGAGGGCGGCGTCACCGACGATGACGAAGCCTTGCGGATCGCAGCCGAGATCGGCTTCCCCGTCATCATCAAGGCGGCGTCCGGCGGCGGCGGCAAGGGCATGAAGGTCGTGCGCAATGCCGAGGACATGTCGGTTGCGCTCTCGACCGCCCGCACCGAGGCAAAAGCCAATTTCGGCGACGACGCGGTCTATATCGAGAAATACCTGGAGAAGCCGCGCCATATCGAGATCCAGGTGCTCGGCGACGGCAAGGGCCACGCCATCCATCTCGGCGAGCGCGACTGCTCGCTGCAGCGCCGCCACCAGAAGGTCTGGGAGGAAGGCCCCTCGCCCGCACTCAACGCCGGCGAACGCGACAAGATCGGCATGGTCTGCGCCAATGCGATGGCCAAGCTCGGCTATCTCGGCGCCGGCACGATCGAATTCCTCTACGAGGATGGCGAGTTCTATTTCATCGAGATGAACACGCGCATCCAGGTCGAGCATCCCGTCACCGAGATGATCACCGGCATCGACCTCGTCAACGAGCAGATCCGGATCGCGGCCGGCGCCCCACTCTCGATCATGCAGAAGGATGTGGTGATCGAGGGCCACGCCATCGAATGCCGCGTCAATGCCGAGCATCCGGCGACCTTCCGGCCTTCGCCGGGCAAAATCGCGTCGTTTCATACGCCAGGCGGCCTCGGTGTGCGTGTCGATTCGGCCGCCTATCAGGGCTACACGATCCCGCCGCATTACGATTCGCTGGTCGGCAAGCTGATCGTCCATGGCCGCAACCGGGCTGAATGCCTGATGCGCTTGCGCCGCTCGCTCGACGAGTTCGTCGTCGATGGCGTCGACACCACGCTGCCGCTGTTCCGCACGCTGGTGCGCAACCCCGACATCCTGAACGGCGACTACAACATCCACTGGCTGGAGAAATTCCTCGCAGCCGGCGGGATGGGCGAAACCAACCAGGGCTGAGCGCTCTTCGCGGGACACACCACGTCATGGTCGGGCTTGACCCGACCATCTCCCGCGGGAGAGGCATGATGCCCTGCGCGAGATAAGTCCTCTGCCCGAGATTCTTGAGGCTGCGCTCTGCCCCGCCTGGGAATGACGTGGCCGCCGTTTGACTCCCCGCGCGGCCCGCGCTCCCATCACGCCATGAAGGCCCGCTCCGTGCCCGTCCGCTCGCCGCTGATCACGCCTGAGATCATGCTGCGCGCCTATACAGCCGGCATCTTCCCGATGGCGGAGAGCGCCGACGACCCCAATCTGTTCTGGGTCGAGCCCGAGATCCGCGGCGTCATCCCGCTCGCCGCCTTCCATTTGTCGTCCCGCCTGGCCCGCACCGTCCGCTCCGACCGTTTCGAGATCAGGGTCGACAGCGCCTTCGACCATGTCATCGCGGCCTGCGCCGAGCCCAAGCCCGACCGGCCCGAAACCTGGATCAATGGCCGCATCCGCGAGATCTTCGGTGAATTGTTCCGCCTCGGCCATGTCCATACGGTCGAATGCTGGCGCGAGAACAGGCTCGTCGGCGGGCTCTATGGGCTCTCGCTTGGCGGCGCCTTTTTCGGCGAAAGCATGTTCCACCGCGAGACCGACGCCTCGAAGGTCGCCCTCGTCCATCTCGTCGCGCGGCTCAGGCGCGGCGGCTACAGCCTGCTTGACGCACAGTTCCAGACCTCGCATCTCGCCCAGTTCGGCACTCAGGAGGTCCCGCGCTCGGCTTATCAGGGACTGCTGGAGCGAGCTGTCGCCAAACCCGGCAATTGGTGGTCCTGGCCCAAGAGCTCGAACACCGATGGGCGGCAGGCGCTGGCCGAACTCACTTCAAGCTGAGGCCTCGCCGGAATGCTGGCTCGATCTCAGCCCTTAAGCGAGAATATGCCGAGCGGTCTCAGCGATTGCCGCCGGCGGCCGGATCTCTGGGACCGGCAGGGTTGGTCGGGAAGAAACGCTGGCTCGGCGCCTGGCGCGGCGCGACCGGCACGCCCTGGGGCGGCTGCACATCGATGCGTCCGCCCGGCGCCGGCGCGTTCGGCGCCTGATTGACGTCGCGGGCCGGCGCGGTGCGCGGCCGGCGCGGTTCTTCGGGGACCGGGGCCTCCGGCTCCTTGGGATCGACGACGAGTTCCGTTCCGCCTTTGCAGTCCGTCAGCCAGACATCGTAGATCGCATGCTCGACACCGTGCAGGCCGGGGCTTGCCGCATACATCCAGCCGGTAAAGATGCGCCGGTATTCGTTGTTGAAAGTCACCTCGTCGACCTCGGTGAAGGAGGTCGTCTGCGGCGCTTCCGTCGGCGGGCGCGTCCAGCAGACGCGCGGCGTGATCTGCAAAGCGCCAAACTGCACGGTCTCGTCGACCGCCACCTCGAAGGAGATGATCCGCCCTGTGATCTTGTCGAGCCCGGCGAAGACCGCGGTCGGATTGCGGATGCGATCGGCCGCAGCGGGCTCAGCCAGCGCAAACGAAACAAGCGTAGCAAGGGCCAGAACGGAAAGGCTGCGGGACGGCATGCTCAAAACGATTCTCTGTCGCGCGAGGTCGACGCGCGCTGGCGGCTTACCATGGCAAAGCGAGCGGAAAAAGGGCGATTGCGGTCTCGGCGCCAGCCATGCCCCGTAGTCATGGGCGCCCAGGCGTTCCCATCACACGACACGTGATTTTCCTTGTTGCGAATAATTTGCAGAACTGTATCTTGCAAATAATTCGCAAGAGCAGGTGATGCGCAATGGACGCCTTCGTCAAGAAGCCCCCCGCCGGTTGGCGCCAGGATCGCGGCGAGGCCTCGCTCACCGACGTGCATCGCTCGGTCGACGTTCAAGCCGCCAAGCCAGGCTGGCGACGCGCGGCCGCCTTCGTCGGCCCGGGCTATCTCGTCGCCGTCGGCTACATGGATCCGGGCAACTGGGCGACGTCGATCGCCGGCGGCTCCAAATTCGGCTACACCCTGCTTGTCGTCGCGCTGCTGTCGAACATCATGGCAGTCGTGCTGCAGGCGCTCTGCGCGCGGCTTGCCATCGGCTCGGGTCGTGATCTCGCCCAGGCCTGCCGCGACTCCTTCCCCAAGCCGGTGGCGCTCACACTCTGGTTTCTCGCCGAGACCGCGATCATCGCGACCGATATCGCGGAGGTGATCGGCACCGCGATCGGGCTCAACCTGATCTTCGGCATCCCGCTCGAGATCGGCGTCCTGATCACCGCGCTCGACGTCTTCCTGATCCTGTATCTGCAGCGGCTCGGCTTTCGCTGGGTCGAGGCATTGATCATCACCCTGCTCGGCGTCATCGCCATCTGCTTTGCGATCCAGATCGCGCTGGCCGATCCCGATTGGGGGGCGGTGATCAAGGGGTTCGCGCCGACGACGCAGATCGTCACCAATCCCGAGATGCTCTATCTCGCGCTCGGCATCCTGGGCGCGACGGTGATGCCGCATAATCTCTATCTGCATTCGGGCATCGTGCAGACCCGCGCCTATGGCGAGAGCCTGCCCGAGAAGCGCCAGGCGCTGAAATACGCCACGATCGATTCGACGGTGGCGCTGACCTTCGCGCTCTTGATCAATGCCGCGATCCTGATCCTGGCGGCGGCGACCTTCAACAAGACCGGCCAGACCGACGTCGCCGAGCTCGGCGAGGCGCATAAGCTGATCGGGCCGCTGCTGGGGCTGGCGATCGCACCAACCCTGTTCGGCATCGCCCTGCTCTGCTGCGGCATCAATTCGACGGTGACCGCGACGCTGGCCGGCCAGATCGTCATGGAGGGGTTCCTCAAGATCAAGCTGGCGCCCTGGCTGCGCCGCCTGATCACGCGCGCCATCGCCATCGTGCCTGCCGCCGCCGTGACCATCTGGTATGGCGACAGCGGCACGGCGCGGCTCCTGATCCTGACCCAGGTCGTACTCAGCCTGCAGCTCTCCTTCGCCGTCTTCCCGCTGGTGATGTTCACCGCAGACAAGGCGAAGATGGGCGCGCTCGTCGCTCCGCGCTGGCTCGCCATCTTCGCCTGGCTGATCGCGATCGTGATCGCGGCGCTCAACATCAAGCTGCTGTTCGATTTCGTCATCGGCGGCTGACGCGGCGATTGCTCTGGCGACAGCGAATCGGCTCTCCTGGGAAAGGCAGAGGCCGATCGCAGGACGGACAGATGACATTGCGCCATCCGAGCGGCATCGACGAGGCCGTTGTCGCCAAGGTCGTGTCCCGGCGCGGGCGTCTCCATGCCTTCGAGAGCCTGAACCCGGCGCTGACCGCGCTCGTCGTCATCGACCTGATGCGCGCCTCGGTCGAGAATGACGAAGCCTGCCGCGAGATCATCAGCCCGATCAACCAGGTGGCGGCAGCGTTGCGAGAGCGCGGCGGCACGGTGGCTTGGGTCACCGCAGCGCCGATGCCGCTGGAGAGCCCTGTCCTGGCGGCGATCCATGGCCCGGAGCGCCTGCGCCATTTCCAGGACGGCGCCCGGTCTGACGACCCGCGCTCGCGGCTCTGGCACGAACTCACGCCGCAGCCCGGCGACATCCACGCCATGAAACAGGGCTACAGCGCCTTTTTCCCGGGGCGCTGCGACCTGCACGCGCAATTGCAGCGGCGGGGGCTCGACACGCTGCTGATTGCCGGGACGGTCACGAATATCTGCTGCGAATCCTCGGCTCGCGACGCTGTCGAACTGGGCTATCGCGTCGTCATGGTCTCGGACGCGAATGTCGGCCACGCCCACGGCCTGCACGAGGCCTCGCTGACGACAATCTATCGCTGCTTCGGCGATGTCAGGCCGACCGCGGAGGTGCTGGATTTGATCTCTGCTTCGGCGTGAAGCGCCCTGCCCGGCCGGCGGCGCCTCAGCGCCCTGGCGTCCAGGCCTCGTAGTCGCCTGTTGCCGGCGGGCGGTGGCCACCAGTCAGCGTCGAACCCTGCGGGCGATAGGCCAGCGCCGTGCCGGTCCAGTTCTGCTGATGCGGCTCTTGCCACTCGCGCGGCTCGTAGCGCTCCTCGGAGGGCGCGACATCGACGGTGTGATGCAGCCAGCCATTCCAGCCCGGCGGGATCTTGGAGGCTTCAGCTTCGCCGTTATAGACGACCCAGCGACGCTGGATGCCCAGCGCCTTGTCCTTCACCCCGCCCTTGGTGCGGTAATAGACATTGCCGAACTCGTCGGCGCCGACCCGCTCGCCGAAGCGCCAGGTATGGAAGCGCGTGCCGATGGTCTGGCCGTTCCACCAGGTGAAGATCTGGAGCAGCAAAGGCTTCATGAAAGTGCGCCCGTCGCGGTCGGTTTGCCTGGGCGACTTATGGAGAGATGGAGCGGCGCTGTCCAGACCTCTACACGCGCGGGCCGCCCGACAATCTCTCATTGGCCGACCGCTCCTTGCAGCGGATCAGCGTCATGACTGCCAGCACATCCTCATGCGCGGCCTGAAGCTGCCGCGTGCCCTTGTGGCGGAAGATCACATTGGTCGGGTGAATCCGGGTGCTTGAGGCGATCAGCGTCGCAACGACCTCCAGATTCTCGGGGTTCAGGTCATTGGGCTTGCTTGTGGGCTTCGGAGCCCGGGCCATGAATCGGGCTGCCGAACTCACCTCCATGACGACATGGGCGGTCGAACCCGAAACGCTGGAGCTCGTGAAGGTCATCCCGTCGATCGGCATGCCGCTCGCGGAGATGCCGGTTCTGTTGATGGCGATGCGAGGGCCGCCGCAGCCCATCTTGGCCGACGACCACTCGCCGGCGAAAGCCGGCGCTAGTGGTTCTTGATCTGTACATCCAGGCAGCACCAAAAATCCAGGCAGTGCCAAGACCGATAGAACCAAGGCGAGGCGTCGCATCGGCTTCTCCCCCAACCACTCACATGCACGCGATGCTTAGCCCTCTCGCCTTAACTCGCCGCTAAATTGACCGGGGAAAGCCTGGGGTGACCGACTGACGGCTTGGGGCTTGGCCACTCGCTTAAAGAAATCGCCACCCTCAATGACTCAGCGACCGCGAATATCAGCGCCACGATTCGGCCTTGATTCGAGACCGTCTCCCATAACGCCCGGCTTTGGCGAAGCCCGCATGGATTCAAGCACTTGATCGCGCCACTGCAGATGCCGCTTTCGTCCACGGCCGAAAGATCGTCCGGCTAACCCTGGGTTAACCATGATGGCGCGCATTTGATGCGTTTCTTCAGCGCGCGACTGTGGCAAGCTTGCACCGCGGAGAGGATTCGTCCCGCGATTCCCAAGGCTTAGCGTCGGCCTTGAAACTTATCCCCATAACTCACACCTACCTACCAGATGTCGTGTCCACAGGGTTTCATGCGCACTAATCCTTGACGTGGCGACCCATTCGGGACTAAATTTTGACAGTCGCGTGACGGCCGGCGGAAACGCCATCGACACCCGCAAAAGAGTTTCCGGAAGGGTCGAGGCGATCATCACGTGGCATGCCGGCAACGGCAGCGGCGAGCGATTGTTTGCGGACTGTTCTGGCCGCAACCGGACGAGTGAAGGCGGAAACATAGCCGCCGCGACGTCCACGGGGCACAAACCGAGTTGGGCTGACATCAGGAGCCGGTGATCAACCGGCCGCGCGGGGCTCAGGAAGCCCGCGGCATTGCATGGGGATTACGAGATCATGCGCATCGAGCGCCGCTACACCTCCGCCGGCCAATCGCCTTACGCGGCGATTCCGTTCCGCTCTGCCGTCAGCGAGATCCGCAATCCCGATGGCTCGATCGTGTTCCGGCTTGAAGGCATCGAGGTGCCCGAAGCCTGGTCGCAGGTCGCCAGCGATGTGCTCGCGCAGAAATACTTCCGCAAGGCCGGCGTTCCGGCGGCCCTGAAGAAGGTCGAGGAAAACGACGTCCCCTCCTTCCTCTGGCGCTCCGTGCCTGATGAAGCCGCGCTCGCCAAGCTCCCGGAAGCCGAGCGCTTCGTCTCGGAGATCTCGTCCAAGCAGGTCTTCGACCGGCTCGCCGGCTGCTGGACCTATTGGGGCTGGAAGGGCGGCTATTTCTCCTCCGAGGAGGACGCGCAGGCTTTCCATGACGAGCTGCGCTTCATGCTCGCGACCCAGCGCGTCGCGCCGAACTCGCCGCAATGGTTCAACACCGGCCTGCATTGGTCCTATGGTATCGACGGCCCGAGCCAGGGCCATTTCTACGTCGACTTCAAGACCGGCAAGCTGGTGAAGTCGAAGTCGAGCTACGAGCACCCGCAGCCCCATGCCTGCTTCATCCAGGGCGTGCAGGACGACCTCGTCAACGAGGGCGGCATCATGGACCTCTGGGTCCGCGAGGCACGCCTGTTCAAATACGGTTCCGGCACCGGCTCGAACTTCTCCCTGCTGCGCGGCGAAGGCGAGAAGCTCGCCGGCGGCGGCCGCTCCTCGGGCCTGATGTCCTTCCTCAAGATCGGCGACCGGGCTGCGGGTGCGATCAAGTCGGGCGGCACGACGCGCCGCGCCGCCAAGATGGTCGTGGTCGATGTCGACCACCCCGATATCGAGACCTATATCGACTGGAAGGTGCGCGAGGAGCAGAAGGTCGCTGCCCTCGTCACCGGCTCCAAGGTCGTCCAGAAGCACATGAAGGCCGTGATGAAGGCCTGCGTGAACTGCGAGGGCGATGGCGATTCCTGCTTCGACCCCGAGAAGAACCCGGCGCTGAAGCGCGAGATCAAGCTCGCCCGCAAGGCGATGGTGCCCGACAACTACATCAAGCGGGTGATGCAGTTCGCCAAGCAGGGCTACACCGACATCCAGTTCGACATCTACGACACCGACTGGGATTCGGAGGCCTATCTCACGGTTTCGGGCCAGAACTCGAACAACTCGGTCTCGCTGACCGACGACTTCCTGCGCGCCGTGGAAACCGATGGCGACTGGAACCTGACCGGCCGCACCACCGGCAAGATCACCAAGACGCTGAAGGCCCGCGACCTCTGGGAGAAGATCGGCTACGCCGCCTGGGCCTCGGCCGATCCCGGCCTGCACTTCAACACCACGATGAACGACTGGCACACCTGCGCGGCCTCCGGCCGGATCCGGGCGTCCAATCCGTGCTCGGAATACATGTTCCTCGACGATACGGCCTGCAACCTGGCCTCGGCCAACCTGCTGCAGTTCTATGATCGCGAGGCCAAGGCCTTCGATGTCGCTGCCTATGAGCATCTCTGCCGGCTCTGGACGATCGTCCTCGAGATCTCGGTGACGATGGCGCAGTTCCCCTCCAAGGAAATCGCCGAACTCTCCTACGAATACCGCACGCTGGGCCTGGGCTACGCCAATATCGGCGGCCTCTTGATGACCATGGGCCTCGGCTATGATTCCGACGAGGGCCGCGCGCTCGCCGGCGCGCTGACCGCGGTCATGACCGGCGTCTCCTATGCGACCTCGGCCGAGATGGCGGGCGAGCTCGGCCCCTTCCCCGGCTACAAGAAGAACGCCGCGCATATGCTGCGCGTCATTCGCAACCACCGCGTCGCGGCCCATGGCCAGGCTTCGGGCTATGAAGGCCTGCAGGTCACGCCAGTGCCGCTCGACCATGGCACGCTGGCGCGCCTGGGCGGCTCCAGCGCCCTGCTCTCGGAACGCGCCCGCATCGCCTGGGACAATGCGCTCGCGCTCGGCCAGAAGCATGGCTACCGCAATGCGCAGGCAACCGTGATCGCGCCGACCGGCACGATCGGCCTGGTGATGGATTGCGACACCACCGGCATCGAGCCCGATTTCGCGCTGGTGAAGTTCAAGAAGCTCGCCGGCGGCGGCTACTGGAAGATCATCAACGGCGCGGTGCCCGACGCCCTGCGCGCACTCGGCTACCGTGAGAGCGAGATCGCCGAGATCGAAGCCTATGCGGTCGGCCATGGCACGCTGGCGCAGTCGCCCGGCATCAACCACGGTTCGCTCAAGGCCAAGGGCTTCACCCAGGACAAGATCGACGCGATCGAGAAGGACCTGAAAGCCGCCTTCGACATCAAGTTCGTCTTCAACAAATGGACGCTGGGCGAGGATTTCCTCGTCAACACGCTTAAGGTGCCGGCTGAGAAGCTCGCCGACATGTCCTTCGAGTTGCTGCCTTTCCTTGGCTTCTCCAAAGCCGAGATCGAGGCCGCCAACGTGCATGTCTGCGGGGCGATGACGCTGGAAGGCGCGCCGCATCTCAAGCTTGAGCACTACAACGTCTTCGACTGCGCCAACCCCTGCGGGCGTATCGGCAAGCGCTATCTCTCGGTCGAGAGCCATATCCGCATGATGGCCGCGGCCCAGCCCTTCATCTCGGGGGCGATCTCCAAGACCATCAACATGCCCAACGACGCCACCGTCGAGGACTGCAAGAGCGCCTATATGCTCTCCTGGAAGCTGGCGCTGAAGGCCAACGCCCTCTATCGCGACGGCTCGAAACTCTCGCAGCCGCTGAACTCGGCCCTGATCTCCGACGAGGATGATGAGGAGGACGCCGTCGAGGCGCTGCACCAGCAGCCGATGATGGCTCGCGCCGCCCATGTCGCCGAGAAGATCGTCGAGCGCATCGTCGAGCGCGTCGAGCGCAACCGCGAGCAGGAGAAGCTGCCGACGCGGCGCAAGGGCTACACCCAGAAGGCCAAGATCGGCGGGCACACGCTCTTCCTGCGCACCGGCGAATATGATGACGGCCGCCTCGGCGAGATCTTCCTCGACATGAACAAGGAAGGCTCGGCGCTGCGCGCCTTGATCAACAACTTCGCCATTTCGGTGTCGCTGGGCCTGCAATATGGCGTGCCGCTGGAGGAGTATGTCGACGCCTTCACCTTCACCCGCTTCGAGCCGGCGGGCTTCGTCCAGGGCAACGACTCGATCAAGAATGCGACCTCGATCCTCGACTACGTCTTCCGCGAACTGGCGATCAGCTATCTCGGCCGTTACGAGCTCGCCCATATCGACCCGAGCGAGGTCGGCAATATCGGGCTCGGCAGCGGCGGCCAGAACCAGCAGGCTACGGCTGGCGCCACCCCGCAGACCTCAGTCTCGAAGGGTCTCGTCCGCTCGCGCGCCGACAAGCTGATGCTGATCCCGGGCGGCGCGGTGCCGGATGCCCCGCGCCAGGCCAGCCAGCCTCATGGCTATGCCACCGCAGGCGCGACCGCGCTGAAGCAGGAGCCGGCCGAGCAGCCTTATGGCGAGGCGGAGATGGCCAAGCTCGGCTTCGCGGCCCCCGCTGCCGCCGGCCAGCCCAAGGCCTCCGAGCGTCGCGCCGAGGCGATCATGAAAGGCTATGTCGGAGACAGCTGCGGCGAATGCGGCAACTTCACCCTGGTCCGCAACGGCACCTGCCTGAAGTGCAACACCTGCGGGTCCACGACCGGGTGCAGCTGATTATTCCGGCTGACAAGCGCGGCATAGCGTTGCCGCGCTTGTAGGAAAATTTCCGCAATCCGACCTGCGCCGCCCGGCAACCAAGCCGGGCGGCGCTTCGTTTCCAGCGAATCATGAAGCGCGCACTTGGTAGGTCGGGCGATCCGATACTCCCCGAAAGTGCGCCGCGTCAGCGACCTACTGCTTCGACTGAGAAGCGGTTCCAGCATGTCGGCGGCCGAGCTCCCGTCGTGAGCCTGGCCTTCGCTCCGATTCAGGTCGATTGGGCGGCCTTCAGCATCGACAAGAGCGTGGATCTTGGTGGTCAGTCGCGCAGCAGCGGCAGCAGTTGATCGCCCTGTCGCTTGATCTCGGACAGATACGGTGTGTCGGAGAGCACGAAGTGGGTGACGCCAAGATCGCGGTATTTGCTTAGCGAACGCGCGACATCTGCCGCCGAACCCACCAGCCAGGTCGTGCCGGCGCCGCCGCCCCCAAACTTGCCCGGCGCGGTATAGAGATTGTCGTCAAGCACATCGCCGCGCGCATGCAGATCGAGCAGCTGCTGCTGGCCGACCGCGACAGCCCGCTGATGGTCATTCCAGCCGGCTCCCTTGCCCTTGGCCATCTCGGCGACCTTCGCTTCGGCATCGGCCCAGGCCTGCTCGGTGGTGTCGCGGACCAGCGTGGTGATCCGCAGCCCGAATTTCAGCGGCGGCAGGTCGCGGTCCAGTTCCTTGCTCAGCGCCCTGAGCCGCTCGATCCGCTCCCGGACGCCCTCGAGCGGCTCGCCCCAGAAGAGCTGGACATCGGCCTCGGTGGCCGCCACACGTTCCGCCGCCTCCGAAGCGCCGCCGAAATAGAGTACGGGATGCCGACGCTCGCCGCGAAGCTGGATGCGCGGCACCACGGTGGCTCCGGTGACTCGAAAATGCTCGCCCACATAGGTCACGTTCTCTTCGGTCCACAATCTGCGAACCAGCCGCATGAACTCCCTGGTGCGGTCGTAGCGATGCGACTGGTCGCCCTCGCTGTCGCCATAGGCGGCGAGGTTGTCCTTGCCCGACACGATGTTGACGCGCACGCGGCCGCCGGTCAGGTGGTCGAGCGTGGCCGCTGCGGACGCAAAATGCGCCGGCCGCCAATAGCCCGGGCGGACCGCTATGAGCGGTTCGAAGGTGGTGGTGCGCGCAGCCAGCGAGGCTGCAAGGGTAAATGTGTCGGGCCGGCCCCAGCCGGTGCCGATGAGCGCGCCTTTCCAGCCATGCTCCTCCAGCGCTTTCGCCTGGTTGGTCAGCGTCTCCAGGCTGTTGTGATCTTCGACGACGGAGTCGCCGCGATGCCCGGCTTTGACGTCGTTGGGGATGTACCAGAGGAACTCGGAATTGCTGCTCACGCGATCGGCCTGCTGTTCTGTATCGTTGAGGTAGGGAAGACCACCAAGCGGCGCGCGTCCATCCCGCACGCGGCCGCAGTGATCCGGGGCTAGCGCCTGTCCCGCCCGGCTTTCGCCTCCGCGACGACAATGCGCAGCTTGTCGCGCTCTGCGCAGCCCTTCGCCCCGCAGCAGAGCAGTTCGGTCATCGTCACTCTCGCTTCAATTCGATCACTCGCTTGGCGCGGCGATGTCGGCGGCGCGATCACGCCCGCACACGCGTGCGCCGGCGCTCTTGCCGATCAAAGAAAGGCCCGCACCGTCAAAATCAGGAACGAATCCCAAAAGCTGCCGCCTTCATGCGGAATGACGGCATGGTTCCGTCCGGAAAGCAGCGCGCTCTACGCGGCAACCGTCACGCCATAGCTGGCCAATCGTGACAACACCTTCGCTTCCTGGCCAGCCTTGATCGCCGCCACGCGGGCGACCGCCTCCTCGAAGGAGGCCGTGGGCGGATAGACCGGCGATGTGCCGCCCTGCCCCGCCTTCGGACCGATATGCTTCTCGAAAGGCAGCGAGCGATAAAGCTCGAGGTTTGCCGCGATGTCGAAAAGAGGCCGGTATCCCAGCAGAAGATAAAGGGCGGTCGCCTCCGGCTGGCGAAAACCTGTGGTCAGGTAGGCGCGGGTGTAGCCGAGTTCCGCGGCGCTCTCTTCAAGCGCGAGCATGATGCGCTTGGCCAGGCCCTGGCGACGGAGATCCGGCCGGGTCCAGATGCGCTTGAATTCGGCTGTGTCATCGTCGTGGCTCATGAAGGCCCCGCCTGCGATCGTCTCCCCGCCGCGCTGCAGCAGCAGGAAATCGCCGAGCGGAGGACGGAAAGCTTCAGCGGGGTAGCGCAGGATTTCCGACCTCGCACCGCCAGGACGGCTCGCTGCGCCATAGCGCCCGTCATATTCGCTGACGAGTCCCTCCAGCAGCGGCTGGGCCGCCGCGTCCACCAGCGAAGACCGGATGATAACGTCCGTCATAGGCATGCCTCCAGCGCTTAGTCCGATCTCCGAAGATCGTGGGTTGCCGATATAATCCATCAAAGCTATGGATTAAAGCAATACCTAACTTGGCTGAACCGATTGGCGAGGAACCGGATGTCTTACGCCCTAAGTTTTCTGGACAAGAGCCCGCTTCATGCCGGCGACAGCGGCACTGATGCGCTTCGGCGCACGCTTGCCTTGGCCAAGAAAGCGGAAGAAGCCGGATTTGCTCGCTTCTGGGTCGCCGAACATCACAACGCCCAGGCGCTGGCGAGTTCTTCACCCGAGATTCTGATCAGCTTCCTGCTCGCCCACACGAGCCGCATCAGGATCGGCTCCGGCGGCGTGATGCTGCAGCACTACAGCTCCTACAAGGTGGCGGAGAATTTCAATCTTCTCGCCTCGCTGGCGCCCGGCCGGGTCGATCTCGGCATCGGCAAGGCTCCCGGCGGCATGCCACTGTCGACCCAGGCTCTCCAGGGCGCTCATGATCCCGCGAGAAAGCCCTCCTTCGAAACGCAACTGGCCGATCTCAACAGCTTTCTGCGCCACAACAGCACCCGCGAGGCCGGGCCGGACGAATTCGGCGGACAGCTCGCCGCGTACCCCACGCCGACGACGCCGCCAGAACGTTTCCTGCTGGGAGCGAGCGTCGACAGCGCCAGGCTCGCGGCGCGGCTAGGCTGGAACTTCGTCTATGCCGGTCACATCAACGGCGACGCGGCCGCCATCGCCGCTGCCGTCACGGCCTATCGCGAGGCCGGCGGTCCGTCGGTGCTGCTGGCGACGAATATCGTCATCGCCGAAACGGAGGCCGAAGCCGCCACCCTCGGGGGCGAAATCCGCCGCTTCCGCATCGATATCGAAAACGGCCCGGGTGTGAACGTCGGCAGCCGCGAGCAGGCGTTGGAGTATGCCAGGCAGATCGGCGCGACCCAATATCGCATAGAGGAGCGGACCCCGCTTCTGGTCCGTGGAACGCCTGCGTGCGTCGGCGCCGAACTGGACCGCCTGCACCGGACTTTCGGCATAGACGAGTTCATCCTCGAATGCCCGGAGACGGACGGCAGCCGGCGGCTAAAAACCATCGAGTTGCTGGCGGCGGCCAATTTCGCGCTCGCAGCCTGAGGGCTGCCTGAAAAGACGCGATGATGTCAGTCGGTCTCCCCAACGCGCCGTCATCCCGGACAGGCCGTGAAGCAGCGCCGATCCGGGATCCATGCCGGAGCGTCTCCAATCGAGGTTCAGGCATCGATTCTGGGTCTTCCCTCTGATTCTCCCGGAACGGCATCAATCAAGCCCTTGAAGTTATTAATTTTTTTTCGAGTCAGCGAGGAATCCTGCCGTGACAGCAGCCCATTCACGACGCCTCAAGACACTCGTCGGGGCCAGCAGCGTCGTCGCAGCCCCCGGCGATTCGGACCCGATGATCGGTGGCAAGCGCGCGATCGCGCTCGCGCGCCGGGCTGAAGCGGAGAAGATCACCGGCCTCTTCACCGCCGATCTCCTGCAGACCGACGCGGCCGGGCTGGCCGGAACTACGGGAACCCAGGAGCCGATCGTCGCGCTTGCCGTACTCAGCCAGGCGACATCGCGGATCGGCCTCGTCGCCACCGTCTCCACCACCTTCAGTCACCCCTACAATCTCGCACGCCAGATCGGCACGCTGGACCATGCCAGCGGCGGGCGCGCCGCCTGGAATGCGGTGACGTCCTCCGTGGGAGAAGAGAATTTCGGGGAAGCGCTGCTCAGCCCGGAAGAGCGATACGCTCGGGCCGCGGAGTTCATCGAGATCGTCAATGCCCTCTATGACGCCAACGAATCGGATGCCGCGATACGCAAGGCCTCCGGAACGATCACCATCGACCCCCGCAAATTTCACCGCATCGATCATCGCGGCCGCTATTTCAGCGTCGAGGGTCCGCTGAACGTGCCGCCTTTGCCGCAGGGACGCCCAGTGCTGTTCCAGGCCGGACAATCGGACGCCGGCATCAGCGTCGGGGCGCGCTATGCCGAGGTCGTCTACACCTCGCAGCCGACACTCGAAGATGCCCTCGCCTTCGCTGGCGAGCTTCGCCGCCGGGCCATCGGCTTCGGACGCGCCGGCAGGCTGCCCAACATCATGAACTCCTTCCATTCGGTCATCGGCTCTTCGGAGGCCGACGTCGCCCGCCGTTTGAAGGAGAAGCACGAGCGTATCGACTACGATCAGGGCCGGCTGAAGCTCGCCGACATGCTCGGCGGCGACATCGACCTATCGGCCCTGCCGCTCGACAGACCGCTGCCCGACAGCCTGCTGCCAGATGTGACGAGCATCAACCGCAGGCGCGGGCGCGTCGAGATCTTCCGGCGCTATGCCGAGCAGGGACTGACATTGAGGCAACTTGTCATCGAGGCTCAGGAAACCGGTCACTGGTCCGTGGCTGGCACGCCGGAACAGCTCGCCGATGCCCTCGAAGAACGTTTCCGCGCCGGCGTCCTCGACGTGGTCACCCTGCACGGGCTGGGCAATCCCGATCAGGAGGACCTGCTGCTGAATGGGTTGCTGCCCGAACTGCGGCGCCGATCCCTGATCGATGCGGACTATGTCGGAGACGACTTCCGCTCCAATCTCGAACTCCCGCCGCTTGTGACGCAGACTGGCCGGCTCGCTCAGGCGAGGCCGGCCTGACGCAGCCCGCCGAGCGGTGGCGCCGGCAACGATCGACGTCGGGAACTGATCGCTCCCGACAGGGCGATGGGCGGTCGATCGCTTCTCTTCCTACCAATATAATAAGCAACTAATTCCCTGTACTATATGTTTTAGTCACTCTGCCTTTCACGGCGGAGAAGACGAATGAGCAAGAAACACATCACGTTCGGCATCATGCTGCATGGTGCCGGCGGTCATATGAATTCGTGGAAGCACGCGAGCGGCCCGGCCGATGCAAGCGTCAATCTCGAATTTTACATCCAGACGGCGCGAAAGGCCGAGGCTGCGGGCATCGCATTCGCCTTCGTCGCGGACGGGCTCTACATCAACGAGAAGTCGATTCCGCATTTCCTGAATCGCTTCGAGCCGCTGACCATTCTCTCGGCGCTGGCGACGCAGACGAGCAAGATCGGCCTCGCAGGCACCGTCTCGACCTCCTATTCCGACCCCTTCACCGTCGCGCGCCAGTTCGCCTCGCTCGATCTGATCAGCAAGGGTCGCGCCGGCTGGAACGTCGTCACGACGCCGCTGGAAGGCTCCGCCCGCAACTACAGCCGGCAGCATCCGGAGCATTCACAACGCTATGAGATCGCGGATGAGTATCTCGAGGTCGCGCAGGGGCTGTGGGATTCCTGGGACGACGATGCGGTGCTGCGCAATCGCGAGACAGGGCAATTCTTCGACCGCACCAAGCTGCATGAGCTGAACCACCGGGGCCGCTTCTTCCAGGTCGACGGTCCGCTCAACATCGGCCGCTCGCCGCAGGGACAGACGGTGATCTTTCAGGCCGGCTCCTCCGATCCAGGGATCAAGCTTGCCGGGAAATATGCCGACGCGGTCTTCACCCATTCGCCCTCGGTCGAGGAGACGCGAACCTTCCTGAAGCAGGTCAAGACGAGCGCAGTCGCCCACGGCCGTTCAGCCGACGACGTGAAGATATTTCCCGGCATTGGCCCCATCGTCGGTGAGACCGCGGAAGAAGCCCAGGCCAAGTACGAGGTCATCCGCAACCTGCTGGGCATCGACGAAGCTCTCGCCTATCTCGGCCGCTATTTCGACCACCACGACTTCACGGCCTACCCGCTGGACGAAGCCTTTCCCGAGCTGGGCGAACTCGGCAAGAACAGCTTCCGCTCGACCACCGACCGCATCAAGGCCAACGCAAAATCAAAGGGCCAGACCTTGCGCGAGGTCGCATTGGAGGTCGCGACGCCGAAGCCGAATTTCATCGGCACAGGCGAACACGTCGCCGGCGAAATCATCCGCTGGATCGACGCGGGCGCGGCCGACGGCTTCATCCTCGGATTCCCCGTGGTCGCGCAGGGGCTCGACGATTTCATCACCCATGTGGTCCCGGTGCTGGAGGCACGCGGATATTACAGTCGCGACCTGCCCGGCGCGACATTGCGCGACCATCTCGGACTGCCGCGAAAGGTGAGCCGCCATGCGCAGCCCGCTCCCGACCGGCAGAAGACCGCGAGCTGAGCCTCGCCGCATCCGGATCGCGAGATCATGACCGTTCACACCCACCCGACCGCAATCGCCAGCGCCATCGAGCCCGGTATCGCCGCGCATCTCGACACATTCGTCGCCCTGCGCCGCGATTTTCACCGGTATCCCGAGCTCGCCTTCCGTGAGGCGCGGACGAGCGCGAAGGTCGCCGAACTGCTGACGTCCTGGGGCTATGAGGTCACGACCGGCATCGCCGGCACGGGCGTCGTCGGGACCTTGCGCCATGGCGCGGGTGGCAAGGCGATCGGCCTGCGCGCCGACATGGACGCCCTGCCGATCCATGAAGAGACCGGCCTTCCCTATGCCAGCGAAACAACCGGCGTCATGCACGCTTGCGGACATGACGGGCACATCACGATCCTGCTTGCCGCCGCGCGCCATCTGGCCGAGACGAGAAACTTCGACGGCACGCTGCACCTGATCTTCCAGCCGGCGGAAGAGATCGGTGCGGGCGCGAGGAGGATGCTGGCGGAAGGCTTGTTCGAGCGCTTTCCCGTCGATGCGGTGTTCGGTCTGCACAATTGGCCGGGCGTTCCCACCGGGTATTTCGGTTTCGTTGCGGGCGCCGCCATGGCCTCGGTCGACAAGGCCCTGATCAAGGTCGTCGGCAAAGGCGGGCATGGCGCTGCGCCCCATGAGACGGTCGACCCTATCCTGGTGGCCGCCCACCTGATCACCGCTCTCCAGAGCGTGGTCTCGCGCAATGTCGATCCACGGCAGATGGCGATCGTGACCGTCGGATCGATCCATGGCGGCACCGCTGCCAACGTCATTCCCGAAAGCGTTGATCTTCAACTCACCATCCGCTCCTTTGATCCGGCTGTGCGGCAACTGCTCCAGCGGCGCATTCCCGACCTCGTCGAAGCCCAAGCCGCAGCATTCGGCGCGATGGCCGAGGTCGATTACCGGCTCGGCTTGCCCAGCGTAGCGAACCATGTGGCGGAAACTGAATTCGCCGCGGCCGTCGCGCTCGACACATTCGGCCGAAACCAGGTCGACCCGGCCTTCCCGCCGCGCACGGCCTCGGAGGACTTCGCCTATTTCCTCGAAGCGAAGCGAGGCTCCTCTCTCTTTGTCGGAAATGGGCAATCCGCATCGCTCCACAATGGGGCCTACGACTTCAACGACGCGTTGATCGCCCCTGCCGCGACCTTCTGGACCCGGCTGACGGAACGCTTCCTGTCATGAACCCTACAGGCGAGACGACGCCATGAGCGACGAGTTTCTCTACACCACCACGGACGATCCCCGGGCCAGGCCGCTGGTCGACGAGCTGATCCACGAATACGACAGCCGCTATGGCGACGTTCCCGGCCGCGAGGGCGCGGTCGTCGAATTGCATCGCTATCCGCCCGCGCTGTTCCAGCCCCCGCATGGCAACTTCCTGCTGCTGATCCGCAATGGCGAGACCATCGGCGGCGGCGGGTTCAAGCTCTTCGACGCGCAGACCGCCGAACTCAAGCGCGTCTGGACCCGGCACGACCTGCGCCGGCAGGGCCTCGCCCGCAAGGTCCTGATCGAGCTCGAGGCTCAGGTTCTGCGCCAGGGCTACAGCCGGATCTTCCTGACCACCGGCTTCCGCCAGCCGGAGGCCGAGGGGCTCTATCTCGGCCACGGCTACAGCCGGCTGGAGGATCCCGAAGTCGACTCCGGACCGGTGCGCATTCTGCCCTTCGAAAAGCATCTCGGCCGCGGCACCGATGCTCCTTACGCCCCGCACCAAGCCACCGCCTCCCCCGATGCGCGCCGCGCCGTCGGTGCGTGACAGCCCGACAAGGACGAGACCTCCGCATGACCGCGACGACCGATTTCCGTGACACGCCCTTGGCCCCGATCCGGCCAGCGAGCGGCGACTACTCGCAGCACCGGATCGTCCCGGCGCGCTATCCGGCCCGGACGGTCGGGACCATCGTCGCGGCGCTGCTCATCGCGGCAACGCTGAACTCCATCCTCGGCAATGAGCGCTGGGGCTGGAACGTCTTCGCGGAGTGGTTCCTGTCGGAGCCCGTGCTGATGGGGCTCGGCCGCACGCTGCTGCTGACCTTGCTGGGCGCTCTCTTCGGCTTCACGCTGGGCACCGCTCTGGCCCTGGCGCGCGTGTCGGGTTCACCGCTCTTGTCGGGCCTGTCCTGGACCTTCACCTGGATCTTCCGCTCGATCCCGCTGATCGTCCTGCTGCTGATCCTGAACAATCTCGGCTATCTCTACGAGACGATCACGATCGGGGTGCCCTACACGAGCATCAATTTCTTCAGCTACCAGACCACGCAGCTGATCAGCCCCTTCACGGCGGCGCTTCTCGGCCTCTCGATCAACCAGGCCGCCTTCACCTCCGAGATCATCCGTGGCGGCATTCTCTCCGTCGACCAGGGCCAGCTCGAGGCCGCCGCCTCGCTCGGCCTGCCGCGCTCGCGCCAGGCCTCGCGGATCATCCTGCCGCAGGCGATGCGCTCGATCGTGCCGCCCGCTTTCAACGACATCATCGGCCTCGCGAAGGGCACGTCCAACGTCTACATCCTCGCGCTGCCCGAGCTGTTCTACACGATCCAGGTCATCTACCGGCGCAATCTCGAGGTGATCCCGCTCCTGATGGTTGCGACCATCTGGTACCTCATCATCCTGTCGGTCCTGTCGGCGGTCCAGTATTTCATCGAGCGCCACTATGCCCGGGGCGCCCTGCGCAATCCGCCGCCCCCCGTGCTGCGCGCCATTCTCGAATGGCTTGGCCAGTTCCGCTTCGTCCCCCAACCCACTCCGTCGACGACACCTGTCACGGCGCCGCGCTTCGTCGGCTCGGCCCGCAGCGCCATCGAGCCGCGCGGCATCTCCGCCGGCGAGCGTGCGGCGGCCGGCGGCACGGTCGCCATCCACAACGTCTCGAAGAGCTTCGGGCCGCTCAAGGTTCTTGACCGCCTCAGCCTGACGATACCGGCAGGCAGCGTCACCGCGATCCTTGGCCAGTCCGGCTCCGGCAAATCGACCCTGCTGCGCTCGATCAACCATCTCGAGCGCGTCGACCAAGGCTTCATCGCCATCGATGGCGAGTTGATCGGATACCGGCAGGAGGGCGGGCTGCTCTACGAGCTGAAGGAAAAGGACATCCTCAAGCGCCGCGTCGATGTCGGCATGGTGTTCCAGAACTTCAATCTGTTCCCGCATCTGACCGTGCTCGACAACATCACCGAGGCGCCGGTGACCGTGCGCGGCGTCCCGCACACTGAGGCCGAGGCACAGGCCCGCGACCTTCTGGCCCGCGTCGGCCTGTCGGAGAAGGCGGATGCCTATCCCCGCCAGCTCTCCGGCGGCCAGCAACAGCGCGTGGCGATCGCGCGCGCACTCGCCATGCGGCCAAAAGTCCTGCTCTTCGACGAGCCGACCTCGGCGCTCGATCCGGAGCTCGTCAACGAGGTGCTCGACGTTATCAAGGAGCTCGCGCGCTCCGGCGTGACCCTGATCATCGTCACGCACGAGATCGGCTTCGCTCGCGAGGTCGCCGACACCGTGGTCTTCATGGACCAGGGCGAGATCATCGAGCAGGGGCCGCCTTCGGTCGTGCTCGGCGCCCCCAACCATCCCCGCACCCGCGAGTTCCTGGCCAAGGTCCTGTGAGCGCGCGACGACCCCAAAAGCATTGACCTGTCCCCGCTTCCACCAAAGGAGATTTCCATGTTGAGCAGACGTCTTGCCGTATCGGTCCTGGCCGCGGGTCTCGCATTGGGACTGTCGTCGGGCGCCCGCGCCCTCGAACCCGATCTCTCGCCCGAACAGAAGTCGCGAGTGCGCACTGACAAGGTCGAGGCCGCGATAAAGTTGCTGGGCCCCGGCGTGAAACTGGTCACACCCGGCAAGCTCACCATCGCCAATGCCTCGACAAGGCTGCCCTTCGGCACCTTCGCGACCGACAACAAGACGCTGGTGGGATCAGAAGCCGATATCTCGCAGCTCGTTGCCGACAGCCTCGGCCTCCAGCTCGAACTGGTCAACGTCGCCTGGGCGGATTGGCCGCTCGGCGTGATCTCCGGCAAATACGACGCCGTCGCCTCGAACGTGACCGTGACGGAGGAACGCAAGGAGAAATTCGACTTCTCGACCTACCGCAACGATTTGCTGGGCTTCTTCGTCAAGGCCGACAGCAAGATCACCGCCATCAAGGAACCCAAGGACGTCGCCGGGCTCAAGGTCATCGTCAGCTCGGGCACCAACCAGGAGCGCATCCTGCTCAACTGGATCAAGCAGAACGAAGCCGCCGGTCTGCCCAAATCGGAGGTGCAGTATTACGATGACGACGCCGTGCTGCAGCTGGCGCTGCAGAGCGGGCGCGCCGATGTCTATCTCGGCCCCAACGCGCTGCTGAGCTACCGCGCAGCCCTCGACAGCAAGACCAAGGGTGTCGGCAACCTATCGGGCGGCTGGCCGGTGACGGCCGAGATCGCGGTGACCACCCGCAAGGGCGCAGGCCTCGCCGAGGCGATCACGGCGGCGATCAACGCGCAGATCAAGAACGGCAATTACGCCAAGGTGCTGGCGCGCTGGAACCTGCCTCACGAGGCGATCCAGGAATCCCGCACCAATCCCCCGGGCCTGCCCAAGAGCTGAGGCCGGTCCGCGACGCGGCCAAAAGGTGGCATGACATGATGAGACGCTATCTCGCCCCGGCCTGGCTGGCCGGGCTCGCACTCGGCGCCGCACTGGCGGCCTCGGGCGCGCTTGCGCAAACGAAATACGATCTCGGCCCCGAGCAGGCCGGGCGGCCGCGCACGACCCGCAACGACGAGGCCGTCGCTGCTGTGGCGAAAAACTACAAATTCGTCGAGCCTGGCATCCTGACGGTCGCGATCAACCCCGGCACGCCGCCGATCGCGACCTACGCCACCGACGCCAAAACCATCGTCGGCGCGGATGCCGATATCGCCCAGTTGCTGGCCGACGCACTCGGGCTGAAGCTGAAGCTTCTGCCCGTCGCCTGGGCCGACTGGCCGCTCGGCATCGTCTCGGGCAAATATGACGCGGCGATCTCCAACATCGGTGTCACCGAGCAGCGCAAGGAGAAGTTCGACTTCTCGAGCTACCGGCAGGGCCTGCACGGCTTTTTCGTCAAGGCTGACAGCAAGATCGAGCGCATCGCCCAGCCCAGGGACGCCGCAGGCCTCAAGATCATCATCGGGGCCGGCACGAACCAGGAGCGCATACTGCTCGAATGGAACAAGCAGAATGTCGCGCAGGGCCTGAAGCCGCTCGAGCTGATCTATTTCGACGACGAGCCCGGACGCCTCCTGGCGCTCGCAGCGGGACGCGCGGAGGTCATCGTGCAGCCCCATGCGCAGCTGCTGTTCATCCAGTCGCGCGACGGCAACATCAGGCGCGTCGGCACGCTTAGCGCCGGCTGGCCCGATCGCTCGGACGTCGCCGTCACGACCCGAAAGGGCAGCGGCCTCGCCAACGGCGTCACGGCAGCGCTCAATGGCCTGTTCCGCGACGGCAGCTATCGCAAGGCGCTGGACCGTTGGGACCTCGGCGACGAGGCACTCCCCAAAGCGGAGACCAATCCTCCCGGCCTTCCCAAGTACTGACGGGATCGACGCATCCTATGTCGCTCGCTTCGCTGGCCATAGGCCATATCGGCTTCCTGATTCCCGGCAACTATGCCGAGGAGCGCCCCGCCGAAGGGCTTGAGGACACGCTGTCGCTGTTCGCACGTGCCGAGGCGCTCGGCTATGACAGCGCCTGGGTGCGGCAGCGCCATCTGGAAACCGGCATCTCCTCGGCCAGCACCTTCCTCGCCGCTGCGACGCAGCGCACCCGCCGCATCGGCCTCGGCGTCGCCGTGATCCACATGGGCTACGAGAACCCCATGCGGCTGGCGGAAGACCTCGCCACCGTCGATGTGCTGGGGAACGGCCGGCTCAATGTCGGGCTGAGCGCCGGGGAGCCCTCGCCTGCCGCCCTGCTCGGAGCCCGCTTCAACGACAACGCCGCGGCGGATTCGCAATCCGGCTATGGCCGCATCGCCGAACTCGCCGCCAATCTCGCCGGCGGCTGGATCGGCGAGGAGGATGCGGTCATCGTCTCCGCCGGCGGGCGGCAGAAACCGCGGGTGCGGCCGCACGCGCAGGGCTTGCGCGACCGGCTCTGGTACGGCGCAGGCTCGCTGCGCTCGGCGGCCTGGGCCGGCACATCGGGCTTCAACCTCCTCGTCGGAAACATCAACGTCACGGAGGGCGCCGGCAGTTTCCAGGCGGTCCAGCAGGCGCAGATCGAGGCCTACTGGAACAGCTATGCCGGCCAGGCGGCGCCGCGCGTCTCGGCCGGGCGGGTGATCCTCCCGCTCGACAGCGCCAATGCCCGGACCAGGCGGAAATATCAGGACTTCGCGGCCTCGCGGCATGAGCGCACCCTGTCGCCGCAAGGCGAGCGCAGAACGCAGTTCGCGCCCGACATCGTCGGCTCGGCCGAGCAGATCCTCGAAGCCCTGAACCGGGACCCTGTGCTGCGTCATGTCGCGGAACTCAGGCTGGAACTACCCTATAATTTTGCTCGTGGAGAGTACGAGCAGATCCTTTCGGACTTCATCGGCCTGGTCGCGCCAGAGATCGGCCACCGCCGTCATTGACCTGCCAAGCCGCAGAAAGCAGCCATGCCCCAATACGACTTCGATACCGCGCCTGACCGTCGCGACACGGGCAGCACGAAATGGAGCCGTTATCCGGCCGACGTTCTGCCGATGTGGATCGCCGACACCGACTTCGCCGTCGCGCCCGAGATCGTGGCGGCGCTGAGGCGCCGGCTCGACCATCCCGTCTTCGGCTATGCCGTCGCGCAGGCCGCCCTGCGCGAGCAGATCGTCCTCGACCTCGCGACCCGCTTCCGCTGGCAGATCAAGCCGGGCGACATCGTCTTCCTGCCGGGAGTCGAGGCCGGTTTCAACATGGCCCTGAAGGCACGATTGAAGCCCGGCGACAAGGTTCTGATCCAGACGCCGATGTACAGGCCGATCCTGGACGCGCCGGGCCATTGGGGGCTAGAGTCGCTTCTGGTTCCGTTGGTCCGCGGCGAACAGGGCTACGTCCCCGATCGCGCAACCCTTGCCGACGGCGTGCGGCAGGCGCACGCCTTTCTCCTGAGCAATCCGCACAACCCGACCGGCTACGTCTATACGCGCGACGATCTCGACGGGATCGCGGCGGCTGCGGAAGCCGGCGACACGCTGATCATTTCAGACGAGATCCATTGCGACCTCGTTTTCGACGGCAGGCCGCATGTCCCGATCGCCAGCCTGGGTCCCGAGATCGCGAAGCGCACCATCACGCTGATGTCGGCGAGCAAGACCTACAACATCCCCGGCCTGAAGACCGCCTTCGCCGTCATCACCGACCCTGCCCTGCGCAACGCCTTCAACGGCGCACGCAGCGGTCTCGTCGACAGCGTGAACCTGATGGGGCTGGAGGCGACCCTGGCAGCCTATCGCGATGCCGGCGCCTGGCGGGTGGCGTTGCTCGACTACCTGCAGGCGAACCGCGATCATCTCGACTTGGAACTCCGCCGGCTGCTTCCTGGCATCTGCTATCATCCGCCGCAGGCCTCGTTCCTGGCCTGGCTCGACTGCAGCGCGCTGGACCTGCCGACCTCGCCCCAGGCCTTCTTCCTCGAGAGGGCGATGCTCGGACTCTATGCCGGCGAGGTGTTTGGTGCGGGATATGGTTCGTTCGTGCGTCTGAATTTCGGCTGCACCCGCGCGGTTCTGACGAACGCTGTCGAGCGAATGGCGGAAGCTCTTTCGCGCCACGCCGGATGAAAGCCGGCAGGCAAGTTGCGGCCGGCGCGATGCCCTGCCGGCAGTCACCAGGCGCTTGCCCGCAGCATGGCCACGGCTTCAAGCCCATGCCAGATCGCAGCATAGCCTGCCTTCTCGATCGCTCCGATCGGAAAGCGGCCATCAGGAGCCTTCAACTCCTGCAGGCAAACGACCTCCGGCTGCGCGTCCTCAAGCCATCGCAGGAGCACCGCTAGGCGTCCGTTGATGCCGTTGACGTTGAAGGTGGCGATTTTCATCGTCCCGTCTCAGCTCGTGATCGGCTCGGCCCAGGCCGAAACCGCCTCAGCGATGGTCTTCAGATGGTCGGCGGCAGAAAAGCCGGAAACGGATTTACGTGGCTTCAAATCGTGGTCGCCGTCCTCGAGCCACAAAATCTCGATGACCGGTGACAGCGTGTAGGTGGCCACCTCGTCCCGCATGCCGAATTGGTCGCGCGTGCCCTGCACAATCAGCGTCGGGATCTTCAGGTCGACAAGGTGCGCCGTGCGCAACTGCTCGGGCTTGGCCGGCGGATGAAAGGGATAACCAAGGCACAGCAGGCCGTGGACCCGGTCGGAGGCGAAGAGGTCGTCTGCGACCATGCTGGCAACCCGGCCGCCCATCGACTTGCCGCCGATGATGAGCGGACCTTTTGCGTCGAGCGCGTCGATGGCGGCGATGTATTCCGGATTGAGCTTTTCTGCGCGCGGCGGCGGCTTGCGGCCCGACGCCGTCCGTCGGCCGGCCATATAGTCGAACTCGAAGCGAGCCACGCGAAAGCCCGATCCCGCCAAGGCCTTCGCCGTCGCTGTCAGCGAGGGTGAATCCATCGGCCCCCCAGCGCCGTGAGCGAGCAGGACCGTTCGTTGCGCCTGTTCGGGACCGTCGAAGAGAAATCTCACCGCCATCCGCCTACTCGCTCCCTGCCTGATATTGTGTTCGACAATGCCTATATTCGGGCCAACCTAAAATCAGGAGGTCGAGAGCCATGACAACGGAACGCGCAGTGCTTGCCGGCGGTTGCTTCTGGGGCATGCAGGACCTGATCCGCCGCAGACCCGGCGTGATCTCCACCCGCGTCGGCTATTCGGGTGGCGAGGTGCCCAATGCCACGTACCGCAATCATGGCAACCATGCCGAGGCGATCGAGATCGTGTTTGACCCGGCCCAGACGAGCTACCGTGACCTGCTCGAATTCTTTTTCCAGATTCACGACCCGTCGACACGCGACCGTCAGGGCAACGATATCGGCGCGAGCTACCGCTCGGCGATCTTCTATGAAAACGACGAGCAGAAGCGTGTCGCCGAGGATACCATCGCCGACGTCAACGCATCGGGGATCTGGCCCGGTAAGGTCGTGACCGAGGTGACACCGGTCGGCGATTTCTGGGAGGCCGAGCCGGAGCACCAGGATTACCTGGAGCGCTATCCTGCCGGCTACACCTGCCATTTCCCACGGCCGAACTGGACGCTGCCCAAGCGCGAGGACATCCGCGCCGCCGGATGAGACCTCTGCAGATCGCCGCAGCACCGTATTGCCGCGACGATCCGCACCCTCTTCCAGACATGGCTCAGCAGGTCGATCAACGGCTTGCGTCGGGTTCTCCGTGGCACGTCCCATGGACGGCGAACATGCTGCCCGCGGTGGCCGAAATTGCAAAAGCCCCCGGAGCGAAGTCCGTGGGCTTATTGCGCTACACCTGGGCTGCCGGTGACACTGTTCCTGCGCCGCGACGGCACGCTCCCCTCGCTCCCTACAGGCGAGATTGCGCGGGAGGCACTGGCAGCCGGCATCGACGACATCATGGACGAGCCGCGCTGAGCGGCTCCCCTCCCACCCTTTTTCGTCCTGCTTCAGGCTCGCAGCACCACGACCTTAGCTGCCTGGGGACGTAAGGACGATCCTTGGGCCCCTGATCACCGGGATCGTGTGCCGCGCCAGGAAACCCTGCGTCTCGCCGCCATCCCGAACGCGCCAGATCCGACGTTTGTCCTCGACCGCCCTGAAGCCGCCGACCGACATCGGGGGCGGACGCAGCTCTGCGATCCGCACCGGCTGTAGGACGGGCTTTCGGAATGTCATCGCCCTCAACCTGCTCGCTCGAAGGTGACCGTGTGCTGCAGGGGATCGGCGGATGTCAGCTTGACCCGGATCCGATCGCCCGGCTTGCCGCCTTGCCCGTGAACCCGCGCGACCACGGGCAACTCGCAGAGCTGGATGCGCAGGCCGTGCTCGTCCGCATCGGTCACCACTGCCTCGAACGTGGTTCCTTCGCTGCCCTGAAGCATCAGAGCTTCGGCGAGGTCGATCACGTTTCGGTCGATTTGCCCGTCGCGGGCATCGGCCCTCGCCATCACCGCGGGTAATTGCTCGAATGCGGCCGATACCGCCGGCGGCACCGGCTGGCCGTTCGCGACCGCGAGCGCAGCGCGCACCACATAGCGATCTGCGAGGCGGCGCAGCGGTGCCGAGGCATGCGCATAGGTCGCCGCCATCGGCGCATGCCAGGGCACGATGCCGTCGCGATAAGGAACATAGCTTGCACCGCCGCTGGCCCTCCGCACCGCCAGCATGAAGGCGGCATGGCTGCTGTCGGTGGGATTCAGCGTCTTCTCGAACTGGACGAGCGACTGCATGTCCGGCCATGACAATCCCAGGGCACGCGCGGTCTGGCGCAGGCGCTGGACGGCCTTTTGATCCGGTTCCGACATGACCCGGAACAGGCCGGTCCGGGCCGCCAGCAGCGCGGCCGCGATTGCGACATTGCTGGCCAGGGACAGGGCGGCGTTCTGCTCCTCGGCGCGCAGGCGCGGGCGGAAGAGCAATTGGTAGCGGCCGTCGCCGAGAGCGTCGACCTCCTGTTCCGGCGGGTCCACGCGCGCTGCGCCGCGCCGGCTCTCGGCAGCCTCGATACGGCGGGCGAACTCATCGAAATCAACCGGCAGATCGGCGGCCTTGACCCCGTCATAGGCGAGCTTGGCGATGCTGCGGATGACGGCCCGTTCGGCACCGTCGAGATGGGCATTGCCAGCGGCGTCGATCCGAGTGGTGAAGATCACGGCCGGCCGCAGGACAGCGGGCAGGAGGCTCGCTGCGCCCTCAGTGAGAACCGGCGGATACAGCCCGGCCTTGCCGTCCGGCAGATAGAGCGTCGCGCCGCGCTGCCAGGCTTCCCGGTCGACCACGTCGCCATCGTCGACGAACCAGGCGACATCGGCGATGGCGTAATGCAGCAGCAGATCGCTGCCGCTGCGCTCGATCGTGAAGGCCTGGTCGAGATCGGTTGAGGTCGCGGGGTCGAGCGTGACGAAAGGCCGGTCCGTGCGATCGACATGCGCGGTCGGCGCGCGATGGGCAGCCGTTTCCGCCGCCGCAAGGACCGCGGGCGGAAACTGCGGGGGCACGCCGAATTGCCGGCGTATCGCCGCCATTCCGCCGATCAGCGCATTGGTGGAATCAATGAGGGTCTTCATCCTGCTCCGCGAGACCTCTGTCCGTTGTCGAGCTGCTGCGAAGCAGCCAGCGCGAAGTTCGCAGACTGTTATAGTTGCAACCGTTTAGGCTTCACATGCAACGATCGTGACCGGTGATGTCGAGCGATGCATCTCTGACTGGATCGGCTCGGGAGCCGCAGTCAGGAGAGCCCCTTGGCAACGTCCGTTTTCGGGCAATCGTCCAATGTCCGTCCATGGCGCATCTCGTCCGCGCGAACGGCTGGCGATTTTGGCCACGGCTAATCGAAATCATCGCCATTGGGACGATGATGACCGCACCGGGTTTCCCTATCATCACTGCGGCGCGCTCGCAGTCGCCAAGGACAAGAGCGACCGCATCACACCTTGGAGCGCAAAGGCGGCGCCGACGCGTCAGCAAGCCGCGGATCAGGCCGTGCAGGCGTGCGAGCGGACAGGCACGCAATGCGCGGTGCGCGAATGGGTCTGCACCTGACGCGATTCTGGCCGGAACGTGTCAGCATTGGCCGACACCGGTTGGCGCGTCGCTGCGGCCAATGACCGATCGATCAAGCCAGGATCTGGGTCGCAGGGGTGACGGTGCCCCCGCCCGCTTCGATCGTCTCGCGGACGGTTCGCGCGAGCTGCGTCGAACCCGGCGTGTCGCTGTGCACCAGGATGGACCTCGCGCGCATCTTGAGGCGCTTGCCCTCGATCGTCGTCACCGTGCCGTCATCGAGGAATTGCCGCACCCGTAGAGCGACCTCGTCGGGCGAGGTGATCACCGAATTCGGACGCTTGCGCGAGACCAGCTCGCCATGCTCGTCATAGGCCCTGTCCGCGAGAAACAGCGTCAGGACGCGCAGGCCGGCGCGCTGCGCCGCACGCTCGACCTCCGTATCGGGCATTGAGAACACGATGAGGTCGCGGTCGATGGCGGCGATGGCGCGCGCGAGTACATCCGCGACATCCTTGTCAGCGGTCGCCATGTTCCCGAGCGCAGCGTGATAGCTGACATGGGTCACCTTGTGGCCTGCCGCGGCGGCGATGCCCTGCAGCGCGCCGATCTGGTAGACGAGGTGCTTCTCCAGCTCGGCGCTGTCCATCTGGATGATGCGCCGGCCAAAACCCATCAGATCCGGCAGGCCGGGATGGGCGCCGATGCCGACCTTGCGTGCCTTGGCCGATCGCACGGTGCGATCCATGATGACCGGGTCGCCGGCATGGAAGCCGCAGGCGACATTGGCCGAGGAGACGATCTCCATCAGCGCTTCGTCATCGCCGATCCTGTAAGGCCCGAAGCCCTCGCCCATATCGGAATTGAGGTCGATCTTCATCTTCGTTGCCCTCGTTTTCCTGACCACACTGTCATCGTCAGGCGGCTAGCGCGGCCGTTGCCGGTAGAGTTCGACCATCCGGCGGATCTGCGCGAGATAGGCGTTCACGGGCGCCATCGCGGCGACGGCATCGTCATAGCTGGTATCGACGAAGCGGATCGAGCTGCCGATCCGGGCCTGGGCCAGACGCCAGAGATCGGCCTCGACCACGCCGGCGATCTTCGGATAGCCGCCCGCCGTGTTCGCATCGCTGAGCTGGATGATGGGCTCTCCGGAAGGCGGCACCTGGACCACGCCAGCAACGATGCCGTAGGAGCGCATCTCGACGCGGGATGCGAGCTTCAGGGGCTCGCCGCCCAGCCGGTAGCCGGCGCGGTCGCTCTGATGGGTGATCTTCCAGGCCGTGCTCCAGAAGCGCTGTCGGGCTTCCTGCGGGAAGAGCTCGTATTCGCCCGCGCGCAGGACCCTGACCGGCAACGCGTCGTCGCTTGGCTCGGCCTCGCCGGGAGCGCCCGGTGGCAGCGCGATCTCGGCGGGCTCGACCCCGAATGCGTCAGGCCGCGTCCGCGCCGGCCCGCCGGCTCCATCTGCGGTTCCAACGACATCGCCCTTCGCCAAGGCTCGCCCCAGAAAGCCGCCGAATTCGCTGCGCAGATGCGTGCTGCGGGAGCCGAGTATGACGGGCACATCGACGCCGCCGGCAAGCGTCAGATAGCTGCGCGCACCTCTCATGGGCGGATTCAGCTTCAGCACCTGCCCGGCCTTCGCCGGGGCGGTCCACCAGGGCGGCAGCAGGCGGCCGTCCAATGTCGCAGTGCAGTCCGCCCCGGTCACGGCGAAGGCGGTGTCGACCTGGAAGCGCAGCTCGAACGGAAAGGTCTGGATTTCGATGCCGGCCGCATCATCGGCGTTCCCGAGCAGGATATTGCCGACCGTCAGGGCGAGCGGGTCCATCACCCCGGAGGTGCTGACGCCGAGATGACGGGAGCCGAAGCGCCCGAGATCCTGCACCGTGTTGAGCGCGAAGGTGGAGAGAACCTCGATCACGGCTCAACTCTCTCGACGGTGAAGCGAACGATGTCGCCAGGCGCCAGCAGGGCCGGAGTGTCACGCGCCAGATCGAACATCGACACCGCGGTAAAGCCGATCGCGTTCCAGCCATTGGGGCCGGTCGAGACCGAAACCCCGGCCTGCATGCCGCCGATCGTCACCGTGCCCGCCAGCATGCGCAGCGACGGCACGGTCTTGCGCGGCATGAAGATCTTGGGATCGAGACCGTGCAGATAGCCGAAACCCGGCGAGCTGCCGAGACAGCAGACGGTGTAGGTGCCGCTGCTGTGGATGCGGATGACCTCCTCCCGCAATTGGCCGGAATAGGCGCAGACGGCGGCGAGGTCCGAGCCGAGCTCGCCGCCATAGATGACGGGGATCTCGATCACGCGGCTGGCCAGCGGCTTCGGCGGCAGGCGCCGCCAGGCTTCGGCAAGCGCGCGCCGGCAGGCCTGGAGATCGCGCGGCGGCTCGGCGAAGATCACCATCAGATTGGTGACGCCGGGAACCACCTCCGCCACGCCGGGCCAGGTGGCGACCTCATCCGCCAGCGCAAGGATGCGCCGCTGCTGCAGCAGATCGAACGCGCCTGGCGCCTCCAGGATGAGCGCGCGCGTTCCGATATTGCTGAGCTTGGGCAGCTCCTCAGCGGGCGCAGGAGGCGCCTCGTCGGCCGCAGCGGCGATCGTCAGGTCCAGCGACACGGAAACGGCATCTCCAGAACGAAACGGCCCAGGCGGCGGCGCTGCCCCGGCCAGGCTTGTCGGGCGTCGCCCTGCTTTGCGCTGCGGAGCGGCGGAACGGCCAAGACCCATTGCTTATGCGGGTATCGCGACACGCTCTGGAGCGCGCCCGCATGGCGGAAGCGCATGATGCGATCAGCCATTGGGCAGGACATGGTTGCTCGATGCGTCCCATCGGGCGATGACCTTGTCGCCGGGGGCGAAGGAACTGGCGCCTTCGCTGGTCCGGTTCTGCTGATAGGCGATGATCTCGGACCCGCTCGGCAGCTTCAGGTAATAGTGATTGATGAAGCCGCGATAGATGACCTGATCGATGGTCGCGACGACGCTGTTGGGCGTCTCCGCCCGGGGCGCTGCATTGCCCAGGGGCTCGACGACGATGGCCTCGGGGCGCACGGAGACCGTCGCTTCCCGAGCGTCCCCTGGCAGCCCGTCCACGAGCAGGCCGAAGCCATCTGCAACGGAAACCACCGCCCCTGCACCGTCGCGCGTCTCGATCTTGCCGCTGAACATGTTCGATGCGCCGAGAAAGGTCGCGACGAAGCGCGAAGCCGGCTTCTGATAGATCTCGGTGGCTCCGCCGACCTGCTCCAGGCGTCCATCACGCATCACGACGATGCGGTCCGCCATCGTCAGGGCCTCGTCCTGGTCATGGGTCACCATGACGGTGGTGAGCCCGAGACGGCGCTGGAGTGCGCGCAACTCCACCTGCATGCTCTCGCGCAGCCCTTTGTCGAGCGCGCCCAGCGGCTCGTCGAGCAGGAGCATGGCGGGCTCGATGACCAGGGCGCGGGCCAAGGCGACGCGCTGCTGCTGCCCGCCCGAGAGCTGGGTCGGAAAGCGGTCGCCGAACTTGCCGAGCTGGACGAGGTCGAGCGCCCCGGTCACGCGCTTGCTGGCATCGGCCTTGCCGACGCCACGCATGTCGAGGCCGAAGGCGATGTTCTCGGCCACGGTCATATGCGGGAACAGCGCGTAGTTCTGGAAGAGCATGCCGATATTGCGCTTGTGCACCGGCACGCGCGTCACACGCTGCTCATTGATGAAGATCTCGCCGGAGCTGGGCTGGACCAGCCCGGCGATCATGCGCAGGCACGTCGTCTTGCCGCAGCCGCTGGGGCCGAGCAGCGCAACCATGCTGCCCGGCTCGATGGTGAGCGACACGTCCTCGACCGCAACCACGCGATGATAGTGCTTGTTGAGCTTTTCCAGCCGGACATTCGCGGATTTCATCTGGGGCATGTCAGCTGCTGAAGACCTGGTTGTAGCGTTCCAGCAGGGCGGCGCGCTTGGGAATGATGAAGTTCCAATCCGGCGTGAACAGGCCCATCTCGTCCATCTTGGTGTCGGGATAGGCGAGGTATTTGGCGACCTCCGGCTTGAAGTTGATCCCGGCCACCGAGGGCGCGCCGAAGGTCTGTGAGGAGAGCATCTCCAGCACGGCAGGATCGAGCATGCGGTTGATGAAAGCCGCACCGAGCTCGGGCTCGGGCGCATTCTTGACCAGCGTCATGCTGTTGATGCCGGTGAAGGAGCCTTCCTTCAGTGGCGCCATGTCGAGCGGCACGCCCTTGGCCGCATGCGGATAGATCGATTTGGAGTAGTCGATGCCGCCGATATCGGCCTGTCCCTGGGCCACCATCAGGACCAGCGCCTCGCTGTCATAGATCGTCAGCACGTTCGGCTTGAGCTGGGCGAGCTTGTCCCAGCCCTGATCGATGAGATACTGCGCCTCCTTGAGCGGCTTGCCGGTGGCCAGCGCCGTCGCGACGATGAGCATGAGCACGCTCTGCGTGTTCTTGGGCGTGTTGAGCAGGATGCGCTTGCGGTATTTCGGATCGAAGATCTGCTCGTAGCTCGTCAGGCCGGTCGTCTTCTGCGGGTTGATGAACATGCCCGCGCTGGAGATGTTGAAGCCGACGCCATAGCTGTCCTCGAACAGGAAGCGCTTATAGACCTTGGCGAGATTGGGAATCTTGGCCGGGTCGAGCTTGTCGATCAGCTCCTCCTGCTTGGCCTGCGGCACGCCGACGTCATCCATCATCATGACGCTGAATTTCGGCGTAGAGCGCGTCGCCCGGAGCGCGGCGATGTTGGACAGGGTCGCGCCCTCGATCGTGAAGACCCGGCACTTATGCTCCTTCTCGAAGGCCGGGATGATCTCCTTCTGGACGAGTTTGCCCAGGGCCGAGTTGTAGACGCCGATATGGAGCTGCTTCTCCTGGGCATAGGCCCGGCTGATGATCGTCGGCATGACCATTGCGCTGGCGGCGGCGGATGCGATGAGCGTTCTGCGATCGATTGTCATGGTTCTGCATTCCCCTTTTTTATTGGTGATGAACGGTCGGCTGCGTCTGTGAACCCCTGTGTTGTGGGTTAGATCGCGACGGCGCGGCGCAACCCCACCAGACGCTCCAGGATCAGCACGCCGACTACGGCCAGCAGGATGATGATCGTCGACATCGCCGGCACTGATGGGTCGAAGACGTTCACCAGCTGCCGCATCAGGACGAGCGGAACCGGGCTGTATTCGGAGTTCGCCAGCCACATCGAGATCGGATAGTTGTCGAAGGAGACCATGAAGGCGAAGAGCGAACCCGCAGCCACCCCAGGCGCGATCTGAGGCAGGGTGACACGCCAGAAGGTCTTCATCCGGCTCGCCCCGAGCGTGCGCGCCGCCTCCTCCAGATTGATGTCCATGAGCTGGAGGCTGCTGACCACCGTCCGGACCACGTAAGGCGCCGTGACGACGATGTGGCCGATCAGCAGGTTCACGCGCGCATCGCCCGAGCCGAAGCTGGAGAGGAGCTGCAGCAGGGCAAGGCCGGTCACGAGCGCGGGAAAGACCAGCGGCGAGAGCACCAGGCTCTTGAGGAAGGACTGCCCGAGAAAACTGCCGCGCACGAGGGCGAAGGCGGCCGGGACGCCGAGGAGAAGCGAACCCATCGTCGTGCTGAAGGCGAGCACGGCGCTGAGCTGGAGCGCATCCAGGAAATCGCGATCCTGCAGGACCTTGGCGTACCAGCTCAGGGTGAAGCCCTGCGGTGGAAAGGTCACGAAATAGCTGTCGGAGACCGAGACCGACATCACGACCAGGAGCGGGGCGAGGATGAAGATCATCATCGCGGCGGTGACGCAGTAGAGCACCCAGGCTCCGACGCCTTCGAGACGGCCGCTCATGAGGCGATCCTCCGGAAGCGGCGCCCTTCGAGGATGCGCATGGACAAGGCGTTGATGGCGAAGACCACGATGACGAGCACGACCGCGATCGTGGCGCCGAAGGGCCAGTCATAGACGACGAAGATCTGCTGCTCGATCAGGTTGCCGAGCATCGTCGACGAGGTGCCGCCGAGCAGTACCGGGATGACGAAGGACCCCGCGGTCAGCGAGAAGACCAGCGTGAAGCCCGCGACGAGCCCTGGAATGCTCAGCGGCAGCGTCACCCGCGCGAAAACCTTCCACCAGGGCGCGCCGAGCATCCTGGCTGCATCCTCCAGATTGGGATCGATCTT
Organism: Allobosea sp. BE125; assembly: GCF_031456075.1. Lineage (NCBI taxonomy): Bacteria > Pseudomonadati > Pseudomonadota > Alphaproteobacteria > Hyphomicrobiales > Alloboseaceae > Allobosea > Allobosea sp. BE125. The sequence continues at coordinate 174,137 of NZ_JAVDTY010000005.1, forward strand.
GCCGAGCGCCGAGGCCAGCGGCAGCACCATCATCGGGAAGAAGACGTGCAGCGAGCCGATGACGACGGCCGTCTTGGTATAGAGCAGCTCCAGCGGCTCGTTGATGATGCGAAGCGTCAGGAGCAGCCAGTTGAGCAGTCCGGTCGGCGTATTGACCAAGATGAGCTGCCAGCCATAGGCGCGGACGACGACGCTGACGATCAGCGGCGCGATCACGATCAGGCTGATCACGCGGTTCACGATCGGTTTGCTTTTGACCATCGTGATGGCGACCGGATAGGCCATCACGATGGCGGCGATCGAGGTGATGAAGGCGATCTGCAGCGTGTTCCAGAACACCTTCAGATAGAGATCGACCTCGGCGATGTGCACATAGTGCGACAAGGTGAAAGGCCGCCCGATGATGCCTTTCGCGTCCTGCGAGAGGAAGCTGTAGAACAGCAGATTGGCGGCCGGGTAGAAGAAGAAGATCGACAGGAACGCCAGCATCGGCAAGGCCAGGAAACCGACGGACAGGCTGAGACGCCAAGGGGAGCGCTCATCGAGGTCGCCTGGCGCTTGCGCGGTCGTTTGCGCGACATCTGTCATTCCGGAGCAGTCTCCTGAGTCAACGGATCGTCGTGGTGTCTAATGTCGTTCCAAACGCTCAAACCGGCCCCTCTCGGCCCGGCAACGGTCTTCCCCAAGCAAGCGGCGCGTCGTGGAGATCCTCGACGAGATCTGGCCTCCGCCGCCGACATCCCGCCCCGTGGCCGCCGATAGATATGGCCGCCGACAGACGGCTCGCCCCTGCCATTTGTTTTACCCGCCTCCCTCCGGCCCGGATAAGACAAACTTCGTTTAGGGTCATCGGCCCTGCTTATGGCTGCGCCATACCGGGATGATGAGGATCTGAGCGTGATGGCCACGAAAACGGCATAGCCGGCCCGGCTTGACGGCCTATGGCCGCCCGCCTGGGCAAAGCAGGTCATGCAAGCCATTGCCTTGCCGCAGGGCGGCCGCATGCCCGGATGGCGGTTGCGCCATAGGCAAGCGCTATGACGTCAGAACGAAGCCGTCTTAGCGGCGCGTCGCCACGCGCCCTATCCTCACCGCGGTCCAAGGGCCGCGAGGCCAGCCTGTCGGCGCATGCGCGTCCGGGTCCCAGTGAGGTGAAATCTCGATGTTCGAAGCCGCCGACCGCATCAAGACTGTCAAGATTTCCGCATCCGCGGCCATGACGGACCGAGCCCGTGAATTGCGCGCGCAGGGCGTGAAGATCATCAGCCTGTCTTCGGGCGAACCGGATTTCGCCACACCCAGCCATGCGATCGAGGCCGCGCACCGCGCTGCCCTGGCCGGAGACACCAAATACCCGCCCCAGGACGGCACGAAGGCCCTGAAGGCTGCGGTCCAGCGCAAGTTCAAGCGCGACAACCAGCTCGACTACGAACTGGACGAGATCCTGATCGGTAATGGCGGCAAGCAGATCATTTTTGATGCCATCATGGCGACCTGCAATCCCGGCGACGAGGTGGTGATCCCCGCCCCCGGCTGGATCAGTTATGCCGACATGGTCATGGTCGCGCAGGCGACGCCGGTCGCGGCACCCTGCCCCGAGAACAACCAGTTCAAGCTGCGGCCTGAGGATCTCGAAGCCGCGATCACGCCGCAGACGAAATGGCTGATCCTGAACTTTCCGAACAACCCGACGGGCGCCGCCTGTTCGCGCGCCGAGATGCAGGACCTCGCCGATGTCCTGCTGCGGCACCCCCATGTCGCCGTCCTGACCGACGATATGTATGAGCACCTGATCTATGACGGCTTCGAATTCTGCACCATCGCCGAGGTCGAGCCGCGCCTGAGGGAGCGCGTGCTGACGGTCAACGGCGCCTCAAAAGCGTATGCGATGACGGGCTGGCGCGTCGGCTTCTGCGGCGGCCCCAAATCCCTCATCGCGCTGATGAACAACATGCAGGGCCAGGCGACCAACGGCATCTGCACGCTCGCCCAGGCTGCCGCGATCGCAGCCCTGGACGGCCCGCAGGATCTCCTGGCCGAGCGCGCTGAGATCTATCGCGGGCGGCGCGATTTCGTCGTCGAGCAATTGAAACTGGCCCCCGGCGTCCTCTGCCACAAGCCGGAAGGCGCCTTCTACGTCTTCCCCAACATCGCGGGCTGCATCGGCCGGACCAGCAAGGGCGGGCGCAAGATCGAGACCGACACCGATTTTGTCTTCGCCCTGCTCCAGGAACAGCATGTCGCGACCGTGCAGGGCTCCGCCTACGGGATGAGCCCCTATTTCCGGGTGTCCTACGCGACCGATATGGAAAGCCTGCGCGAAGGCTGCCGCCGCATCCAGGAGTTCTGCAGCGGGCTGCGCTGACAGCGGGCTTGAAGTTCGGCGGCCAAGCTAGAGCAGCTTCCGATCACATTGGATCATAAAACGGCTCTATCTCTCTGTTTTGAAGTGATTTCTTCGCGCGAACCGGCGTCCATTTCGCTCGAAAACGCTCTAACGGTCCGCCAGCGGCTCGTGGGCCGTTATCGAATCCGGAACAGCGGCGATCCGAAACCGACCAGATCGCCGGCTGTAGCGAGGATCTGCTCGACGCGGCCGTCGCGCGGCGCGGTGACCGGCGCGTAGACCGGCCCGGTTCGGACCAAAGCGAGGATGTCGCCGGAGCGGACGCTGTCTCCGGCGCGCACGAACGGTTTTTCGCGTGCGGGATGGCGATCCTGGAACTGGCCGGGGCCCCGGGCGGTTACGATCTCCGCCGCATCGTCCTGCGGCGGCTCCAAGACAGCGGACGGCTCGTCGGCGGCAGCCGAGCCCGCCTCGCGCTGCAGTCTCAACCGCAGGCCATGGCTCGGTCCATCGATCTCGATGGAATCGAGATCGGCCTCTTCCAGCCAGCGCACCAATTGCTCGATCTCGGCGATCTCCATCATGGCCGCCCCGCCCGCCGGCGCTGCGCCAGTCGCTTTTCCAGAAAGTGAATGTCGACCCCGCCGGCGACGAAATCCGCGTCCTCCAGGATCTCGCGATGGAGCGGGATATTGGTGCTGATGCCTTCGACCCTCATCTCGGACAAAGCGATGCGGGCGCGGATCAAGGCCTCCTCCCGCGTCGCGCCATGGACGATCAGTTTGGCGATCAGGGAATCGTAATGGGGCGGCACGACGTAGCCCGCGACGACATGGGTATCGATGCGCACGCCGATCCCACCCGGCAGATCCCAGCGCGTGACGCGGCCGGGAGAGGCTGAAAAACTCTCCGGGTCCTCGGCGTTGATCCGGCATTCGATCGCATGCCCGGACAGCTTGATCTCGGACTGCGTCAAGGCCAGGCGCTCGCCGCGCGCGACACGGATCTGCTCGCAGACGAGATCGAGCCCGCTTGTCACCTCCGTCACGGGATGCTCGACCTGCAGCCGCGTGTTCATCTCGATGAAATAGAAGGCCTCCTCCTCATAGAGGAACTCGAAGGTCCCGACCCCGCGATAGCCGATCCGGCGGCAGGCCTCGACACAGGCCTCCCCGATCCGGGCGATCAGATCGCGCGCGATGCCCGGCGCCGGGGCTTCCTCGACGACCTTCTGGTTGCGGCGCTGCAGGGAGCAGTCACGATCGCCCAGCCACAGCGCCGTGCCATGCCGGTCGCACAGCACCTGGATTTCGACATGGCGAGGATGCTGGAGGAATTTCTCGATATAGATCTCGGGGTTGGCGAAGGCGCGCTGCGCCTCCTCGCGGGTCACGGCAATGGCTTCCGCAAGCTCGCCCGGCGCGCGCACGACGCGCATGCCGCGCCCGCCGCCGCCGCCGGCCGCCTTGACGATGACGGGGTAGCCGATCTCCGCGGCGATGGCGGCGATCTCTCCGGCATTGTCCGGCAAGGCAGAGTCGGGGCCCGGGACGCAGGGAACACCGGCCTCGCGCATGGCCCGTTTGGCCGCGACCTTGTCGCCCATGATGCGGATGGAGGCGGCCGTCGGCCCGATGAAGCTCAAGCCGGCGGCTTCGACCTGCTCGGCGAAAGCCGCATTCTCCGAGAGAAAGCCGTAGCCGGGATGGATCGCCTGCGCGCCCGTCGCTTCCGCTGTGAGCAGAAGCACTGCCGGGCTGAGATAGCTGAGGCGTGCCGCGGCAGGACCGATGCAGACGGCCTGATCGGCAAGGGCGACATAGCGTGCATCGCGATCGGCCTCGGAATGGGCGACGATCGTCTTGAGCCCGAGCGCTCGGCAGGCGCGCTGGATACGCAGCGCGATCTCGCCGCGATTGGCGATCAGGACATTATCGAACATGAGCCAGCCTCGACCAGGCGGCCAAACCGCGTCGCATGGCGTTCCCACACATCATGGAGCGATCCGCAGCAAGGGGCGGCCAGCCTCGATCTCCTGCCCGCTCTCGACGAAAATCTCGGCGACCGTTCCGGCGACGTCCGAACCGATCGTGTTGAACGTCTTCATGGCCTCGATGATGCAGAGCTTCTGGCCCGGCACGACGATCTGGCCGATCTCCACGAAAGGGGCTGAATCGGGCGAAGGCGCGCGATGGAAGATGCCGAACATCGGCGCGACGACGATGTGGCCGTCCGTCTCATCCGGGGCCTCCGCCGCACCGCCCGGGCGCTGGGGTTCGGCCGCCGGTTCATGCCGCGGCTGGCTGGAATGAGGTGTCGCCGGCGATGCGGAAAGCGGCGACGCTCTGCAGATGCGGATACGCTCGCCCGCTTCCGTGATCTCCAATTCGGAAATCCGCGAGCGCGCGACCAGGTCGATCAGCGCCTTCAGCCTGGCGAGTTCCATCCCGGAGCCGTGGCCTTTCTGAGGTAAGAGCCGCCCGCAGTTAGGCCGACGCCGGCTTGCTCTTGGCGAAATTCAGGCCGCCGACCACCTGCATGGTCGGCAGCACCTCCATGAAGCTGACATTCATGCGCGCCGGAGAACCCACGGCGAAGGCGATCGAATCCGCTATGTCCTCGGGCTGCAACGCCTCATAGCCCTCATAAAAGCGTTTCTGAGCCTCGACCGCATCGCCGAGCAGACGCGCGAAGACCTCGGTCTCGACGCGGGCCGGGGAGATCTCCGTCACGCGCACCCGCGAGCCGTAGAGATGGGTTCGTAGCTGCTTCGACAGCGCGTGAACGCCGGCCTTGGTCGCATGGTAGACCGTGTTGCCGCCGGGGAAGGCGTAATGCGCCGCGATCGAGGTGATGTTGACGACATGGCCGCGATTGCGCTCCAGCATGCCGGGCACGAACAGGCGGGTCAGGTGCAGCACGCCGCGCAGATTGACGTCGATGAGGGAATCCACATCGGCCGCGGAGGTGTTCAGGATATCGCCCTGCCGCGACTGGCCGGCATTGTTGATGAGGACGTCGATGGCGAGTTCGGACGCAAGCGCGGTGATGTCGTCGACCGAAGCGACATCCAGGGCATGCGGCAGGCATCCGGTCTCGTCGGCCAGCGCCTTGAGACGCTGCGCATCGCGCGCCAGCGCATGCACCTCGAGCCCCTCCTTCCGCAGGCGCCTGACCGTGGCGGCACCGATTCCCGACGATGCGCCCGTAACCAATGCGATCCGATAATCTGAAAAAGCCACCTGCGTCCGATCCTGATCTCAGCCCGCATGACGCGAGCTCTCGACATCAAGCTAGGATCGCCACAGGGCCTTGAACACAACCAATTCGCTCTGAGGCCATAAGCCGGGGCGATGACGGCCCAGAGCAGGAGCTATTTCGCCGCGTCTGTCTTTGCCGCCGAGAGCCGCCCCGACAACACCGCCTGCGTCGCGATCTCGAAGAGGATGCCGCGGATCGCGACGGCAGCCTCGGAGAGCGGGATCAGATCGGACACGCATAGCGAGACGGTGTCCTCGATCTTCGGCGAGGCGATCTGGCGGATCACTGAGCGTCCCGGCACGACCACCTGGTTCGCAACCGACCAGGGCAGGATCGTGGCTCCGGCGCCTTCGCCGACCGCATCGCGAAGCGTGCCGAGCGACTCGATCTCCGCGACGAGGCGCGGATCGTGACGAATGCCGGCAAAAGCCGCGTCGACGGCCTTGCGGACGAAATTCACCCGGCTGGGGAGCATCAGCGGCATCTCGGCGAGTTCGCTCAGGGAAATCGGCTCGTCCGGGTTTGCCGGCAGGGTCGCCGTCAGCGGCGCCACCAGAACAAACTCCTCGACCAGCAGCGGCTGGAAACTGAGGCCGCGCATCGGCCCGGCGCCGTGCATGACCGCCATATCCAGCCGCCCGGTCATGATCAATTCGCTGAAAGGACCGCCGAACCCCTCATTGATGTGCAGCAGGATTTCGGGATGCTTTTCGCGCGCCGCCGTCAGCAAGCTCAGGGACAAGGTCGAACCGGCGCTATAGGGCGCAAGCCCGACCGAGACCGCGCCGCTCAGCGTCGTTGCCGCGCGCTTGACGTCGTTCTCGGCATGCTCGAGCTGCTTCAGGATCGTGCGCGCATGCCGATAGAGCACGAGCCCCGCCTCCGTCGGCGTGACGCCCTGCTGGCTGCGGATCAGGAGCTTCTGCTTGAAGTGGTTCTCCAGGCTGACCAGTTGCTGGCTCAACGCCGGCTGGGCGATGTTGAGCGCGGCTGCCGCCCGGGTGAGGCTGCCGGTGTCGACGATCTTCAGGAACGATTTCAGGCGTCGCGTATCCACTGAACCTCACCCCGCCGGAGCGCCGTCAAATCTGCCTTGCCGGGAGCATCTAGGGGGAAGGGCGCGGAGGCCGCAAGCGACCCGCCCTCGCCGGCTCCGCCATAGGCGGCGCTTATGGAGCCAGACGCAGATCATCTTAGCCGCCCTCGCCCGGCCGGGCCTAGACTTCGGCCGGATGCGCGCACATTCGACGCTGCGCCCGAAACCGGGAGGAAACGAGCCATGCTGGAACCTGCAGGGCGTGTGGTCATGGTATCGGGAGCCTCGCGCGGCATCGGGCGCGCCGTCACTGAGCGACTGCTGAGCCGCGGCTTCAGGGTCTCGGCCGGCATGCGCCGCCCCGACCCTGCGCGCGCGAGCGAGAACGAACTGGTTCACCGCTACGACGCCGAGGAAGCCGGCTCGGCGGAAGCCTGGGTCGCGGCCACGCTGGAGCGCTTCGGGCAGATCGACGCCCTGGTGAACGCCGCCGGCATCAACCCGAAGGTCAAGGTCTCCGACGAAGGCGAAGATCTTCTCGACGAGATGTGGCGGATCAATGTGAAGGGCCCGCTGCGCGTCATCCGCGCAGCACTGCCTCATCTGGCCGTGTGCGGTCATGGCCGTGTCGTCAATCTCGGCTCGCTCTCCAGTAAACGCGTCGCCTCGAATGTCGGCTATGCCATGACCAAATTCGCGGTCGCGGCGCTGACGCATGGTGTCCGACGCGAGGGGCGCGATGCCGGCATCCGCGCCACCGTGATCTGCCCCGGCTATGTCGCGACCGACATGACGCTCAAGGACGACGAGATCCCGCGGCATGAGATGACCCAGCCGGGCGATCTTGCCGAACTGGTCGAGACCCTGCTCCGCCTGCCCAACAATGCCGCGGTTTCGGAATTGCTCGTGCATTGCCAGTACGAGCCGATGCTGTGAGGCAAGGCTCGCGGTGATAGCAACTGCGGCGATCGCAACCTGCCTGTCGCGTTTCCCTCCCGCTTGTCGCATCGTCGGGGATACGTTGCGGGGGTGAAGCGCGCTTGGACACGAAACGTCTCGAAGCTTTCCTGAAGGTCGTCGATCTCGGCAGCGTCACGCGCGCGGCCAATGTGCTCAATGTCGCGCAGCCGGCCCTGAGCCAGCAGATCGCCAGCCTCGAGGTGGAGTTCAAGAAGCAACTCCTGATCCGCAGCACGCGCGGGGTGACGCCCACCGAAGCCGGCCAGATCCTCTACCGCTATGCGCAGATGGTCCAACGGCAGATCGAGGAGGCTCGCCGCAGCATCCTCGATTCCGGCGCCGCGGTCTCCGGCAACGTCACGGTCGGCCTTGCGCCGCTGAGCACTGCAAGCCTGATCGCGCCGGCGCTCCTGCGCGAGGTGCGCAGCCGCTTTCCCGGCATCGTCTTGAACATCTTCGACAGCTTCGGCGTGACCCTGAGCGAAATGACGTTGAAGGGTCGCATGGACATGGCCGTGCTCTATGGCGACACGCCCGTGCGCGGGCTCAGTTATACGCGGCTGTTCGACGAGCCGTTCTATCTCGTGGCGGCGCCGGCCTTCGACATCGGCGGCGGCAGCGAAACCGCGATCTCCGTGTCCGAGCTCGCAAAGATCGAGCTGGTGCTGCCGGCACGCGAATCCTATCTGCGGCAGGCCATCGAGCGGGCCTGCAGCGAGGCTGGCGTGCGGGCGCGCGTCGTCGCCGAGATCCACGCGCTGCCGACGCTGGCGACCGCCGTCCTCGAAGGCATGGCGGCGACGGTCCTGCCATGGCCGATCGCGAGTACGCTGCTGGTCGGCATGAAGCCGGTCATCCGCCGCATCGCATCGGCAAGCGCCTCGCTGCCGATGTCTCTCGGCATCCCCGACAATGTCGCGCTGTCGGATGCCGCCTTCGCGGTTTACGGGGTCCTCAACGAACAGATCCAGGCGTTGAAGGCGCGCTGGCCCGCAGACCATCGCGAATCCCTATGAGGGTCACGCAATAATCTATTGGCGCGGCTCCCGGCGCCTTCCTAAGACCGAAGGGTCAGCGCCTGGCGCGAGACCGGCAGGCGGCAGAACCTGTCGGATTGGGAAGACGGAGTGCCCCATGGTTCATGTGATCAGATCGTTCGATCGGCCGGACGCCGACGCTTTGGCGGCCATCTCGAAATTCCCTCCGGCGACATTGCACGAGGCGCAGGGCCGCAGCGGCGCCCTCACCTCGCGGATCAAGCCAATCTATCCCGGCATGCGGGCCAGCGGCCCGGCCCTGACCGCGCGATGCTTCCCCGGCGACAACCTGATGCTGATCACCGCGATCAGCATGGCCCAGCCGGGTGACGTGCTGGTGGTGAGCGCCGGCGACCATCCCGAGCAGGGCGGGTTCGGCGAAGTGCTCGCCACGGCCTGCAAGGCGAAGGGCATCGTCGGGCTGGTGACGGATGCCGGCGTGCGCGACGGCCCGGCCATCCACGGCCTCGGCTTAAACGTGTTCTGCTACGGCCTGTGCATGAAGGGCACCGTCAAGGAGACGCTGGGGACGATCAACCAGCCCATCGTGATCGGCGGCGTGGTGGTCAATCCCGGCGATTACATCAGCGCCGATGATGACGGCGTCGTGGTCGTTCCCAAGGCCACGCTCCTCGATGTCGCGAAGAATTCCGCCGCGCGCGAGGACAAGGAGGCGGAGGTCATGGCCGCGCTCAGGAACGGTGGCAGCATCCTCGAGCTTTCCGGCATGGACAAGGTCCTGGCCGCGAAGAACTGCACATATGGCTGAAGCGGCAGTGCCTCCCTGCGTGGATCGGTCTCCGGTCGTGCACAGGCCCTAGTTCAGCAACTCCATGGCGGTGCGCGACAAGGCGAGCACGCCATGCGCGATGCAGCTCTCGTCCGGCTGGTAGTTCGAGTTATGGACACGGTCCCGCCGGCCGGGCTGCGAGGAGCCGATCCGAAGATGCGACGATGGCACGCGCTCGGAGAAGAAGGCAAAATCCTCGGCGCCGAAGCCGCCATCGATCTCGTGAATAGCCCCGCCCTGCAGGCGAACCGCCGCGATCGTGCGATCCAGCAAGCCGTCATCGTTCATGACCGGAGGCAGGTTGCGGCTATAGGCTAGCCTGCATGTCACGCGGTGCATGATCTCCGTGCCGGCACAGATCCGGCGAACGGCTGCTTCCATGGCGTCGCGCGTCTCGGGCGCGCGTGTGCGGATCGTGCCCGCCATCACGCAGCTGTCGGGGATGATGTTGTAGGCGTCGCCCCCCTCGATCCGACCCACGGTAAGGACCGCGCTGCGGATCGGGTTGATCTCGCGCGAGACGATGGTCTGCAGCTGCGTCAGGAGGTAGCCGGCAACCATGATCGGGTCGACAGCCTCATGTGGCTGCGCCGCATGGCCGGAGCGGCCCTCGATCGTGATCTGGAAGCTGTCGGCCGAGGCGAAGCTTGCGCCGCGGATATAGCCGCTCGTTCCCGCCGGCACGCCGGGTTCGTTGTGGAAGCCCAGCGCCATGTTGACGCCATCGAGCACACCGTCGGCGATCATCGCGGCGGCGCCGCTGTCGATCGTCTCTTCAGCGGGCTGGAAGACCAGTCTCACCGTGCCGCGCAGCTTGCCCGAGAGCTGGTTGAGGACGGCGCCCACGCCGAGCAGCGTTGCGGTGTGGAGGTCGTGTCCGCAGGCATGCATGCGGCCGGGGATGGTGCTGGCATAGGCAAGCCCCGTCATCTCCTGGATCGGCAGGGCGTCCATGTCGGCCCGGATGACCAGGCAGGGTCCGGGCGCCCGGCCGACGATGTCCGCCACGACACCCGTACGCCCCACGCCGGTGCGGCAGGCGATGCCGAGCCGCGCGAGCTCGGCGGCAACGACGCCGGCGGTGCGCTGCACCTCGAAGCCGATCTCGGGATGGGCGTGCAGATCGCGCCTGATGCCGATCAGCCTGGGCGCGATGTCCTGCGCGATGGTATCGATCGCCGTGCCGACGTCGTTCATCTCACGAGCGTTGTCCACGAAGTCCCTCATTTCTTGCCGTGAAGCCGGTCTGTCTGATTAAGAAAGTTCCGTAGAGCATTGTTTTTAAACGCTTTACTTCGCAAGCCGATGGCCGCTTCGCTCGAAACGCTCTAGCGGGCCGCTGTCGCTTCGGCGACCCAACCATCGAACAGCGTCTGGTTCTCCTGGATCCAGCTGTCGCCGGCGGCTCGGATGGCGCGCGGCGAGCTGTCCGCCGCGATGACGCCTTCCCATTTCGCCCAGGTGTCGCGGGGATAGCGCGCGAGCTCGAGGAAGCGCCGGATGGCGGGGTTCTTCGCCAGGAAGTCGCGGTTGGCGACAGGCATGTAGTTCCACTGGCCGAGCGCCATGCGGCACGGATCCTGCCCACCGGCACAGCCTTTGACGCCGGAAACCAGCGCGCTGGTCGAGACCTTGAGGTTGGGCGGAACCGCATTGAACGGCGTCGGCAGCCAGACCACGTCCTTGCCTGGAACGAGCTTGTCCATCACCCAGGACGGACTCCAGGCATAATAGAGCGTCGGCTCGCCGCGTAGCGCGCGGCCGATCGCTTCGGCCATCAGCGCCTCGTATTTGCCGCGCACGGATTTGATCGTGCTCTTCAGGCCGAACTTGTCGAGCTGATACTCGACGACGTCTCCGCAGGACCAGCCCGGGTCGCAATTGATCAGGTTAATCTTGCCTTCGACCGCGAGTGCCGCGGCGATCTTGGGGTCCTTCAGCTGGTCGAGCTGGGTGATATTGTTGGCGTCGGCCGTCTTCTTGTCGATGAGATAGCCGTTGATGCCGCCCTCGATGATCGTGCCCTCGCCGATCGTGGCGAGCTGCTTTTCGACCGTCTTGAACTGCGGTTCACGCTGCGGAAAATTGAGCCCGCTGAGCATGTCGAGATCGCCCAGCGCGGCGGCCTGGAAGAACAGCGTCGGGTTGATCTGCGTTTCCGCGGTCTTGTAGCCCAGTTTCTGGAATGCGGTTTGGAGGATGTGGTCATGCATCCGCGTCGCACCCAGCGTATCGCCGATGGCGATGCGGACGGTCCTGCCCTCGCCGGGTAAGGATTGGGCGCCAGCCGGGGACAGCACTAGGAGCCCTGCGCATGCCAGCGCAAACATCGAACCCGTCTTGCAATTCCAGGATGCGGCCATCGTCTTCGATCCCTGCGGTTTATGGTCCCCGTCAGGATTCGTAGCGAGCCGGCACTGAGAGAACTTCCTGTGGCAAGGCGGATGGAGTGGCGCGCTCTTCCTGCGAAATCGTGCATGCCGGCGGATATCGGGATGATCCGGCCCGAGATCAGGGCTCGATCGGCAGGGCGAAGCCCGCCTTCACGCGGTCCATCACCACCATCGTCTTGAAACCCTTGATGTCAGGGTTCTCATAGAAGAACCGGCGCGTGAAGCGCTCATAATCTTCCATATCGCTGGCCGTGACATAGAGCACGAAATCGGCGTCGCCGGTCACGTAGAGGCCGATCATCACCTCCTTCGTCGCGCGGATCGACGCCTTGAAGCGGTCGACGATGTCGGCGCGCTCGCGCTCCAGCGTCACCAGCACCAGCATGGAGACCGGGCGCCCGACGGCCTTGGGCGAGACCACCGCAATATCGGCCTCGATGACGCCTTCGTCCCGCAGCCGCTTCAATCGCCGCTGGCAGGCGGTGGCGGAGAGGCCGACCTGCTGGCCGAGTTCGGCGGTGGTCAGGCGGTTGTCCTGCTGGACGGCAGCGAGAAGGCGCCGGTCGAGGCTGTCGAGCGAGATCATGCAGAAATCCTGCGTAAAATGAGTGAACAACGCCGAAATTCGGCGCGATACCGACGATTATACAGCAAAGGGCTGCGCTGCCCGCGATAATTTCCGGCGCAGTTCAATCACTGGTTCCGGGGGATCTTGATGCAGGGCATATCCGCGAAAGCGCTGAAGGGGCTCGCGCGAGCCGACCTGCTACAGAGCCGGGCTTTTGTGAATGGCGTGTGGCGCGACGCTCCGCAGCGCCAGCCGGTCACGGATCCCGCGACGGGCGAGACCATCGCGGAGGTCGCCGCCTGCGAGGTCGGCATGGTCGATGAGGCCGTTGCCGTCGCGGTCCAGGCGCAACGCGCCTGGCGCGAACGGCCGCCTCTCGAACGCGGGCTCCTGCTGCGCGACTGGGCCTCAGCGATGCGCCGCAATGCCGGCGACCTCGCCGTCATCATGACGGCCGAACAGGGCAAGCCGCTGGCGGAGTCGCATGGTGAGATCACTTACGCGGCTGCCTTCCTCGATTGGTTCGCGGCCGAGGGCGAGCGCTGTTACGGCGAGACGATCCCCAGCCATCTGCCGGGAAGCCGGCTTTCGGTCCAGATGCAGCCGATCGGGGTTTCGGCGGCCGTCACGCCCTGGAATTTTCCAAGCGCGATGATCACGCGCAAGGCCGGCGCGGCCTTGGCCGCCGGTTGCGTCATGATCGTGAAGCCGGCGCCGGAGACGCCGTTGTCCGCGCTGGCGCTTGCCCGGCTGGCTGAGGAGGTCGGCTTGCCCGCCGGCGTTCTCCAGATCGTCACCGGCGAGGCCGCGCCGTTGTCGCATCGCCTGATGTCTCACACCGATATCCGCGCCTTCTCCTTCACGGGCTCCACCGAAGTCGGACGGCTGCTGCTTGGGCAGGCGGCGCAGACGGTGAAGCGGGCCTCGCTCGAACTCGGCGGCCACGCGCCCTTCATCGTCTTCGACGATGCCCCGCTCGATGCCACCGTTGCCGGCTGCATTGCGGCGAAATTCGCAACCTCCGGACAGGACTGCCTTGCTGCCAACCGCATCTATGTCCAGCGCAACTCCTATCAGCGCTTCGTCGCGGCCTTCTCCGAGGCGACTGCGCGCTTGCGGGTCGGTCACGGTCTGGCCGAGGGCACCGATATCGGGCCGATGACCAAGGCCTCCGTCGCCGAGAAATGCCGCCAGCAGATCGCGCAGGCGGTCGCGGCCGGCGCCCGGATCGTCACGGGCGGACAGGACAGTCCGCTCAGTGGCAATTTCGTGGAGCCGACCGTGCTCGCTGATGTCACCGACGCCATGACGATCGCGCGCGAGGAGACGTTTGGGCCCGTCGCCGCGATCCTGCCCTTCGATGACGAGGACGAGGTCGTCGCCCGGGCCAATGCCACCGAGATGGGGCTCGCGGCCTATCTCTACACCGACGATCTGCGCCGTGCGATGCGGCTCACCGGCCAGCTCGAATACGGCATGGTCGCGGTCAACACGCCAAAATTCACCGGGGCGCCGATCCCTTTTGGCGGCTGGAAGCAGTCGGGCCTCGGCCGCGAGGGCTCGCGCCACGGCATCACCGAATATCTCGAAGCGAAATATGTCTGCTTCGGGAATCTCGCAGCCTGATCAAGGAGATCACCCCATGACGATCGATGTCGCAGCCATCGGTGCGCTGGATCGCGCCAGCGTCCTGCACCCCTTCACCCAGCTCAAGGATTTTGCCAGCGGCAAGCTCGGCGAGCCGACCATCGTCGAAACCGGGAAAGGCATCCGCATTCAGGATGCAACTGGTCGCAGTTATATCGACGGCTTCGCCGGGCTCTACTGCGTCAATATCGGCTATGGCCGGACCGAGGTGGCCGAGGCGATTGCGCGGCAGGCCCACCGGCTTGCCTATTATCACAGCTACGCCGCCCACACGACCGATGAGCTCGCCATCCTCTCCGACCGCCTCGTCAGGATGGCGCCGGGACAGATGAGCAAGGTCTTCTACGGCCTATCCGGCTCGGACGCGAACGAGACCCAGGCCAAGCTGGTCTGGTATTACAACAACCTGCGTGGCCAACCGCGGAAGAAGAAGATCGTCTCGCGGCTGCGCGGCTATCACGGCTGCAGCGTCGTTTCCGGCTCGATGACCGGGATGAGCTTCTACCATGATCATATGGATCTGCCCTTCCCCGGTATCCTGCACACCGGCGCACCGCATCATTATTGGGGTGCTCAAGCCGGTGAGAGCGAAATCGAGTTCTCGAAGCGCCTTGCGGACGAACTCGAAGGCCTGATCCTGCGTGAGGGACCCGAGACTGTCGGCGCCTTCATCGGTGAGCCGGTGCTCGGCACGGGCGGCATCATCCCGCCGCCGCAGGGCTACTGGCAGGCAATCCAGCTGGTGCTGCGCAAATACGACGTGCTCTTGATCGCCGACGAGGTCATCACCGGCTTCGGCCGTGTCGGCACGCCCTTCGGTTCGCATCTCTACGGCATAGAGCCGGACCTGATCACTGTCGCGAAAGGCCTGACCTCAGGCTATTTCCCGCTCTCGGCCGTGATCGTCGGAGAGAAGGTCTACAAGGTTATGGAGGACGGCGCGGACCGTGTCGGAGCCTTCTCGCATGGCTATACCTATTCCGGCCATCCGATCGGTGCGGCAGCAGCCAACGCCGTGCTCGACATCGTCGAGCGCGAGGATCTGGCGGGCAAGGCGCGCAATGTCGGCGGCTATTTCCAGGACCGGCTGAAGGCAACCTTCGCGCAATTGCCGATCGTCGGCGAGGTGCGCGGCGTCGGCATGCTGGGCGCGCTCGAATTCGTCGCCGACCGCTCGGCCAAGACCCGCTTCGATGCAGCGCTGAAGGTCGGGGCGCGCATCTCCAAGGCGGCTCGCGACCGTGGCCTGATCGCCCGCGCGATGCCGCATGGCGATATTCTCGGGTTCGCCCCGCCACTTGTGACGACGAAGGAAGAAATCGACGAGATCGTCGGCATCGCCGAGCAGGCGGTGCGCCAGGTCATGGACGAGTTGGTCCGCGAGAAGGTCAAGGTAGCCTGAGGCGTCGCAATGCGTCAGGCGCTCAGCTCATGCAAAAGGGCCCGCCGAGATGGCGGGCCCTGTTTCGATCGGCGGATGCCGGGACGCGCCGGCGCGATACGCTCAGGCGTTTTCCAGTTCCTGCTTCATCTCGTCCATATCCTGGAAGCGATCGGCGAGGCGCGGATGGGCCCGGCTGTTGTCGCAGGCTCCGATCGCAACCAGAACTTCGTCGGCGGCCGGCGCATCAGGAATCTGGAAGTTCGCGGTCAGGAAATGCGAGCGCTTGCCGGTTTCGCTCTTGTGGATCATCGGCAGCGAGAGCAGCGCGCCCGGCGCATTGCGCGTGTTCGTAAAGCTCAGAAAAGCCGTGCCTTTGACGGCATCGCGGAACATGTTGCCGAAGCGCAGCGTGTGGATCAGCGCCGAGGCATGCTCGATCTCGCCATTGGTGCCGACCGCCGCGGCCTTGCCGTAAGCCTCGACCTGATCGGCCGGCATCAGCGCGACGAGACGCTTGGTCAGCTCGGTGCCGAGATGAGGCGCGATGCGCAGGATCTCGGGCCGCAGGTTCTCGACGAAACCCTGGCCCGCCCAGGGGTTGCGCAGCACGGCGGCGACGATGACCATGCGGACCGGCTTGTCGGCAGCCTTGCCGCCCTCGATGAAGGTTTCCTCGACGAAGGTCGAGATCTTGCGCAAGCCGAAATCCATGGGGTGTCCACCTGTTGTGATGATCCGATGCGGCCGCAGCGTAGCGGGCCGGTTGCGCGAACGTCTTCCGCCGGATCGCCGGAAGATTCTGCGGACTGCCCCTGCGATGCGGGGTAAGGTTGCGATGTTGGCGCGGGAGAACTGAATGGCGGATCAGGCATCGCAGATGCGCTCGTTGCGGGATGTCGCAAGCCGGATCAATTCCGACGGCGATCTCGAGACGATCCTGCGCGACCTCATCCATGCCGCCTGCGAGCATGGCGGCTGGACGCTGGGATCGATCATGGCGATCGACGCCGCCCATGGCGAGGCGCATGTCATGGTGCGGCATGACCCGACGCTGCTGCGCCGGCCGCTCGAGAACCGCTGGGAGCTGGCGACGAGCCCCGCCCTGATCGCGCTGCAACGCAACGAACCGGTCTATATCCGCGACGCTCGCGCCTCCGACGAGTTTCCGGGCTATCGACGCGAGGCCTTCGAGCGCGACTACCGCACGGTGCTCGTGCTGCCGATGAGCTGCGCCGATGCCGAAAACCGGCCGATGGTGCTGAACGTCGTCTCGCGCGGCATCACCGAGGTGTCGCCGGATGATCTCGCCTTCATGAGCATGATCGTCCATCTCGGTGGGATCGCGGTCGAACGCGAGCATCGGATCAGGGCCGAACGCCAGGCGGCCGAGCAGTTGCAGAAGGCGCTGCAGACGCAGACGACGCTGCTTCAGGAGGTTTTGTCCGGCGGGTCGACCTCGGCGCTGGCGGCGATGTTGGCGGATCTCCTGCCGGCCCCCGTGCTGGTGGTCGATTTCTCCGGCAATGCGCTGGTCGCCAGCCGGTCACCGGCGCCGCTTCATCTCGACGACGCGGCCTGGCAGCGGGCCATCGACACCACCCTCGGCAGCCAGATCATCACAGCGGCGCGGGACGCCGTCGCGGCACAGCGCAGCGAACCGCGGGGCTTACGACTCGATGACGGCGAGCGGCAGCTACAGCTCATGGCCAGGGTCGAGCCCCTGAATGTCGATGGGCAGGCCGTCGGCGCGCTGGTGATATTTCCGACAGCGCAGGCTGCCGGCGATCTCGAACGGCTCCTGCTCGACAGCGTGAAGTTCGCCCTCAGCGTCCAGATGATGCGCAGCGTCATCCGTTTCCGCTTCGAGACGCGGACATTGACCGAGCTGTTCTTCGAGATCATCGAGCGCCGCTGGCGCGATGCCGACGACGTGCTTCTGCGCGGGCGCCGGCTCGGCCTCGCACTCGGCGCACCGGCGCGCATGGTGGTCGTCGATTTTCCGGACATGCCGTCCCTGCCGGCCGACATCAGCGTCGATTGCCACCATGCGGTGACGCGGCTGGCACGCCAACTGAATGTTCCCGCAAGCGTCGTCGCCGTCGGCGGCGGACTGGTCTGCCTCCTGCCGCATGACGGGGACGACGACCAGGAGCGGATCGGACGGCTGGCGCGCCGCATGGTCGAGACGCTGCGGCACAGCTTCAACCGGGAGCCGATCGTGGTGCTTGGCGGCATCTGCGGCGGTCTCGACGACTACCCCAAGGAATGGGAGCGCTGCTGGCGGATGATCCGGATCGCGCGCGCCTTCGGCCGCACGGGGACCCTTTCGGCCTCGGATTTCGGCCCGATGCCGATGCTGATCGGCGCGGCGGAATCGGCCGATGTGCGCAGCTTCGTCGACGGCAGCATCGGCGCGGTCGTCGCCCATGACCGCAAGCACGACACGCCCTATCTGGAAACGCTCGCCGCCTATCTGCGCGAGGGCTGCCGCGCCCAGGCCTGCGCCGATGCGATGGGGCTGCATGTGACGACGCTGCGCTACCGGCTGTCGCGCATTCAGGACCTGTTCGGGATCGACCCGGAGACGGCGGATCGCCGCTTCGCGATCGAACTGGCGATCCGGCTGCATGGCGTAATCGAGAACGGCAGCGCCGGGAGCCGCTAAACGGCCATACCTTCCCGCTCTTCGCAGAGGAATTCTGCGGATCTATCCTTCTTTTCGTAGGAAGATGCGGCCTGCGTCGCCGCCTAGCCTTCACCGGTCCCGACTTGATCGAGGTGAAGCGCATGCTCGCTGCAGCCACTAACGCCCCCAATACGATCGATCCCGTCGCGCTGCGTCGTGCGCTGGGGACGTTTGTGACGGGCGTGACCATCATCACGACCCGCGATGCCGATGGCACGCCGCGCGGCATGACCGCGAACTCGTTCACCTCGGTCTCGCTCGATCCGCCGCTGCTGCTGGTCTGCGTCGGCAAGGGTGCGCACAGCTTCGCGGCCTTCAACAGCTCGCCCGCCTTCGCGGTCAACCTGCTGCATGAGGGGCAGATCGACGTCTCGAACCTGTTCGCCTCGAAGGCGGCCAATAAGTTCGACACCGTCAGCCATGACCGCATCCATACCGGCTCGCCGGTCCTGACGGATTGCCTGACCTGGTTCGACTGCACGGTCCACCGCCGCGTCGATGCCGGCGACCATGTCGTGCTGATCGGCGAGATTCAGGCCTTCGGCACGAGCCCGTCGGCGCCGCTCGGCTTCTGCCGGGGCCGCTACGCCAACGTCAAGGACCCGCTGCCGCCGGGCTGGCTCGCCTCGCATGGCATGATCGTCGGCTATCTGATCGAGGCCGATGGGCAATTGCTGCTGCGCGCGGATGGTCGAGGTGGCTGGGTGCTGCCGAGCGCGCAGCGCCGCATCGCCGATAACGAGCTGAAGCTCGAGGGCGGCGACGCGCTGACGCTCGTGCCGGACGACACCTTCCTCTACTCGGTGTTCGACGTCAGCGACGGCGACCCCGGATACCTGATCTACCGCGCCCGCCTCGCACAGGATTCCGCTGCGGCGGCGCTATCGGCCGGGCTCAAATTCTTCCCCCTGGACCAGCTTCCCTTTGACGCGATTCCGACGCGCGAGATCAGCGCGATGCTGCGCCGCTATGCCCGCGAAAGCGCGAGCAAGCGCTTCGGGATCTACATGGATTCCAACGATGGCGGGCGTCTCGCCATGGTCGGCGAGGCCCAGCCCTGGGCACCAACCCCGCAATCCTGAGCCGGCAGAGCAGATATGCAGACCACGGTCAAAACCCTCGAAGGCTCACGCCAGGATCTCTTCATCGACGGCCGCTTCGTTGCGCCCAAGAGCGGCGTCTACCTGCCCTCCTACGATCCGACGACCGCCGAGCCCTGGTATGCCTTCGCGCAAGGCGACGCCGCCGATGTCGATGCTGCCGTGCGCTCGGCGCGCGCCGCGCTGGTCAACCCCGCCTGGCGCCGCCTGACCCAGACCGACCGCGGCAAGCTGGTGCGCCGGCTCGCCGAGCTCGTGCTCGAGAACGCCGACGAGCTGGCGATGATCGAGTGCCGCGACAACGGCAAGCTGCTCAAGGAGATGCGCGCCCAGATGCGGGCGATTCCGGACTCCTATCTCTATTTCGCGGGGATGGCCGACAAGCTCCAGGGCGACACGATCCCGGTCAACAAGCTCGACACGCTGAACTTCAATCTACGCGAGCCGATCGGCGTGGTCGGGATGATCATCCCGTGGAACTCGCCACTGATGATGCTGACCGGCACGCTGGCGCCCTGTCTCGCCATCGGCAACACCATCGTGGTGAAGCCCTCCGAGCATGCGACCGCCTCGACGCTGGCGCTGGCCGAACTCGTGATCGAGGCCGGCATTCCGCCCGGCGTCGTCAATGTCGTCACCGGCGACGGCGCGACCACGGGCGATGCGCTGACGCGCCATCCCGGCATCGCGAAATACGTCTTCACCGGCTCGACCTTCACCGGCCGCAAGATCGCTGGCAACGCCGCCGAAAACCTGGTGCCCTGCCAGATGGAGCTGGGCGGCAAGTCGCCCCATGTCATCTTCTCCGATGTCGACATCGACAAGGCGGTGAACGGCGTCGTGTCCGGCGTCTTCGCGGCGGCCGGGCAGACCTGCGTCGCGGGCTCGCGCTGCTTCGTCGAGCAGCCGATCTATGACCGCTTCGTCGAGGCGCTGGTCGCGCGCACCCAGCGCATCAAGGTCGGCCACCCGCAGCTTGAGGACACCGATATCGGGCCGCTGGCGCTCTCAGCGCAGCTCGCCAAGGTCGAGGATTATGTCGCCTCCGGCGTGCGGGAGGGTGCGAAGATCGCGGCCGGCGGGCGCAAGCCGCAGGACGGCGAACTGGCGCGCGGCTGGTATTTCGAGCCGACGGTGATGACCGAGGCCAGCAACGCCATGCGCTTCATGCGCGAGGAGATCTTCGGGCCGGTCGTCGGCGTCGTGCCGTTCAAGAGCGAGGAGGAGATGATCGGCCTCGCCAACGACACCGAATACGGCCTGGCATCGGGCATCTGGACCCAAAACATCGACCGCGCGATGCGCTTCGCCCGCAACATCGAGGCCGGCACGGTCTGGATCAACACCTACCGCTCAGCCGCCTACATGTCCGCCAATGGCGGGATGAAGAACAGCGGTTACGGCCGCCGCGGCGGCTTCGAGGTCATGCGCGAATTCTCGCGCCTGAAGAATGTGGTGATCGACTACTCGGGCGCCATGCAGGATCCCTTCGTGATCCGCCTGCGCTGAACTCCAAAAAGCCAAGAACGCCAAGCCGGGAGGCCATCATGAAATTTGCCGTTTCGATCAGCATGGAGCGTTTCTCGCCCCGGGATTCGATGTCGGACGCGGTCGCCAACATGCGCGCACTCGCAAAGATCGCCGATGAAGGTGGCTTCGAGACGCTGTGGACCGCCGAGCACCACACCATCGAGTGCACGGTCTCGCCCAATCCGTTCCAGACGTTGACCTGGCTCGGCCAGCACACCGACCGGATCAGGCTCGGCACGGCCACGCTTGCCGCGCCCTACTGGTCACCGATCCGGCTGGCCGGCGAAGCGGCGCTCTGCGACCACCTGACCGGCGGCCGGCTCGAATTCGGCATCGCGCGCGGTGCCTACCAGTATGAGTTCGATCGCATGGCCGGCGGCATCCCCCAGCAGGAGGGCGTCGCCTACATGAAAGAGCTTGTGCCGGCGGTGCAAAAGCTCTGGGCCGGCGATTACGCCCATGACGGGCACTACTGGAAATTCCCGCTGGCGACCTCGGTGCCCAAGCCGCTGCAGCAGCCGCACCCCAGCATCTGGGTCGCGGCGCGCGACCCGGGCACCTTCGACTGGGCGGTCGGCATCGGCGCCAACATCCTCTCGACGCCGCTCTCCTCGCCTCCCGCAGAGGTCGGTGTGCTCGGCGAGAAATTCCGCAAGGCCGTGGCCGACCATCCCGAGCGGCCCCGCCCGCGCCTGATGATGCAGCGCCGGACCTGCGTCTATGACCGGCAGCAGGATTGGGAGGTCGCGGTGCGGCACTCCGTCGATTACGGGCGCTATTTCGAGAACCTGATGCAGAATATCGGGACCGTGACCAACGGCTTCCCCGAGGCGGTGCCGTTCGAGGCCGTGGCCAACCGCGCCAACTACAATCCGCAGGCCGTTCGCGACAATCTGATGTTCGGCACGCCCGACGAGGTCATCGAGAAGCTGCAGGTCTATGAGGATGCCGGCGTCGACCAGTACTGCCTCGGCCTGTCCTTCAATCTGCCCTTCGAATTGCAGGTGAAGACGCTGCGATTGTTCATCGACGAGGTGATGCCGCATTTCGCCGCCCGCGAGCAGGATCATGCGCAGGCGGCGCCGCGCCGCGCCGCTGTGGGGCACTGAGATGGGCGCCGCGACACGCGCTGCCCGCGCGCCGCATATGGATGGCGCGACGCGCCTGACCGTCGGCGAGGTCACGCTGAACTACCGGCTGCAGGGCTCAGGCGAGCCGCTGGTCTGCGTCCATGGCGTCGGCTCCTATCTGGAGGCCTGGGACGACGTTGCCGGGCGCCTTTCCGACCGGTTTCGTATCCTGAGCTTCGATCTGCGCGGCCATGGCCGTTCGAGCAAGGTCAAAGGGCGCTACGAGATCGACGATTTCGTCGGGGACGCGCTGGCGCTCGCCGACCATGCCGGCTTCGAGACCTTCCATCTCGCCGGCTTCTCGCTGGGCGGGTTGGTCGCGCAGCGTATGGCGCTGAGGCATCCGGCGCGGCTCAGGCGGCTCGTGCTGCTGGCGACCGTGGCGGGCCGCACCGAGGAGGAGCGCGAGCGCGTCGCCGTCCGCCTCGCCGCCCTGCAGGCCGGTGATCGTGGCTCGCATTACGACGCCTCGCTGTCGCGTTGGCTGACCGAAGGCTTCCAGGCGCGCAACCCCGACCTCATCGCGACGCTGCGGCAGCGCAACGCCGAGAACGACCCCGAATGCTACGCTGCCGCCTATCGCGTGCTGGCGCAGACCGATTTCGGTGGTTTGCTCGACCAGATCCATATGCCGGTCCTCATCGCGACCGGTGCGGAGGATGCCGGCTCCAACCCGCGCATGGCGCGCTACATGCACGAGCGCATCAGTGGCTCGCAGCTGCATATCCTGCCCGGCATGCGTCACTCGATCCTGACCGAGGCCCCCGAGCAGGTGGCCGCGCTGATGCGCGGATTTCTCGGCGGCGGCGCCGGAGAGCCACAATGATTGTCGAGGAACGGGTCTATCGTATCCGGAATGGGCGGATGGGGCGCTATCTCGCGCTCGTGAGGGATGAAGGCCTGGCGATCCAGCAGCCCATTCTCGGCCATCTGATCGGGTACTTCACCACCGAGATCGGCTTGCTCAGCCATGTCACCCATCTCTGGGCCTATGCCGATTTCGAGGATCGGGTGCGGCGGCGCCAGCAACTGGCTGACGATCCACGCTGGCAAGCGTTCCTGCCGCGACTGTCGGAGAACATCGAGCAGGCGGAAAACCGCATCCTGCTGCCGACCGATTTTTCGCCACTGCGTTGAGGGCAAGGATCAGGTGAAGCGCCACGATCGTTCTTAGCGCTTTCCCGACAAGGGATGACACCATTCGTCCTCCGGATCGCAGGAAGACAGGCCGCATCAGCCGGCTCTTAATCGATCGCGGCGGGGGTCGGACAAGCCCGAAGACATCGGGCGCCGAAAGGAGGGGTTTTCGGACATGACCGAGCGACTGCAGATTCAGAATCTGTACAAGATCTTCTCTGCAACACCGGAGGCGGCGCTGCAGATCCTCGCGAATGGCGGGGACAAGAACGCCGTGTTTGACAAGCTCGGCGCTGTCGTCGGGCTCAACAATGTCTCGCTGAGCGTACCTGAAGGCGCCATGTACATGGTCATGGGCCTGTCTGGCTCCGGCAAGTCGACGCTCGCGCGCTGCATCAACCGGCTGAACGAACCCAGCGCCGGCAAGATCCTGCTCGATGGGCGCGATATCGTTCCGTTGAAGGAAGAGGAGCTGCGCGAGGTCCGCCGTACGCGCATCTCGATGGTCTTCCAGCATTTTGCGCTCCTGCCGAACAAGCGCGTCATCGAGAATGTCGAATTCGGGCTGAAGCTGCGTGGCGCCTCGCCGGCGGATCGCCGCCGCCGCGCCGACGAGGTGCTGAGCGTGGTCGGGCTCGCGCGCTGGGGCTACCATTTCCCCCATGAACTGAGCGGCGGCATGCGTCAGCGCGTCGGCCTTGCCCGGGCGCTCGCGACCGATGCCGATATCCTGATCATGGACGAGGCCTTCAGCGCGCTCGACCCACTGATCCGCACCGAGATGCAGGACGAGTTGCTGCGGCTGCAGCGCACTTTGAACAAGACCATCCTGTTCATCACCCATGATTTCCAGGAGGCGCTCAAGCTCGGCACGCGCATCGCGATCATGTCCGAAGGCGAGCTGGTTCGCGAGGGCACCCCGCAATCGATCGTGCTGGAGCCAGGCAGCGATTATGTCGCGGCCTTCACCCGCGAGATCGACCGGGCCCGGCTTTTCGATGCCCGTTCCGTGATGCGCGAAGCCGCTCCGATCCTGCGCTCCGAGCGCGGCATCCTGGTGGGCGGCGCGGAGGCCGGCGATCCCGGTTTCGTTCTCGACGGCGAGGGTCGGATCCTCGGCGCGCTCGACGGCGCGGCGCTGGGCCATGCGCGCCAGAGCGGCGAAATCGGCACGCCGAGCAGCGATTACGTCAGCATCCTGGAGAACGCCAAGCTCATCGAGGTCGCGCGCAGCTATCGCAACGGCGCACCGATGGCGGTCGTCGACGAGGACGGCAGGCTCGTCGGGACCCTGGGCATCGGCGAACTCCTGTCCCGCATGTCCTCGACCTCGCCCAAAACCGCTTCAGCCGGAGATCGCCATGTTTAAGGCCGACGATCTTGCCATTTTCCCGGTCGATAGCTGGATTCAGCAGGGTGTCAGCTGGGTCGCGCTCAATCTGCGCCCCCTCTTCCTCGCCATCAAATGGCCGGTCGAGGGCCTGCTCAGCCTGAACGACGCTGTGCTGCACGCCATTCCGTTCCCGGTCTTCGTCGTCGGCTTCACCTTGCTGGCATGGCGCCTGGCGACGCCCGGCATCGCGGCCTTCAGCGCGATATCGCTCGTGGTGATCGCGATGCTCGGCGTCTGGAACGAGGCGATGACGACGCTCTCGCTGATCTCGACCGCGATCGTATTTTGTGCCGTCATCGGCATCCCGATGGGAATCTGGTGCGCGAGCAGCGACCGTGTCTGGAACGTGGTGCGGCCGATCCTCGATATCATGCAGACGACGCCGAGCTTCGTCTATCTGGTGCCGGTCGTCATGCTGTTCGGCGTCGGCACCGTGCCGGGCGAGGTCGCCGTCGTCACGGCCGCTGCGCCGCCCTTGATCCGCTTCACCAATCTCGGCATCCGCATGGTCGAGCACGAGATCGTCGAGGCCGGCCTCGCCTTCGGCGCCGACAAGCGCCAGCTCCTGTTCGAGATCCAGCTCCCCCTTGCCATTCCGACCATCCTCGGCGGCCTCAACCAGACGGTGCTCACCGCGATGGTGCTCTCCGTCGTCGTCGCGATGATCGGCGCCGAGGGCTTGGGACTCGTCGTCCTCCAGGGCCTGGGCCGTCTCGATGTCGGCCGTGCAGCTGTCGGCGGCATCGCCATCGTTCTGCTGGCGATGGTGCTCGACCGTGTCACGCAGAAGCTGGCCGAACCCAAGCGCGGCGGCGCGACGCGGACCTCGCTGCTCGCCACAGTGATGCGCCTGTTCAAGGGCGGTCGCCCCGAGGAACCGACAGCAACAGCGATAGCGGCAAAGCAAGCGCTCTGACGCTCGCCGCCGAGCGGCATGACTGGCGAATAGCCGGAGCGCCAGGGCGCGCCGGCTCGTAGACCCGCCGCGAGGCGATCAGGGGACATCACAAAACGATCGAACAGATCGGCATCGAGAAGGAGACCGCAATGACAGGCATGACCGGATTGAAGACATTAACGGCTGCGGCCGTCGCCATGACCGCGATCGCTTTCGCGGCAGCGCCTGCAGCTGCGCAGGAGCTTCCAGGGAAGGGCAAGACCATCCGCTATGCCCAGAGCGACAGCCTGGGCGCCAATTATGTCGTCGCGCAAATCGCGATGAAGGCGATGAAGCAGCTCGGCTACGACGTGAAGCTCAGCACCGTCAACACGACGCTGTTCTTCCAGGCGGCGGCGCAGGGCGACCTCGACATTGCAACCGACGTCAATTTCCCGCAGCGCGAGCCCGGCTTCCGAGCGGTCGAGAAGCAGGCCGAGATCGTCGGCGCCGGCTTGATCGTCGGCGGCGGTATCAATGGCTATCTGATCGACAAGAAGACGGCGGCCGCCCACAACATCACCACGCTCGAGCAGATGAAGGATCCCAAGATCGCGGCGCTGTTCGGCAGGGACGGCAAGGCCGATCTGATCAATTGCGATCCCGGCTGGAGCTGCGGCGACGTCGTCGACTTCCAGCTCGACAAGTTCGGCCTCAAGGACACCGTGAAATCGATCCGCGGCAAATACGAGGCGCTGATGGTGGAGGCCGTCGCCCGCGTGAAGCGCGGCGAGCCGGCGTTCTTCTACGCCTGGAGCCCATCCTGGATGAACAATGCCCTCGTCCCGGGCCAGGATGTGGTCTGGCTGCCGACACCGGCGGACGCGCTGCCGCCCTCCGTGCCGAACAAGGGCTCGGCGCTGGTCAGCGGCGTCAAGGGCTGCGCCGGCGGGGCCGATCCGTGCCGCATGGCGATGTCGTCATGGAACTGGTCGGCTGTCGCCAATAAGGGGTTCGTCGCGGCCAACCCGGCCGTGAAAACCTTTGTGGAGCAGATGAAGTTCCCGCTCGAAGACTGGTCGAACTGGGAAGCCAGCATCAACAAGAATGGCGGAAGCACCACCCTCGTGACCAAGATGGCCGATGAGTGGATCGGCTTGCACAAAGCTCAGTTCGACGGCTGGGTCGAGGCCGCCCGTTCGGTAAAATGAGGACCGGTCCTTCTCAATCCGGGCGCGCGACCATTTCGTCGAAGCCTTTGGACCTGAACTCATAGTCCGCATGCAAACGCAGCCGCCCGGTGTGCGGCTGCGTTTCGTGCCAAAGGCTGGCTCGTTCTGAACCGGCCCGCATATTGCGGTGTGGATGCCGTTTTTGGATCAGTCAGGGATGCATCCGCTGGTGCACGGATAAGGATGTCGGGCCGATACCATGATCGCCCTCGCCTTCTCGCCGCTCCGCTAGCGGCGCGATCATGGTATCGGCCGTGCTGGCCGCATTGCCTCCATAGCTCGAAATCCCTCACCTGAAGGCCGACGAAACTTCACTTCACCAGCCGTGCCCGGCATGTCTAATCTCGATCCACGGACAGCAAGGAGCGCAGCTTGAAACATCTCGATCTTCTCCCGCCCGGCCTGATCGTCAACACCATGAAGGGCGATGTGGCGGAGCATCGCGCCGGCGCCTGGCTGAGCTGGGACGGCACGCTCGATCTCGACTGCGCCATCGTCGGCGTGCCCTATGACGGCGCTTCCGTGGTCAGGACGGGCTCGCGACATGGCCCCGATGCCGTGCGCCAGGGCCTGATGTATTTCACCACCTATTCGAGCCGCGACCGCCGCACCATGACGGATTTCCGCGCTGCCGATATCGGCGACGTTCAGGTGGTGCTCACCGATATGGAAGGCACCTTCAAGCGCATCACGCAGACGGTCAGCACGCTGGTCTCGCGCGGGATCGTGCCGGTGATGATCGGCGGCGACCATTCGATCGCTTATCCCAATATGCGCGGCGTGATGGAGGCGATGGGCCCGGGCAAGAAGCTCGGCGTGATCCATTTCGATGCCCATCACGATCTGCGCAAGGCGCATCTGGGCGCTGAATCGAGCGGCGTGCCCTTCCGCAAGACGCTGGAGATGCCCGGCACGCTGCTGAGCGGCCCCAATCTGGTGCAGATCGGCATGGCCGAGTTCACCAACTCGCCGCAACTCGACGACTACGCCAAGGCGATGGGCGTCACCGTCGTCTCCGGCCTCGAGGTTCGTGAGCGCGGCATGGCCGCCGTGGTCGAGCAGGCGCTCGAGGTCGCCGGGAACGGCACGGACGCGATCTACGTCTCCGTCGACATCGACGTGCTGGACCTGTCGCAGGCACCGGGAACCGCGGCCCCAAACCCGTTCGGCCTTCCCGCTCACGACATCCAGTATGCGCTGCGCAAGATCGGCGCGAGCGGCAAGGTGATCGGCGCCGACCTCGTCGAGATCTCGCCGCCCTTCGATCCGCGCAACATCACCGGCTCGACGGGCGCCTCGCTGATCCTGAGCCTGCTCTACGGGTTGTCGTCGAAGTCTATTGCTGATACCTGAAAGAAAGAACGTTAAAACAATGATCTAGAGCAATCTGATGATCCAATTTGACCGGAAATTTCTCTAGGACAAGCCCAGCGCGACCGTCTCCAGTTGGGCGTCCGGCAGGTGACACGCCATCATGACGCCGTTGCTCAGCCGGCGCTGCGCCGGCACCTGGGTCCGGCACAGGTTGCCGAGCTGTTGTGGGCAGCGTGAGGCGAAGGAACAGCCCTTTTCGCCGGGAGCAGCCATGGGATTCTCGGCCAGCCTGATGCGGTTGTCCGCCTGCGACCTTGCCGAACCAACGACAGGAACGGCCGACAGCAGCGAGGCCGTATAGGGGTGGTGCGGGCCGCGCAGCACCTGGGCCGCCTCGCCCTGCTGCACGATGGCGCCGCGATACATCACCGCGATCCGGTCGGAGATATGTGCGATCACGCCGATATCGTGCGAGATGAACAGATAGGACAGGCCGAACTGCGCCCGCAGGTCGGAAAGCAGGTTCAGCACGGCAGCCTGAACGGAGACGTCGAGCGCCGAGACCGCCTCATCGCAGACGACGAAACGCGGCCGCCCCGCAAGGGCGCGCGCAATGCCGATGCGCTGCTTCTCCCCACCCGACATCTGGTGCGGATAGCGCGTGCGATAGCTGCGCGGCAGCCGGACCAGATCCAGCAGCCGGTCGATCTCCGCGCCCACCGCCGCCCCTTTGGCGATCCCGAATAGTTCGAGCGGGCGCTTCAGGACTTCCTGAACCGTATGATGCGGGTTGAGCGCGGAATCCGGGTTCTGGAAAATGATCTGCGCCTGCTGGCAGAAAGCGCTGGAGGGGCGCAGCGGAACCTCGGTGCCACCGAACTCGAGCTGCCCCGCATCGGCGGGGACCAGACGTAAGAGCAGCCGCCCAAGCGTCGACTTGCCGCTGCCGGATTCCCCGACAAGGCCCAGAACCTCGCCGCTGCGGACCTCGATCGTTACATCGTCGACCGCGACGACACTCTTGCGCGGCGCCAGCTTCGGCCAGCCGCCACGCCAGTCGAGACTGCGCCAGAGGCCGCCATGGCCGGCGAAACGCCGGCTCATGCCCCGCGCCTCGAGTAAGGGCCTGCGCTCCGGCGTGGCCTCCGTCGACGCCGGGGCCTCATTCTTCTGCTCAGGCCAGGGCAGAGTCGCCGTCTGCGCCGCCCGGTGGCAGCGCACGCGATGATCGCCCTCGCCTGCCAAGGCCTGGGGCTCGGCGCATGAGGGCACCGCGAAGGGACAGCGCGGCGCGAAATTGCAACCGGGATCGACCACCGTCAGATCCGGCAGGTTTCCCTCGATCGAGGTCAAGCGCTGCTTGGCATGGCTGATGACCGGCATGGCGGCCATCAGCCCGCGCGCATAGGGATGGCGCGGCCCGGCCAGAACCCGTGCACAGGGCCCCTGCTCCACCACGCGGCCGGCATAGAGCACCGTCAGGTCGTCGCAGATCCGGTCGACGATGCCGAGATTATGGCTGACCAGCAGCAATGAGATCCCGCGCCGCGCCCGCAGTGCGTCGAGCAGATCGAGGATCTGCGCCTCGACCGTGACGTCGAGCGCGGTCGTCGGCTCGTCGAGCAGCAGCAGGTCCGGCTCGCAGCCGAGCGCCTGGGCAATCACGGCGCGCTGCTTCATGCCGCCCGACAATTGATGCGGATAGGCCTTCAGCACCGCGGCGGGATCGTGGATACCGGTTTCCGCCAGCAGCCCCTCGGCTCGCTCCATTGCCTCGCGCCAGTTCATGCCGCGATGCAGGGTCAGTGGCTCAGCCACCTGCACGCCGATGGTCAATGCTGGATTGAGCGCCGCCGAAGGGTCCTGGAAAACGGTTCCGATCCGCCGCCCGCGCAGGGACGCGGCGACCTTCAGCAGATCCTGCCCGTCGAAGCGGGCTGCATCGGCCGTGACCGCGGCACCCTTGCCCAGCAGGCCGAGCATGGCCAGCAGCATGGACGATTTGCCGGAGCCGCTTTCGCCGACGAGGCCCATCGCGCCACCGCGCGGGATCGCCAGCGAAACATCGTCCAACGCCGTGACAGAGCCGTTGGCCGTCGCGTAGCGCAGCGACAGGCCTTGAATATCGAGCAGAGCGTCAGCCATGACCGCGCCCCTGCATGCGAGGATCGAGCAGGTCGCGCAGGCCCTCGCCGACGAAATTGACGGCGACCAGCAGAACGCAGAGGCACAGACCGGGCGCAAGGCCGATCCAGGGCGCGCGATCGAGGAAGGGCCGGCTTTCAGCGATCATCAAGCCCCATTCACTGGCGGGCGGCTGCGGGCCGAGACCGAGAAAGGAGAGCGCGGAACCCAGCAGGATCGCGAAGGTGATGCGCAGCGAAGCCTCGACGATGATGGTCGGCCAGACATTCGGCAGAACCTCGCGCCAGAGAATGTAGACGGTCTTCTCCCTGCGGGCGGCGGCGGCCTCGATGAAGTCCTGCGCCAGCACGCTAAGCGCCACCGAGCGCGTCAGACGCGTCATGATCGGCACATAGACCAGCCCGACCGCGACGATGGTCTTGCCCAGCCCCGGCGAGGTCACGGCCAGGATCAGCAGGCCGACGAGGATCGGCGGCAGCGAAATCATCAGATCGATGATCCGCATGATCACATCGTCGACCCAGCCGCGATAGAAGGCGGCGATCAGCCCCAGCGGGACACCGATGACGAGGCTGATCGCCGTGGCGCCGAAGCCCATCGCCAGCGAATAATAGCCGCCGGCCAGAATGCGCGAGAGCACATCGCGGCCGAACTCGTCGGTGCCGAACCAGTGCAGGCCGGAGGGTGGCTGCATGCGGCTGCGGACCGCGAACATGGTGGGATCATAGGGCGCGATCCAGGGTCCGATCAGCCCGAGCAGGACCATGACGACGACGATGGCGGCTCCCGCCACGAGAATGAGCGGCACATGCCGGCGGCGGCGTTTCTGCGCGACGGCCGTCATCAATGCGCGGCCCCCAGCCGGATGCGCGGGTTCAGCATGGCCGATGCGAGATCTGCGGCCAGCGTCGCCAGCGAATAGACCGCCGTGACGACAAGCATCCCGGCCTGCAGCAGTGGGATGTCATGGTTCTGGATGGCGTACATCAACAGGCTTCCCAGCCCCGGAAAGGAGAACACGGTTTCCGCCACGACGATGCCGCCGATCAGGATGCCGGCGTCGATGGCGAGCACCGTGATCGCCGGCAGCATGGCGTTGGGCAGCGCGTGCCGCAGCAGCACCAGCCGCTCGGGCACGCCCTTGGCGCGCGCGGCCAAGACGTAGCGACTCTCGATCGCCTCCAGCATCGACGAGCGCACCATGCGCGAGACATGCGCCGTCAGACCCAGCGACAGGCAGACCACCGGCAGGATCAGATGCCGCAGCCATTGCAGCAGGCCGGCATCAGCGAGCGGTGTATAGCCGGTCGCCGGCAGCCAGCCGAGCCAGACCGCGAAGACGATGATGGCGACGGTGCACCAGAAGAATTCGGGGATGGCGATCAGCGTATACTGCATCATGGTCAGAACACGGTCGCTCAGCGAACCGCGATGGACGGCGGAATGAATGCCCAGCGCGATGCCCATGATCGCCACCAGCAGCAGGCTCATGCCGCCGAGCGCAGCCGAGCGTTCAAGCGCCCCGCCGATCAGCCTGGCGACCGGCTGATCGATCGAGAGCGCCTGGCCGAACTCGCCACGCAGCACGCCCGAGAGCCAGCGCCAGTATTGCACCAGGATCGGGTCGCGCAGGCCGAGTTTCAGCTCCAGCGCCGCCACGGCCTCGGCCGTGGCGTATTCGCCCAGCACCATATGCGCGACCGAGCCGGGCAGCAGATGGATAGCCGCGAAAACCACCGCCGACATGGCGAAGAGAACGACGACCATGCCCAGGATGCGGCGCGCGGCATAGACCAGCATGTCAGGCGAAGCTTGCGTTGCGCAGATCGAACCAGCGCATCGGATGGGCGGTGACGCCCTTCAGGGCGCTGCGATAAGCGCAGCCGAAATTCACCGCATAGGCGAAGAAGCCCGGCGGATTGTCGAAAAGCAGGCGCTGCAGCTGGACATAATGCTCGCGCTGCTGGGCGGGATCGATGGCCCTTCGCGCCGCCTCCAGCGTCTTGTCGACATCGGGATTGTTGTAGTGCCAGAGCAGATTGTTGAAGACGCCGGTCGAGTGAAGGAAGGAATAAGTCGCGGTATCGAGCGTCGGGCGCGCCAAATAGCCGTCAACATAGAGCGGCGCCTTGCCGGACACCTCCGCCAGATAGCGCGCCGCCGGCACACGCTGGATCTCGATGTCGAAACCGCCGGGACGGGCAAGCTGCTGCAGCGTGACGCCAAGCCGTTCGCGCGTGGCGCGGCCGACCGGAATGACCAGCGGAACCTTGACGCCGTTGGGATATCCGGCCTCGCGCAACAGCTTCCGTGCCGCCGCCGGATCGGACTTGGCGATCGGCAGATCCGTTGCGAAAGCCGCGCTCGACGGCGCAATCGGGCTGTGAACCGGCGCCCCTTCGCCGAAGAGCGTCAGATCGATCACATCGCGCTTATCCACGGCCAGATGGAAAGCCTTGCGGACACGCACATCGTTGAACGGCGCGATGGTGTTGTTCATCACCGCCGTATCCCAGGATGCAGAGGTGACGCTTTCTACCCGCAGGCTCGGGTTCTCGCGCAGCACCTTGATATCCTCAGGGTTCAGCTCCCAGACGATATCGATGTCTCCCGCCTTGAGCGCATTCAGCCGCGAGCTCATCTCGGGCATCATGCGCAGCTCGACGCCGGCGAGCTTGGGCAGGCCCTTCTCGAAATAATCGTCGTGACGCACGAGCACGATCCGGTCGCCGGGCGTATGGCTGCGGAAGCGGAACGGGCCGGTCCCGATGGGCTGGGTCGCCATGGTCTCGATGGCGTCAGCCGGGACGATCTTAGCCTGGCGGTCGCCGAGAATGTCGACGAAGCCGGCATAGGGATATTTCAGCGTGAAGGTGACGGTCAGATGGTCGCTCGCCTCGATCGCCTCGATCATCTCGAAGGTATTGCGGGCGATCGCGCCCGTGGCCGGGTCGACGATGCGGCGGAAGGTGGCGACCACGTCGGCGGAGGTCATTTCGCGCCCGTTGTGGAATTTCACGCCCGGCTTCAGCTTGAAGGTGCAGGACTTCAAACCGCTGTCCCAGCTCCAGCTTTCCGCCAGATCGGAGGCGATCGTCATGTCTTCCTTGATCCGGACCAGGCCGTTGAAGACGAGCACGTCGTAGATGTACTCGTCGGCACTGCTGGTCATGGTGGGATCGAGTGTCCGGATCGAGCCGGCCATGGCGATGCGGGCGATATTGGCCCCTTGAGCGCGGGCAGGCATGGGGCCTAGCAAGGCGGCAGCACCGACACCTGCGACAAGGTCGCGGCGGGAGAGGATCGTCACGGCTGTTCTCCTTCACAGATGCGGCTTGCACAGATGCGGCGTGGGGTGATCGTTCCAGAGCGATTTCCGATCCGATTGGGTCGTGAAATTGCTCTATCTATTTGTTTTGACGCGCTTTCTTCAGGCGCAGCGGTGTCGCGCTTCGCGCGAAAAGGCTTTAACCTGGGAAAGGCGACGCAAGGCTCACTTGACCCAGTATTTCGAGGCTTCGGGATCGAGCGCGCGCTCGACATAGGAAGCCATGACAGGCGTGTAGTTCTCCCAGAGGAAGCGCAGCTGGGAGATTGCGGCCCGGTCGTAATCGACCCGCAGATCGACCAGCGGGAAGGCCTCCTTGTGAACGACGAGCAAGGCGGCGGACTTCTCCTGCTTGAGCTCCCCACCCGCCTCGTAGCCGGCCTCCAGGGCTGCCATCAGCCTTTCCCCGAGATGGGCGTCGGGAAGGCTCGCGAAGGTCCCGGTCATCGCGTCGACGACGGATGGCGTGCGGATGATGTTCCCGATCGCGACGCAACCATCGGCCTGCGACGCGTGATGGGTCGAGAGGATACGCTTGCCATGGAACCAGGCCGTGCCACCGTGCCTGTCGATGACCGCGAGCTGCCGATGCTCGATCTCGGGCCCGGCATCCGTGAGGGCGGCGATAATCTCCGCCGCCGTCTTGCCCTCTTCAAGCAGGGCTATGCCGCGCGGTCCCAGCCGGGGATCCGTGCAATGCTGGGTCAGAACGGCCCCAACGCCGGCTTTCGCGAAGGGACAGCGGCTTCCCACGGCAATCGACGATGTCGTGACCGCAAGACCGAACATGCCTGTTCGTCGGCACATGCCAGCAATCGAATACGTCATCGCAGCCGGCTCATTGCTGCGCGAACAAGGCTGTGTCCAGCCATTGGGGCGATCCACACAAAGCCCCGTCGATCGCTCGCTGTCGCGCCATTCTGTATTGCCTCTCCATCGAACCTTGACGACCCTCTCCGCAGCCCATTCTGCCGCCAGCAAGAACTGAGCCTCGGCCGGCGGGGCGCCCCAAATGAGCTGGAGCAGCCTCGACTGGCCGGCTTCCCTCGGAGGCAGAGTGTGACGAATGGGCACGCGCAGCAATCGGCGCAGCTATGCTTTATGCGATGGTGCCATTCGGCCGGCGAATACCGATCTCGGACGTTCCGGCAGGCCGCTGCAAATTTGTCCGGCAGCCCTGGCTATGGCTCATTCAAGAAGTGCTGAAGCCGCGGGCTGACGAAATCGAGGAAGACGCGCACGCGCTGCGGCAACCGGGGACCGCCAAGATAGAGCGCGTGAATCTCCTCCTCGTCGCCCTTGACCGCGTCTGACAGGACTTCGACCAATCGTCCGGCGGCGATATCGGCGCGGGCGTGATAGTCGCCGAGGCGTGCCAGGCCGACACCCGCGAGGGCCATGCGCCGCACCGTCTCGCCATTATTGGCGAGCAGTGCGCCATTCACCGTGCGATCGACGATGCGGCCGCTTTCCCTAAGCGGCCAGACGGGAGCAGCGCGGCGGAAGTTGAAGCCGAGGCAGTTGTGCCTGGTGAGATCGTCGATCGTCCGGGGTGTCCCGTGGCGGGCGAGATAGCTCGGGGCCGCGACGATCTTGCGGTGGGCGACGCCGATCCGCCGCGCCATCATGGTCGAGTCCTGCAACGCCCCGACGCGGAAGGCGACATCGGTGCGGTCCAGATAAAGATCGACGATCTCATCGGACAGCGACAGATCGACGATGATGTTGGGATGCGCCTGCCAGAAAGCCGGAAGCAAGGGCTCCAGGCCGAGCACGCCGAAGGCGACGGAGGCATTGACGCGAACGGTGCCGCCCGCATTCGCCCCACCCAGCGCCAGGTCACGCTCCATCTCCTCAAGCTCAGCCAGCAGCGCGAGGCTTCGTTCGTAATAGATCTGGCCCTCGCTGGTCAGCGAGAGACGGCGTGTCGAACGCTCCAGCAGGCGGACGCCAAGGCGTGCCTCGATCCGGCCGATCAGCTTGCTGACCGTCGAGGGTGTCATGCGCAGCAGCCGTGCCGCCTCGGAAAAGCTCCCGGCTTCGACGACCCTGAGGAAGACCTGCATCTCGCCTGCGCGATTGTCCATCACGGCCCTGCCATCTGTGAACCTGCTTCACAGATAATGTGGAGAGCGAGCGGATTATCAAGCGCGTCTGCGGGGCCCATCTTCCCTGCATGTCAAAGATCTCTGCACTCGACCTGATCAGGACGACCGACCGGCTGACGCTCGGAATCGAGCTCCCGCTCGACAATGACTGGTCTCCCGACGGTGAGGCACGTCGCATCGCTGAGGGACGCCCGCGCGGCGTACCCGACCTCTCCGCGCAAAGCGACCTCGTCCGCAAGATCGACAGCCTGGGCTTCGCGGCGCTTTGGGTGCGCGACGTCCCCGTCTTCGATGCCGTGAACATGGGCGATGCCGGCTCCGTCTATGATGTTTTCGCCTTTGTGGGCTTTCTCGCAGGCATCACCCGCAAGGTCGCGCTCGGGACCGCCGCCGTGGTCCTGCCGATCCGCCATCCGCTGATGACGGCAAAGGCCGCGGCCTCGATCGACGCCCTTTCCGGCGGGCGGTTGATCCTCGGCGTGGCGAGCGGCGACCGGCCGATCGAGTATCCCTTGCTCGGACTCGACTTCGACAGCCGTGGACAGGCTTTCCGCGATGCGGTCGGCTATCTCCGTGCCGCCTGGCAGGACGGCGGCCTGCCGGTGGACGGGCAGCGCGTGGCGTCGCTCGATCTCCTGCCCCGACCGGCACAGGCGAGCATCCCGCTCATCGTTGCCGGCCGCGCCCAACAGGACGAGGCCTGGCTCGCGGAGACCATGGATGGCCGCTTCGTCTATCCCGGCAGCGTTGACCGGCTGATCGCGCAGGCGAGCGATTGGGCGAATGCGACCGGTGGCATGCGCCCCTTCATCAGCGCCTTCCATCTCGACCTCCGCGACGCCCCCGACGCCCCGATGCAGCCGATCCGCTTCGGTGCGCGGACCGGGCGCAAGGCGCTGATCGCGCATTTCCGCGCGCTTGGGCGCGGCGGGGTCGACCATATCGCGATCAATCTGCGGCAGTCGGCACGACCGCCCGGCGAGGTGATCGAGGAACTGGCGTCGGAGGTCATTCCGGCGCTCGCCGACAACAAGGCGGCACTGGCCGCGTGACAACCACAGGAGAACGACCCATGCAGATCGTAAAGGCGCACGGCGCCGAAATCCCCGCCCTTGGCTTCGGCGTGTTCCGGATGTCGGATGCGGAGGTGGAGCGCGTCGTTCCAGCCGCTTTGGAAGCCGGCTTCACGCATTTCGACACCGCCCAGATCTATGGCAACGAAGCGGCACTCGGCCGGGCCTTGCAGACCGCCGGCGCGCAGCGCAAGCATCTCTTCCTGACCACCAAGGTCTGGGTCGACAACTACAGCCCGCAAAAATTCGCGGCGTCGGTCGAGGAGAGCCTCGACAAGCTCAGGGTCGATCAGCTCGACTTGCTCCTGCTGCATTGGCCTGCCGACAAGGTCGCCATCGCGGATCAGATCGAGATGCTCAATGCCGTGCAGGCCGCCGGCAAGACCCGTTTCATCGGCGTCAGCAACCAGAATGTCGCGCAGCTCAGGGAGTCGATCTCATCGAGCAAGGCGCCGATCGTCACCAACCAGATCGAACTGCACCCCTATCTCGACCAGAGCGCGATGACTGATGCTGCCCGGGCGGCCGGCATCGCGATCACCGCCTATTACGGCATGGCTGACGGCGCAGTGCCGCGCGAGCCGGTGCTCCAGCGCATTGGCAAGACCTACGGCAAGAGCGCCGCGCAGGTCGGGCTGCGCTGGCTGATCCAGCAGGGATTCATCGCGCTGTCCAAGACAGCCAAGCCCGAGCGCGTCGCCGAGAATTTCGCCGTCTTCGATTTCGCTCTCAGCGACGAGGACATGGCGGCGATCGCCAAGCTGGCTCGTCCCGACGGCCGGCTCGTCAGCCCTCCCGGCCTGGCACCCGCCTGGGACGCATGAGGAACAGGACATGACCACTGCAACGTCAAGCACCCAGCCCGAACAGGGTGATGCAGCCGGTATCAACTGGCCGCTTATCGCCCTGGCCGTCGGCGCCTTCGGCATTGGGACGACCGAGTTCGCACCGATGGGGCTCCTGCCCGTCATCGCGGAGGGGGTGAATGTCTCGATCCCGACCGCCGGCCTGCTCGTCAGCGCTTACGCGATCGGCGTCATGATCGGCGCCCCGGCAATGACGCTGACCTTCAGTCGGTTCGGCAAACGCACCGCGCTGATGCTGCTCATGGGCATCTTCACCATCGGCAATCTCCTGTCGGCGCTGTCACCCGACTACTGGACGCTGCTGGCCGCGCGCCTCGTCACCAGCCTCAATCACGGCGCCTTCTTCGGGCTCGGCTCGATCGTCGCTGCGAGCGTGGTGCCGAAGGAGAAGCAGGCCAGCGCCGTCGCAACCATGTTCATGGGGTTGACCATCGCCAATATCGGCGGCGTGCCGGCTGCGACCTGGATCGGCCAACAGATTGGCTGGCGCATGGCCTTTGCGGGCACGGCGGGATTGGGGCTCATTGCCATCGCGGCGCTGTGGCTCGCCTTGCCGAGGGGCGAAGCCGGCACGATGCCGGATGTCAGGCGGGAACTGCGCGTCCTCACGCGCCCGGCCGTGCTGCTGGCCATGGCGACGACGGTGATGGGGGCCGGCGCCATGTTCACGCTCTACACCTATGTCGCGCCGACATTGACCGAACTGACCGGCGCCTCGGAGGGCTTCGTCACGCTCGCCCTCGTACTGATCGGCGTCGGCTTCACCATCGGCAACGGAGTTGGCGGAAAGCTCGCCGACTGGTCGCTGGATGGCGCGACCAGGAGCTTCCTGGGCGCTCTCGCGCTCATCATGCTGGCGCTGCCTTTCGTGCTTTCCAGCCAGGTTGGCGCCGCGATCGGGCTCGTCGTCTGGGGCGCAGCGGCCTTCGCCATCGTGCCGCCGGTTCAGATGCGGGTGATGCAGGCGGCATCGGAAGCGCCGGGCCTTGCCTCGTCGATCAATGTCGGCGCGTTCAACCTTGGCAATGCGCTCGGCGCGGCCGTCGGTGGCGCCGTGATCAGCCTTGGCCTCGGCTATGCGGCCGTGCCGGTCGCCGGCGGGCTGCTCGCGGCGGCAGGGCTGGGCCTGGTCTGGCTGGGACGCGCCCGCCCGAAGCTACGGGCATGCGAAGCGTGACGCGCTGCGCTTCGAGATCAAACAGGCGAGATCGAACAGGGATGAATGAGATGTCTTTTCCGCTGGCCGGACAACGCTTCGAAGTCGACTATGGCGATCTCGTCGCCAGCAACGCCTATGCCGAAGAGGGCCGCTCGTTGACCTACGAGATCACGGGCGGAGCGCTCACCGGCAACAGCGCGACCGTCGCGTTCGAGTGGCGCCATCTTTTCGGCGGCACCTATGCGATCTCCTGGCAGGAGGCCGACGGTTCGACCGTCGTTCACATCGACGATTTCGAAGCAGGCCGCTCATTGGCCTTCTTCACC
Organism: Allobosea sp. BE125; assembly: GCF_031456075.1. Classification (NCBI taxonomy): domain Bacteria; kingdom Pseudomonadati; phylum Pseudomonadota; class Alphaproteobacteria; order Hyphomicrobiales; family Alloboseaceae; genus Allobosea; species Allobosea sp. BE125. Next base: position 212,964 of record NZ_JAVDTY010000005.1, read on the forward strand.
ACTCCCGACGCTCAGTTCTTCCGCCTGGAAGGCAGCCTGAAGCCGCTGGGACCCGTCCACCAGAATTGAGGAGACGACCCGATGGATCTGCAACTCACCGGCAAGACCGCGCTCGTCACCGGCGCGACCGCCGGCATCGGACTGGCGATCGCCCGCTCACTTGCTGCGGAAGGCGCGAAGGTCATCATTTGCGGACGCTCACAGGCCAATCTCGATATTGCCGCCAGCGCGATCGGCGGCAGCGTTCGCGCCGTGCTCGCTGACCCGGCCAGCGCCGAAGGGGCGGCGGCACTGACTGCCGCCGTGCCGGACATCGATATCCTGATCAACAATCTCGGCATCTACGAATCCAAGGCGTTCGGCGAGATCACCGACGAGGACTGGCGCCGCTTCTTCGAGATCAACGTATTGAGCGGCGCCCGCCTCTCCCAGCACTACTTGCCGGGCATGCTGGCGCGGGACTGGGGACGGATCATCTTCATCTCCAGCGAAAGCGCGGTCCTGGTTCCACCGAACATGATCCATTACGGCATGACCAAGACAGCGCAGCTCGCCATCTCGCGCGGGCTGGCGGCGACGACCAAGGGCACGCGTGTCACCGTCAATTCCGTGCTGCCCGGCACGACGCGCTCTGCGGGTATCGAGGATTTCCTGCGCAGTGTCGCCAGCGACCCGAACCTTCCCGCCGGCGAAATGGAGCAGGAGTATTTCGCCAAGGAGCGCCCAAGCTCGCTGATCCAGCGCATGATCGAGCCCGAAGAGGTCGCCAGCCTTGTCGCCTATCTGGCAAGCCCGCTCTCGGCGGCGACGAACGGCGCCGCGCTGCGGGTCGATGGCGGCATCACGCCGACGATCATATGAGCCCCGCGATGCGCGAGCCCAGACGCCATATCGCGACACCGACCGGTTTCCTGATGGTCCTGCGCCAGGGCGACGATGTCTTCGCCCGGCTTGAAGCCCTGATGCGGGAGGAGGCAATCCCATCCGCCTTCATCAGTGGCCTCGGCTTCGCCGGCCATGTGACCTTCGGCTTCTTCGATTACGAGAAGAAGGAATACGCGCCGAAGACGATGCATGACCTTGAGCTGACGAACCTGTCGGGGACGCTGGCCTGGAAGGACGGCGAGCCATCCATCCATGCCCATGGCACAGCCGGAGACGACAGCTTTCGCACCTTCGGCGGGCATCTGCTGGCGCTCGAAGTCGGGCGTGGTTCGCTGGAGATCAGCGTGACCGTGATCGCGACCCGCCTGGAGCGCGCGGTCGATCCCGGGATCGGCGCAAACGTGCTGCAGCTCTGAGAGACCGTTTGGAAACTCCAGCCCTCATCCTGAGGAGCCGCGTCAGCGGCGTCTCGAAGGATGCTCCAGATGGTTCGGGAGCCTCCTGGAGCATCCTTCGAGACGCCATTCCCAAGGAAATGGCTCCTCAGGATGAGGGCTCGGGAGGTTTCCAGGCAGCCTCTAAGCGCTTCATGCCGGCGCGATCGGAAGGTGCGCCACCTGCGCACCGACCTCGTAATAGGCCTCCTTCATGGCCCGGAAGGCTGGCATGGCGACCTCGGACACCGGCAGCGGCATACCTTCGAGATCGATTTCGCCGAGTATAAGCCGGGCGAGCTCGCGCCCGAAGACCGTACCCGGCGCGATGCCGCGTCCATTGTAGCCGTTGAAGCCGATCGCGTTGCGGCCAAAGCTGTGCAGTCTCGGCAGGTGATCCGGCGTCATGCCGATCTTGCCGTACCATTCCGTCTCAAGCTCGAATTCGCCGAGCTGCGGGAAGAGCTTGCGGATATGCCGCTTGATCCAGGCGCGGTGAATGCTGAGCCCGGTCCCACGCAGCGCGCCGACGCTACCGACGATCAGGCGCCCCTCCGCATCGAGCCTGAAGCCGCTCAGGATGGTCTTGGTGTCCCAGCCCGCGCCGCCATTCGGCATGATGGTCTTGCGGAGGTTGTGGCTCAGCGGCGCGGTCGAGACATGGAAATAGGGCAGATGGACCTGCTCCTCGCGGATGGCGGAGGTCGTCCCGGTCGAATACGCATCCGTCGCCAGGATGAGCCAATCGGCGCTGACGCTGCCGCCGGCGGTCTTGACCTGCCAGGCGTCGCCAATGCGGTCGAAAGAGGTCACCGCGCTGCCGGTGTGGATGGTGGCGCCCTCCGTCATCGCGGCGCTCGCCAGGCCGCGTGCATAGGCGAGCGGCTGGATCGTGCCGGCGCGCGGATCGAACAGCGAGCCGGTATAGCCGGCAGCACCGGTCCTGGACTGCGTGTCGCTTGCGCTCAGCAACTCGACCTTGGCGCCAAGACGGCTCCACTGCGCCTGGCGCGCCTGCAGTTGCTTCAGGCCGCTGGCCCCGACGGCGCAATGATAGGTTCCGCGATGGTCGGCTTGGCATTGCATGCCGTAGCGCTCGGTCAGAGCGAAGACCTCTCGCGGCGCCTCGCCGAGCAGCCCGATCAGGCGGTTGCCATAGACCGGGCCGAGCGTCGCGATCAGGTCGTCGGGCATGACCCAGAGGCCGGCATTGACGAAGCCGGAATTGCGGCCGGACGCGCCGAAGCCGATCTCGGCCGCCTCCAGAACCACGACCTTCCTGCCGGCCTTCGCCAGATGGAGAGCTGCCGAAAGCCCGGTATAGCCGGCGCCGACGACGACCACATCGGCCGAGACGGCGCCGGTCAGAGCGGCGGTCGGCGGTGGAGGCGGCGCGGACAGCTCCCACAGCCCATGCGACCGCTTGTCATCCAGCATATCTCTGCTCCGTTCTCATCTGATCTATTCAGGCCGCATCGTCATTGCGAGGAGCGTAGCGACGAAGCAATCCAGGGGAGCGTGGAACACGGCCGCTCCTGGATTGCTTCGCTACGCTCGCAATGACGATGCGGTTAGGGCGCGCGCTGCGAGGATCATGCCGTCGCTTCGTCGTCGGGATGGCCCATCTCGCAGAACTTGCCGCCGAGATACCGGCCGGCCGGAGATTTCGGATCGAGAGCCGGCGCGCTGGCTTCGACCTTGGCGCGGAACGGTTCCGAACTGTCCTGCGGGTGGTAGCCGAGATGACCGGCGCCGCTGTTGTCGACGGCCTTGACCTTGTTGTCCGAGGTGCCGAACGAGATGGTGTGGCCGACGAAGGGCGCCGTCAGCGAAGCTTCGACGAGGCGCACGCAATCGGCGAAGGACAGATAGGACCAGAGCATCCGGCGGTCGACGGGTTCGGGAAAGGACGAGAAGATGCGCAGGCACGCCGTCTCGATGCCGAACTTGTCCCAATAGAGCCGGCTCAGGCTTTCGACGAAGGTCTTGCCGACACCGTACAGGCAGTCGGGGCGAACCGGCGCATCGACCGAAATCTGGGCTCCGACCTCGTGATAGCCGATCGCATGGACCGACGACGCGTAGACGATGCGTTTCACGCCGTGTTTCCGGGCGCCTTCGTAAATATGGTAGGAGCCGCGAATACCGGCATCCAGAATGGTCTGCCATTCGCGCTCGGTCGGCGCACCGCCGAAATGGACGATGGCATCGCACCCTTCCGTCGCCGCGATCGTCGCCTCCATATCCGCGAGGTCGAAGATCGCCTGCTCCTCATTGGCGGCAAGCGGGCCGAGCGGCTCGCGATCGGCGACGCGGATCGTCCTGGCCAGCGGCGCAAGGCCGGCGCGAAGCTGCGAGCCGAGACGGCCGGCTGCGCCGGTGATCAGGATTCGGTCGTAATGTGGCATTCGGTCCTCGCGTCGTCACAGGCTGACCGCCGCACCATGCCAGCGCGGCAGTGATAGAGATAATCAGCGTCCTGAGATCACGTCGCATTCGGACGGTTCCGTCAGAATGCAGGAAACGTGATCGATTCTAAAATCTTAGAGCAATGCTCTCATGTTGCGGCACGGCTTTATCCGGCCGACGGCAGTTCGCCGCGCTTGAGTCCGGCTTCAACCGCCGCGATCTCGGCGTCGCCAAGCCCGTAATCGATTCTGGCGGTCTTGGCCGAGATATAGCCGAGCGCGAGGTCGCGCAGCACCTCGGCGCGGCCGCGCTCGGCGGCCGGACCGTAGCCGGCGCCACCAGGCAGCGACAGCACGACCTTGCGGCCCTCAGGAACGGCCTGGCGACCCTTGCCGGCCATGGCTGTGCCATCGTCGAGCCGGATCTCGGTCGCGGCGCCGTCCGCGCCGCCCAGGCGTCCGCGCGGCGGATGCTTCACGCGGTCGAACATCGCGGACATGTCGAAGACATGCCCTGCGATGGCCCCGACCTCCATGAATTGACCGAGGCCGCCGCGAAAGCGGCCAGCGCCGCCGGAATCGGGCCGCAACTCCTTGCGCCAGATGATGATCGGACCGGCATGCTCCGTCGCTTCGATCGGCATGGTCATGACGCCGGATGGGAAGGCGGTCGTGTTCATGCCGTCGAGAGTCGGGCGCGCGCCCGAGCCACCGCAGTTGAACATCAGCACCTCGGCGCGCCTTGCCCCGGCCAGGCGCGAGGCTTCCGAGGCCGGCCGCAGCGAAACCTGGAAATTGCAGAGCGGCCCTGCCCCCTCGGCCGGAACCGTCTTCGGCAGAAGCTTGTCGAGCGCGTTGTAGACCGTGTCCGGGATCAGATGGCCGATGACATGGCGCAACGCGACCGGCGCCGGATGCAGGGCGTTGACGATCGTGTTGTCCGGCGCGGTGATGCGGAAGGGTTCCAGCGAGGCCGCATTATTGGGGATCTCGGGCGCGATCGCGCATTTCAGCGCATAGCAGGCATAGGCCTTGGAATAGACCATCGGGCAGTTGATGCCTTTGGGGTCGACGCCGGAAGAGCCGGCGAAATCGACGCAGACCTCGTCCGTGCCGATCGTGACCTTGACCTTCAGTTCGATCGGCGTGGCGAAGCCGTCGCTGAGCATCGAGCCCTCGGCCTCGCCGGGTGTCAGTGCCGCAATCTTCTCCAGCGTCGCCCGGCGCGAATTCTCGAGGATGAAATCCCCGACCTGCTCGAGCCCGTCGAGCGCGAATTCGTCGAGCATGCCGATCAGCCGGCGATGGCCGACATCATTGCAGGTCGCGAGCGCGAAGATGTCGCCGACGACCTGGTCGGGCTCGCGGATATTGCCGCGCACCAGCCTGACGAAGGGCTGGTCGACCTTGCCCTGGTCGGCGAACTTCATGATCGGGATGTAGAGGCCTTCCTCATAGACGGAGTTGGCGTCCGCCCCGAAGCCGCGCCCGCCGATGTCGACGACATGAGCCGTGCAGGCGAAGAAGCCGACATGCCGACCCCCATAGAAGGACGGCGTCACGACCGTGATGTCGTGAAGGTGCCCGGTCCCCATCCAGGGATCGTTGGTGATGTAGATATCGCCTTCGAGAATATTCGCAGGCCCGATCTCGCGGATGAAATGCGCGACGGCATCGGCCATGGCGTTGACATGGCCCGGCGTGCCGGTCACGGCCTGCGCCAGCATCAGCCCGGCGCGGTTGTAGACACCGGCCGAGAGATCGCCTGCCTCGCGCACCGAGGTCGAGAAGGCCGTGCGGATCAGGGCCTGGGCCTGCTCCTCGACGATCGAGATCAGGCGGTTCCACATCACCTGCAGCGAGACGGTGGATAGCTGTGTCATGGATAGCTGTGTCATGGCTCAGGCCTCGACCATCTCGGCCAAGCGCGCTTTCGCGGGCTCGGACCCATGTTTGAATATCTCGATGCAGCCATCGCTGCGGCAGGTCGCCGAGCAGCCCGTCGGCACAATGATGGTGGTTTCGTCCTCGACGATCACGCAGGGCCCCTCCGCCACCCGGCCGACCGCGATCTGCGATCGCTGGAACAGGCCCGCCATCAGCCGGGCCCCGTGGGCGGGATCGAAGACCTCGCGTTGCGAGATCGCTGTCAGCGGCACCAGAGTTCCCAGCGCCTGCGCCCTCACCGGCACCGCTTTCGCCGTGCTTGCATTGACCGCCCAGACGGTGATCTCGATATCCAACCCCTGCACGGTCCGGGAGAACAGCTTGGCGTATTCGGCCTCGAACAGGGCGCGATAGGCGTCGATCGTCGGCGCGGCGTGGCTGACGTCGATCGGGATTTCCCAGCCCTGGCCGACATAGCGCATATAGACCTTGGTCTCGACGCTGAGCGGCGCCTGTGCGTCGCAGGAGCGCACGAAGGTCGTGGCTTCGTTTTCGAGCTCCGACAGGAGACCGCGCACCGTCGACGCGTCGAATGCAGCCAGACGCATATAGACGCTGCGGGTCGCCTCAAAACTGAAGGGCGCCCGCAGGAAGCCGATCGCCGAGCCCACGCCCGCGCCTGGCGGCACGAGCAGACGCTGGATGCCAAGCTTTTCGCAGAGCCGCCCGGCATGCAGCGGCGCCGCACCGCCGAAGGCGATCATCGTGTAGCCGGCGAGGTCCTCGCCATTCTCGACCGCATGGACACGGGCGGCATTGGCCATATTCTCGTCGACCACCTCGACGATGCCGAAGGCTGCGGTCTCGTGGCTCATCCCGAGCGGGTCGGCGACATGCGCCATTACGGCGCGGCGCGATGCGGCGATGTCCAGCACCATGCTGCCGCCGGCGAAGCTGGCGGGGTCGATCTTGCCGAGCATCACGTCGGCATCCGTTACCGCAGGCCTTGCTCCGCCGCGGCCATAGCAGGCGGGCCCCGGCTCCGAACCGGCACTCTCCGGGCCGACCCGGGTCTGGCGCATCGAGTCGACCTGGGCGAGCGAGCCGCCGCCGGCGCCGATCTCGACCATATCGATCACGGGAATAGAGATCGGCATGCCGGAGCCCTTCTTGAAGCGATAGCTCCGCGCCACCTCGAAGACCCGGCTCGTTTTCGGCGTCTGGTTCTTGATCAGGCAGATCTTGGCCGTGGTTCCGCCCATGTCGAAGGACAAAACGCGGTCGAGGCCGAAGCGCGCCGCGACATCGGCTGCATAGATCGCGCCGCCCGCAGGTCCGGATTCGACGAGGCGGACAGGAAACTCCGCCGCCCCATCCAACGACATGATCCCGCCGCCCGAATGCATCAGGAAGATCGGGCAGTCGGCGCCCTCATCGGCCAGCTTCGCTGCTAGGCTGGCGAGATAGCGCTTCATCATCGGCTTGACGTAGGCGTTCGCCACCACGGTGTTGAAGCGCTCATATTCGCGCATCTGGGGCGAAACCTCTGAGGAAATCGAGACCGCAAGCCCCGGGATACGCTCCAGCAGAACCTCGCGGACCAGCCGCTCATGCGCCGGGTCGAGATAGGAATGGATCAGCCCGACGGCGACGCTCTCATAGCCTGCTTCCGCGATCTCCTCGGCCAGCGCAACGACATCCTTGCGCAGCAGCGGGATGAGCGTCGCGCCATTGGCGCCGATGCGCTCGCGCAGCGTATAGCGCCGGTTGCGCGGCAGCAGGGGCTGGGGAAGCGTCAGGTTGAGGTCGTATTGCTCGAACCGGCTCTCGGTACGCATCTCGATGACGTCGCGGAAGCCCTCCGTCGTGATCAGCGCCGTCTTCGCGCCGCGGCGTTCGATCAATGCGTTGGTCGCGAGCGTCGTGCCGTGGATGATCCGGCCGATCGCGGCGGGCGTCACGCCGGCCTTCGCGCAGACGCGGTGCATGCCCTCGATGATGGCGCGCTCGGGCGCATCATAGGTCGTCAGCACCTTGGCCGAGAAGGTCTCGCCACCGATTTCCAGCACGACGTCGGTGAAGGTGCCGCCGATATCGGCGCCGAGATTGCCAAGAGACGATGTACCTCGGGACGATGTAGTTTTGGACGATGCAGCGCCGCTCACGGAAAGCCACCTTTCAATGCCTGTCAGGGAGCCGAGCGATGCTGCCAGCCCATCCCAACCGGCGAAAAGATGGCTGCGATCGACAATCAGGTCTAATTATTTGATTATCTTGAGATGATAGAAAATATCTATCCTGCGACGCCTCATCAAAGCGACGCAGGCCAGGTGGCTCATGCAGATCACGCTCAAACAGATCGAAACCTTCGTCCGGCTGGCCTCGCTTCGGAATTTCCGCCGTGTCGCCGAACAGATGAATACGACCCAGCCCAATATTTCGGCGCGCATTTCGGCGCTTGAAAGGGTCCTGAACCAACGCCTGTTCGAACGTGACGCGGGTTCCGTCGTGCTCACCGATCAGGGCCAGGCCTTGCTTCCCTTGGCAGCGAAGGCGTTTGAGGCGACCGAGGCGCTGCTCCAGGCGGGCGACACGACAAGCCGGCAATCCGTCATGCGGCTCGGGGTCGCGGAAACCGTGGCCCAGACCTGGCTGCATCGTTTCCTGCGCGAGATGGCGGTGCGCTTCCCCGACGTCGTCGTCGAACTGAGCGTGGACCTCACCTTCAACCTCCAGCGCAACCTCATCGACGGCTCGCTCGACATAGCCTTCCTCAATGGGCCGGTCTCGGACCTCTCGGTCGCCAATCTTCCGCTGGGAACGGTTGCGCTGCCATGGGTCGCCGCACCCCGATTCGCCGCAGCCTTGCCCGACCCCGCCGGGGCCGATGACCTCGCCCGGTTTCCCATTCTCACACATGCCAAGAATACGCGGCCCTATGCCGAGGTCGTCGACTATTTCAAGCGCAACAGCAGCCGGCTCAGCCGCCCGGTCTCGTCCAGCAATCTGGCAGCCTGTCTGAACATGACATTGGATGGCCTGGGCATCGCGACCTTGCCGTCGCCGCTGGTGGAGCGCTTCCTCGAATCCGGCGAACTCGTCGCCCTCCACTGCGATTGGGTTCCCACGCCGATGAATTTCACCGCATCCTATGTCACGATGCCGGCGCGGCCGATCATCGAGGCAGCGGCCAATCTCGCGACCGAGGTCGTCGACTGGAAGCCGAACGCGGCCTGAGGAGGTCAATCGAGATCGCTCGCAAGATCGCTCGGCAGACAACCTGATCAACCCGAAAGGACGTACCCATGCCTGACGCCGCCGCCCTCGTAGAACTCGATGAACGTATCGCCATCGCCCGCGCCAACCTCGCAGAACTGATGGAACAGGCGTCCGCCTTTTCGGGTGCCGCCGACGAAGACCGCAATGCGGACCGCATCAACGAGCAGCAGGACATACTCGACGCCCTCCTCAAGCAACGCGCAGCACTCGCGCAGTAGATGTCTGGACCCCATGCGGGCCGATAGCGCCGAAGCCGCGATCGATGGATAGATGTCGGTCGACCTCTCGCGCCTACCTCTCGCATTGCGACGTTCTCATCGAATCCGGCATGTCGGCGCGGCCGCGCCTCGGTCATTGCGCGCAGGCCATTCGGCTGGATCGATTGACCTGTTACCGGAACATCGAGGTCGTGAAGCCCTTCAGCGGGGCGCGCATACCCCGCCACCTTCATCGTCCCGTCATTTGCGCCACCGACATTGTAGCGATGGGAGATTGGAGCAACTCAGTCCGCAGCGCGGGATTCCGCGTCCAGGCCAATGGCCCGTCGCGGTCCTTGCGATCACGGCGCATCAGCATGCTCGCCCATCCACGAGATCCCCGATCATCTTCTAAAAGCCGTTTCAAAGGTCCGCATTCATGACGAACGATCTGGAGCGCATTAAAGCCGAAATCGCAGACAGCTTCGACGAAGAGCTCGAGATGCAGCTCGAGGAGGACCGGCTCGACGAACTCGTTTCCGAAGGTCTGGCTCCGATGGGTGGAGTGCTGGACCGCAAGGTTTATTTCCGGGAGCTGTTTCGGCTGCAGCATGAGCTCGTGCGGCTTCAGGACTGGATCCAGTACAAGAAGCTCAAGGTCGTCGTTCTCTTCGAGGGACGTGACTCGGCTGGCAAGGGTGGCGTGATCAAGCGCGTCACGCAGCGGCTCAATCCGCGGATCTGCCGTGTCGTCGCCCTGCCGGCGCCCAGCGAGCGCGAACGCCATCAATGGTACTTTCAGCGCTATGTGCAGCACCTGCCCACGGCCGGCGAAATGGTGCTGTTCGATCGCAGCTGGTACAACCGCGCTGGCGTCGAGCGCGTCATGGGCTTCTGCACCCCCGATGAACTCGATGAGTTCTTCCGCTCGGTTCCAGATTTCGAGCATATGCTCGTGCGATCCGGCATCATCCTGATCAAATACTGGTTCTCGATCACGGATGAAGAGCAGGAATTCCGCTTCCGCATGCGGATCGAGGATCCCCTGAAGCAATGGAAGCTCTCGCCCATGGATATGGAGAGCCGCGTCCACTGGGAGGACTACACCCGCGCAAAGGAAGACATGCTCGCCCGCACCCACACGGAGAAGGCCCCGTGGTGGGTCGTTCAGGCGGTCGACAAGAAGCGGGCGCGGCTTAACTGCATCACCCATCTGCTCGGCCAGATCCCGTATGAGAGCGTGCCGAAATCGGACATCATCCTGCCCGAGCGTGTGCGCAATTCGGATTATTCCCGGCACCCGGTCCCGCCGGAGCTCTACGTCCCGGAGCTGTACTGAGGCCGGGCGAATGGAGCGCCCTCCTCCGGCCTCGCAACACCCTCTCGATGTTCACGAGGCCGGCGGAAGCCCATTTGCCGTAACCGGCGCAGTGGCGCCGGCGCCGAGCGATCTCTGCACCATGACGCTGTCGGACCATTTGCCGTAGCGATAGGCGACGCCCGGCAGAAGGCCGACCCTGGCGAAACCGAACCTCTCGTGAAGCGCCAGCGATGCGGCGTTCTCGGCATCGATATAGCCGATCATCTGACGAAAACCCGCAGCCGCACAGGAATCGATCAGCGCCTGAAGCAGCGATCGCCCGATCCCCCGCCCGAGATGGTCGTGGTGGACATAGATCGAGTGCTTGACCGTGTAGCGATAGGCCGGGCGCTTGCGGAACAGCACGACATAGGCATAGCCGACAACCTCGCCACCGAGCGTCGCGACCAGATGCGGCAGCCGGCGGTTGCGCAGATTCTTGCGCCGGTCGCGCAGGTCGTCGGGCTGGGGCGTGCCGGTATCCTCGACGCCGGCCTCGATACCGCGCCTGATATGGCGGCGATAGATCGCCAGCATGGGCTCGACATCGGTATCGCGTGACGGCCGGATGATGACAGGGGTTTGGTTTTCCATCAGTCGTCGCAGCCTTTAGCCATGGGCCTGTTCGCTGACGACATAGGTATGGAGCCGCACCCGCCCGGCCGCGTCGACCTCGCGATAGACGCCCTGGATCTCGACATCGAAGCCGGGGAAGGCGTTGAAGCTCGCCTCGAACATCTTGAGATAGTCGATCATGGGCTGGGCCCGTTCGGTCAGCCGCTCGCCGGGGACGATCGTCGCGATCCCGGGCGGATAGACCACGAAGGGCGTCGTGGCGATGCGCCCGGCGATGGCATCGATGGGCAGGTAGTCGACATCGTTGCGGACGAGGCAGCGTGCAGCATCATGGGGCGACATGGCGATCTCCGGCAGATGTTCGGCGCAGAATTGCCTTGCCTGCAAAGCGCTGACATCGGCCTCGCGGAAGAAGCGGTGCATCTGGCCGCAGAGATCGCGCAAGCGCACGCCGGCATAGCGTGAAGGCCGGCGCCGGTAGAATTCGGGAATAGCGTCTTCCAGCAACGCATTGTCGTCATGCAGCTTCTTGAAGGCGACGAGCCCGCTGATCAGCGTGCCGGCCTTGCTGGCTTCGACGCCCGGCGTCAGCAGGAAGAGCAGCGAGTTGAGGTCGTTCTTCTCGGCGACGATCCGGTTCTCGCGCAGGAACTGGGCGACGACCGGCGCCGGGATACCATGCTCGGCATAACCGCCCGTGGCGCGGTCGAAGCCAGGGGTCAGCAGCGTCAGCTTGTTGGGGTCGGTCATGGCGAAGCCCGACTCCAGATTGGAGAAACCATGCCAGGCGGCGCCCGGAGCGAGCTGCCAATAGGAAGGGTCGCTGGCGAGCTGGTCAGTGCCGACCGCTTCCCAGGCGACGTCATGGACCGCCCCCTCGCGCGCCGCATCGGGGATCGTCACGCGGTCGGGCACGAAGGGCTCGAAGAACCAGCGCCGCTCCGGCAGGATTTCCTTCTCCTCGAATTCGCGCCGCACGGCGCGGATCTTCTTGCGCAGCTCGATGCCGAGCCGGATCGTGTCATCCCAGAGCACTTCGCCGGAGCGCCCCTTCATCATCTGCGCGCCGACGTCGAGCGAGGCGAAGAGCGGGTAGAAGGGCGAGGTCGAGGCATATTGCATGAAGCTCTCATTGAAGCGCCGATGCTCGACGCGGCGCTTCTGGCCGCGGATATGCCGGTCCTTCATGTGGATCTGCGAAGCCTGGGAGAAGCTCGCCAACTGCTTATGCGTTGACTGCGTCGCGATGATGCCGGGCGAGTCCGGCCCCAGATCGGCAAGCCCCATGGCGAAGCGCCCGGCATAGAGCGGGTGGAACTTCATGAAGCCGGCCCAGGCCTCGTCGAACAGGATATAGTCGCAGAGATGGCCAATGCGCTTCAGGATCATCTGGGCGCTGTGGATCGTGCCGTCATAGGTGCATTGCTCGACCACGGCGACGCGGAAGGGGCGCGGTTTTTGCCAGGCGTCAGGGTCCTTGACCAGCGGATGCGTCCGGATGCGTTCGCGCAGCGCCTCCTCGTCGAAAGCGTCCCAGCGCATCGGGCCGATCAACCCCCAGGCGTTGCGGATCGTCGGCAGATAGACCGGGATGCCGCCGCCGATCATCAGGGCGCCATGATGAGCCGCCTTGTGGTTGTTGCGGTCGAACAGGACGAGGTCGCCATCGGTCACCAGCGCCGCCAGCGCCACCTTGTTGGAGGTCGAGGTGCCGTTGAGGACGAAATAGGTCTTCTCCGCGCCGAAGATCTGGGCCGCCTCCTTCTGGGCCTTCAGGGCCGGGCCCTCATGGGTCAGGAGATCGCCGAGATCGAGCACCGAATTGTCGAGATCGTCGCGGAAGACGGCCTCGCCGAGATGCTCCATGAAGACCCGGCCGATAGGGCTGCGGCTGTAGAACACGCCGCCATTATGCCCCGGGCAGGTCCAGAGATGGTTGCCCTCCTCGGCATAGTCGACCAGCGCGCCGAAGAAGGGCGTCTTCAGCGTCTCGGCATATTGCTTGAGGCGGCTGATCAGGCTCTTGGCGATGAAGGGCGGCGTCTCCTCGGACAGGAAGATATAGCCGTCGATGAAGTCGAGCACCTCGACGGGCAGATCCTCGAAGCGCTTGCGGCGGATCAGCAGGATGATCGGGAAGTCGAGCCCGCGGCGGCGCATCAGGTTGATCAGGGCCGCTGTCTTGCCTTCGAGGCCTTTCTTGCCCCAGTCGACGACCATGCAGCCGATGGCAGCATCAGTCTGCACGGCGATTTCGGCATCTTCGAGCTTGCGGGCCTTCACGACCTCGAAGCCGGACCGCTCGATCTCATCGACGATCTGGTTGAACCTTATGCCTTCGAGATCCTCGGCGTCGAAACTCGGCGTCGCGAACAGGAAGGTGAAGCGCCTGAAATAGTCCATGTCTGCTCCGCTGGCTGGATCCCCGAAGGTGTCGGCGAGTTCCATGACAGTCCGGCGACTATCGGCCTCTCTTTGTGACGATGTCGATCGAGCAGATGGAGGCTGCCTTGACGATCGACGACAGCGAAGGCTAGGTCCCCAGACGAGCGCTCGAGCTGGGTTGTCGCGCGGCGAGAAGCGCGGTCCCGATGAACCGCTGCGCGCCGGGCTAGTCGCGCAAAGGGCTTCACCATGTCGTCCAAGAGCAAAAGCTTGAATGCGACGCTGCTTCGCCTCACCCATCATTATTCGGATGCGAAGGACCTGTTCAACGCAGTTCGCACTGAGCATCCCGACGCCTCGAAGAAGGACATCGTCCTGGCCGCGCTCGCGATGATGATCGATCAGTGCGAAACGGACACCCGCTCGGCGCGCAAACTCCACCAACCCGCACTGCATCGACGCGGTGAAGAGTAGTGTCAGGCAGGCCGCATTGCCTGCGGTCTAGCGGGAAGCAAGCCATGTCCAAAAGAGCTGGCGGAGCCGGATAGTTCCATCACGAGCCCGCACAAGGCAGAAGCTTCAGATCTGGATCTCTCAGCTCAGCATCGCTTGTAAATGTCCTCGATGCGGATGATGTCGTCTTCGCCGAGATAGGAGCCGACCTGGACCTCGATGATATCGAGCGGGATCTTGCCGGGATTGGCCATGCGGTGGACGCAGCCGATCGGCAGGTAGATCGACTCGTTTTCGTGCACGATGATGATTTCGTCATCGCGCGTGACTTCGGCCGTCCCGCGCACCACGACCCAGTGCTCGGCTCGGTGGTGGTGCTTCTGGAGGGACAGGACGCCGCCGGGCTTGACCGTGATGCGCTTGACCTGGTGACGCGTGTCGAGATCGATCGAAAGGTATTTGCCCCAGGGCCGGTGGATTTCGCGATGGCTGCCGGCTTCCGGCTCGCCATTTGCCGTGAGCAGAGCGACAACGTCGGTCACCTTGCCGGCCATGGCCTTCGGCACCACCAATATGGAATCGCGCGTCGCGATGACGGCTATGTCGTTTACGCCCACGACAGTGAGGAGAGCATCCTCGGAGCGCAGCAGGTTGTTGGCGCCATCGACCACATAGCCCCGCCCTTCGACGACGTTGCCGTTCGCCCCCTTCTCGGAAAGCTCCCAGACCGCGGACCAGCACCCGACATCCGACCAGCCGAACTGCCCGGCGATCACGGACGCCATCTGCGTCCGCTCCAGCACGGCGGTTATCGAAACCTCCGGCGCCTTGGCGAAAGCACGCGGCTCGAGCGTCAGGAATCCGAGCTCGTGACCTCCGTTCGCAACAGCCTCGCCGATGGACGTCATCACATCGGTCTCGAATGCCTCGAGTTCGGCGCGCATCGTCGCCGCATTGAAAATGAGGTTGCCCGAATTCCACAGATAGCCGTCCGCGAGATAGCGCGCCGCCTGCACGGAATCGGTGGCCTCGCCGAAGGCCTCGACCTGATGCGCGCCATCCGTGATCTCCGAGCCGGGGCGGATATAGCCGTAGCGCGTCGCAGGATAGGCCGGTGGTATCCCGATCGTCACGATGCCGCCTTGAGCGGCCACAGCTGCGGCTCTGGTGCAGGTCTCGACGAAAAGCCTGCCGTCCTGCACGACATGATCAGCGGCGAAGACGCCAACAAGCGCAGCGTCATCGCGGGCAAGACCAAGCTCGGCCGCGATCGCCACAGCGGAAGCGGAGCCGCGACAAACCGGCTCGACCACGATCTCGGCCTTCACCCCGATCGCCTGCAACTGATCGACGACGGTGAAACGGTGTTCCGTGCTGGCGACGACAACGAGCCTGTCAAAGACAGCCGCGTCGGACAGGAGTCTTGCCGTGCGTTGAAAGGCGGAGTCCCGGCCAAAGAGCGGGATGAATTGCTTCGGCATGGTGTTGCGAGAGACAGGCCACAAACCAATGCCGGCCCCTTCGCACATGACGACAGGAATGATCTTCGGATGCATGCGGATCAGCTCCTCGAAGACGCTGATCTAGCACGGTGCATTTCCGGCAATAGCCCCGATTCGGTCGTACCCTGTTTTGGCTCGCGCTACCCTGTTTGCGTCGTGCATGCCGCGAGCAGTCGGCCGCATGTGGCGTGGACCGCGCCGAACAAATCGGCCCTGCGGCCCCATGAGTTCACTCGGCCCCGCGGCGTGGCCTCATTCCTCCCTGAAGGCCGAACGCATGGAATCCCGCAGGGGCTGCATCAGATAGGCCAGGGCCGTTCGTTCACCGGTCGGGACGAAGACGTCGGCCGGCATGCCCGGCTTGAGCTTGGCGCGGATCTTCGGAGGGAAGCCCGATGCTGAGATGCTGACGCGCAGCTCATAGGCCATCTGCTGCGAGACCTCGTCGCGCTGCGTATCGGCTGCGACGGATTTGACCTCGCCGACCGTGAAGGGCGTCGCCCGACCCTTGAACGAGGGCAAGCGCACCTCCGCAGCCATGCCCGGGCGAAGGTTGTTCACGTCCAGGGGCGAAATCTTGGCGGTGACGACGAGCTCGTCGTCTTGCGGCACGATTTCCATCATGGTCTCGCCCGGCTTGACCACCGCTCCCACGGTGTGGACCTTCGAGGCCACGATCCGGCCGGCGCGCGGCGCGCGAACCTCCGCACGCGCCAGCACATCCTCGGCCATCCGCAGCTTTTCGCGCGCATCAGCGAGCTTCACCCGGCATTCCGCGACCTTCGTCGATGCCTCTTCGGCAGCGCGCAAGCCGATTTGGCTCATCTGCAGCCGGATTTCGTCGTTGGCGACGGAGAAACGCATCAGATCGGCCTCCAGCGACCCGATACGGCCCTGAAGCTCCGTCAATGACCGGCGCAACGGGTTGATGCGCGTTGCCGCGATATAACCCTGATCGGCCAGAGGCTGCAGCTTGGCGAGCTCGTCCTTGATGCTGGCTGCCTGGCTGGCCGCGGAATCGCGCTGTGCCTCGGTCGAGTCGCGCTGCTTCTGGGACTGCGACAGCCGCTCACCCAGAATGGAGACTTCCAGCTTCTGGGCCGAAGCACGCTCCTTGAAGAGCCGCTCCTGGTCGAGAATGATGCGGCGCGCCTCCCCGGTCTCTACAGCATCGGTCAGCTCCTTTGGGAAATCGATGCGATCAGACCGGTCGATCTGGGCCGCAAACCGCGCCTCTTCGCCCAATGCCTGCAACACACCCAGCCGCGACACGCTTTTCTGCGCGGCCGCATGCGTCGTATCGAGCCTGAGCAGAACCTCTCCGGCTCTAACCTCCGAGCCGTCCCGCACGACGATGGCCTCGACCAGGCCGCCCTCGAGATGCTGAACCGCCTTGCGGTCGCTTTCCACGACAACGCTGCCATGAGCGACGACGGCGCTATCGAGGCGAGCGGTCGCCGACCAGAGGCCACCCACGCCCAGCACGACGGCAACGACGATGTAGCCCTTCCGAACCGGAGCGCGCCAATCGCCGCCCCCCTCGATAGGGCCCCCGGCCGGCGGGAGCCAGCGCTTCAGAATGGCAAGCGCCGGCTCGAGGCGCTGGCGCCCTATCGCAAGATAGCGCCCTATCGCAGGATTGAATGTAAGTTTCATCGCCGCCCCCACCTTGCCACCGAAACCGGCTCGCCGCTGCGCACCTGAACGCGCTGTGGCGGCCGAACGCTCGCCCCAGCGCCGGGCTGCAGCAACACCGGCAG
The DNA here is from genome assembly GCF_031456075.1 of Allobosea sp. BE125. Classification (NCBI taxonomy): domain Bacteria; kingdom Pseudomonadati; phylum Pseudomonadota; class Alphaproteobacteria; order Hyphomicrobiales; family Alloboseaceae; genus Allobosea; species Allobosea sp. BE125. The sequence continues at coordinate 230,090 of NZ_JAVDTY010000005.1, forward strand.
GATTTCATCGCGCAGACCGACCCTGACGGCCTGGCCCTTCTGCATGAGAATGATCTTGTCGACCTGCGACAGAAGCTGCGGGCGATGCGTGATCACCACGACGATCGCGCCCGCGGCGCGCAGGCCCGCCAAGGCGCGACCAAGCGCGGCATCGCCATCCATATCCAGATTGGCATTCGGCTCGTCGAGCACGACCAGCGCAGGCTGGCCATAGAGCGCCCGCGCCAGGCCGATCCGCTGCCGCTGCCCTCCGGAGAGGGTCGCACCGTCGTCACCGATCTGCGTCGCATATCCGTCCGGAAAACTCTGGATAAGGTCGTGCGCCGAGCCGGCGGAGGCGGCGGCGACGGCCGCCTCGTCAGTGGCGGAGGGATCGAAGCGGGTTACGTTGTCGCGCACGCTTCCGGCAAACAGTTCGACATCCTGCGGCAGGTAGCCGAGGACACGGCCGCGTTGGTCATCGGAAAAATGGCTGATGTCGGTGCCGTCGAGGCGGACGACGCCCTGAACGGGCTTCCAGACGCCAACCAGCGCGCGAGCGAGCGAGGATTTCCCGGAGCCGGTCAGCCCGATGACTGCCGCAATCTCGCCTGGCTCCACCTCGAACGAGACATTGTGCAAAAGCAGCGCTTGCCCATTGGGAGCGCGCACGCTCAACCCCTCGACGCGCAGCGACCCGGCCGGATGCGGCAGCGTCATGCCGCCGCTATCGGACGGTGTCTTCAAGCTCGTGCCGAGCCGCTGGAAGGCACTGCGGGCCGACACGAAACTCTTCCATTGGCCGACGGCGCCCTCAATGGGGGCCAGAGCCCGCCCCATGATCAGCGAGGCGGCGAAGATCACGCCTGCCGCGATGTTCTGATTGATGGCGAGATAGGCGCCGACGCCAAGAACGGCGCATTGCAGCGCGAGCCGCAACAGCTTGGTGACCGCCAGCAGCGTTCCGCCCCGGTTGGCCGCCCGCGTATGATGCTCGAGAGCTCGCTCGTGCCGGGCCTGCCACTCGCCGCGGATTGCCCGACCCATCCCCAATGCCTTGATGACCTCGGCATTCCGGAGGGATGCGGCGAGGCGCTCGCTCGCGCTGTGACCGAGCTCCGACGCATGAACCAGGGAATTCTTGGTCATGCGCTCGTTCAGCAGGGCCACACCCAGGATTGCGACCGCTCCAACCGTGGCGACGACGCCGATCGCGGGATGGAGGACGAAACAGAGAGCAAGATAGATCGGGACCCAAGGCGCATCCATGAGAGCCGGCACGAGGCTGCCCGACAATGTGGCGCGCAAGGTCTCCACGTCACGAACGGGCACGACCTGCTGCGAGCCCTTTGCTTCCAATGCGCCGCGAAAAGCAGCTTCGAAAGCCGGTTCGGACAACGCCCGATCCACGCATAGACCGAGCTGAACGAGCGCGCGGCTGCGGAAATGCTCGAGCGCAGCATAAGCTGCAAACAGGACAAGCACGATCAGCGAGAGCATGACCAACGTCGTGCCATTCCGGCTTGTCAGCACCCGATCATAGATCTGCATCGTATAAATCGGGGAAACGAAGACGAACAGGTTGAGCACGAAGGACAGCCCGAAAAGTGAAGCGAATGCAGGCGTCAGATTGCGAACCGTTTGCGAAAGCATAGTCGTTGGGTTCCTCGGAGTGATCGCGAAGCTCGGATGAACGAAGCAATGCGGATACCCGCTCGACAGGCGATGAATCAGCGCCGACCGGGGTCATCGTGGATACGGGCTCTTCATCGATGCGGGGTCATCGCGGATGCGGGATCTTCACGGATGAATGACGACCCGGCTCCGACGGTGGAACCGGGTCGTCGTCATGGGTTAGGCCCGCGACCGACTAGTGCCAGTGCCAGTGCGAGGACTGGTGGTGGCGGTCGTTGTCGTCGTCCTGGCGCGCCTGGATATCCTGGAACCAGTTGCGGCCACCGCCATGATCGCCCCAGGAGCCGTGATGACCGCCCCCACTTGACGGGGTCGTCGGGACCGACGGCGCAACCGGCGTGGTGACCACCGGAGGCGATGTGACCTCGGGGATCGAAATCACGTCCGGGCTGGTGGCCGGCGGCGTTTCCGCGACAGGCGTCGTCGGTTCCGCCGTGACCGGGGTCGTAGGCTCGACCGTGACCGGCGGTGTTTCCGTTACAGGCGTCGTGGGCTCGACTGTGACCGGCGTTTCGCCGGTGCTCGGTGATGTCACCGGCGTGCCGGTGACCGGCTCCGAATCCGCAATCGTGGCGCCGGAAGACCCGAACGCAGCCGTCTCGATGCCATGCGACTGCGCGACCGATCCAGTCGTGAAGCTGTAGTCGCCATGTGCGGCATCGGCGAAGCCTCCTTGAGTCGTCACGACGCTGCCGGCATCGCCGCCGCGCTGCTGAAAGCTCGCGAGCGAGACATCGGCTACCGTCAGCGCCGCGCCATCGGGATTGTAGTAGACGTTGTTGTGGATCAGGCCTGGATTGGTCTGATCGGTATCGATCGTGTTGCTGCCATCCTTCGAGACCTGGATGAAGTTCTCGTAGGTCTCGTTACCGGTGATCGTGTAGCCGTCCACACCGATGGTCGAAATGCCATATTTACCGTTGTCCAGCAGCGTGTTGTCGTGGATTTCGTTGCCCGATCCGCCATGGATGAGAATGCCGCTGAAGGCCGTTCCCTGAACGAAATTGCCGTAGATCTGCGCGTTGCTGGCGAGGTTATCGAGATAGATGCCGGAGCTCATGTCGTTGCCGGCGACGAACCCGCCGTCATGCGTATTGAGGCCGCCGGTATCGACGATGTGATTGTATCGGATCGTATCCCCCAGCGCGCCGGGATCCTCGTGCGAGAACAGGTAGATGGCGCCGACATCGGGCGTCTGCTGACCGGAATGGCGAATGTCGTTGTATTCGATGACATTTCCGCCCGAAACCTGGTTCGGGTCGTAATTGACTTCCGAAATCCCGAAGCGCGGCACATTGGTGATCGTGTTGTGGTCGATCTGGTTGTGCGCCGATTCCTGCATGTCGATCGAGCCAAATTGAACGAAGGCCTCGTTCGAATGATCGATCACGTTGTTCGAAATCTGGTTGCCGCTGGTCCCAGGGCTCAACGCGATTGCGCTAGACCAGGTATGCTCGAAATTATTGTTCGAGATCAGGTTTCCGCTGCTGTCGCCATGCAGCACCACACCAACGCCGACATTGACGAAATGGTTCGATTCCACCGTCAGCCCGGTCGCGTCATGCACCTCGACCGCCGCAGTGACGGGGTCGCCTGCAGCTGCAGCCGTATCGGTGAAGGTCAGGCCCTTTATGCTGACATCCTTGGCGCCATCGACAACGAACAGGCTGTGATCATCCGAGACCACGGCCCCCTGGCCGTCGAAGCCCGCCGGAGCCTTGAACAACACGGTGTGCGTTTGACTGTCGAACGACCATTCGCCGACGCTGTCCGGCGTCTTCTCCGAAACATAGAATCTACTCGCGGGGCCCAGATCGTAATTGGCCTCGGTGGTGAAGGTCATCACGTTGCCTTTGATGGACGCGATGGTGAGATGGTCGTTAGCGTAGCCGTTCTCCGAAAAGACCGTGACCGTCGCGCCGACCTGCGGCGCATGACCGGCGGGAAAATCCGACGGATTGAATGCAAGCGATTTGCCGGGATCGGATCCGCTGGGCAGATCCTGCCCCCAGAGCCAACCGCCCCGGATGGGATCGCTCGGATCGGCGGCGGGAAAGCGGCTCTGGACCTGCTGGACGCCGTTGACCGTGAGTTGCAGGACCTGGGCATCGTCGACATGGGCCGACCAGATGCCGTTCGCACCCTGTGTCCAGCCGGTTACCGGCGTGCCGCCGCTGACCACGGCATTCTGCCCGGCCATGCCCACGAAGGACGAGCCGGAATCCGCAGATGTCAGGTGGAGTGGGCTGTCAAGATGATAGGTACCTCCAGCGAGGTAGGCCGTATCGGCACCGCCGCTCTGCCGCATGGCCTCCTGGGCACGTTCCAAGGTCGCGAAAGCCGATGATGCGTCAAGTCCGGTATTGCTGTCATTTCCTGTTGAGGAAACGTAAAAATTAGCCATAAAGGGGCTCCTTTCAAGGCGAGAACACTTGAGGTGTGGTCGCGCCTCTAGATACCCCAGGGCAGCAAGGCTATTCTACCCAGCAAGCCGGATTTATATCAAAGGGAATTAGTGCATTAGTACTAGTTGTGCAAAATTGGCACACTATATCAACGCGCTGTAGCCTTCGGAATTGCCCCTCATCCTGTGGATGAAGACGGCTCCGCAGCGTCAGAATGGCAAACCGTCAGATGGTGGTCGCAGAACTCGGGGCCCGCCGCCAGGCGATCGACGTAGCCCCGGAAGGCGGCGAGAGTCGCAACCGGACGCCCGCAGCGATCGCAGACCACGAGCCCCTGGGCCGAGAGGTCGCGTGGCAGCGAAACGGCGGGCGAACCGCAGCCCTGACAGCTGAAGTCCGTGCTCGCCAGCAAGCGCAGACCTGGGTGGCGAGAGCGCCTGCTCATGCCGAAGCCTGATAGAAGGATTTGTAATCCCGGTAGATCTGGCCGCGGTCGGAGGCGTTATAACGCCCCTGCTCCTCGAGATCGACGCAGTTAAGCACGATGCCCCCGACATCCAGCCCCAACCGGGCGAGATGGTCGAGCGTCGTCGCGACAGTCGTCTTGCGCGTATCGTTCCATTTGACGACATGCAGCACCGTGTCGGCGTGCTCGCGCAGCAATGCGCTGTCGGCCGAGAGCAGTACGGGCGCGACCTCGAACAGGATGATGTCGTATCTCGCCCGCGCCTCGCGCAGCATCGCCTCGAACGCCGGATTCGAGTAGACGTTCTGGCCGTCCCGCAGGCCGGATGCTCGCCGGACCGTCGCGACAGGGGTCGCATCCGCGGCGACGTCGCCGCCCTGAGGCAGGCACTGGTCGAGCAGAGCTTCGTGCGGGAAGTTTTCGCCAAGCAGCAGGCGCCGGGGCGAACCATCCACCACCAGGACCCGCTGCCCCATCTTCGCGAGCACGCGGGCCATGGCGGAGGCGACGAAGGACTTGCCCTCGCCCGGCGCCGAAGACGTGATCAGCACGACCTTCGGTGGGTTGGTGGGAGGAAACATTCCAGCCACCGTCGATCGCACCGCTTCGGCGAAGACGAGACTTTCCAGCCCGCTCGGATAATGCTCGAGATTGGGAAGAAGGCCGACGCAGTTGACGCGGGTCTCTGCCGCGAACTCGTTTTCGCTGCGGAAACCGCGATCCCGCTTCTCCAGCGCATAGGAGAGCGATGCCCCTGCGGCAAGCCCGCCCATCAAAGCGAGGCCGAGCACGAGCGTCGGGCTGGCGGAAGCCGGCAGCGAGGGAACTTCGGCGGGTGCCAGGATTTGCGCCACGACAGGCCTCAGTTCGCTCACGGCGCTGGACTGCTGCTGTGCGTCCGAGAGCTGCTTCAGCCGATCGCGCGCGGCCGTCGCCTCGGCCTGCAGGGTTTTCAGCTGGCCTTCCAGCCCTCGGGACTCAATGGATTTCGTCTGGAGTGCCGCAACGCGCAGCGACAGCGCAGCCTCGGCAGCCCGGGCGGCCTGCACATCGGTTTCGATGTTGGCGACCGACTGGACCAGCTGCTTTTTCAGCCGTTCCTGCACAGATGTAAGCGTCAGCTTGAGCCGCGCGACCGCGGGATGGCGATCGCCCGCCGAGCTGACCATCTCGTCCAGGGCCCTGCGCGCCTTTCCCTCCTCGTCCAAAAGCGCCTGAACGACCGGAGACCCGCCGAGATCCGTCGCCTGCGGCACATTGCCGGCAGCAAGCGACACCTGCGCACGATGCAGGCGCGTCTCCTCCGCCAGGCGCGTGACCGAGGCGGCATTGAGCTGGGCCAGCATGTCGCGAAGCTGCTGCTGCTGCATGTCGGCACCGTCCTGGCCGAGCTCGACGAAGCCGGTCCGGATACGGAAGTCCTCGATCTCCTTGTCGATCCTGACGAGATTGGTGCGCGCCTCCTGCGCCTGCAGGCCAAACCACTGGCTGGAGCGCTGCGAGGCGCTCGCAGTGGCCTCCATTTTCCGCCTGAGATACTCAATCCCGAAGGCATTGACGATCCGCGCAGCGCGATCGGGGTCGGTATCCTGATACTTGAGCGTGATCAGATAGGCCTTCGCATCGTTGCTGACCGTCAGCGACGACAACAATTTCTGCGCGACGATGTCGCGCCTCGCCGGCACGGTCATGGGACCTGCGCCGCCAAGCCCCAGAAAGTCCCGGATGCGGTTGCGAACCGGCGAAGAAAAGATCAGCTCGGCTGCACCCGCCAGCAGGCCTGACAGCGATGAGGCCGGTTTCTCGGGTTCGCTATCGAGCCCCATGCGCGACGCGACGGCGCGCGCCGTCGCAAGCGAGCGGATGATCCGCGCTTCGCTTTCGACGAGCGTCGAAGCATCGAGCGCGACGCTGCTCGATTTGCCGCCTCCACTCGTGGCATCCTCGCGCGTGAAATCGAACTGCAGCACCAGATCGGCCGCGTAGCGCGGCGGCATGATCATCGTGGCCAACGCTGCGATAAGCATGCTGCCGCAGGCCATCGACAGGATCAGCACGCGCCGCTGCCAAAGCATCGCAAGAAAATCGAAGCTCACGGCATCATAGTGGCTCGACAATGTCGCCGGCTGGCGAGAGCCTCGCATTTCGCTGAAGAAATCCATGATGGCTTGCCCCGGCTGATCTCGATTGATCCGAATGAGGGTCGCGGTCGACTGCGCCCCGTGTCCCGCAAACGCGAAACCGCTTGCGGCGCGTTACTTCGCACCTCGCGCCAGCAGCACTGCCGGAACGGTTTGGAGCAGGACGTAGAAGTCCAGCCAGAACGACCAGTTATGGATGTAGAAGCTATCCTGCTGCTTCTGGACCGCGAGGTCGCCGTCACTGCGGTCGGTCACCTGCCACAAGCCCGTCAGGCCGGGCGGTACGCTCGTCCGCAAGACCTGGAACGCGACGTCGAAGCATTGGCTGTGATAGGCCGGGAACGGCCGCGGCCCGACGATGCTCATATCGCCGCGCAGGACGTTCCAGAGCTGCGGCAGCTCATCGACGCTGGACCGGCGGATGAACTGCCCGATTCTGGGCAGGATCCGAGGGTCGTTCGACAGCTTGAAGAACCGCTCCCATTCCTGCCGCGCGGCGCTGTCGGCGCTAAGATGGGCGGCCAGCCTCGCTTCGGCGTCCGCATACATGCTGCGAAGCTTGTAGACATTGAAGATGCGGCCGTTCCGGCCGATCCGTGGCTGTGCATAGAAGGCGGAGCCGCCATCGACCGCCTTCACGGCAAGTGCGAACAGGACGACCACGGGGAGTGCCAGGACAGCAAGCGGTATCGCCACCACGAGATCGGCAATGCGCTTCAGGCGCAGATTACGAGGCATGTGAATGGCGCTGCGCAGCTCGAGCCCGAGCAACCCGCCCATCGCCCGCAGCCGCGGATTCAGGACCTGAAGCGCAGAGGCATCGTGAACGACGAAGATCTGGCGCAAAGGCAGGCGCGCAAGCCAGTCCGCCTTTTCTCCGCGTAGATCGCCCGATGCGCAAAGAGCGACCTCGATCCGCGAGGAGATGACATTGGCCTGTCCGGAAGTGATGACCGGAATACCCGCCATCTGTCCGACGTCGGACAAGGCATAGCCGTCATCATCGGTCAGTATGGCGACCGGCCTCAGCCCCAACTCCGGTCGTAAAACCAGATTGCGTGCAAGAGCCGCGCAGGCCGACATCGTTCCGTAGAGGATGGTGGGGGCGGTCCATAGCGAGTGGCGTAGCAATACGCTCCGGACGAGCGCCTCGACATAATAGCCGAGCATAACGGTCAGGGCCGCCCCGATGACGACGAAGCCCCAGAAATGGGAGGGTGGCGCTGCGATCATCAGCCACGCGATCACCACTGCGGCCGCCGTGACATTGCCAAATGTGCGCCGGCGCAGCCTGTCGACGGGTTCGGCGCGCTCCGAGCCGTACAGCCCGAAGCAGGCCTGCGCCCCGCATAGAGCCGGAACCCAGACCAACATCAGGCTCGCCATGGCGATTCTGGTATCGTCTGCCACTATCGCCGCGCCGAGCTGCAGGATGCCTGCGACGATCGTCAGTGCGACGAGATCTCCCGCCAGCAACGCAGCGGCAACTAGCTGCCGCCGCATTGCAGGAGCCACATTCGCACCGAGCTGGTGGCTCGGCTTTGCGATGGCGATCGCGGATGGAACGACGGTGGTGACAACGTCCGGCATAGCGAACTCCCGTGTCACGTGATGGCAGAACCTGGCTGCGCTAGAGCAATTCTCGAATTGGATCGTTCAATCGCTCTAGGTCATTGTTTTAACGCGCTTTCTTCACGCAGACCGATACCCACTTCGCGCGAAAACGCTCCAGCGCAGCACGCGAAAAAGTGGAAACCGGTTTTTCGTATCTGTCCTGTTCTCGCTCTTTGATGAGAGACGGATTCAGACTTCGGATGGGATCACTGTGTGAGCCCATCCGAAGTCATCCGGCTCTATTGGGCTGCGACCCTCGGAATTGGCTCGATCAAAGCCTGGCGGTCGGCTCCGCCCGCCTTCACCTGCCCCTCGATCCAGGCATAGGTCGGAATCAGTCCCTGCCTGAGATGGATGAGCGGCTCCCATCCGAGCACCTCGCGCAGGCGGCTGTTGTCGCTGTTTCGGCCGCGGACGCCCTGCGGGCGATTGGTGTTGAAACGCTTGAGGATCGTCTTTCCGGCGATCTCGGCGATGATGTCGACGAGTCCACTGACGTCGACCAGCTCATCTGTGCCGAGATTCAGCGGCCCGGAATAATCAGACCGCATGATGCGATAGATCCCTTCGACGCAATCGTCGATATACATGAAGGAGCGCGTCTGCTTGCCGTCCCCCCAGACCTCGATGGTATCGCCGGAGTTCGCGTGCGCGATCTTGCGGCAGATGGCGGCGGGCGCCTTCTCCTTGCCGCCGTCATAGGTTCCGAGCGGCCCGTAGACATTGTGGAAGCGGACCAGCCGGGTCTGGAAGCCATAGTCTTCCGTGAAGTACTGGCACAGCTTCTCGGTATAAAGTTTCTCCAGCCCGTATCCCGGCTCCGGATCGGCCGGGAACGCATCTTCTTCCTTCAGCGGCACCACCGAAGGTACATCCTGGAGATGCTGCGGGTAGACGCAGGCCGACGACGAGAACAGGAAGCGCTCGACCTTGGCGTCGTGCGCGGCCTTGAGCATCTGGGCGCTGATCATCGTGTTGTTGTAGGTGATCGAGGCATGCGCACCGGAGATATAGCCGATGCCGCCCATATCCGCGGCGAGGTTGTAGACCTCGGACACGCCGTGAACGGCCTCGCGGCAGTCCTCGATCTCGCGGAGATCCAGGATCCGGAATTCGTCCGCCGAGCTGACCTGGTATTCCGGGTCCTTGATGTCGACGGCGCGGACCTTGTAACCACGATTCTTCAAATAATTGACCAGATGGAAGCCAATAAAGCCGCCAGCACCCGTGACCAAAACAGATTTCTGAGACATTAGACCACTCCACATAGAATTCAGTTTCAGGGACAACGATTTTTATCTTATTCAGAGCCGGATACGAAAAATGGAGACCGAGTTTTCGTGTTGATCCTGCTCGAATTTTCTGGATGAGAGGCGGATTCAGATTTCAAATGGGATCACTGCGTGATTTCATCTGAAATCATCCGGCTCCAGCAGTGGTCAAACCGAATTATACCTCTCTTGAGACGAGCTATCTTTTGTGGGTAGCCGTTGTCGCGACCTTCTCCCTGAGAAGTTGCAAGCTGGCGCCAAGCATGAACTGCGGCACGATCTTGCCGTAGCGACGCCAGAGCCGCTGTGGCTCCGACAACAGGCGAAACAGCCATTCGAGCCCGTTTCGCTGCATCCAGAGGGGCGCCTGGCGCTTCGTGCCGGCGAGGAAGTCGAAAGCCGCCCCGACACCGATCATCACGGGCGCGTCGATCTGGCCGACATGTCGGGCCATCCAGTATTCCTGCTTGGGGGTGCTGAGTCCGACCCAGACGATATCGGGCCTGGCATCGTTGATCATACGCACCATCGCCTCGTCCTCGTCGGCCGGGATCGGCCGAAATGGCGGCGAGAAGGTGCCGGCAACAGCAAGCCCTGGAAAACGCGCCGTGAGGCGATCGCGCAGGCGATCCGCGAGCCCCGGGGCCCCGCCGAAATAATACTGGCGATAGCCCTTCTCCGCCGACAATGCGGAGAGCTGCAGCATCAGATCCGGGCCGTAGACTCTCTCCGTATGGCGGTGTCCGAGCTTGCGAGCCATCCAGACCAGAGGCATTCCGTCAGGCGTAACCAGCCCGGCATGTTCATGGATCGCCATGAGCGCCGGATCCGACTGGCTTTCGATCACCCCATGGACGCCGGTGATGCAGACGAAGTGGTGAGCCTTCCGGCCGATCCAGTCTTCGATCGCGCGCAGCGCGTCCGCCATCGTGATGGCGCTGACATTCACGCCCATGATGCGGGCGTGAGGAAGCGAGGTTTGCGATGTCATCAGCCGGCCCTCGCAACCTCGACCCGCCGCACCGGGTCGTGCACCCTCGACAGCACGTCGTCGAAATATGCGATCGTGCGCTCGAGACCCTCGCGCAGCGGGACCCGGGGGCTCCAGTGCAGCAGCTCCTGCGCCCTGCTGATGTCGGGGCAGCGTTGACGCGGATCGTCCTGGGGCAATGGCCTGAAGACGATCTGCGAGCGCGAACCCGTCATCGAAACGATCAGGTTGGCGATTTCGGCCATGGACGTCTCGACCGGGTTGCCGAGATTGACTGCGCCATCCAGCGGCTCGGTAACGTTCATCAGGCGCATCAACCCCTCGACCAGATCGTCGACGAAGCAGAAGGCGCGTGTTTGCCGACCGTCTCCGTACAGCGTGATCGGTTCGTTGCGTAGCGCCTGGACGATGAAATTCGAGACGACGCGGCCGTCTTCGAGGTTCATGCGAGGGCCATAGGTATTGAAGATGCGGGCGACGCGGATCGCGACGCCGTGGCGTCTGTTGTAGTCGTAGAACAATGTCTCCGCGCAGCGTTTGCCCTCGTCATAGCAGGCGCGCGGTCCGCTGATGCTGACGAGCCCGCGATAATCCTCGACCTGGGGATGGACGTCGGGATCGCCATAGATCTCGCTGGTCGAAGCCTGCAGGATCGGAATGCCGAGCCGCTTGGCCATGCCGAGCATGTTGATCGCACCGAGCACGCTTGTCTTCGTGGTCTGCACGGGATCGCGCTGATAGTGCACCGGCGAGGCCGGGCAAGCGAGATTGTAGATCTCGTCGACTTCGAGATAGAGCGGGAAGGTCACGTCGTGCCTCATCACCTCGAACTGAGGCTGTCCGAGGAGCGCGCTCAGATTTTCGCGGCGACCCGTATAGTAGTTGTCGACCGCAAGGACCTGATGACCTTGAGCGACCAGGCGCTCGCAAAGATGGCAGCCGAGAAAGCCAGCACCTCCTGTGACGAGAATACGCTTCTGCATGTCGGAACTCCGCCGGGTCGTGCACGGGAACGAGCCGCAGCTTTGCCGTAAGCATTCCGTTCTCAAAGGACGCTTTGGGAGGGTCATCCTCTTGGTGGGACCCCTGCGACCCAGCATGACGCCCTGGCGCTACAGCGACGGCCGCACAGCACGTTGGGATTAATCCTGTGGCGACGTGCCTTGGCCTGAATGGCAACGCGGAAAGCGGACCTAGTCCTGACATCCTGACGCCGCCCAGCATCCCATCCTGAGATTTGCCTGGGCAGGACGGTCGGAGCTGATCTTGCACGCCTCAACTGATCAACGGGAACCTCGTCCCGCATCCGCAACGCCGGCCCATCTCGGCAGGTCGGGACGGCACAGCCTGCGGTATTCCCTGCTCGCGCTGCTCGCCTTCCTGTTCTTCACGGCTCCAAGCTTCTTGGTGCCAGACGCATCGGCGGCGGAACGCGAAGCGGCCGAAACGCTCTCGATCGGCGACAAGGTCACGATCTCCGTCTTCGGCCAGTCGGATCTTTCCGGCGATTTCGTGCTCGATGGGTCAGGTGCGGTGAACATGCCCCTGGCTGGGCGCATCCGGATCGGTGGGCTGACAGCGCCCGAAGCGGAAGGGCGCATCCGCAGTGCGCTCATGGATGGCTATCTTCGCGATGCCGTCGTCAGCCTGCGGATCGCCGAACTGAAGCCCGTCTACGTCATGGGCGAGGTTCGCTCGCCGGGGACCTATCCTTTCCGGCACGGGCTCAGTGTCCTGGGGGCCATAGCGCTGGCCGGCGGCTACCGCGTCGGCGACGAGTCGCTCGCCGTTCTCAGGTCCGAGCTCCTGCTTGCCGACGAGCGCGAGCAGCTGCTCAGCGCGTCGCTCCAGACGCTGACGGCGAGGCGGCTCCGTCTGGAGGCGGAGCGTGACGGCGTGAAGCAGCTTGCACTGCTGTCGTCGCCGGCGCCGGGCAGCGCCCAGATCATGGCTGGAGAGCAGGAGATCCTCGACTTCCAGCGCCGTGCGCGCGAGGGCGACCGCGAATTGCTGAGCCAGCAGGTCGCGCGGCTTGCATCCGAAAGGACCGCTTTGACGGAGCAGGCCGAGTTGGCCAAGCGTCAGGTCGACCTGACACAAGAGCAGTCGTCCGAATACAACAAGCTAGCCGCAACCGGCAATGCACTCCGAACCGTTCAGGTCGAGCGCGAGCGCGAACATGCCCGCGCGCGCAGCGACGCCGCCCGCATCAAGGCCGAGCTCGCCAAGAACGAAACATCGCTGGGCGAGCTGACGCTCCGGCTGAGGGAGCTCGACACAACCTATATGCGCCGCGTCGTCCTCGAGCTCCAGGAAACACGGCAGAAGATATTGGAGGTCGAGCGCAGCATTCCGACCGCGCGCGAAATCGCCGATGGCCGACGCCGCAGGCTGGTCGCCAGCGAGGGGGCCGGCGCGGCGACCGACTGGGACCTCCGGATCACGCGCCAGACCGGCCTCGCACCGGCGACGATCCAGGCGAGTTTCGAAACCGCCCTGCAGCCGGGTGACATCATCCAGATCGCTCCAAAGCGGGGGCCGATCGAAAGCAAGCAATCTGAAGAGACCCAGACAAGCATTCGCTCACTCACGGGCCTTGCCAGCCGGCAATGACCACGTCGCCGCTCCACCCGCCGAGAGGATCCCACATGCCTTCGAAGATACGCCCGATCATCATGTGCGGCGGCGCCGGGACAAGGCTATGGCCGACATCCCGCAACTCTCTCCCGAAGCAGTTCGCCATGCTCCTCGGTGAGCGCTCGACATTCCAGGACACCGTCCTGCGGCTGCGCCACAAGCTGTTCGACCGCCCAATCATCCTGACCAACCATACTCATCGCGTCCTGGCGGAGAAGCAGCTCGCGGAGATAAATGCCTCGGCCGATATCGTGCTGGAGCCCGAGCGGCGCGACTCCGGACCCGCCATCCTTGCCGGCTGCATGGTCGCGGCAAGCCAAGATACCGCAGGCCAAAACGCGGACACCCCCGTCCTCGTGGTCGCCTCCGACCATGTCGTTACCGACCCCGCCGCCTTCCGGAGCGCCGTCGCGAACGGCCTTTCCGCCGCCCGAGCCGGACGCCTCGTCACGTTCGGGGTCACGGCGCGCCATGCCTGCACGGAATATGGCTGGATCGAGCCGGGGGTTGTCCTCGAGGGTGAAGCCCGGCGCGTCGAACGCTTCGCCGAGAAACCTGACGGACACCGTGCCGCGGAATACCTCCTCAAGGGCTGGCTCTGGAACTCGGGCAACTTCCTGTTTGGCGCCAAAACCCTGATCGAGGAATATCGCTCCTTTGAACCGGCGACGGTGAAGGCGGTCGAAGCCGCTCTCGCGAACGGACGAGACGAGGATGGCGCTTTCGCGCTGGCCCTCGCCGATTTCGTGAAGGCCGAGAAACGTTCGATCGATTTCGCCGTCATGGAGCGCACCGAACGAGCCGCGGTCGTCGCCACCTCGTGCGGCTGGTCCGATGTCGGGAACTGGGACGCCCTGTGGGCCTTGAGCGACCATGACGGCAGCGGGAACGCCCGCCGCGGCAATGTCGAGCTGTTCGACGCGCATAATTGCCTGGTCTCGACGGACGGGCCGATGACCTCCGTCCTCGGTGTGGAAGATCTCATCGTCGTCGCGAGCCGGGATGCCGTTCTTGTCGCCGACCGCAACCGCGCAGCGGAGGTCAAGCAGATCGTCGAGCTGCTACGCAGCAAGGGGTGCAGCCAGGCGGAGACGCATGCGAGCGTTCATTATGCCTGGGGCTCCTACCAGATCGTCGATTCCGGCGAGGGTTTTCAGGTCAAGCGGCTCATCGTCGCTCCCCAGGGGCGCCTGTCGCTGCAGAAGCATCGCTTCCGATCCGAGCACTGGGTGGTGGTCCGTGGCACAGCCACCGTGACCATCGACGAGACGATCGGGCGCTTCGGCAGGAGCGAGCACATCTCCATCCCGCTGGGGGCCGCCCATCAGTTGGAGAACAGCGGCATCGAGCCGCTTGAACTCATCAGCGTCCAGAACGGAAGCTATCTCGGCGAAGACGACGTCATTCGCGTCGAAGCCGCCCAGCATTGGGTCTGATGATGTGGCGCTGAACCAAAGCCATCATCCTGCAGCGGATCTCGAAGCCGGCGCCGCATCCGGCGATGATTCCGCTGCAGGCGATCAGGAGCGCATCTCGACACGAATGGAGGCGTCTTTGGCAACGTCGGAGAACCCTGCCCGGCAAGACCGCGACGGCGAGCGCTCCCATAGGGGCTTGCCAGCGGTCCAGCACTCGACCTTCGCAAAGCATTGGCTGGCGGTTGACGACGGCGGTGCCGAACTGATGACGGCGGCGTTCGGCGCGCCTGCCAGACAAGCGCCACAACGGCTTGCACCGGTCTCCATCCTCCATGATCGGCCGGCGGTCCAACCTGCCCCGCGCACGCACCACATCGCTCCGCACCCCACCCGTCTGCGGGCGACGGTGATCCTGTTCCTCCTTGCCCTGACGATTCTTTTCGTCGAACCCGCAATGCGTCTGTTCGCTCGCGCTATCACCGTGCGAGCGGAGGCCGGCGGCCCGACCAGGATCTTCGCCCTAGAGCAATTTCCCATCCGGCTGGATCGTCAAATTGCTCTAGCCCTTTGTTTTAACGCGTTTTCTTCACACAAACCGGCGTCCACTTCGCTCGAAAACGCTCTAGGCGAAGCGGAGCCCTTCATCTTCGACATCCGCCGGGTGCCGGCGCGCAGGATGGGAGCGTGATGGATGATGGCAATGGCAGCCTGGAGCCAAAGGCTGCTCCCGGCGGCTCGCTGGCTTCCAGCCGGTACGGCGATGCGCCGCTGGCTCTACCAGAACCGCTTTCAAGCCGGCAAATATCACTGCGGCTATAGCGGTGTGTACGGGAGCTTCGAGGCAGCCCGCCTTGCACTTCCGCCGGGCCTCGCCGGTTTCGACCACGACGCGATGGCGGACATCGACCACTACACCACGACAGCCGGCGGCTTCGAGCCAATGCCCGCGACCGAATACCCGGTCCTGTTCTGGTTGCGCGAAGCCCTGGACGAAGGCGCCCGGACGCTCCTCGACCTTGGTGGTTATGTCGGTCACGCCTTCCGCCAATACGACCGCTATCTCGCCTTCCCCGGGGATTTTCGCTGGACCGTCTTCGATGTTCCCCGGATCACGGAAGCCGGTCAGGCGCTCGCCGGCAAGGAAGCCGCCCAGCGCCTGCGCTTCACCAACACCATCGATGAAGGCTGCGGGATGGATATCCTGCTCGCCGCAGGCTCGCTGCAATATCTGTCCGAAAACTATCTTCAAGACAGGTTGAACGCGTGGGCGGATCGCCCGCGGCACGTGATCGTACAACGGACGCCGCTTCACGCGCGACGATCCTTCGTGACGATCCAGTCCGTGATCACGCGCGCGCGGCAAGTGGCGTTTTGCCCCTATAGCGTGGCGGAACGCGATGGGTTCATCGACGGCATGCTCACGCTCGGCTACCAGCTCGTCGATTCCTGGGAGAAGCCGCGCAGCCTGGATGTGCCGTTTCATCCGGAATGCCATGTCGAGACCTATTCAGGGCTCTATTTCCGGCTGAAGGCCTCGTGAAACGGTAGAGGCCGGCCACTTCCGAGCATCGCTCTTCTGCGGAGACATGCCCGATGGGGACCGTCGGGCGCTGCCCAGTTGCGCGGAACGCACTGACTTATGGGAAGATGGTGTTACTCCAACTGCTCCCATTTTGTCGCAGGGTCTTGGCGCATAGCCTTCCCTTCATGACCAAGATCCTCGACAGAACCACCCCCTGCCGCACGCAGGATCGTGGCCGGGCCCAGGCCCTGGCCGGAGCCGCAGACAAGGCGGCCATTCCGGCGGAAACGCCGCCGTTCGACGGGACCGCAAGCGCTGCGGCCCCAGTCCAGGCCGAGACCCTCGTCACCCTGTTCAGCGCCCGAGCAGCCGCGCAGCCGTACCATGTCGCGCTGTCCTTCGGCGCGACCAATCTCTCCTACGCAGAGCTCGACCACCGCGCCGACCAGCTGGCTGACCGGCTGGTCGCAATGGGGGCGAAGCCTGGCGCCATCGTCGGGCTCTGCCTTCCACGCTCCCTCGAATCGATCGTGGCGATGCTCGCCATCCTGAAGAGCGGAGCCGCCTATCTGCCGCTCGACCCCGCCTATCCTGGCGAACGCCTTGCTTTCATGGTCGAGGACGCCGATGCCTCGATCATCGTCGCGACATCCGATTGTGCCGGCTGGCTGCCTCCCGGCCGGCGGTCGCTCGATCCGCATGATCGCGCGGACGCCGATACGGCGAGGCGCCCGCTGCCCAGGCATCCGCCGGCAGCCAGCGACCTCGCCTATGTGATCTATACCTCCGGCTCGACCGGGCGTCCGAAAGGCGTCGCCATCGAACACGCCGCCGTCACGCGGCTCTTCAGCGCAACGCAAGCCTGGTTCGCCTTCCACCCCGACGACGTCTGGACCTTGTTCCACTCCGTATCGTTCGATTTCTCCGTCTGGGAGATCTGGGGCGCACTCCTCTATGGCGGGCGCCTCGTGATCGTACCGGAAGGCACGACGCGCGATCCCGCAGCCTTCCTACGCCTTCTCGCCGATGAAGGCGTCACGGTCCTCAACCAGACGCCGTCCGCGTTCGCAGCCCTCGACCAGGCCGATCGCGATCGTTCGGGGCGCGACCGGCTCGCGCTGAGGCTCGTCATCTTCGGCGGCGAGGCTTTGGACCCCAGACGGTTGGCCGGCTGGTACGAACGGCGCGGCGAGCACGCGCGTCTCGTCAATATGTACGGGATCACCGAGACCACGGTTCACGTCACCTATCGTCCCCTGTCGCCGACCGAAACCAAGCGGGGCTCGAGCGCGATCGGCCGGGCGATTCCGGATCTCGACATTCTGCTGCTCGACGGCGACACCATGCTGCCGGTTCCCACAGGTGAGATCGGCGAGATCTTCGTCGCGGGAGCGGGGCTGGCGCGCGGCTATCTGAACCGGCCCGACCTCACTGCCGCGCGCTTCGTGCCGCATCCTCACCGACCGGGCGCCCGGCTCTACCGCTCCGGCGACCTTGCCCGCCAGATCGCCGAGAGCGAATACGAGTATCTCGGCCGGGCCGACCAGCAGATCAAGATTCGCGGCTTCCGCGTCGAGCTCGGCGAGATCGAGACGGCGCTCCTGTCGCATCCCGCTGTGAGGCAGGCTGCGGTGCTGCTGCGTGCCGATGGCGGCGGCCATGATCGCCTCGTCGGCTATCTCGTGACGGGCGGCGGCGAACGGCCCTCGCCTGCCGCGCTGAAAGCCCATCTCGGCTCGATCCTGCCCGATCACATGGTGCCGGCGGCCTTCGTCTTCCTGCCCCATCTCCCGCTGACGGTGAATGGCAAGCTCGATCGGGCGGCGCTGCCCGAGCCAGACCGGTCGCGGCCGGACACGGCCGCGCCCTATTGCGCGCCGCGCAGCGCGCTGGAGCGGCAACTCGCGGAGATCGTCGCCGGTGTCCTCAAGATCGACCTGGTCGGCATCGACGATAATTTCTTCGATCTCGGCGGCAATTCGCTGCTGATGGCCGAACTCCACCGACGCATCGCCCAAGACCTGGCCCAAGACCTGGCCCATGACATGGCGGGCCTCTGCTTGATCGATCTGTACCGCCGCCCGAACCTGCGCGCACTGGCCGGCCATCTGACGCCGGCGAGCCACGGCACGCTCGGCACCCTTGCCGCAGCGCGTGAACGCGGGATGCGCTCACGCGGATTGACGGTATCCTCGCTCAGTGCTGCGCCAGCTGGCGGTTCCCATGACTGACCCCCTCCCCGGCGCCGCCATCGCGATCATCGGCATGGCCGGTCGCTTCCCTGGCGCGGCCGATATCAGCGCGTTCTGGCAGAACCTTATGAACGGGGTGGAATCCGTCACCCGGATCGACCCCGCCGCACTTGAAGACAGTTTCGATGCGGCGACGCGCGCGCTCCCGAACTATGTCCCGGCCCGGCCCCTCCTCGAAGGCGTCGAGCTGTTCGACGCTCCCTTCTTCGGCATGCTGCCACGTGAGGCGGCAGTCACCGATCCGCAACAGCGCCTGCTGCTGGAATGTGCCTGGGAAGCGCTCGAGGATGCGGGCTACGATCCCGCCAGACCCGGTCAGTGCATCGGCGTCTTCGCCGGCGCGACATCCAGCACCTATCTGCTGCACAACCTGTTTCAGGATCGCGCCGCCATTGCCGACTACACGTCGAGCTTTCAGGTCGGCAACCTTTCGATGCTGGTCGGTTCCGCCTCGGATTTCACCGCGACGCGCATCGGCTACAAGCTCGGTCTCACCGGCCCTTGCGTCGCGGTCCAATCGGCCTGCTCGACCTCGTTGCTGGCCATCGCCCAGGCCGTCCAGAGCCTGCTCAACCATGGCTGCGACATGGCCCTGGCGGGTGGGGTCTCGATCACCTTCCCGCAGCGGCGAGGCTATCTCGCCCAGGAGGGCGGCATGGTCTCGACAGACGGCCATTGTCGCGCTTTCGACAGTGGCGCCAACGGCACGATCTTCGGCAGCGGCGCCGGCATCGTGGCGCTGAAACGGCTGGAGGATGCCGTCGCCGATCGCGATCACATCTACGCCGTCATCCGCGGCGTCGGCGTCAACAATGATGGCGCCGGCAAGGTCGGCTTCACCGCGCCCAGCGTCGACGGCCAGGCGGCGGCGATCATCATGGCTCACGCCGCCGCCGATATCGAGGCGCGCTCCATCGGCTATGTCGAATGTCACGGAACCGGCACGCCGATGGGGGATCCGATCGAGGTCGCCGGGCTGACCGCCGCCTTCCGCCTGACGACCGAGGATCGCGGCTTCTGCGCACTAGGTTCCGTCAAATCCAATATCGGCCATCTCGACGCGGCAGCCGGTGTCGCTGGCCTGATCAAGGCCACGCTCGCAGTCGCGAACGGAACGCTGCCGGCCAGCCTGCATGTCACGCAGCCGAACCCAGCACTCGATCTGCCGAACAGCCCATTCTTCATCGCCGATCGCCAGCAGGACTGGCCTGCCAGTCAAGGACCGCGTCGTGCGGGGGTGAGCGCCTTCGGCGTCGGTGGGACCAATGTTCATCTCGTGCTGGAGCAGGCGCCCGCGACCGAAGTGGCGGCCCCGGCGCGCGGCAACCAGCTTCTGACGGTCTCGGCCCGGAGCGCAGCGGCGCTCGGCCACGCGCGGGACCGGCTCGCGCAGCACCTCGACGCACACCCCGAACAGAGCCTCGCCGACATCGCCTTCACATTGCAGACGGGACGGCGCCATTTCGCCCATCGCATCGCAGTGGCCGGCAGCAGCCATGGAGAAGCCGCCGAAGCGCTGCGCAAGCAGAATACCGCACGCACTGCTGCGGTGACCGGCCCAGGCGACCTCGTCTTCATGTTTCCGGGACAGGGCTCGCAATACCCGCAGATGGCGCGAGAGCTCTATGCCGGAGAGCCGGTTTATCGCCGGACGGTCGATCTCTGCTGCGAGATCTTGAAGCCCCGGCTCGATCTCGATCTGCGCAGCCAGCTCTATCCGAGCAATGGCGGCGCCGATCCGGAGCGCCTCTCGGCGACGGTGCTCGCTCAGCCCGCGATCTTTACGGTCGAATACGCTCTCGCGCAGCTCCTGACGAGTTGGGGCCTGCGGCCCGCTGCGATGATCGGCCACAGCGTCGGCGAGTTCGCCGCGGCCTGCCTCGCAGGCGTTTTCTCGCTCGAGGATGCCCTGTCGCTCGTCGCCACGCGCGGCCGCATGATGCAGGACCTGCCGGGCGGAGCGATGCTGGCCGTGCGCCTGCCCGATGCCGAAATTGCGGCGCTGGCGCGTCATGGCGTCTCGCTGGCAGCGGTCAACGCTCCCGGCATGAGCGTGCTCGCCGGCCCGTTCGAGGCGATCGAGGCGCTGGAGGCGGAGCTTTCGCGGCGCGAAGTGACGCATCGCCGGCTGCAGACCTCGCATGCCTTCCACTCCGGCATGATCGACCCGTTGATCGACCCGTTCACCGAAGCGGTCGCGGCCATCCGCCTCAATCCGCCCGCGCTGCCCTATGTCTCAAGTGTGAGCGGCGATTGGATCACAGCCGAACAGGCGACCGATCCGTCCTATTGGGCAAGGCATGCCCGCGAGCCTGTCCGTTTCGCCGACGGTATCGCCACTCTGGTGCGCGAGCTCTCTCCAGTACTGCTCGAGGTCGGCCCCGGTGCCGCGCTGGCGAGCTTCGCGCTGCAAGGGGCAGGCGCTGGCCGTGCCGCCATCTCCTGCCTGCCGGCAGTGCAAGGCGACGCCGGAGAGATGCTCGCGACCGCCCTCGGGCGCCTCTGGAGCGCCGGCATCGCGCCGGATTGGACTGCCTATCACGGCGAAGGCCGCCGCAGACGCGTCTCCCTGCCGAGCTATCCTTTCGAGCGCAGCCGACACTGGGTCGAGGCTCCCGCAGCCTCCGCCGGAAGCGTGCCGGCCATACCCGTCCTCTCCCTCGACGATCTTCATCAAGGTCAACCTGATCAGGAACCGGCCATGGACAGCCAAGCTGATGTCGACCTCCTCCTGGGCCGCTCGGGCCTTGGCTCCCGCGTCGCCGCCATCTTCGAGAACCTGTCGGGCCGGGCCTTCGGTGAAGCCGAGACCGGCGCTAGCTTCCTCGAACTCGGCTTCGACTCGCTGCTGCTGACGCAGGCTGCCCAAAGCCTGCAGACGACGTTCGGCGTGCAGATTCGTTTCCGGCAGCTTCTCGACGATCTTCCAAGCGTCGACGACGTAGCGCGCCACATCGCCGAGCTTCACCCGCAGGAAATCGCACAGCCTGCCATCGTCGTGCAGGCTGCCGCGAAGGCTGCGCCATCCCTTGCCTCGTCCCTTGCTTCGCCCCCTGCCCCGTCCGCTGCCGCCATCGACGTCGGCCAGCCAAACGGCTCGGCTATCGACGCGCTGATGCGCGAGCAACTCGACGCGATGTCGCGTTTGATGGAGCGTCAGTTGCAGGTCTTGAGCGGCCAGGCGGCATCGCCTGACAGCGCAAAGGCGGCACCGCCCCTACAGCTTCCGCCGGCTATTGCTCCTGCTCCCGCTGCGCCGAACGCGGCGGCCGCAGCCGGCCCGGCCACACGGTTCCGGCCCTTGATCCGCGCGGGCAATGAGGCGCTCAACGAGGCGCAGCGCGCGCATATCGACCGGTTGACTGCGCTCTATGTCGGCAGGACCCCGCATTCGAAGCGGCTCGCGGACCAGTACCGCCCGATGCTCGCCGACCCACGTACCGTCTCGGGTTTCGCCGCGGACTGGAAAGAGATGGTCTACCCAATCGTCGCCGCACGGGCGAAGGGCGCCCGGATCTGGGATGTCGACGGCAACGTCTACATCGATCTGGTCAACGGCTATGGCCAGACCGCCTTCGGCCATGCCCCGGATTTCGTCGTCGAGGCTGTTCAGACCCAGCTTGCCGAAGGCTTTGCCATCGGGCCGCAATCGCCGCTCGCGCACGAGGCGTCCAGGCTGTTTTGCGAGCTCACCGGCCATGCCCGCGTCGCCTTCTGCAATACGGGCTCCGAAGCCGTGATGGCCGCGATGCGCGTTGCCCGCACCGTGACCGGCCGCAATCGCATCGTCGCGTTCGCGGGCGCCTATCATGGCCAGTTCGACGAGGTCCTGGTCCGGGGCGTCGGCGCGGGCGAGCAGCGCCGCTCCGTGCCCGCCGCACCGGGTATCCCGGCGGAGGCCGTCGGCCGCATGACCGTGCTGGACTACGGCACGGATGAAAGCCTCGCCTGGCTCCGCGAGCACGCTCGCGAGCTTGCTGCCGTTCTCGTCGAACCCGTGCAGAGCCGGCGGCCCGGATACCTGCCCGCCGCCTTCCTCAAGGAGCTGCGCGCGATCACCGAACAGGCCGGCGCGGCCCTGGTCTTCGACGAAGTCGTGACCGGATTCAGGGTCCACCCGGCTGGGGTGCAGGCCCTGCTCGGGATCCACCCCGACCTAGCCACCTATGGAAAGGTCGTGGGCGGCGGCCTGCCCGTCGGGCTGCTGGCGGGCACGCCCCGCTTCATGGATGCGCTCGACGGCGGCGCCTGGCGCTTCGGCGACGACAGCGCGCCCGAGGTCGGCGTCACCTTCTTCGCGGGAACGTTCGTCAGGCATCCGCTCGCCCTGGCGGCGACTGTCGCCGTGCTGAAGCATGTCAGGGACAAGGGGCCGGCGCTCACGGAGGCGCTGACCAACCGCATGCAACATCTGGCCGAGGAACTGAAGCGCGCCTTCGCGGAGGTCGGTTGGGACGTGCCGATCGAAAGTTATGGCAGCGTCCTCTATTTCGAGCCGGGCCGCGATCATCGGCTGGGTAGCCTGCTGCACTATCATCTGCGGGCCCGCGGCATTTTCATCCAGGAGCACTATCCGTGCTTCCTGACGACGCAGCATGGCGATGCCGAAATCGCCGCGATCCTCCAGGCTTTCCGCGAAAGCCTCCAGCTCATGCGTCGGGACGGGATGCTGCCTGGCAGCAGCGTCGAAAGCCACGCGGCAGAGACCTTCATCGCGCCCTCCGAGACCGAATTTCCTCTCACGGAGGCCCAGAACGAAATCTGGCTTTCGGCTCAGACGAGTGCAGAAGCCAGCGCCGCCTTCAACGAATCCGTCAGCCTGACGCTCGAAGGCGACATCGACGCGCCCCGCCTCGCGGAGGCGGTCAGGCAGGTCGCCGCCCGGCACGCGATCCTCCATGCCAGGTTCTCTGGGGATGGCGAGACGATGCAGATCGCGCCGTCGGGCAGCTTCCCGGTCGCCCTGAGCGACCTGCGCGGCGAACCCGATCCGCAAGAGGCCCTTCACGCCACGATCGAGGCCTATGCCAGCCGACCCTATGATCTCATGCAGGGCCCGGTGGCGGAAGCCGAGATCCTCCGGCTCGGCGATGACCGGCATGTGCTGATCCTGTCGGCGCATCATATCGTCTGCGATGGCTGGTCGACGAATGTCCTGCTGGATGAGATCGCCGCGGCCTATCGCTCCGGCACCGGCAGCCTCACGGCCCCGATGCCTTTCGCCGAATATGCGAAGCTGACGCGCCTGGACCCGCGCGTCGACGAGGCCGCAACCTACTGGGCCAGGATGTTCTCGGACCTTCCCGCCCCGCTCGAATTGCCGACCGATCGGCCGCGGCAGGCGCTGCGCAGTTTCCGCGGCGGCACGCGCACGAGCTTCATCGACGCCGAACTCTATCGTCAGGTGAAGTCGGCTGGCGCGCAGCGCCGGCGAACCCTGTTCGCCACGCTCTTCGCCGCCTTCCAGGTCTTGCTGCTGCGGCTCTCGGGCCAGCGCGATCTCGTCGTGGGCGTTCCGGCCGCAGGGCAATCGCTGCTGGAGGGCCCCACGCCGATCGGCCATTGCGTCAACTTCCTGCCGATCCGAGGCGCCATCGATCCGGCAGAGCCGTTCTCGGCCCATCTCGACAAGGTCGGGCGCGTCATTCTCGACGCCTACGATCATCAAAGCTTCACGCTCGGCGCGCTGCTGAAGCGGCTGCGCATCCCGCCCGTCTCCGGCCGGCTGCCTCTCGTCGAGGTGCAGTTCAATCTCGAGCGCCTGGCAGGCAATCTCGACTTCGGGTCCGGCGTCAGCGCCAGCGCGGAGCCGAACCCCAAATCGTTCTCCACCTTCGACATCTACTTCAACATCGGGGAATCCGACGACGGGCTGCGGATCGACTGCTGCTACGGCGCCGATCTCTTCGATGCTGCGACCATCGACCGTTGGCTGGGGCACTACCGCACGCTGCTCGCTGCCTTCGTGGCAAATCCCGACATGACCATCGCGACGATGCCGCTGATCGAAGGCGGAGAACGCCAGCGGCTCGTCTCTGACCTGAACGACACGCAGGTCGCCTTCCAGATCGAAGAGGGCACTGTTGCGGCCTTCGAGCAGCAGGCACAGCAACAGCCTGATGCCATCGCCTTGTCATTCGGCGATGAGCAGCTGTCCTACTCCGAGCTGAACGCGTGGGCAGACCGCATCGCAGCCGAGCTCATGGCGCGGATCGATACGCCCGAGAGCCGCATCGGGCTCCTGATCGCGCGCTCTCCGGCGCTTGTCGCCGCGATGCTGGGTGCGCTCAAGGCCGGCTTCCCCTATGTGCCGCTCGACCCGGTGATGCCCCAGGCCCGGATCCTGACGATCCTGAGGGATTCGGAAGCCGTCGCGCTTCTGACCGCCGGTCCGCCGGATCCCGCCATCCTCGACCCCGACGAAGGCATCATGTCGATCGACGTGGACCAGACCGACCATAAGCTCGCCGGCATCAGGACGGCACCGGTCTCAGCCGATCACCTCGCCTATGTGATCTATACCTCCGGCTCCACCGGAGCGCCGAAAGGTGTCGAGGTCACTCATGGCGGATTGTCGAACCTACTGTTCGCGATGGCGAACGAGCCGGGCTTCGGCAGCACTGACACCATCCTCGCCGTCACCACAGTGACGTTCGATATCGCGGCGCTGGAGCTGCTGCTGCCGCTGATCCGGGGCGGCCGGGTAGCAATCGCGACCGCGGAGGAAGCGAAGGACGGAACGGAGCTCCTGGCGCGGCTGGAACAGAGCGGCGCCACCGTTCTGCAGGCGACGCCGATGACGTGGCGGCTCCTGCTGGAAGCCGGCTTCCGCTCGCATCCGGGCTTCCGCATGCTCTGCGGCGGCGAAGCACTGCCACTCGAGCTCGCCCGCAAGCTCCTCGAAGGCGGAGGCGAGCTCTGGAACATGTACGGACCGACCGAGACCACCATCTGGTCTTCGCTCGCCCGCATCCACCCCGACGACGACGTCATCACGATCGGCCTGCCGATCGCCAACACGCAGTTCTACATCGTCGATGACAATGACGAGCCCGTCGGCGTCGGCATTCCCGGCGAGTTGCTGATAGCGGGCGCAGGCCTGGCACGTGGCTATGCCAGCAACCCACGGCTCACGGCGAAGAAGTTCATCGTCAACCCAGTCGATCCGGAGA
Organism: Allobosea sp. BE125; assembly: GCF_031456075.1. Classification (NCBI taxonomy): domain Bacteria; kingdom Pseudomonadati; phylum Pseudomonadota; class Alphaproteobacteria; order Hyphomicrobiales; family Alloboseaceae; genus Allobosea; species Allobosea sp. BE125. The sequence goes on from NZ_JAVDTY010000005.1 coordinate 255,653, forward strand.
CCTGCGCCAGGGCTTACCGCACCGGCGACCGCGCCAAATACCTCGCCGACGGCCGAATCCAGCATCTGGGGCGCCTCGACCATCAGGTGAAGCTGCGTGGCTTCCGGATCGAGCCCGGGGAAGTCGAGGCTGTCCTTGCGCGCAAGACCGGTCTCGTCTCGGCCGTGATCCTGCGCGAGGACGTCCCCAACGAGCCACGGCTGGTCTGCTACCACGTCATCGGCGCGGAAAGCCCGCCATCAACCGAATTGCGGGCCATGCTTGCACAGGAGCTGCCGGATTACATGGTGCCGACGGCCTGGGTGGGCCTGTCGGCACTGCCTCTCAACTCCAGCGGAAAGCTCGATCGCGCCGCGCTTCCCGCTCCCGACGCCGCCATCTCGGTGCCAAAGACCGGCAAGGTCATGCCCCGCACCCGCGTCGAGGAAACCCTGGCCCGTATCTGGTGCGACGTGCTGCGGCGCGAGGATATCGGCGTTGATGAGGATCTGTTCGATCTCGGCGCCGATTCCCTCAGCATCTTCCAGATCACCGGGCGGGCGCGACGCGAGGGCCTGAAGCTCGCGGCCCGGGATTTTTTCCGGAACCGGACGATCGCCAGCGTCGCCGCATCGCTTCCCGACGAAGGCATCACCGAACCGGCCGCCGCTCCCGCTTTCTGGAAGCGGCCATGGCGGCAATCGCGCGACGCCGCGCAGCCAGGCGAAGCAGGCGCGGTCTCACAGCGCGAGCGGGGGTGAACAATCATGGCAAACCAGTTCTCGCGTGACCCCGAAACCCATATCCGCGAACCGGACCGCATCGTGATGACGGCACGGTGCTCTTCGGCACAGGAGCGCTACTGGCAGCTCGACAACAGCGATCCGGGTACGCCCGCGCTCAACATCGTCATCAAATGGCGCATACGCGGCCATCTGGACGCCAGCCTCGCACAGGATGCGTTCCAGGCGATACTGGACCGGCACGAAAGCCTCAGGACGGCCATCCAGATCATGGATGGCCGCCCGGTTCAGGCCATAGCGGAGCATGTGCCCTTCAAGCTGGTCGAGATCGACCTGTCCGGCTTGCCCGAGGCCGACCGCACCACGGAGGCCGATCGCATCGCCCAGGTCGAGGCGCGCACGGGCTTCGACCTGGGCGAGGCGCCACTCCTGCGGGCGACGTTGCTACGCAAGAGCCGCGCCGAGGCCGTGATCCTGGTCATTGCCCATCACATCGTCAGCGACGGCTGGTCGATGGGCATCATCGCCAAGGATTTCGTGTCCGCCTATCAGGCGCTCGGCCGTGGCCGCAAACCCGCTCTCCCCGATCTCGCGCTCCAGTATTCCGACTTCGCGGAGGGGAGCTATGAGGGACTTGCCGGCGGCGCACTCGAACACGAGGAAGCCTATTGGACGCACAAGCTCGCCAACGCGCTCGTGGTCGAGGTGCCGCCCGATCGTCCGCGCCCTGCGACGCGCAGCACGAACGGCGCCTCGCTCTCCAGGCTGCTGCCCCGCCCCTTGACCGCAAAGCTCGCTGAGCTTGCGCGCAACGAAGGCGCGACATTCTTCGCCGCCGCCTATGCCGTGCTCCTGGCGCTGCTGCACCAGCGCACTGGCGCCAGCGACATCGTGCTGAGCACGCAAATGGCAGCCCGCGACGAGGTCGAGCTCGAAGCGATTGTCGGCCCCTTCGTCAACACGCTCGTGCTGCGCATGCAGCTCTCGGAGGAACAGTGCTTTCTCGACCTTTGCCGCGCCGCGCGCGACACATTCGAGGAAGCGGTCGACCATCACCAATGGCCATTCGACAAGATCGTCCCGATGCTGCCGACCCATGGGGATGCCAGCAGGCCGCCAATCTCGGTCAATTTCATCGTGCAACGCGCCTTCATCGGCGTGCTCGCGAATGACAGCTTTCAGCTATCGGGGATCCCCTCTCCTCTGCCGGGAGCGCTCTACGACCTCAATTTCATCCTGGTCGAGCGCGAGGAAGGCTGGCGCCTGACCTGCGAATATCATCGCGATCTCTATGACGAGGCGACTGCAAGCGAGCTGGTGGCGCGGTACGAAAGCCTTGCCGAAGCGTTGCTCGCCAGCCCGACCGAGCGCTTGCCCCGCCCGACCCCGACCTCCTTGCCGATCGCGTCCCCGCTTTGGCTTCCGGCGGGTCCGGCTCCGCCGCCTGTGGTCGACGCGACAGCGCTGCACCGGACCTGGCTGCAGCAGACCGGCACGCAGCCGACCCTGTTCGCGCTGAATCATACAGCCCATAATCTGCGCCTGTATCGGCCATTGTCGCAAGAGCTCGGCCCCGATCAGCCCTTCGTCGCCCTGCAACTGCTCGACCCGCTCGTGGACGGCGCTGCACCGGCCTCGGTCGAACAGCTGGCGGCGGCCTATTGCGACGCGATCATCGCGACGAGAGCCGACGGACGATACCGGATCGCCGGCTTCTGCCGATCGGGCGTGATCGCCTGTGAGGTGGCCCGGCAGCTCGCGGCGACCGGGCGCGAAGTCGATCTGCTCGTTCTGATCGACTGCTGGGCCCCAGGCTATTTCCTGCGGCAACCCTACGGTGCGCGCCTGCTCTTCAAGCTGAGGCGCGCGGGCCGCTTCGCCCGGCGGTTCTGGCGCGCGGGCGCACGCAGCTTTGTGACGCGCATGTCGTTCTGGCTGCAATCGACAGCCGCCATGCGGCGGGCAAAACGGCTGCTCTTCTGGAGAGCCGCCGACGAAATGGCCGATGAAGCTCAGTTCTGGCGCACGACGGACGAGCTCGAGACTTTGGTCCAGCGCTACGCTCCGCCCAGCTATCACGGCCGCGTTATGCTCTTCCGCAGCGAAGCGATCCCCGATGGCTGGCCACCCGACCCGGCCCTCGGCTGGACGGGCCATTTCGCCACTGGCACGCCTTGCTTCGCCCTTCCAGGAGAAGGCCATGAGGGTGCGTTCTCGCAAGCCGGTTCGCGGACGATGGCCGAACGCATCATCGAAGCGACGCGCCCTGGTTGATCTCAGCGCAGGGCTCCATTTGCCGGCGCCGGACGCGCCATCCAGATCACGGACCAATCGTGATGCCGCGCCGCCAGCGCGCCGCAATAGCCCGGCGCCGGCCGCAGGTCGGCGAGCTGCCAGCGGTCGGCCTCGGTCGGATCGGAATGGACCGCCAGAAGCTGCGCCACGAACGGGTCGAGTGAGACTTCGAAGCTCGAGGGCGCCGCGTTCAGGCCGATACCGATCGCCTTCAGACAGGCTTCCTTCCGCGTCCAGCAGCGGAAGAAGCATTCGTTGCGGAGCGCGGGCGCGAGCGCTGCGAGCCCCGCGATCTCACCGGGCGCCAAACACCCTGCCGCGACCTCGGCCGGGACCGGCCGAACGCGCTCGATATCGACGCCTACCGCCATTCCGGCCGTCACCGCGACGATGGCCAACTCCCCGGAATGGCTGAGATTGAAGGCTATGGGCTGCCTCTCGTGCCCGTTCGCAAGCATCGGCTTGCCGAACATCGTCTCGACGAAGCGGAGCTGCGACGCCGAGGCAAGCGTATAGAGGGCCAGGACATGCCGCAGCCAGCTATGCGCCGCGGCGAATGCGAGCCGCGCCTTCGCGTCATGGAAGCGGTCGGCGCGGGCGCGTTCGTCATCGGACAGGATCCAGCACCGTTCCTCCGACTCTGTCCTGTCGAGGTCGACATGGCAGCACCAGAGATGCACCTGCGATGACGGGATCGGCATCATGGCAGCGGCACCGCAACCGCCCTGGCGCCGGCAGAGCGAGTGCGCTCACGAGGCTCGCCAGACACCAGGCCCGGCACCCGTACCACCAGGATCGTCAGGACGATCAGGACGACCAGTTCCGACAAGAGCGTGACCGCGATCAGCCCTGCCACGCCGAAGGCGACCGCAGCCGGATAGACCGCAAGCAGGTTGAAACAGCCCCCGACGAACGTTGCGAGGAAGATCGGTCGCGTGCGCTCCAGCGCCCGGAAGGCACAGCCCAGAGCCTGGCTCATGAGCGCCATCGGGAAGGCGAAAGCATACCAGACGATCACCCAGTCGAACTCGAGGATCTCGGCGCCGTAGAGCCTGTGCAACAGCCACGGACCAAACAGGCCAAGGACCATCACGGCCGAGACGCCGGTCAGTGCCGCAAACAGCATCGCGCGACCGAGCATCTGCCTGAGACCAGGCAGCCCACCCTCCGCGAAGGCCTGTCCGGCCAGCGGTGGAACAATATTATCCAGTGCCTCACGCACGACATTCAACACCGCGAGCAGGCTCTGGGCCGCCCTCAGCGCGCCAAGGATCTTTGGGCCGAAGAGCCCGGCCGTCACGAGCAGGCCGCTATAGTTGAGCACCCATTGCACCGATCCGGTGAGAACGAGCCACCGTGCCGATCGCCATTGCCGGCCGGTGACTTCAATGAAGACATCCGGCTTCCAGCGAAACGGCCCCGCCATGCACAGGCCACAGATTGCCGAGACCGCAGCAGCGCCAGCGACGGCCCATAGCGAATCCGCGACGCTGATCATGTCGGCGTGCCAGAGAGCCGCGAGCGCCCCAAGCTTCAGCGCCTGATTGACCGTGTCGATCAGCAGGATGCCCGCCGGCTGACGGCGCGCGAACAGATAACGCCGCAGGAAATCCTGTGTCAGATAGGCGGCTGCAGCTATCGAGCCCGGCAATGCAAGGCCAGCGAGCGGCGGAACCGCGCCTGCAGCGAAGGTCAAAACGACAAAGATCGCAAGGCTGGCGACAGCGACGTAACCGGCCTGATGCAGGAAGACCACGGTGTAGTAGGCTTGCGCTTCAGCCCCCTCCTCTTTCGACCCGATGCTCATCATGGGGCTGACGATCAGGCCGAGCTGAAGGCTCATGGCGAAATACAGCGCGAGCCAGACCATCGTGTACAGCCCGAAGGCTTCGAGGCCCAATGCCCGGGCGAGCAGGATGGTCGTCAGAAAATTGCAGGCGCTGGAGAGCGCCTGATCGCCAAAGGACAGCACGGGACCGAGCATCGGGCGAAAGCGCGCTTTGACACCACTCAGCGCCCGGCCGCCCGACATGTCCTGAGCGAGCGCCATGGTCACCGGATCCGAATCTGGCCAGGGGGGCGAATCTCCCGTCGATCCCGTCTGCACGCTGGGTTTCATCCTGCCTCCACGAGAGCAATGCACTCAACTTCTGGGATCGACCACGGACGACAGCCCTGGCGTATCTCGCCCAAGGAAGCTTACCGCCGTTCCCCCGGCAGCAGCGCTGCGCAAAGGGACTGCCCAGAAGGGGGTGAAGCATCGCCCTTGCCTGCATGGCTACCTCCAAATCCCACCCCGCTTCGAAGCGGCCGCGCGATACCTTCGCCGCTCGCCGGCTGGTCGCCGCGCAGAGCGAGGACGGATCATGAAAGGGAGATCACCAGCGCTGGCAGACGGCTCTGCCGACCGGCGGGCGAGCGATCGCTATTTGCCCGCGCTGGCGCTCGGCTTCGCCGGATATGTCTTGTTCGGGAAGAGCTTCGCCTATCTCGGCCTGCCACCCCTTTTCATCGGCGAGATCCTGTTTGCTCTCGGCCTGCTGGCGTTCCTTGCCTCGGGCTGCATGACGGTGCTTGTGGCGACAGTGCCGGCCGTCAGCGCCACCCTGCTCATGGCCTGGGTCCTGCTGCGCACTCTGCAGGGCTTGGGAGCTTATGGAATCGACGCGCCGCGAGACGGTGCGGTCGCGATTTATGCCGGCTTTGCCTTCATCGTCGCGGCGCTGCTGGTGGAGCGCCCGCCCAGGCTCGCCCAGATCATCGGCTATTTCAGGCTGCACGCCCGCTTTCTCATCCCGATCGCCATCGTCTTCTATCTCATTGCGCGGTTTTTCGGCAGCTCGATCCCGAAGCTGCCCGGCCAGGACGTAGAGGTCATCTCGGTTCGTTCGGGAGAGCTTGCAGCGCATCTCTGCGGCGCCATCGTGCTTGTCCTTGTCGGGCTCTGCAAGGTCGGGCGCTTCTGGCTCGTTGCCGCTCTCAGCGCGGCCTTGCTGATCGCCAGTCAGAGCCGCGGCGGCATGCTGGCCCTGCTGGCGCCATTGGTCCTGGCCATGGTGCTGAGCGGCCAGCTGCGCCGCTTGATCACCATTGGCAGCAGCATCGTACTGATCATGGGCCTGGCCTATCTGGCCGATCTCGAGATCGACCTGCCCCGGGGCGAGCGGCCCATCAGCGCCCGCGCTCTGGTCGATAATGTCGTGAGCATCGCCGCGCCAAGTGACGCCAACAATCTCGACGGCACCAAGCAATGGCGATTGAACTGGTGGGAAGCCATCCGGAACTACACAGTCCATGGGCCTTACTTCTGGACCGGCAAGGGTTTCGGCGTGAATCTGGCGGAAGCCGACGGGTTCGTGGTCGGCCTCGAACGCGGCGGCCCGCTGCTGCGCAGCCCTCACAGCGTCCACATGACCTATCTCGCCAGAAGCGGAGTGCCCGGTCTGGCGCTGTGGCTACTCACTTGCGCCAGCTGGATGGTGGCACTGCTGCGCGCGGCGCGCCTGGCCTGGCTGCGCGGCGATGTCGATTGGTCCCGCTATTTCATCTTCCTTAGCTGCTATGTCGCCTCGATCATCATCGACGCATCCTTCGACGTCGCGCTTGAAGGGCCGATGCTGGGCATTCCATTCTGGATCCTGTTCGGGGTCGGCCTCGGCTCGCTGATGATCTATCGCGGCTTGCATATCTCCGTCGTGCCCGCCCGGCCCCGACGCATGGCAGGCACTGGCGCGCACATCGCCGGCGCGGCTGCGCTGCTGGCAGCGACATGCCTGAGCAGCCCCCCATCCAAAGCCGCTGAGCGTGCCATATGCCCAACCGGATCGATCCAGGTTCCTGTCGGTGCAACCATTCAAGCTCTCGTCGCCAAGGCGGGGCCGGGAGCGACATTCTGCATCGCGCCCGGCCTACATCGGGCTCAGCTCATCGCGCCGAAGGACAGGCAGGTTTTCATCGGCCAGCCGGGTGCGATCCTGAACGGAGCCGAGCTGGTCGCGGATATGAGCCCGTCGGGATCCTTCTGGGTCACCGCAACGCCACGGCCGCATCTTCGTGCCTTCGGCACCTGCCTGGCTTCGCGTCCCCGCTGCAACGATCCGGTGCGTTTCTTCCTCGACGGTCAGCCGCTGGAACCGGTCTCCGAACTCGCCGGCCTGCGGCCGGGGACCGTCTTCAACGACCTGGCAACGGGGCGCTCCTATCTCGCCGATGATCCGCGCGGCCGTACCCTGGAGCGGACGCTGCAGCCCTATGCCTTTCGCAATGACGGTGCACGCGGCGTCATCGTCAAAGGCCTGATCGTGGAGAAATATGCGACGCCGGCCCAGCAGGGCGCGATTTTCGGCGATGAGCATCCCCGCGCCACGGCCTGGCTCATCGAAGACAACGAGGTTCGCTTCAACAGCGGATCGGGAATCGCGACCGGCGAAGGGAGCGTCGTGCGCGGCAACAAGGTTCACCACAACGGCCAGCTCGGGATTTCGCCCAACGGCGCGGATGTCGTGATCGAGGGCAACGAGATCTACGAAAACAACATCTATGGCTTCGACGCAAGCTGGGAGGCTGGTGGCGTCAAGGCGGGCAAGGTCGAGCGCCTGACGCTGCGCGCCAATCACGTGCATGACAACTATGGCTCAGGCCTCTGGTGCGATGTCGATTGCCGCAGCGTGCTGATCGAAGGCAATGTCGTCGAGCGGAATTCCGACGCCGGAATCTTCTACGAGATCAGCTTCGATGCCATCATCCGCAACAATACCGTTCGCCTCAACGGGACCGGGCGTGGCGGCCAGCAAGGCAGCCTCTGGGTCTGGGGCGCCGGCATCCAGATCGCGGCATCCGAGCGGGTGCGCGTCTACGGCAACACGGTCACCGTAAGCAAAGGCAGCAGCGGGATCGTACTCGTCGATCAGGGCCGCGAGCGGCTCGATCAGCCGCCCGCGAAAGCCGGTCGTACCAAGGCGCTCTACAGGACCGTCGGCAATGCCGTGTACGACAATAAAGTGATCTACGAGGGGCCGAGCGGCCTATCGGGCGGCGCGAGCGATGTCGCGGCCTCGAACCCGAATTTCGGGATCATCGAAACGGGCGACAATCACTTCGACCGCAACACCTATGTGCTGCAGCAAGCGACCGAGGCCCCGCTCTTCATCTGGGGCCAGGGACCGATTTCGTATGACGCGTTCCGCACGCGCGGCCAGGAGGCAACCGGACAGATCATCCGGCCGAAATAGAGCAGCTTGCGATCGATTGAATCGTTAATCGTCTCCAGAGCCCACAACAGCCTCTAACTCTTTGTTTTAAAGCGTTTTATTCACGCGAACCTGTGTCCACTTCGCTCGAAAACGCTAGCCACGCCCTGCCCACCTCACCAGAACGGCGTAGTCCGCAAGCTCAATGCGCCTAGTCCTCGAAGACGGCCGCCTGGGGATGGATTGCCGCTAGAATCGAACCCCGGACCGGCACGACAAGCGCGAGGCGAAGGCCCCATGAACATGATCCCGCAATCGTTCCGACGCGCGCATTTCCGCGAGGAAAGGTTCAAGACCTATATCCGTCCGATCATCGAGACCGTGATCAGGGCGCGAGGGTCGTGCCGGATTCTCGACATGGGAGGCGACGCAGACTACTGGCAGTTCGATATGCCCGCTTCGGGCGTTGAGATCTGGCTCCTGAATATCGAAGCCAAGGAGCAATCGCCCGATCCTCGGTTCCATGTCATCCAGGGAGATGCCCGCAACGTCGCGCAGTTCGAGGATCTCAGCTTCGACTTCGTCCATTCCAATTCGCTGATCGAGCATGTCGGCCGCTGGGACGACATGAAGCGCGTCGCCGCCGAGATCCGGCGGCTGGCTCCGAGCTATTACGTGCAGACGCCGAACTTCTGGTTCCCGCTGGACCCTCACAGCAACGCTCCGATCCTGCACTGGCTGCCCCAACCCGTGCAGCGGCGGATGGTGTCGAGCAAGGCGCGCGGCTTCTACGCAAAGGCCACCTCGCTCGACCACGCCATGCAGATCGTGGAAGGCACCTCGATGCTCGACCGGGCGCAGATCGCAGAGCTCTTTCCGGATGCACGGGTTCTGACTGAAAACGTGCTGTTCCTCACGAAATCGCTGATCGCCCTCAAGGCCCCGGATTGCTGAGCGGGAAAGCCATGATGAGACCCGATTTCGTCTTTCTGTCTCTGGCCAGGGATTGTGCCGCGACGATCCCGTCCTTCCTGAGCCTGCTCGTAGCGCTTCGCTCGGAAGGGCTCAACGTCGTCGCATTCGTCGGCGAGAATGGCTCTCGCGACGGCACACGGGAACTGCTTCAGCGCGCGGAGGCCAGCGGGCGGATCGTTCTGGTGCCGACGCCCTTCATGGCGGGAGAGCGGGACCGGCTCAAGCGGATGGCTCTTGGTCGCGAGCGGCTCAAGAGCGAGTTCGAAGCAGCCAAGCTCGAGCCCCGCTTCGTCTGCGTCCTCGACATCGACAACGTCATAGCCAGCCCCCCCTCGACCGCCGCCCTGCTCGCGGCGGCAGCCAAACTCGAGCGGCAAGGCATCTTCGGCGTTTCGGCGACGTCGCGGCCCCACTACTACGATCTCCTGGCATTTCAGGACGATCACAGATCCTTCGATACGCTGCTCGAAGACCTGGCAAGAAGCCGAAACAACATCTTCGCCTATTATCGTTTTTTTCGTTCGCGGATCTATCCGCACCAGCGAGCGCTCACCGACGATCGCGAGATCGAATGCGCGTCGACCTTCAACGGCTTGTGCCTCTACCGCACCGACGCCTATCGCATCGGAAGCTATCTCCAGCCCGGCCCCAGCATCTGCGAGCATCTGGTCTTCAACCGCCGCCTCGCGGATAGGACTGGCGCGAAGATGCTCATCGATCCCGGCCTGATCCTGCGCACGCCCGTCGACCATTCCCAACAGAGCTTCCTGCCATTCGCCTGGCGGCGGCTTCGGAAGCTTGTCGCTTCACCGCGGCCTCAGGCGCATCTTTCGATCAAGGCGCCCGGCGTCTCGAGCGTCGGGTGAATGCGAGCAATCGTCTTGCGCCATCACGACGACATGCAGGTGACCGCCAAGAACGCACCCGGGAGTCAACCATCGGTCGCGATGCAAGCGCTGTCGGTCATAACGCTGAAACGCCTAGCCTGTCGTGAGTCGGCACCGTGCCGCACTCGATCTCGTTTACCTTACTCAGTGAATGTCGGTCACCAATTACCTAAGATGATATAGTTAATTCAACACAAATACTTGATATAAACATGGTGTTTTCTGATATATAAATGCTTCATCTTGCTTTGATTCTGGTCTTCTTGTAACTGAATCCAGATTATCTACAAAATATCCCGATCGATCAGCCAGTAACTCTTCGTAAGATTCATTATGTATTTGAAACAACATATCTTTATCTGTATTAAATTTAACAATCAAAATACATTTCTATTTTCAAATTAATTTTTAACAACCTTCATTCTGAAATTTATATCTAAATTCTGACGGGCGAATTTCGTTCAATTTGGTACTATATGATAGAATGGATGTATTCATGGGGTAAGACCGGGGCCTTGTCTCCGATCAAAACGCGCCTAGAACAGATTCAAATTAATCAGTTCTTTCGCCTCCGGCGCTCCCGGGCTCACCTTGGAAACACCGCAGCGCCTATCTCCTTACGCATCGCGCACATGTGATAACAACCCTTGCTGCCTTAACTGATTAAATGCTATGTAATGACCAGCGTGAAAATTTTATCTTCAACCCATAATTGTATGTTGCGAACTGAGTTGCATTCCCTCATCGGCTTTCCTTCTCCGGCAAGGAACTCAAGAACTGCGTCAATTTGATACAGATCAATTTACAAGAATGGGATCATCGAAGAAAGGAGATACTCGCAGCTCCTGCGTGCCGTATAGTCGATCTTGCACGAACTCCGTCGCTCGAACGCCCCTATCCGATCAGCAATCTGCTTAGGAGGGCCAGTCATCATGCCCCCAATCATTGCGAATGCGACATCGCCCAGCATTGAATCGCTCGCCATCGATTTCGACCAACGTCGTCTTCTCGACACTATGGTCGCCGGCATGGCCGATTTGCTCGAAACCACCGCTGGGGGCGAAGAGGCCTGTGCCTATGTCAGCAGTATCGCTGCGCGACTGGGATCGGACATCGAGAAGCAGTATAAGACAGCGCTTGGCGTTCAAAATCTCAACCGAGATCAGCTTCTTGCGGCTCTGATCGACCTGAACAAGCGCTCTGGCGGTGAATTCTTCGTCATCGAAGAAGACGAAGACCATATCGTCCTGGGCAATTGCAAATGCCCCCTGGGAAATGCAGTCATCAACCACCCATCTCTCTGCATGCTGACGTCGAACATCTTCGGCGTGATGACAGCTAATGCGGTCGGCTATGCAGCCGTCGATCTCGAACAGACGATCGCCAGGGGAGCCGCCGCATGCCGCGTCGTGCTTCACCTCAAGCGAACAGAACTGCATCCAGATACGAGGGAATACTTCCGCGATGATGCATCTGCAGCTTCGAACTGAGCTAGACCTGGAAGCCTATCTCGAACCGGCTCTCGTTGTTTGCTGCGACGGAAGCATCCATGCGCGAAATCGTGCAGCGCACCTGGCTCTCTCTCCCCAAGCTTCGATATCGTCGCTATTCGAGATCTGCTCCAGCCGAGCCGAAGCCTTGCGAACCTATCTCATTCGCTGCTCGGGCTCCCGTCAGCCGTTGATCGAAAAGATCAGCTTCGACGGACAGGGCGGCGCCCTCGACTATCGCTGCTTTGGCAACGCTCTGGTTCCGCGACGCAAAAGCCGCCCGGCCAGCCTTCTGCTGCGCCTCTTCCCGCTGCGGGATGCAAGGTTTGTAGCGCGCGCAGAGTGGATGAAGAGATTGCGGGTCGAGCGGCATTGGCGCCTTGCCGTGGAGCAAGCCGATGAACTGCGCAGCGACCGCCTGCGACTGGTCGAGCAGTATTGTTTCGTCGCTGAGGCGCTGCGTATCGCGGAAGCGCAGAAGCAGGAACTGCAGAACGAGATCAAACATATCCGCGTTGATGAGCGCGAGCGCATTGCCCAGGATCTCCATGACCACGCAGGCCAGGAGATGGCTCTTGTTCTCGTGGAACTGAGACGCATGCGAGACGCCGCCACCGGCCCGGCGCGAAGCCGCCTCCACGACCTCGCCGTGCATGTCTCCGAGGTCGGGCGTAAAATCCACCACGCCGTGGTCGGTGGTCGGCCGCGGATTGTCGAGGAGCTCGGCCTCAGCCGGGCCATCGAGATCACAGCCATTTGGTTCACGACGGATGGCAGGCTCGACCTCTCCTTCAAGAAGAAGGGAGCAGAGCCCGACTCGCTTCCCGCCGCTCTCGAAAGCAACCTGTATCGGGTTGCTCAGGAAGCACTGACGAACGCGCTCAGGCACGCGCTCGGCGCACGGAAAATCGATATCGCCCTGGAATTCAACTGCAGATCGGTGACGCTCACGATAGCTGATGATGGCGTCGGCTTGTCGACACAAACACAGCAGCAGGGAGAATTCGGCAGTTCAGGCATCGGACTTCGCGGGATGCAGCAACGCATGAACAGCATTGGCGGAACGCTGCAGATCGGTCCGCGTTTCGGTAACGGCACAATCGTGACGGCAGTTGCGCCGTTGGGACCCGAACCGCAGCAAGGTGACCCGCCATGACGGCGCGTATCATACTGGTTGACGATCACCCGATCATCCTGACCGGCCTACGGGCTCTCGTACTCGGCTTGCCGGATCTCGAATTCGTGGGACAAGCCACCTCCGCCTCCCAGGCGCTCGCACTCGTCCGCGACCGAACCCCCGACATCGTCATACTCGACATGGGCCTGCCCGGCATGAGCGGCCTCACACTGGCCGAGCGCATTCTTGAAGGGGCCCCCGCGACCCTGATTGTGATGCTGACCCACTACGAAGAGTCGAGCTACGTGCAGAAGGCACTGAAGACAGGTATTCGCGGCTACGTCCTAAAGGCTTCGTCGAGCGACAAGGTCACCCAAGCCATCAGAACGGTGCTGAGCGGCGGCATCTACATCGATTCCGAGCTGGAAGAGTACCGCTCCGAATGGATTCGCAAGCTTTCCCAAGCCCCCAGCCCAGCACCCGCAGCCGTTCCGAACGGCACATTGACCAACCGCGAAGTGCAGGTCCTGCGCCTCGCGGCCGTCGGTCATTCCAACAAGGAGATCGCCCGGCGCGTTGGACTTGGGATCAAATCGGTCGAAACCTACCGGTACAGAGCCTGCAAGAAGCTGATGCTGCACTCGCGCCTCGACATCATCAGATATGGCGCGAGCCACGGCTGGATTCTCGATATCTGATGGCAATGACCAGAGGCGGATCAATGCGAAAAGCCGGTTCCCACTTTTTCGCATCCTGCTCTACGCCATCGGTGCTCCGAGCCGTCGCACTCAGACCTGTGCGGAGTACTCAACTTGGCATCGTCGAGAAATGATGGCCACGAACAATGCCGCCCCCTCTCCTGAAGGGCGTAGCGACTTGCAGGACCGTTCCCGTTACCACAGTGCATGGGGAGCTGGGGGGCAGGGCCTCGATAGCCGCCTGTAACTGAGCGGAAGCTGCGTCAAGAACTGCCGCGCCTCCCGACTGCAAAGGGCGACCGGATCGGCGGCACGAACCATGGTCAGGATTCTCGTTGCCGACGAACATGCACTCTACCGCACTGGGTTGCGGGTCGTCCTGCAGGCTGCGCTGCCGGAGGCTGAATTTCTGGAGGCTACCGATCTCGACAGCCTGATGCGCGGCCTGCTGTCAGAACAACACATCCATCTCGCGCTCGTCAGCCTGAACCTGATGGGGTCGGCTAGTCCCAGTATCATCTGGGACTTCAAGCGCGCCTCTGCGCTGACCCGCTACGTCGTCATCTCAACCGACGGCACTTTCGACCAGGTTCTCCACTATATCGCTGAGGGCTTCCACGGTTTCATTTCAACGCTGCAGCGGGATGACGAGATCGTTGAATCGGTCAGGGAGGTCCTTGCCGGGCGCCTCTCGATTCCGCGCGCCCTGACTCCGTTCGGCCAGGCCGCGGAAGGCCAGCGCCCTCGCGAGGCTCCGCAACGGCGTTCCAGCTTGCAGCAGAGCCCGTTCGGATTAACCCCGCGACAGAAAGATGTCCTGACGCTCCTGGCGGATGGACTTTCGAACCGCGAAATCGCCCAGGCGCTCCACATCGCAGAACCAACCACGAAGATCCATGTCTCGGGGGTGATGCGTGTCCTCAATGTCAGGAATCGGACGGAAGCTGCTGTACTCGCCAGAGATCTGATCCGAACGTCTGAGATCGATCAGGAGCCGCGAAGCAAGCCGCGCCAGGGCAAAACCAAGCCCCGACACTAACAACCATGCCGTGTCCTGTAAGGATTGTCCTTACGAGGACCGTACTTTCCTGACAAGACGAACACATCCGTATGAACTAATTATTAACGATGCCGTTCTGGCACATATGCCAATTCGCGCCAGTCCGGTGCTCCAATTGATTAGAAGCTGCGAATCTCGTCTCGGAATGCCTCTAACAGATTAATGGATACGCCGTAGTTCGAGTAGGTCCTTATCGTATCGGTTTTTGTGTCGAGTAATGGGGGAATTACGATGCCTGAACTCATCGAGACCGCCGTATTGAGTGACAACGCGCTGCTCCGGGAAGGGATTACACAGCTACTGAATGGCGCGCGTTTCCGCGTAAGCCAAAGAACCGCCAGCCTCGATTCCCATAGGCACGAGAACGGTCAAAAATCTCCCGATCTCTTCATCGTCGTGATCGACGACATGTCCTGCTCCATCGTCGGCGACATCAAGCGGCAGTTCAAGAGCGCCAAGATCGTGGCCCTCGCCCTGCGCGGCAGCCGTGAATTGATGCACCGCGCCGTGCAACTGGGCGCCGTGGGATATCTTGTCGAATCCATCTCCGCGCAAGATCTCATCATGTCTCTGGAGGTCGTCATCGCGAATGGAGCCGTCTTTCCACCCGAGTTGCTGTCACAGCTCTCGGAGGTCGCGGTCGCGCCACAGCGCCTTCTCCAAGGTGCGCAACGCAGGGCCGACGGGTCGCCGTTCTCGGGCCTTTCCGGCCGGGAGGTCAGCATTCTGGAAGGGCTCATGCTGGGCGAATCCAACAAGGTCATCGCGCGCAAGCTCGAAATCGCCGAGGCGACCGTGAAGGTCCACGTCAAGGCAATCTTGCGCAAGTTGCGTGTCAGGAACCGCACCCAAGCGGCCATGTGGGCCATGCAGAACGCGGCAACCCGGATTCCAGTCGTGGCCGAGGACGACATGGCGAGCGACATGGCGGAGGACGAGACCTTGCCGATGATCGCCGCAAGACCGGAAGCGGCCCCCTCGCCCCAGCTCTCGTAATCGACCGGCTGTAACGACAGGGCAATTCCATGATCGTGACAATCGTGACTCCGACGCTGAACGCCGTCGCGTATCTGAAGGAATGCATCGAGTCCGCGCGCGCGAATGCGACGCGCGACATCGAGATCGAGCATGTGATCGTCGACGGCGGCAGTACTGATGGAACCGTAGAGCTCGCGCTCAGCTGTGGACTGCGCGTGCTCCAGGGCAAGGACAGCGGCATCTTCGACGCCATCAACAAGGGGTCCTTCAACTCGTCCGGCGAGTTGTTGGGCTTTCTTGGCGCCGATGACGTGATGCTCGAGGGCGCAGCCGCCGCAGTGGTGAAGGCTTACCGCGAAAGCCGCCGGCGCTGGGTCGTCGGCGCCATCAGATGGACCGATGCGAAAGGGCATAGCCTTGGTGGGCTCGCGGCGCCTCCGAACTGGGTGACGCCCGCAATGCTCGCTTGTCTGGGCTGGAACCCCATCATGCACATGGCGACCTATTTCTCGCGCAGCTTCTTCGAGGAACTGGGCGGGTTCGATATCGCTTACAAGGACGCCGGCGATTACGATATGTTCTGCCGAGCCCTGACCAAGGAGCCCTATGGTCGGATCGATCGGCCGATTGCCTGCTTCCGGCGAACCGGAGTGAACAACAGCGCGATCCATGGCAGCCGAACCACGGCCGAGTGCGCGAGAATACTGACGCAGCATGGGCCGTCCTCGAACGCGCAGCGTCTGCTCTGGCGTTTTCTGCTGAAGGGCTATTTCAATCTCGGCAATCCCGACTGGCTGCTGTCGAAGGTGGCGGATTCCACGCGAACGACGCTGAAGCTCCAGCCGAAAGCCCATTTCTGACGCGGCAGAGAGCCTGGGCTACCGCTCGCATCAGAGCAAAGCGCCGTGCAGCCGCGAGTAAGACGTGCTCGGCACATCGACGGCGCCGGCCGGGGCTCAGGAGGTCTTCGGGACAGACTCCGCGAGGATCAGCTTCCCCACTGTCAGTCGCGCGATACGGACAGCCCCGCGAGAAGCGGAGCGTAGGCGGCGAGCCTGCGGGATACAAACTCGGTGAAGAGCCGTACACGCTTCGTCTTGCGTGTCTCCCCCTGCGTGAGAAGCCAGAGCGTCCCATGCATCGGCAGGTCGATGCCCGGCACCCTCACCAATAGAGCGTCGGCATCTCCGACAAAGCGCGGCAATTTCGTCATCCCGATCCCTTGCTGCACTGCAACGATCTGCGTCGCGGCGTCCGGGGTCCTGAACGGAACTCCCGCGGTGTGAACCTCCCCCTCGCGCGCCCAGACCGGGAGTCCATGATCGTCTATGACGATCCACCGGATCGGATCAGGCGCGCCCGCACGCCACGCGGCCAGTCGATCGCGAGACATGTAGACGGCGCTGAACAGCTCCGGCCCCTTCAGGCCGTGAAGATTGAGCGGCAGGGTCTTGCGGTCGGTGACAATGCGGATCGCGACATCGGCCTCTCGGTTGGTCAGATTCGCCACCTCGCCGGACGACAGGATTTCCATCTCGATGTCCGGATGCAGACGCGCGAAATCGGCGAGATCCGGCATGAGCAGATGTGTCGCGAGGAATGGTGGCAGCGTCACCCGCAGTAACCCGCGCGCGCTCTGGTCGCGCCCGAAGACGCGCGTCTCCAGCTGGTGCGACGACGCTTCCATCTGGTTCGCGAGCTCGACGACCTCCTCGCCCGCGGCCGTCAGGCGGTAGCCTGAAGGCAGCTTTTCGAACATCTGCGCCCCGAGGCGTTCCTCGAGCTGGGCGATGCGTCGCAGCACGGTCGAGTGGTTCACACCGAGGCGCTCGGCGGCAGCCCGCACCGAGCCTCCGCGCGCGACGGCGAGAAAATAGCGAACGTCATCCCAGTCGATCATGGTGCAATTTGGCACCGCGCGGTGCCCTCCAGATCCCTAACTCATCGTCCCGCAATTTGAGCAATCACCGTAGCATAGGTCGACGAGCGCGGCCCAGTTCCGAACGGCGCAACCTTGTCGTCTCGCCGGGCGCTGAACCCCTTCCGGATCGTTTTCGCACCACGGATATGCGCGCCTCCTTACTCAACGCCTGACCTGGGCGGGCCCATGTTGAGGTCTCGGGAGCGCCTCCCCAATGCCAAGGCGAAACCCTGGAAGGATCCATGACATGACCAGATTGAATGGAAAGACCGCCGTCATCACAGGCGGCGCCACCGGCATCGGCCGCGCCGCAGCAAAGCGCTTCATCGAGGAGGGCGCCTTCGTCTTCATCTATGGCCGCCGGCAGGAAGCACTCGATGCGGCTGTGGCCGAGCTTGGCCCCAATGCCCGCGCGGTGAAGGGCTCGGTCTCGAATGAGGCCGACCTCGACCGACTCTACGCGGCGGTGAAGGCCGAGCGCGGAAGCCTCGACATCGTCTTCGCCAATGCCGGTGCGGGAAGCCCGCTTCCGCTCGGCCAGATCACCGCCGAGCACATTGACGAAGCCTTCGACACCAATGTGAAGGGTACGATCTTCACGGTCCAGCGGGCGTTGCCGCTGATGGGCCCGGGCGGTTCGATCATCCTGACCGGATCGAGCGCCGGCACCACGGGCGCCCCGGGCTTCACGGCCTACAGCGCCAGCAAGGCGGCCGTGCGCAACCTCGCGCGGAGCTGGGCGGAGGACCTGAAGGGCACCGGCATCCGGGTCAACGTGCTGTCGCCCGGGGCGACGGCGACCGAACTCGCGAAGCAGGCGTTGGGCGAGAAAGGCCAGAGGGCCTACGGCGCGATGACTCCGCTCCAGCGCATGGCCGATCCGGCCGAGATCGGGGCGGCGGCAGCCTTTCTGGCCTCGTCGGACAGCAGCTTCATGACAGCCAGCGAGGTCGCCGTCGACGGCGGCCTGGCGCAACTCTGACCCCCGCCTGGGCCCAGGCCTGGCCCACGCACAGCGAAGGATAAACACCATGAAAAAACTTGAAGGCAAGATCGCAGTCATCACTGGCGGCAGCAGCGGGATCGGGTTGGCCACGGCCAAACGCTTCGTGGAAGAAGGCGCTCATGTCGTGATTACCGGGCGACGCGAGAAAGAGCTGAAAGAGGCCGCTGCCCTCATCAAGGACAACGTTACGACGGTCGTCGGCGACGTGGCGTGCCTGGACGATCTGGACCGGCTCTACGCCGTCGTGAAAGAGAAGCATGGTCACATCGACATTCTCTTCGCGAATGCGGGCGCGGGGACAATCGCTCCGCTCGCGGCGGCGACTGAGGCTCATTTCGACCAGACCTTCGACGTGAACGTGAAGGGGCTGTTCTTTACGGTGCAGAAGGCCCTTCCCCTCTTCCGGGATGGCGGTTCGATTATCCTGACCTCTTCGGTCTCGAACGTGATGGGGCTGCCCGGGTTCAGCGCTTACGCAGCGAGCAAGGCGGCTGTGCGCAACTTCGCGCGCGCTTGGACACTGGAGCTGAAGGACCGCAAAATCCGGGTGAATTCGATGAGCCCAGGACCGATCGAGACCCCTGCCCTGGCGACAACGACGGGCCTTACAGCTGAGCAAGCCGAGCAGGCGGCCGCCCAATTTGCCTCGCAGGTCCCCATGGGTCGAAGGGGCCAGCCGGAGGAAATCGCGGCTACCGTCACGTTCCTCGCCTCCGATGAAAGTTCCTACATCACCGGCGTGGATCTCGCGGTCGACGGTGGGCTGGCGCAAGTCTGATCCCGACATCACGCAAGATCGGAACACATCATGAGCTACGCAATTATCGGCTTCGGCCACATCGGCCAGGCTCTGGCCAAGGCGTTTGCCCGCAAGGGCCTCGACGTATCCGTCGCAACCACGCGCGACCCGGAAAGCTTTGCAGCCGATGCGGCGGCGATCGGGCCTACGATCGTTGCCAAGACGCTGGCGGACGCGCTCAAGGCGGACATCATCTTCTTGGCTGTTCGTTTCGCGTCGCACCCGGATGTCGCCAAGGCGCTGCCCAACTGGCAGGGCAAGACCATCGTCGATGTGACCAATGCCTACGGCGTGCCGCCTGAGGAACTGGCAGGACAGCCTTCATCGAAATTCATCGCGCAGGCTTTCTCCGGGGCAAGGCTGGTCAAGGGCTTCAACCATCTGATCGCTGCCACCCTTGACCAGGATCCGGCCGTGCATGGTGGCAGGAGAGTCGTGTTCCTGGCGAGCGACGATGACGCTGCCGCAGCAGAGATTGCTGCGCTCGCGGACGATCTCGGTTTCTCGCCGATCAAACTTGGCGGGCTTTCAGAAGGTGGGCTGCTGGTCCAGGCGCGCGGAAACAGCTGGGGTCATCTGGTCTTCAAGGACCTGGCCAAGTTCGACTGAACACGACGCGCCTGCCGGCAGGGTCACGATGCACGGATCGGATCGAGCCCGATCCGATCCGTGCGAAATGGAGACATTCCCGTGAGTATCGAGAAGAACATCCAGACGGTGAAGGACTTCTTCGCCGCGATCGGCCGCGGCGACAGGGAGGCCCTGCTGGCGCTGGTCACTGAGGACATCGAGTGGATCATTCCGGGCGAGGACTGGCCGCTGGCCGGAACGCGCCACGGACACGCCGGGCTGGCGGATTTGCTCGAGACGGCATCCACCTCGATGGAAACATCCACGGAGCCCCGGGAGTTCGTGGCGCAAGGAGATCGGGTCCTCGTCGTCGGCTTCGCGCGGGGAAAGAACAAAGCCACGAACAAGACGTTCGAGGACGATTGGATCTTCGCCATCACTGTCCGGGATGGCAGGCTGACCAAGATCCGGGAATACGTCGACACGCAAGCACTGGCCCGCGCCGCGCAGATGGACGCATCCGAGCCTGCGTAGCCTGGCCCTCTGCAGCCATCCGCTCCGGGCAGGCGGTGATCAGCCGCGGATTGCCCCCCTCGCGCCCCGCCCGCTCGTCATATGCCCAACCGTAAAGGAGATTCCGATGTACGACCAATCCAAGCTATCCGAGTTGACCCGCTTCGCCGGCATCGATGCGGGCTCCACCGTGATCGACGTGTACCCGGGCGACGGCGACTGGACGCGCCTCTTCTCCGACATCGTCGGACCAGTGGGACGGGTTTACAGCTTCGTGCCGGCGGAAGTCGCCCACTTCAAGAACGATCCCCTCGGCCGCATGTCGACGCTTGCGAAAGAGCCGGGCCGAGAGAATGTCGAAGCCGTCTCGGCGGACCTCATAGCGATGCCAAAGGTCACGCAACCAGCGGATGTCCTGTGGTTGCACCTGTTCTACCACGATCTCCACACCGCGCTGATGCAGGCCAAGGGCGCGACAGCGGCCGATTTCAATCGAGCCGTCTACGAGCGGCTGAAGCCCGGTGGGCGCTACGTCATCGTCGATCACGCCGCCGCCGCAGGAGTGGGTACGAGCGAGGCCCAGTCGTTGCATCGGATCGACCCTGCCTCCGTTCGCAAGGAAGTGGAGGCGGCCGGCTTCGTGCTGGACGCGGAAAGCACCTTGCTCGCAAACAAGGACGATCCGCATTCCGTCAAGGTGTTCGATCCCTCGATCAAGGGTAAGACCGATCGCTTCGCCTATCGGTTCGTGAAGCCCTGACAGTGAGTCATCCAGGCTGCAATTAGATCATCTCTCGCAAATGTGGAAGCGTTGCCGTTTCGCGTTCCTGTCTGGTGACGACGAGGACGGGATCGCTCCCGTGGCGGATTTGGCCAAACAGTTCGGGTTCGCACCCGTCAAGCTGGGAGAGCTCAACGAGGGCGCGCTGGTGCGCGCACGCGGCCGCATTTGGGGCCAGCTCATCTTCCAGGATGTGTTCAAGAAGGAGCAGAAGTCGATCAATCAATCTACGACCGTGCGTCGTTATGTGACGAGGGGCTGACCGAAACCAGCGATCGAAACCTGTAAGCTCATCAGCGTCGAGCCTCACGCTTATTTGGCCAACATCATCATCCGCATCGTCAATAGCCATCCCAACAGCAAGATCGATCTCCTGCCCTGCACCATTCGGAAACGCCCACTCTCAAAAATGTAGCCTGAAAACATCGGTTACATTGGAATATCTAGATCGCCATATTATCAATGGCTCGGACCAATTCTATGACCACCCGCGAGGCGTTGTTGGCTGCCGGCTTACGTCCTTGATCGATCTTTTGTCCGTCTGCGAAGTCAGTGATGCCGTTCACCACCAGCATGAAGGGCGCGATGGTGGGGCTCGTGTGGCTCCAACTTTGGGCCGCTTGAGCGAAACCTGCGCTTTCCATGTCTATCCCCAAGAGGTTGCGCCCTATTTCCTTGATTCTGGATAGTCGGCTGGGGCTTTCGATCAAATAGTCGACTGCCGCGATCGGGCCAAAATGAACCTCGAAATCGGCGTTTCTCCACCTAGAAATCGCCACCAGAAGTTTGTGCCGAAGCTGTGGCTGGCGCTCAGTCAGAATCTGAATACTCGGGAAAAGCTGGTCCGAACGAAGCGCGCCAACTGCCACCGATGTCACCTCGGTGGACAACAATACGTCTCCGATGCGCTGACGATCAGGCGCCAACCCCGCGCAGAATCCAAGGTGGATAATTACGTGCGGCATCTGCCTGTAAAGAACCTGAGTTGTCGCAATAGCGGTGCCAACTGCGCCAAATCTGTCTGTCGCAGTGGCCGTGATAAGTGGACCGTCGAGCCCGATCCGGCCCATCATGGTCTCATTGCCGAGTCTCGACCGTGTCATCCAGTGAACTGACTCAACATTCGCCAAAGCAGCAAGAATATCGGCCGAGGATGCAACCACGGCGACGCTCAGTTCGCTCTTCCTTGGCCGCAAGTGCGCGACAGAATAACCTGGTAGGTCTAGATCGGAAAACTCCTGGACGACATACGAACTCGGTGAGCCCTTCGTTTCAAACATCGTTGCCAGAACGATCCCGATTGGGCGCCCGTTTGCGCTTTCGACGAGCGCACCGGACGCGCCTGGCGGTAGGGCGCCCTGGACGTTCACCTCGAAAAGGTTGCGGATGGTGCCGTGCCCGAGGCCGTCTATGCGCGCCGTCAATTGGACCGTGGAAATTCTGGCGTTCCACGTTTTATCCCCGACTCTGACGGTCACGCGCTCGTTCAGCTCGGGCGGGGCCGGGTTCCATGGACTTTTGGAATGCGAGTGATTTGACAATCGGACCAACGCTAAGTCTAAGCCGATTGGCTTAGCCACGCCTCTTGCACTAAGGGTAAGTGAGCCTAGCTTGACCTCGAATTCCTCGATAGGCATGCGCTCTATCGCGTGTGCAGCTGTGATCGCGTGCAGCGTATCGTCTGGCGCAGCCAAAATGGCTCCTATCGATGCCCTGCGCTGTCCCTCAAAATAGAGTCCGTCACTGTGAGCGTTTGATAGTTCTGAACTGAGCCTAACCGCATCGACCTCCCTCACTACGACCTCTATTCCTCCGATCTCTTCCGGTAAATTTGGACGCTTTCCACGTTCTACAATGACGACGAGGGCTTGCTTCAACGAAACAGCCAGAACGCCCTGTTTGGATAGAAGCTCTTGGATGGCATTTTCGGAGTTGTGTGCCGCGGATATGGATGACGCGGCCCCAAAAGGCGACGGGATTTTGGCCTGTGATTTAGGTCGCGATCTGGCCTGATCTAGAATTTCCAAGAAGCGCAACGCTCCAGCACTCCACGATGCAACTGAGAGCATTCTCTCGCGAAGCGCCTGATAATAGCTGGTTGCCCTCTCCTCATCGACGAGGATTTCCAGCGCCGCCGTAGCGAAACGGCGTCCAATCTCCTTTGCATCACCGCGCATTGAAACTATGCAAGGATCCTCGCGCAGGTGGTGCGTTTTCATCACGTCACGTGCTAATTCTGAAATGCCACTGTCTTCCGACAGTATGACGGGAACGCCTTGAGACAGGCCCTCACAGGCCACCAGCCCAAAGCCCTCCTCTCTGGACGGCATCATGAAGATACTTGCGCCTGTGTAATCCGCGACTAGATCTCGCTGTACAGTCGTGTAGGGTCGTGCGATCAATTTCGGCCTTAGCCCTACTTCTTCGGCAAGGGAAATGAGATGCCGCTCAAAGGTCTCGCCGTCACTCTGCACGCCCCGTACGACGAAATCGGGCGCCGGTTTCGTCGCGGTGGAGGGGTGTGTTTTCCAATCATTTGTGAGGTAGCCGGCTGCGTAGGCGAAGATGTCGAGCCCTTTGACGCCTAAGCTGTCTGTACGGCCTAAACACAGCACAGTCGGATTGAGCGGAGGTACACGCAGCATCGTTGGCGGCGCTAGGCCGCAGCTCAACGGGTGTATCCTATCTGCACTTACTCCTCTCGCAACGAGCGAGTCGCGAGTATAGCGATGCAGTCGCGGCCCGATGCAAATAACGATATCGGCAGCTTCGGCAAGTTCTTGTTCCTGCCGAACCTTGTCCTCGCGCACCGCGACATACTTGTCTTGTCGGTACTCCTTGAGCGCTTCAGTCCGCAGGGGAGACATGTGGATGAATTGAACCAGCCGGGAACCAGGAAACTGCCGATCGCGCAAGAGCCGCGCTTGTCCGCCTGAGAAGCTGCTATGTCCAACCAAGGCCACCACCTCCGCAGGATCGATTTGCGCGAGGGCGGGCGACAGCACAGCGGACATCCAGTCGTCGGAAGATTTCCCTCCCCCCGAGATCAACTCTACTCCCCTGGACGTCGCGTCGCCAATCTCCTCCTGTGAGGCCTGCGGAACCAACACTGAGAACGCAGCGTAGGAGCGCGCTGCGGATAGGGCGCATACCAGTTCACGGTTGACCGTTTGAATGCCGCCCGCCGTGCTTGACCAGCCGTTCATCAAGAAAATGTAGCGCTCGACTGACATGAGTGGCCCACATGTTTGACTTCTTGAGACCTACGATACTTTTGTAAAAATCGACCCGCGCCCCCAAAAGATGCCCGCGCCGGTATTGTGGGGATCAGATCAGAACTCCCAATAAGCGCTTTGTCCCGTCTCTTTGCGCATCTGACCAGCGAGTTTCTCCTACGCGAGCCTACGTTAAACCCTCACTCCCACTCGATCGTGCCGGGCGGCTTGCTGGTCACGTCGTAGACGACGCGGTTGATGCCCTTGACCTCGTTGATGATGCGGGTCGCGGTGCGGCCGAGGAAGGCCATGTCGTAGGGGTAGAAATCCGCCGTCATGCCGTCGACCGAGGTCACGGCGCGCAGGGCCAGCACATGGTCATAGGTGCGATAATCGCCCATCACGCCGACGGTGCGCACCGGCAGCAGCACGGCGAAAGCCTGCCAGATCACGTCATAGAGGCCCGCCTTGCGGATCTCTTCGAGATAGATCGCATCGGCCTTGCGCAGGATGTCGAGCTTCTCCCTGGTGATCTCGCCGGGGCAGCGGATGGCCAGGCCCGGTCCCGGGAAGGGATGGCGGCCGACGAAGGCCTCCGGCAGGCCAAGCTCACGGCCGAGCACACGGACCTCGTCCTTGAAGAGCTCGCGCAACGGCTCGACGAGCTTCATCTTCATGCGCTCGGGCAGGCCGCCGACATTGTGGTGCGACTTGATCGTCACCGATGGACCGCCGGAGAAGGAGACGCTCTCGATCACATCGGGATAAAGCGTGCCCTGGGCCAGGAAATCGGCGCCACCGAGCTTCTTCGCTTCCTCGTCGAAGACCTCGATGAAGAGCCGGCCGATGGTCTTGCGCTTGGCTTCCGGATCGGCGCCGCATTTGGCGAGCTCGGAGAGGAAAAGCGCTTCCGCCTCAACATGAACGAGCGGGATGTTGTAGCTGTCGCGGAACAGGCGCACGACCTCTTCGGCCTCGTTCATCCGCATCAGGCCGTGGTCGACGAAGACGCAGGTGAGCTGATCGCCGATCGCCTCATGGATCAGCACGGCCGCGACAGCCGAGTCGACGCCGCCGGAGAGGCCGCAGATGACGCGGCCCTTGCCGACCTGCGCCTTGATCTTGGCGATGGTCTCGGCGCGATAGGCCGCCATGCTCCAGTCCGGCACGCAGCCGCAGATGGTGACGACGAAATTGCGCAGCAGCTTGCCGCCGTCTGGCGTATGCACCACCTCGGGGTGGAACATGGTGGAGTAGAAGCGCCGCTCCTCGTCGCTCGCCACCGCATAGGGCGCGTTCTCCGAGGTCGCCTTGACCGAGAAGCCCGCTGGGAGCTGCGTGACGCGGTCGCCATGGCTCATCCAGACGGGGTAGCGACCACCCTCCTCCCAGATGCCTTCGAACAGCGCCGAAGGCGTGACGATCTCGACATCGGCGCGGCCGAACTCAGCCGCGTGGCCGCTCTCGACCTTGCCGCCGAGCTGATGCGCCATGGTCTGCTGGCCGTAGCAGATGCCGAGCACCGGTAGTCCGGTCGAGAACACCTCCTGCGGCGCGCGGGGCGAGCCCTCGTCCGGCACCGAGGCGGGGCCGCCGGAAAAGATCACGCCCTTGGGCTTGAGGCGCTGGAAGGCTTCGGATGCCGACTGGAACGGGGCGATCTCGCAATAGACGCCGATCTCGCGCACGCGGCGCGCGATCAGCTGCGTCACCTGGCTGCCGAAGTCGATGATGAGAATGGAGTCGTGGATTTTTTCGCTCGTCATCGCGTTCGGTTAATGGATCGCGCGCGAGCGTGCAACGTCCTGTTGGCTTTCAAGCGATGCGTTGCGTGCAAGCCAGGTAGAATCCGTCCGTCCCGGTGCGACGTGGCGAGAGCTGCAGGCCGAATTCCGTGGCGAAACGGGCGAGCAAACCAAAGTCCCCCTCGGTCGAGGCCAGCACTTGCGCAAGCGGCACCACCGCGAACCCGGCATGCCGCGCGAGGAAAGCCCGGATGGCCTCGTCATTCTCGTCCGGCAGCATCGAGCAGGTGATATAGGCGATGCGCCCGCCCGGCTTCAGCAGCCGCGCGGCGCGCGCCAGAACCTCGGCCTGGTCCTTGACGCGCTCGGCCAGGGCGCCGGGCCGCACGCGCCATTTCGCATCGGGATTGCGCCGCCAGGTGCCAGAGCCCGTGCAGGGCGCATCGACCAAGGCTAGATCGACCTGTCCGGCGAGGTCGATCAGGGGCTCGTGACCGCGGCTGCGCGGAATGCGGATCTCGACATTGGTCGCGCCCGAGCGCGCCAGCCGCTCATGCAACGGCGCAAGCCTGCGGCTGTCCAGGTCGGTCGCGAACAAACGCCCCTGATTGCCCATCAGCGCCGCCAGCGCCAGCGTCTTGCCGCCGGCCCCGGCGCAGAGATCGATCACGGTCTGGCCCGGCTGCGCGCCGGCCAGCAAGGTGACGAGCTGCGAGCCTTCATCCTGGATCTCGAAGCCGCCGGCGAAGAAGGACGGTTCGGCCTGCAGTGACGGCCCACGCCCGTCATGGCCGGGCTGGAAGCGCAGCGCATCGGGCGACCAGGAGCCGGGTTCGGGCGAGGCATGGGCCAAATCCGCCATCAGCGCATCGCGCGTCGCTTGCAGGCGGTTGGCGCGGATGTCGATCGGCGCGCGCCCGGCCAGCGCCTGGCCCTCGCCCACCGCATCCCTACCGAAGCCCGCGGCGAAAGCCGACCAGAGCCATTCCGGTACGTCGGCGCGGATCCAGTCGGGCGCTCCGTCGAGCGAGAAGGCGGCGAGCCTTGCCTGCTCCTCGGCATCGAGCGGCATGGGGGCGTGATTTTCGCCCGAGCAGAGCAGCGCGATCTCCTCGGCGCTGAGGCCGCGCAGGCCGGCGAGCATGCCGAGCACCAGCGCGCGCGGCGTCTCCGCGGCCATGGCGAAGGCCGAGGACGCCCTGCGGCGCAATGCGTCATAGACGAGCGAGGCGATCGCGGCACGGTCCTTGGAGCCTGCGAAACGCCGTGAAAGGCCCCAATCCTTCAGCGCGTCGGAGGCTGGGCGGCGGCGCTGGATGAGGTCATCCAGCACCTCGATGGCGGCGCTGATGCGGGCGGCGGGCGTCATATTTCGGATCCGTGTCGTGCCGGCATACGCGACACAAAATTGACGCGGTGATGGCACAATTAATCGGCGGGGGCGAGACCGGCAATGCCGGTATTTCGCGAGGTACAGTCATGATCCGCATCATCCCTATCACAATCTTGACCGCTTTTGCCCTGTCACTGGCAGGGTGCATCGAGAGCGACGGGTTCCACGCCAGCATGGGCTCGAATCCGTCATTTACGAGCACGTCGAAAACTCAAGGCCAGGCGCTGGCGACACCGCTGAAGCCTTCGGCAAGCTCGCCGGATGCGACCATCCGGATGGAGAACCGGACCTTCTAACCGTCCCGCCCGCGCGACTGGAGGGCGCGCCTGCCGCCGATATGGAATCGGCGGCAGGACCCCTTCCCGCACGTGTTTGTGATTGGTCCAAACGTAAAACAGCTTGCTTGACGAAGCGTCAGCATCGGCGGAAAGAAGAAGCGATCCGCTCCCACCGAATGGAACCGCCGATGATCCGCCTCAGCCGCCTCACCCTTGCTGCGCTCATGACGCTGGCGCTCGCCGCCTGCGCCACCACGCCGCCGCCGGATTTGACGCCGCCGGCCAAGAAGCGCCTCGACGCCAAGACGACGCTCGAGAACCGCTACTGACGAATGCCGACCGAAGCGCCGCTCAGGCATAGCCGAGCGGCACTTCGGTCGTGTCCTTGATCTCCTCTATGACGAAGCTCGCCGCGACATCGACCATGTCGATGCGGGCGATGAGACGCTGATAGAGCCTGTCATAGGCCGCGACGTCGGGCACACGCGCCCACAGGATGTAATCGACCTCGCCCGAGCTGCGATAGGTGCCCACGATCTCCGGCAGGGCCTTGCTGCCCTTCTGCTTCGAGAAGACCGCGAGCACCATGGCGCGCAGGATGGTCGCCGACATGGATCGCCGCAGCGCCCATCCGGCGGCCCCAGTGCAGGCCGCCCCGGCCGAATAGGCCCAGGCCCTCGACTTCACCGGCCTGTCACATCGCCTGATCATGGTCGCGCCCAAGATAACGCGACCAAGGACCGGACCGATGATGAAAACGACCTTGCTCTGTGCCACGATGCTGGCCGGCCTCGCCTGCGGCGTGCTGGGCGCCCCTGAAGCCATGGCTCAGGCCGCCGTCCCGACCTTGTCGGGCCAGAAACCGCTGATCGTCGGCCACCGCGGTGCCAGCGGCCACCGGCCCGAGCATACGCTCGAATCCTACAAGCTCGCGATCGAGATGGGCGCGGACTTCATCGAGCCCGACCTCGTAGCGACGAAGGACGGCGTGCTGGTCGCCCGGCACGAGCCGATCATGAGCGGCACAACCGATGTCTCGACCAGGCCGGAATTCGCGGGACGCAAGACCACGCGCAAGATCGACGGCGTGGACACCACCGACTGGTTCGCCAGCGACTTCACGCTTGCCGAGATCAAGACCCTGCGCGCCAAGCAGGCCTTTGCCGATCGTGACCAGTCCCATAACGGCAAATACGAGATTCCGACGCTTCAGGAGATCATTGACCTCGCCAAGACCGAGAGCACCCGGCTTGGGCGCATCATCGGCATCTATCCCGAGACCAAGCATTCGATCTTCCATGCCGCGATCGGCCTGCCGCTCGAGGATCGCCTGCTCGATGCGCTCAAGGCTGCAGGCTGGACCGAGAAATCCTCGCCCGTGATCATCCAGAGCTTCGAGACCGCGAATTTGAAGTATCTCCGCGGCAAGACACAGCTGCGCCTGATCCAGCTCGTCGATGCCGACGATGTCGACAAGGATGGCGGCATCGTTCTGGCCGCTCCCTTCGACAAGCCCTATGATTTCGTCGTCACCGGCGACAAGCGCACCTTCAAGGATCTCGTCACGGCTGAAGGGCTGAAGGAGATCAAGACCTATGCCGACGGCGTCGCCCCCTGGAAGCCCTACATCCTGCCAGCCAAGCAGGTCCTGGGCGATGACGGCAAGCCTCAGGATTTGAACAAGGACGGCGTGATCGACGAGCGCGACCGCGTGTTGCTGCCGGCGACTGATGTCATCAAGAATGCCCACGCTGCCGGGCTCTTCGTCCATAGCTGGACCTTCCGCAGCGAGCCCAAGCGCCTGGCCTCGAACTACAAGGGCGATCCGGGCGCCGAATACAAGGCGTTCTTCGACCTCGGCATCGACGGGCTGTTCTCGGATTTCCCGGACGCGGCCGTGAAGGCGCGTGACGGCAAATAGGCTGCCAAACGGCGCAAAAAAGGCCGCCCCGCGCGAGCGGGACGGCCTTTCGATTCGGGTTTCGCCGAAGCTGGGCTGTCGATCAGCTGCAGACGCGCTGCCTCGTCTTGATCACGCCACGCCGCGTCTCCTCGCGCGTGATGACCGTGCGGCAGCGCGGGCGGTCACGGAACTCGACGCGACGACGATCGTCGCGTCGATAACCGCGGTCCGAGCGGCGATCGTAACCGTCGCGGTCATCACGGCGAACTTCGCGCTCGATGACGCGCTCGCTCGGTCCGCGCGTATCGACACCGACGCCGCCGGGACCGATGTTGATCGACTGGGCATAGGCACCGCCTGTCATCACGAGAGTGGCAATGAGAGCGGGAATGAAGCGGTTCATGGTGTTTCCTCCGGTTCAATGAAGAACTTGCCGGACACCGCTTTGTTCCGATTAGGCGCAGTTTATCTACCGCCCTGCCCCCAAGGCGAAAATAAAATCCGCGTCGACGATTATTCAATCACGACTAAAAATGGCGCACCGAAAGAATCGGTGCGCCATGTTGTCTTATCCAACGCAGATCAGTGCAGAATCTGGCTCAGGAAGAGCTTCGTGCGCTCATGCTGCGGGTTCTTGAAGAAGGCGTTGGGCTCGTTCATTTCGACGATCTGCCCGGCATCCATGAAGATGACCCGATCGGCGACCTGGCGGGCGAAGCCCATTTCGTGGGTGACGCAGAGCATGGTCATGCCCTCATCGGCGAGCGAGACCATGGTGTCGAGCACTTCCTTGACCATCTCGGGATCGAGCGCCGAGGTCGGCTCGTCGAACAGCATGATCTTGGGGCTCATGCAGAGCGAGCGTGCGATGGCGACACGCTGCTGCTGGCCGCCCGAAAGCTGGCCGGGATATTTCGCGGCCTGCTCGGGAATCTTGACGCGCTTGAGATAGTGCATCCCGATCTCCTCGGCGTCCTTCTTGGGCATCTTGCGGACCCAGATCGGCGCCAGCGTCAGGTTCTCGAGGATCGTCAGATGCGGGAACAGGTTGAAGTGCTGGAACACCATGCCGACATCGCGGCGGATCTCGTCGATCTTCTTCAGATCGTTGGTGAGTTCGGTACCGTCGACGATGATCGAGCCCTTCTGGTGCTCTTCCAGGCGATTGATGCAGCGGATCATCGTCGACTTACCGGAGCCCGACGGTCCGCAGATCACCAGTTTCTCGCCGCGCTCGACCTTCAGGTTGATGTCGCGCAGCACGTGGAACTCGCCGTACCACTTGTTGACGCCGATCATCTCGACCGCGGTCGGTGTGTTCAGCGAGGTCTGCTTCAGCGCGGCGGGGCGGCTCGCGGTATTCGTTTCTGCCATGGTCATGTTGGTTTGTCCCTTCAGCGCTTTTGACCGGCGGCCATCCGCTTCTCGACCGAGATCGAGTAGCGCGACATGCCCCAGCAACACAGGAAATAGAACATCGCGGCGAAGGCATAGCCTGTCGCGCGTGTGGTCGGCGTCGCCCAGGTCGGATCGACCAGGGTCGCTTCGATGGTGCGCAGGAAGTCGAAGATGCCGACGATGGTGACCAGCGTCGTATCCTTGAACAGCCCGATGAACGTATTGACGATGCCCGGAATGACGATGCGCAGCGCCTGGGGCAGGATGATCAGCCGCATCATCTGCCAATAACCCAGACCGAGCGACATCGCTCCTTCATATTGGCCCTTCGGCATGGCCTGCAGGCCGCCGCGAATAACCTCCGCCATATAGGCGGCGGCGAAGAGTGCGACGCCGACCAGCGGCCGCAGCAGCCGGTCGGGCGAATATTCCTGCGGCACGAACAGCGGCAGCATGGTGTTGGCCATGAACAGCACCGTGATCAGCGGCACGCCACGGACGAACTCGATAAAGACCACCGAGAGAAGCTGGATGATCGGCAGCTTCGAGCGCCGTCCCAGCGCCAGGATGACACCGAGCGGCAGCGAGAAGACGATGCCGACCGCCGCGATCAGGAAGGTCACCGTCATGCCGCCCCAAAGCCCGGTGTCGACACGCGGCAGGCCGATCGAGTCAGCCAGGATCGCGATCAGGCCGAAGACGACCAGCGACAGCAGGATCAGGCGCTTGGGCCGGTAGAAGCGCTTCCAGGGCGGCAGCGCCTCCTCGACGGCGAGGAAGGCGGGGCCGATCCAGAAACGCGCCAGGGCCGGCACGAAGGACAGCACCAGATAGACCACCATCAGCACCAGCGTCAGGCCGATGAGCCAGCGCAGGAAGCCTTCGGCATTGGGGCCGCCGAGCAGCAGCACATAGGCGCCGATCGGCAGCATGACGAAGAAGAAGAACAGGCCGACCTTCTTCAGTGGCGCCCTTTCCCAGAGCAGCCAGACCACGCCGAGTGCGAACATCGCGAAAACGATGTTGACGCGCCAGCGTTGCGGCACCGGATAGGAACCATAGATGAAGTATTGGAAGCGGTCGGCGATATAGGCCCAGCATGCGCCGACCGGCCGGCCGATCTTGTCGGCAAGGCATGCGTCGCGATTGGTGCCGCTCCAGACGGCATCGATGAAGTAGAACCGCACCATCTCCGGCACGCTGGTCACGACGATGTAGACGCAGAGCAGCGTCAGGATCGAATTGACCGGGCCGGAGAACAGATTGGCGCGGACCCAGGCGACAGGCCCCGCGACCGAAAGCGGCGCGGTTTCCTGAGGCAGCGTCTCCTTGCGGACGAAGGCGTAAGGTGAGTTTTCGAGCGTTGCGTCGGTCATCGTGGCGCCCTCACCGTTCCACCAGCGCCATGCGCTTGTTGTAGATATTCATGAAAAACGAGGTGACGAGCGAGATCGTGAGATAGACCGCCATGGTGATCGCGACCACCTCGACCGCCTGCCCGGTCTGGTTCAGCACCGTGCCGGTGAAGACCTGGACGAGATCGGGATAGCCGATCGCGACCGCCAGCGAGGAGTTCTTGGTCAGGTTGAGGTAGTTCGAGGTCAAAGGCGGGATGATCACCCGCATGGCTTGCGGGATGACGACGAGCTTCAAGGTCGGCCCGGCGCGCAGACCCAGCGCATTGGCTGCCTCGGTCTGACCTTTCGAGACGGCAAGAATGCCGGCGCGCACGACCTCGGCGATGAAGCCCGCGGTGTAGGTCGTCAGACCCAGCAGCAGCGCGACGAATTCCGGGAAGATCTGGATGCCGCCGCGCAGGTTGAAGCCGGCGATCTCCGGATAGACGAACGAGATCGGGCGGCCCGTGACGAGATAGACGAAGAACGGCAGCACCACGATCAAGCCGAGCGCGATCCAACCGACAGGATACTGCTTGCCCGTGGCCTCCTGCTGCTTGCGGGCCCAGACGCGGAAGATGATCGAGGCGACGATGCCGATCAGGAAGGTCCAGACGATCAGAGAGCCACCGGGGCCGAGCTGAGGATCAGGAAGGTAGAGGCCGCGATTGTTGAGCAACGCACCCGCCGGCAATTCGATCGACTGGCGCGGATTGGGCAGCGGCTTCAGCACCGCATTGTACCAGAAGAACAATTGCAGCAGCAGCGGCAGGTTGCGGATGACCTCGACATAGATCATCGCGAGCTTCGACAGCACCCAATTGCTGGAGAGCCGCGCCACGCCGACGAAGAAGCCGAGGAAAGTCGACAGCACGATGCCGATCGAAGCGACCAGCAGCGTGTTCAGAAGGCCGACATAGAAAGCCTCGCCATAGGTCGAGCCCGAGGCGCTGAATGGGATCAGCTTCTGGTTGACGTCGAAACCCGCGGCATTGTGCCAGAAGCCGAAGCCGGACGCGATCTTTTGCGCACGCAGATTGGTGATGGCGTTCGACGCGGCCGAATAGAGCAGGAAGCCGACAACGGCGAGCAGGGCGAGCTGGTAGACATAGCCCCTTATCTTGGGATCGTAGAGCAGCGAGGCCTTGCCCGGCTGAACCGTCTCGGTCGGAATGGTCGACACGTGTTACGCCCTTTTTTGTTTTGATTGCGGCAGCTGAACCGGCAGCGGCCAGAACCGCCGCCGGATGTTTCCTTCTGATCTCAGACCGTTGCGCCAGATCAATTTCCGATCCGATTGGATCGTTCAATTGCTCTAGCGCCTTGTTTTAGCGCGTTGTCTTCACGCGAACCGGTGTCCGCTTCGCTCGAAAACGCGCTAGAGCGC
This sequence comes from Allobosea sp. BE125, assembly GCF_031456075.1. Lineage (NCBI taxonomy): Bacteria > Pseudomonadati > Pseudomonadota > Alphaproteobacteria > Hyphomicrobiales > Alloboseaceae > Allobosea > Allobosea sp. BE125. Next base: position 289,370 of record NZ_JAVDTY010000005.1, read on the forward strand.
CTCAACGGATCGGCGGCGCGTATTGCAACCCCCCTTTGGTCCAGAGCGCGTTCTGACCGCGCGCGATCTTCAGCGGCGAGCCCGCACCGACATTCTTCTCGAAAACCTCGCCATAGTTCCCGACAAGTTTGACGATGCGATAAGCCCAGTCATTGCTCAAGCCCATCGGCTCGCCGAACTTGCCCTCGGTGCCGACGAAGCGCTTGATCTCGGGGTTCTCCGATTTCAGCATCTCATCGACATTGGCCTTGGTGATGCCAAGCTCCTCGGCGTTCACCATCGCGTTATGCGTCCATTTGACGATATCGAGCCAGTTGTCGTCGCCATGGCGGACTACCGGGCCGAGCGGCTCCTTCGAGATGATCTCGGGCAGAACGATATGGTCCGTCGGAACCTGAAGCTTCAGGCGCTCGGCGTAAAGACCTGACGAATCCGTGGTGAAGGCGTCACAGCGGCCGGATTCATAGGCCTTGATCGTCTCGTCGCCGCCGCTGAAGGCCACGACCTCGTACTTCATCTTGTTGGCGCGGAAGAAGTCGGCAAGGTTCAGCTCGGTAGTCGTGCCTTGCGCAACGCAGACGGAGGCGCCGGCGAGCTTGAGCGCGGAATCGATGCCGAGCTTCTTGCGGACCATGAAGCCCTGGCCGTCGAAATAATTGATGCCCGCGAAATTGAGGCCAAGCGAGGTGTCACGCGACAAGGTCCAGGTCGTGGTGCGCGAGAGCAGATCGACCTCGCCGGCCTGAAGCGCCGTGAAGCGGTCCTTCGACGAGAGCGGCACGAACTTGACCTTCTGCGGGTCGTTGAAGATCGCGGCCGCCAACGCGCGGCAAAGATCGACGTCGATGCCGGTATAATTGCCCTGCGCATCGGGCATCGCGAAACCGGCGAGGCCCGGGCTCGTGCCGCATGTGACGACGCCCCTCGCCTTGATCTGCGGAAGCAGCCCTGTCTGGGCCTGGGCACCCCCCGCGCCTAGAGCGAGCGATGCGAGCACCAGTGCGGACGTAACGGCTTTTTTCATTGCGTTCCCCTGTTTTAGGTGCGGGCTTACGCCCGTACCCAAAACGCTTAGCAAGTCCCGGACCATGCGCTTTCGATGCGCAACGGACGGCGCGGGGCCGGGATCGCTACGGCGCCGGCACGGGGCCGGCGCCGATCGCTCGCGATGCCTCAGCGGATCGGCGGAGCGTATTGCAGCCCCCCCTTGGTCCAGAGCGCGTTCTGGCCGCGCGCGATCTTCAGGAGCGAGCCCTGGCCGACGTTCTTCTCGAAGACCTCGCCGTAATTGCCGACATGCTTGATGATCCGGTAGGCCCAGTCATTCGTCAGGCCCATCGGTTCGCCGAATTTGCCCTCGGTGCCGATGAAGCGCTTGATCTCGGGATTGTCCGATTTCAGCATCTCGTCGACATTCGCCTGGGTGATACCGAGTTCTTCGGCATTCAGCATGGCAAAGTGCGTCCATTTGACGATGTCGAGCCAGTTGTCGTCACCATGCCGAACGACCGGGCCGAGCGGCTCCTTCGAGATGATCTCGGGCAGGACGATGTGGTCGGCAGGCGTCGTCAGGTTCAGGCGCTCGGCATAAAGACCCGAGGCGTCCGTGGTGAAGGCGTCGCAGCGGCCTGCCTCATAGGCCTTGACGGTCTCGGTGTTGCTCGCGAAGGCAACGACCTCGTACTTCATCTTGTTGGACCGGAAATAGTCCGCGAGGTTGAGCTCCGTGGTCGTGCCCTGCTGCGTGCAGATGGAGCCGCCAGCCAGCTTCAGCGCGGAGTCGACGCCGAGTTTCTTGCGGACCAGGAAGCCTTGGCCGTCATAATAGTTCACGCCTGCGAAATTGAGCCCAAGCGAGGTGTCGCGCGACAGCGTCCAGGTCGTCGTGCGCGAAAGCAGATCGACCTCGCCCGATTGCAGCGAGGTGAACCGGTCCTTGGCCGAGAGCGGGATGAACTTGACCTTCTGCGGATCGTTGAAGATCGCTGCTGCGACCGCGCGGCAGAGATCGACGTCCAAGCCCGTCCAGTTGCCCTGAGCATCGGGAATGCCGAAGCCGGCAAGGCCCGTCCCCGAACCGCAATGGAGTATCCCGCGGCTCTTGACCTGGCCAAGCGTGCCGGTCTGCGCTTGCGCTCCGCCGATGCAAGCTGCAGTTGCCGCCGCGACGAGCGCGGCTGCGAAAAACTTATTCATGGTTGTTTCCCCTGTTGGCGGAACGGGTTCTTCCCGTTCTCGAATGCTAGCAAGTCCCGGACCAAACGATCCTCGCCCGGTATCCTCCCCTCCTTCCCCCACAAAATAAAGCCGTCGCGACCAAACCGCGAACGGAGCGCCAGCAGAACCGACGCTCCGCTCATACGATCAACGGATCGGAGGAGCGTATTGCAATCCTCCATTAGTCCACAGCGCATTCTTTCCACGGGCAATCTTGAGCACGGAACCGGCGCCGACATTGCGCTCGAATGCCTCGCCGTAATTGCCGACGAGCTTGATGGCCCGGTAGGCCCAGTCATTGCTCAGGCCGATGCCTTCGCCGAACTTGCCCTCGACGCCGAGCAGGCGCCGGATCTCGGGATTGGCCGATTTGAGCATCTCGTCGACATTCGCCTTGGTGATGCCGAACTCTTCCGCGTTCAGCATCGCGAAATGCGTCCATTTCACCAGGTTGATCCACTGCATGTCGCTGCTGCGAACGACCGGGCCGAGTGGTTCCTTCGAGATGATCTCGGGGAGGACGACGGCATCCTCGGGCGCGGTCAGCTTCAGGCGCAGAGCGTAGAGCGCGGAGGAGTCGTCGGTCAGCGCATCGCAGCGCCCGGATTCGAAGGCCTTGATCGCCTCGTCGCCCTTGTCGAAGGCGACGACCTCATACTTGATCTTGTTGGCGCGGAAGAAATCCGCGACGTTCAACTCGGTCGTCGTGCCCTGCTGCAGGCAGATCGACGCGCCATCGAGCTTCAGGGCGGATTGGACGCCGAGCTTCTTCTGAACCAGGAAGGCCTGGCCGTCATAATAGTTCACGGTCGAGAAGCTCAGGCCGAGCGCCGTGTCGCGCGCCATCGTCCAGGTGCTGGTCCGCGAGAGCAGATCGACCTCGCCCGACTGAAGCGCGGTGAAGCGGTCCTTCGACGACAGCGGAACGAATTTGACCTTGCCGGCATCGTTGAAGATCTCGGCTGCGACGGCGCGACACAGATCGACATCGAGGCCGACCCAGGTCCCCTGCGCATCCGGGATGCCGAAGCCGGCCAAGCCAGGGCTGACGCCGCAAATAAGTTCGCCGCGGTTCTTGACCGTTGCGAGCGAGGAGGTCTGCGCCTGGGCGTGTTCCACGCCAGGAAGGAATGCGGCAAGCGCGAGCGCCGCGACGAGCAATCGTTTCATGGTAGTCCCCTATCCGGAGCGGTTCATCCGCTCTCGCGTATTCTGGGCGCCCAGAGCCGCATATTCTGCGGTTTATGAGGATCAATTCGGCATTGGCGTAAAGCAGCCCGGGCGCCGAACAATGTCGGCGCCCGGTTTTGGTTTGATGTCAGCGAACCGGCGGGGCGTATTGCAGGCCGCCCTTGGTCCAGAGTCCATTCTGGCCGCGCGCGATCTTCAGCAGCGAGCCCTGGCCGACGTTCTTCTCGAAGGATTCGCCGTAATTGCCGACCAGCTTGACGATGCGGTAGGCCCAATCGGCGGTGAGGCCGATGCCTTCGCCGAACTTGCCCTCGACACCGAGCAGACGCTTGATCTCGGGATTGGGCGACTTCAGCATCTCGTCGACATTGGCCTTGGTCACACCGAGTTCCTCGGCGTTCAGCATGGCGTAGTGCACCCACTTCACCAGGTTGAACCACTGCGCGTCGGTGTTGCGGACGGACGGGCCGAGCGGCTCCTTGGAGATGATCTCGGGCAGGACCATGTGATCGTCCGGCGCCGTCAGCTTCAGGCGCTCGGCATAGAGGCCCGAGGCGTCGGTGGTGAAGGCGTCGCAGCGGCCGGCGTCATAAGCCTTGACCGTCTCGTCGGACGAGGCGAAGGCGACAACCTCGTATTTCAGGTTGTTGGCGCGGAAGAAGTCGGCCAGATTCAGCTCGGTCGTGGTGCCCTGCTGGGTGCAGACCGAGGCGCCCGAAAGCTGCAGCGCCGAGGTGACGCCGAGCTTCTTGCGGACCATGAAGCCCTGGCCGTCATAATAGTTCACGCCGGTGAAGAGCAGGCCGAGCGAAGCGTCGCGCGACATCGTCCAGGTCGAGTTGCGGACGAGCAGATCGACCTCGCCCGACTGCAACGCGGTGAAGCGATCCTTCGCGGAAAGCGGGATGAACTTCACCTTGGCCGGGTCATTGAAGATCGCCGCGGCGACAGCACGGCAGTAGTCGACATCGAGGCCGACCCAGTTGCCCTGGGCATCCGGCACGCCAAAGCCGGCGAGGCCGGTGTTGGAGCCGCAGTTGAGGATGTTGCGCGACTTGACCTGGGCCAAAGTCGCAGGCGCCTGCGCCGAAACCGCTGTGGCGGTGACCGCGAGCCCAAGCCCTGCGATCGCGGCTGCCAAAAATTTCTTCATTGCACTCTCTCCCATTGAGGTCTCCTGTCCGGCCGGGCCGGCAGGCCGTCATCGGCTTCGCCGCTTGCAGGCATTTTGCCCGCTCCGATTGCACAGGAATTAAGCGGCGTCCCCAAAGTCGATTGCCAGAGACGCTCATGAGCGTCAAGCAACGGCCCATATCCGGCACGCCTCTTTCCCGCCTTCGCATCACATGCAAGTTTCCAAGGGTGGTCAAGCCTGACCCGGAACCAGAAAACGGCCTAGCGATTCCATCCATGAAAAAGCTGTCCCCGCCTGACTTCGCGCGCCTGCGCGAAAAGACCCGCCTCGTCCTTGCAGGCCGCGATCCGGCCGACAGCTATGGCTTCGTCAATCCCCCGATCGTGCGCGGCTCGACGGTGATCTATCCCAATATGGAGGACTTCCTCGCCCGGAAGGCGCGCTATACCTACGGCACGCAGGGCAACCCGACGATCGATGCGCTGATCGCGGCGCTGAACACCATGGAAGGCGGAGCGGGCGTCGTCGTCTGCCCCTCAGGCCTGCTCGCCTGCACCTTGCCGATGCTGGCAGTGCTCTCGGCCGGCGATCATCTTCTGGTGACCGACAGCGTCTACCGGCCGACGCGCAATTTCTGCGACAAGATGCTGCCGCGCCTGGGTATCGAGGTCAGCTATTACGATCCCGCCGTCGGCGGCGATATCGCAGCGCTGTTCAAGCCGAACACCAAGGCTGTCTGGACCGAGGCGCCGGGCTCGCAGACCTTCGAGATGCAGGATATTCCAGCCATCGTGGAAGCCGCACATGCCCGCGACGTGCTGGTGCTGATGGACAACACCTGGGCGACGCCGCTGTTCTTCGACAGCCACAAATTCGGTGTCGACATCTCGGTACAGGCCGGCACGAAATATTATGCCGGACACTCCGACGTGCTGATCGGCACCGTCTCTGCGCGCACGCCCGAGCTCTACAAGCTGGTCCGGGACTGCTGGGAGACGCTCGGTGTCATCATCGCGCCCGAGGACGCCTTCCTGACATTGCGCGGCATCCGCACCATGCATATTCGCTTGAAGGAGCAGATGCCGGCCGGCCTGGACATGGCGCAGTGGCTGAGCGCGCGCCCGGAAGTGGCGCGGGTGCTGCATCCGGCGCTGCCGAGCGACCCCGGCCACGCGCTCTGGAAGCGCGACTTCACCGGCGCGTCCTCGCTGTTCGCGATCGAGCTGAAGCCCGTGGCGATGAAGGCCGTCGGCGCTATGCTGGACGGCCTGACCCTGTTCGGCATGGGCGCGTCCTGGGGCGGCTATGAGAGCCTCGTCCTGCCCTTCGATTGCAAGCCCTACCGCACGGCGACGACGCCCAACTTCGCGGGGCCGACGATCCGCCTGCATATCGGGCTGGAAGACCTCGAGGATCTGAAGGCCGATCTCGACGCCGGCTTCGCCCGGCTGCGCGCGGCGAGCTGAGGCGTGGCGAGTAGCCCATCGGGCCCGATCGTCTTCGCCTATCTCGACGAACCGCCTTTCTGCTTTCCCGGAGCAGGCGGAGCGGCGGGAGGCAGTGATGTCGAACTGGTGACGGCCGTGCTGAAGGCGCTCGGCATCGCTTCGTTCGAGACGCGGCTGACGAGCTTCGCCGAGCTGTTGCCCGGGCTCGTCGACGGGCGCTGGACGATCACCACCCCGCTCTTCATCTCGCAGGAGCGGCTGGAACTCGTTGATTTCAGCCATCCGGTCTGGGCTCTGTCCGACGGCCTGATGACAAGGCTGGTGGATCGCGCGCGTCTGACAGGTTATGAAGCCCTGGCGCGCGATGGGCGCTCACGGCTCGCCGTCGTGTCCGATCAGGTCCAGGAACAGACCGGATTGAAAGCAGGCATCCCCGATGATCGCATCCTGCGGGTCGCCACGCAGGAGGATGCCGTGGATCTGGTGCGATCGGGACGCGCCGATGCCTATGCCAGCGTCGCCATGGCGCATCGCGGCTACCTCGCGCTCTACCCCGACCCCAAGCTTGCCGTCGTCACGGTGGGGGCCGCGATGCCGGCTCGTGGCGCTTTTGCCTTCGCCAAATCGGCGGCCGGCTTCAGGCGGCGTTTCGATGAAGCCCTGCGCGGTCAGCTCGGCAGCGCCTGGCACCGCAGCATGATGGCGCGCTACGGGTTTTCGCCCGACGACCTGACGCTCGATAGAGTTTAGAGCATTGCTTCTGCGAAAAACCGGTACCCACTTTTTCGCGCAATGCTCTATGAGGCCGAGCGCTTTTTGCGGCTGCTGAAGATCAGCATGAGATTGCGCACATAGATCACCACCGCCAGCGCCTGGCCCATGATGATGATCGGTTCGCGCTTGACGATGCCGTAAACCAGCGTCATCGCGCCGCCGGCCATCGAAAAATACCAGAAGGAGAGCGGCATCACGGAGTTGCCCTCGCGCTCACTGACGAGCCACTGCACCAGGAAGCGCGCCGTGAAGAGCAACTGCGCGATAATGCCGAAGGCGAGCCAGAAGTCGAACTTCAGCACGAAGACGTCGTAGATATAGTCGGATACGGCGTGGCCGATCGAGATGATCATGATTGCGTGTCCGGCACGATCTGAGGAATGCGCTTACGCCGGCGGATCAACCACCAGACGCCGGCAAGGTCTAGAATACCGACCCAAAGCCGGTCGAAGAAGCCGTAATTCGAGACGCCGGTGAGCCGAGGCCGGTCACGGACCTCGACATGCACGATGCCATAGCCCTCGCGTGCCATAAGAGCCGGCATGAAGCGGTGCAGCGCGTCGAAATAGGGCAAGGCGAGATAGGCCTCGCGGCGGAAGCATTTCAGGCCGCAGCCGGTGTCGCGTGTGCCGTCCTTGAGGATGCGCCCGCGAACGCCATTGGCGATGCGCGATTGCAGCTTCTTGAAGCCAGTGTCCTTGCGCCCGACGCGCTGCCCCTGCACGAGCCCGGCCTGGAGGCCCGCCTGCTGCAGCGCCTCCAGCATGCGCGGCAGGAAGGCCGGATCGTTCTGGCCGTCGCCGTCGAGCGTCGCGACGATCGCCGAGCGGGCATGGCGCACGCCGCTGCGCACGGCTGCGCTCTGGCCGCAGGATTGGGCATGGGTGACAACGCGCAGCCAGGGCCGGCTCACTATCAGCCCCGCCAGCGCCTGCGCGGTGCCGTCGCTCGAACCGTCATTGACGAAGATCACCTCGAAACCATTGATCGTGGCGCAGGCGGTCTCGATGTCGGCCAGCAAGGGGCCGACATTGCCGACCTCGTTGCGGACGGGGACAACGACGCTGAGAATCGGGGGAGGAGCTGCGGGGCTATCAGTCAACGGAACATCATCCGGGAAAACGGCGCGCAACCTGCGTCAAGCGCGGCTGCGGGGCAAGGAACATTCGTCTGGCTCATGGGCGCACGAACACCGCGATCTCGAGCCGGCGGCCGCCATTGAGATTGAAACCATTCAGCGTGGTCAGCAGCCGCGGCGTCATGCCGGCCTGGGAGATCGCCGTCTGGAACTCGGCCGCGAAGCGCTTCTCGACGAAGGCGATGCGGCAGCCCGGCTGGCCCAGGAAGGACGCAGCCGCCGCACCATCCGGCGCCATGGCGAGATCGGTTCCGGTCAGGAAGACCAGGCTCGGCTCGCGATAACCCGCCGTGATGACCTTGGGATCGGTACAGCCGGCCGTGGCGACGGTCGCGGCCAGCCGCGGCGACAGTTTCAGCGAGCGCAGGCTTTCGACCGCGAAACCATAGACACCGGCGCCGAGCAGCAGGCTTGCCAGCACGCAGCGCCAGAGCGCGCCTTCGAGATCGCCACGACGGAAGGCCGCGACCACGCGCCAGGCGACGAGCAGCATCAGGACAAGCAGCGGCAGCGCCAGATAAGGCAAGGCCTGGTCGAGCGTCCAGTTGCCGTAGAGGATCACCCCGACAAGAGCGAGCGGGACCAGAAGCACCAGCGCGGCGGTCGCCACGGCGCCACGCCGGAAGCGGTCGATGCCGCCATTGACGAGCGCCAGCAGCAGCAGGGCCGTGATCGCCGGGTAGAGCGGCAAGACATAATGCGGCAGCTTGGTCGGCACCGCCTCGAAGACGATCCAGGACGGGATGATCCAGGCCAGCAGGAACAGGATCTGCGGCTCGCGCCGGCGAACCCAGGCGAAGGGGATCGCCATCGCCGCGAATGCCGCCGCCGGCCAATAGGTGCCAAAGAAGACCAGCAGATAGAGCCCAGGCGGCCCCCAATGCTTCTCCTGGCCCTCGGCGACCTTGCCGAGCATGTCCTGGCCGACGCTCTCAGCGAAGAAGGAGCCGCCCGTCTTCATCATAATGGCGATGAACCAGGGCAGCACGACGATGAGGCAGAGCAGCAGGCCGGGGCCGAAGCGCAGCGGCTTCAGCCAGCGGACGCCACGCTCGCTCACGCAGAGCACGATCATGGCGAGGCCCCAGACCATCGGCACGATCGGCCCCTTGATCAGCAAGCCGATCGCGGTGGCGCCCCAGAAGATGAGCCAGTTCCAGCGGCTCGGCACGAAGGCGAGCGAGCGCGTCCAGTCGAGCCAGGTCCGCGCGAGCGCGCCCATGGTCGCGACCGCGCAGGCGGCCAGCACCGCATCGGTCTTGGCAATGCGCGCCTCGACGCCGAGCAGCACGCAAGCAGCCATCAAGGCGCCGCCGAGCAGGGCCAATGGCGGGCTGACAAAAGCGAGCAGCGCCCAATAGGTCAGGAGCACCGCCGCTACGGCGCCAACCAGCGAGGGCAAGCGGTAAAGCCAGATCTGGGTCCGCGCCTGCGGCACGCCGAGCGCCTCGCCGGCCGAGACCGCCGCGCTCTGCAGCCAGTAGATGCCGACCGGCTTCTTATGACGCGCCTCGGCCTGAAAGCGGATATCGACGAAATCACCGCTCTCCAGCATCTGCTTGGAGGCTTGCGCGAAGCGCGGCTCGTCGCGGTCAAGCGGCTGGAGCGTGCTGAAGCCGGGCAGGAAGGCGGCGAGCGCCAGCAGGAACAGCAGGGCACAGGCGCGCAGATGGCTCGCCGAAGCAAAGCTCGTGATGCGCTCGATCGCAGGGGTCAGCGAAACCATGGTGATCCTTGCGACCAAGGTCGCGCTCGTGACGTGCCGGTGTGGCAACCCCTCATCACGAGCGAAAGCCCGTAGCGGAGCCGTGCCCGGATGACGAGCCTTTCGGGCACGATCAAGGCGGAGCCATGCCCCGAAAGCCATGACCGGCGCGGTTTACGCCGCCTGCCGCGGCGCTGCAAGCCAAACGCCATGACAGGCCCATCCGGCTCTACAGCATCAGACCGAATATCGTATTCGGTCTGATGCTGTAGAGCTTTGACTATGCATCGGCTTGTCCCGAAAACCGGTTCCCACTTTTCGGGTCGATGCTCTAGCCTGAGCCGAACTGGAGACGGCAATGGGCAGGCTTCTTCTCGGGGCGGTACGCAGCGGCCTCTGGGGCTTGCTGCTGGGGCCGTTGATCGCCGTGTTGCTCGTGATCGCTGCGATGATCTTCGACCCGAAATGCGGCGTGGGCGATTCCGGCGGCTGCGCCATGGGGCTGGTAACGGCGCCACTGGCCACCGCCCTGCCGAGTTTCGGGTTGTTTTTCGCAATCGCGCTGGCGCGCGGCCTGTGGCGGCAGCGGCCGCGTGATCTTCGGGCGTCGATCGAGCGCCTGCGCAATTGGGGCCGGGACGATTGAGAGCCGAACTCAGGCGCGCTTGAGGAACTCGGTCTTCAGCACGAGGCCCTTCACCTTCTCGGCATTGCATTCGATCTCGCCCGGATCGTCCGTCAGACGAATGTTCTTGACCAGCGTGCCGCGCTTGAGCGTGACCGACGTGCCTTTGACCTTGAGATCCTTGATCAAGGTCACGGAATCGCCGTCCTTCAGCACCGTGCCGTTGCTGTCCCTGACGTCGCTCATGGCAATTCCCGAAAGCTGAAGCCTTGGCGCGCGAAAGGCGCAGCACTTTCACGTAAAGGCGGATGAAATGGCGAGCCCGGCTGGATTCGAACCAGCGACCAGCAGCTTAGAAGGCTGCTGCTCTATCCATCTGAGCTACGGGCCCGTGGGCTTAGGCGCAAGCGCCCTCGCCTGTCTGGAAAGCTCGCACGCCGCGCGGGGGCGGCGCGTATTGCTCAGTGCGTCCACTGTCCGACGCGGCTGAACTTGAAATTATCGGCATAGGCCATCGAGCGGCGCTTGGCCTCATGGGGCTGCTCGACCCGGTAGGCGATGCCGTTGCGCGTGGCGTAGGCGACGGCTTCCGCCTGCGTGTCGAACCAGAGCTTGAGCTGGCTCTTCATGTCGCCAGACGAGGTCCAGCCCATCAGTGGCTCGATCTCGCGCGGACGCTCCGGCTCATATTCCAGCAGCCAGCGATCGGTCTTGGCGGTGCCGGACTGCATCGCAGTGCGGGCGGGGCGGTAAATGCGTGCGGTCATGGTCTCGCTCGGCCGTCACCAGAATTGCCCAGGCCCGCCTGCGGCGAACCGTTTCGAAACGAGAAGGCTGGTCGGGGCACCAGGATTCGAACCTGGGACCCTCTGCTCCCAAAGCAGATGCGCTACCGGGCTGCGCTATACCCCGACTAAGCCATTCCTCGCGTCGCGGTTGGCTATCACGGCGCGGGCTTGCGCCGCAAGCGAAAGCCAAGAATCAAAAACCAAGAATCAAGCGAGGAACACATCAGCGCGCAAACCGCTCAGCGCTTGAACAAGACATGCTCAACCTTGTCGCCGGGCTTGATGCCGAGCTTCTCGGCGACGCCGCCATTGATCTCCAGCACCGACAGCACCGGCTCGCCCGAGGGAATCGTGCGAGTCGATAGCGGCTCTGTGCGCTCCGCGATGCGCGAGATCGTGCCATTGGCGCGGATGAAGAGCATGTCGAGCGGGATATAGGTGTTCTGCATCCACATCGCGACGGGTTCGGTGCGGGCGAAATCGAACAGCATGCCGCGATCCTCGGGCATATAGTTGCGGTACATCAGCCCCTTGGCCCGCTGGTCGGGCGTGCGCATGACCTCAACCTGGAAGACATGGCGCGTGCCGCCGCTGACGATGACGAGCTGCTCGAGCCCGGCTGCGGGAGCCGCGGCTTGCGCCAGAGCGGGAGACGGCCCCGTGGCCAGGGCGACCCAGGCAAGGCAAGCAGTAATGAAAGACAAGGCGGCCCGCATGGCTTAGTGCTCCCCGGCTGCGGCAAACGACGCCCTCTCTCGACCCGGGAGATGGCGAATTTCCGACAGATACCGGCGATCGCCCGGAATTGGTCAAGTATTTCGTCTCGCACAGCCTGTCGCCCCGCTTCCCTTCGTCGCGGCGTTGCGGCAGGGTCGCGCACCCAAACGGGAGAGTTTCATGATCGCTTTGCCCCTCCAACGGCTAACGAGCTACCGCAGCGCGGCTCTTGCCACCATCCTCATCGCGCTCGCGCAGCAGCCGGCCTGGGCGGCCGATTTCCAGATCGACGGGCTGAAGTTCGATTTCGGCGCCGTGGTGATCACCGCGCCCAAGATCGACGTGAAGGGCTCGGCGCTGGAGCGCGAGGCCTTCGTCGCCCTGTTCAACGGCAGCACCGGCGAAAGCGCCGTCTCCCGGATGAGCAAGCTCAACGCCGCCGAGATCAGCGCGCCGGAACTGACCATCGAGCAGACGTTCGGCAATCAAAAGCAGGTCACGCGCTATCGCGACATCCGCTTTTCCGATGCGAAGGACGGCAAGATCGGTCGCGGCACCGCAGCGAGCGGCACGGTTACGGCGACGCTTCCCGCCAGCGGAAGCCCAGCGACGCCGCCCTCCGCTGGCGGCGCGCTCGGCGACGCGGCCAAGGCCGTCGCCGGCGGCGCAAGCGCCGGCCCGACGTCCATCAGCGGGCAGTTGCTTCGCACCAGCTTTGAGGCGCTCGACCTGAAGCACATGGCGCGCGTGCTGACCGAGAAGGCGCAACCTGGCGTCACTGAAGCGATGCTGCCGGTATTCGGCCGATTCGAGCAGGACGGTTACACGCTCGACATGGGCAAGGCGGGCAAGATCTCGCTCGGCAAGACGACGGGGCGCGGTTTTGCCGCCAGGGTCGGCGACGAGCCACTCGGCGAGGTGATCACGCGGCTCATCGCCATGTCGGAGGCTCAGGCAAAAGCCGCCAAGGAACCCGGAGCCAAGCCACCTTCGCTGAAGAGCGATGAAGACCGGCGCATGGGCCTGTCCCTACTCTCGCTCTACGACAATTTCTCCTATGGCAGCGGCGAGGCGCGCGACATGGCGATGACCATCGTCACACCGGCGACGCCCAGCGCCAAATCCGAGACCGTCGACATGAAGATCGCGCGAATCGCCTTCGGCGAGGACGCGCCGGCAAAATCGGGCTTCGCCGTCGAGGGCCTGCAATTCGCCGCCGGCGGTGCCAAGGGCCAGATCGATTCGCTAAGCCATTCCGGCTTCGCGATGGGCTCTGTCCTCAGCGAATTGAAGGCGCTGCTCGCCAAGCCCGATGCCGAGATCGACACCATCGATTTCCGTAAGTTCATCCCGACCATCGGGACGCTGCGCCTGGACGGGCTTTCGGTCGATGTGCCGCAACCGGGCAAGCCCGGGCAGCCTGCCCTGGCGCCATTGAAGGTCGGGTTGAAGACCTTCGAGCTGAAGGCCGGCGAACAGCTCAACGGCGTTCCCACCAGCCTGGGCCTGACGATCGACAACCTGCTGGCCCCGGTCACGGAAGCGAGCGGCAATCCCGCCGCGCGCGACCTGATCGCCATGGGCTACCGCATGCTCGACCTCTCCGCCAAGATCGACCTCGCCTGGGAAGCGGCGCGCAACGAACTCGCCATCCGCGCGATCTCGTTCGGCGGAGCCGGCATGGGCAAGCTCGAGGCCAAGGGCACGCTGGGCAACGTCACCAAGGATCTGTTCTCGAGCGATCTCGCCCTGGCGCAGGTCGCGGCGTTGGGCGCGACCGCGCGCCTGGTCGAGGCGAAGCTGCTGAATCAGGGTCTGTTCGAGAAGCTGCTCGACAACGAGGCGCGCAAGGCCAAGCGCAAGCCCGAGGATTTGCGCCGCGAATACGCCATGATGGCGACCCTCGGTCTTGCCGCCATCCTGGGCCCGTCCGACGCCGCCAAGACGCTGACGGCGGCGGTCTCGCGTTTCGTCGCCAAGCCCGGCACGCTCACCGTCCAGGCCAACGCGAAGTCCGGCAGCGGGCTCGGTCTCGCCGATGTGATCACGCTCACGGATCCGACCGAGATCTTCGACAAGATCGATCTCAAAGCCAATGCCGAGTGAGCCAGAGCGTTTTCGGGCGAAACGGACACCGGTTCGCGTGAAAAAAGCGCGGTCGAACAATGGGTTAGAGCAATTGAACGATCCAACCGGATCGGAAACTGCTTTAGCCGGCGTTCTGTCGCCGGAAGACGCGGACTGGCGGCCAGGCCCGCTCGCGGCCTGGTGGTCGGGTCTAGCCCCGGCGCTGCGCGGCGCCCTGCGCCGCCACGTCAACCCCGACAACCAGACACGGCTGCATCTGGCGCGGCTGATCGCGCGGCGGCCCGGCCAGATCGCGGTCGGAGCCTATACCTATGGCCGGCCGAAGCTGCGCTTTCCCGAGAGCGGCGTCCGCCTGCGCATCGGCCGCTACGGCTCGATCGCCGACGGCGTCGAAATCCTGCTCGGCGGCAATCACCGGCTCGATTGGGCGACGACCTATCCTTTCCCGGCCCTGCCCCGGCTCTGGCCAGAGGCTGCCGGAATCGCCGGCAGCGACACCTCGCGCGGCGACGTCATCATCGGGCACGATGTCTGGCTCGGCTCGCAATGCATGGTGATGTCGGGCGTCACGATCGGCCATGGCGCGGTGGTGGCGGCGCGCGCCGTGGTGACGCGCGACGTGCCGGCCTATGCCATCGTCGCCGGCAATCCGGCACGAGTGGTCAGGATGCGCTTCGAGGATGCGCAGGTCGCGGCGCTATTGGCGACGCGCTGGTGGGAGCTGCCCCGGGACCAGGTCGCCGACCTCCTGCCGCTCCTGATGTCCGGGCAGGTCGAAGAACTCGTGGCCGAGATCAACCGCAGAGCAGGCGGCGCTTGAGCTCGAGCGCCGGTCTCTCGACGGCGTACCAGCTCGCCGCGGCCAGGAGCAGGGTCAGCAACAAGGAAGGCGCGAGCAGCGTCAGCGCGCCGGCCGCAGGAAACAGCGCATAGAAGACCTGCTGTACGGGCCAGCCATAGAGATAGACGCCATAGGAGAAATCGGCCGCAGGGGTGCTGCGCCAGGCCGTCAGGGCCGGCGCCAGAGCCAGTACGATCACGCCCCAGGCCGTGACCGAGAAGAGCGCGGCCTTGTAGAGCGGCGTCCTCGCCAGCAGCGCGACAAGGACGGCAAGCCCGCAAAGCCCCCATACGGACAGCGGCACGCGCTCGCGCCAGAGATAGATCAAGCCCCCGGTCACGAAGATCAGCGGCAACCGCAACCCGGTCTCCACGCCCTTGGCGCCATTGGGAGCGATGATCTCGCGCAGGATGACGGCGGCCAGCAGCGCGCCCCAGAGGCAAAGCACCCAGTTGCGCCGACACAGCAACCCGACCAGACCCGCGACAAGGACGCCGAGATAGCAGAGGCATTCATATTTCAGGGTCCAGACCGTCCCCATGGGGAAGGACAGCGGATTCCGGTCGAAGACGCCTGGTAGCGCTGCCGCGCTCTTGAAGGTGGTCAGCGTGCCCCAGATGAAACGCCAGAGCTGTCCATCCGCGAAATAGGACGCCCAATCGAGGCGTGTCATCACGGTTCCGATGACGAGTGAAACGAACAGGGTCGCCGCGATCAGGCCGGGCACGATCCTGAGCAGGCGGGCCAGCCCATAATCGCGCCAGCCGCGCTGTTCGTAGCTCATCGTCACCAGGAAGCCGGAAATGGCGAAGAAGCCGTTGACCGCATGCTCGCCGAGCGTGAAGCCGGTGGCGTGCATGAGCGGCTCCTCATCGAGATGGCCCGTCGCCACGCTGAAAGCGTGCGAGACGACCACCGCGAGCGCCAGGACGAGGCGCAGAATTCCAAAGTTATTCGAGCCGCAGACCATCCCGTCGCCAACGCAGCAGAAGCGCGAAGACCTCACGACCTCGCCTCCAGCCCTTGCCGCGAGAGCGCACTTGCGCCCCGCAGCCAGGCCAGCGCGCCAGCGACGGAGCCGGCATGGGCGAACATCTTGTCTCGATTCAAGATCAGCCCGTAGCCAATTGTTTTAAAGGCATTTTCGAGAATCTTGAGCCGCCCCGGAGCCGGCAGGCCGTATTTGCTGGCGACATAGCGTTCCGACCAGGCGAGGTGCCAGCGGGCCGCGAGGCGGCGCTGCGGCGAGGGTGCGCTGGAGCGGCCCCGACCATGCCGGGCTTCCGCCGCATCGACATGGACGAGGCTGTAGCCAGCGTCGCGCATGCGGCGGCAGAGGTCGTCATCCTCATAAAACAGGAAGATCGCTGGATCGAAGCCGCCCAGCGCCAGGAAGGCGTCGCGGCGAATCAGGAGGCAAGCACCCGAGAGGAAAGGCAGGCAGGCATCCCCTTCCGGAATAACGGCCTCGCCGGGATGATTGAGATAGGGCGGCGAGAGTAAAGAGCGCGGCTGCAGGAAGACGCGGCCGGAGGGTTCGACGATGCGCGGCGCGAGCATGCCGGCATCGGGATAGCGCTCCGCGGCCGCCAGCAGCGCCGCCACCGCGCCGTGCTGTAGCTCGAGATCGGGATTGACGATCAGCACGTAGGGCGTCTCGGCTGCGTTGACACCGCGATTATTGGCGCGGCCATAGCCTTCGTTCAAGGCGTTGGCGAGTACCCGGGCGCCTTGCGCCTGCGCGATGGCGCAAGTCTCGTCCTGACTGGCATTATCGACCACGATCGCCGGCACGCCCTCGCTCGCCAGCGCCGCCAGGCAGGCAGGCAGGACTAGGGCGCTGTCATAGGCGACCACGATGGCTGTGACGGCGTCTGCGAAAGCCTGCGACATGATGGCTGTTTGGCCGCAAGGCGCGGCCGCAGGCAAGCGAAATTCAGCGCCGGGTCAAGAGCGCCAGCTCGCGCTGCACAGCAAGACGCTCCGCCGCCTCGCAGCGGCGTGGCGCCTTGTAGGATTTCACCGCAAGGCTCGCCGAGGTCGAGAGGAAGCGCTGACGGTCTTCGCGCGCGACCCGTACCAGCACGCCCTGTCGATCCACCTTCAGCCCGCAATCATAGCCGCGCGACACCTGGGCCGCCGCGAATTCGGGCGTACCGGGCAAGGCTGTGATGGTGCTGGTGCAGGCGGCGAGAGCAAGCAGGGACAGCGCCGCAAGGCACGGCTTGGCGAAGAACATCGAGCAGCCCCGCTCACAGCGCGTCGAAGCGCCCGGCCCGGACCCGCGCCATCCGCTCCTTGAGCGCGGCGCGTTCCTCCGGCGTGCAGGCCTGCGGGCGGATATCCTGGTTGATCGTCTCCGCCTCGGAGACGGTGACATAGGCCGAGCGCGCGCTGGCGACCTGATCGGGCGTCGCGCCGCGCTCGCGTTCGGAGGCGATGAAACGCTCCAGCGTGCTGGCGCGCGGGTTTCCCGCCCGGCAGGCGATCGAGCGCGAGACGAGGCTGGCCAATTCCGCCCCCCTCCCCGCGCCCGGATTGGCCGAACCCTGGACGCAAGCCCCCAGCGGCAGCGCAAGCAGACAGGCGAGCGCCAGCGGGCGCACGACGACAGAGGCAGGCATCGAGGGTCAGCCGTTCTTTTCGGTGAGGTTCACGCGCAGATGCGCCTCGCGCAGCTGCTTGGGCGAGGCTTCGGACGGCGCCCCCATCAGCAGATCGACGGCCTGCTGGTTCATCGGGAACAGCGCGACCTCGCGCAGATTCGTCGCCCCGGCCAGGAGCATGATGATGCGGTCGATGCCCGCCGCCATGCCGCCATGGGGCGGCGCGCCGTATTGGAAGGCACGATACATGCCGCCAAAACGCTCGATCACCGTCTCCTCGCCATAACCTGCGATCTCGAAGGCCTTCACCATCGCCTCGGGGCGATGATTGCGGATGCCGCCCGAGGCCAGCTCATAGCCGTTGCAGGCGATGTCGTACTGGAAAGCCTTGATCGCCAGCGGATCGTCATTCTTCAGCGACGCGAGGCCGCCCTGGGGCATCGAGAACGGGTTGTGCGAGAAATCGACCTTCTTGTCGTCCTCGTTGTACTCGTACATCGGGAAATCGACGATCCAGGCGAAGGCGAACGCGTTCTCGTCGATCAAGCCGAGTTCCTGGCCGACCTTGTTGCGGGCGTTTCCGGCGAATTTGTAGAACTTGTCGGGGTTGCCGGCGGCGAAGAAGGCCGCGTCGCCATCCTTCAAGCCGAGCGCGACGCGGATCGCCTCGACCCGCTCAGGACCGATATTGTTGGCGATCGGCCCCGCACCCGCGCCTTCACGCCACATGATGTAGCCGAGGCCCGGCTGTCCTTCCCCTTGCGCCCAGGAGTTCATCCGGTCGCAGAAGGCCCTGGAGCCGCCGGCGGGCGCGGGAATCGCCCAGACCTGGTTCTTCTCATCCTCGAGGATGCGCGCGAAGACCTTGAAGGCCGAGCCGCGGAAATGCGCGGAGACGTCCTGCATCACCAGCGGGTTGCGCAGGTCCGGCTTGTCGGAACCATATTTGCTGATCGCTTCCGCATAAGGGATGCGCGGCCAGTTCTTGGTCACCGACTTGCCGCCGCCGAACTCCTCGAAGACGCCGGCGATCACCGGCTCCATCGTGGCGAAGACGTCTTCCTGCTCGACGAAGCTCATCTCGACGTCGAGCTGGTAGAACTCGCCCGGCAGACGGTCGGCGCGCGGGTCCTCGTCGCGGAAGCAGGGCGCGATCTGGAAATAGCGGTCGAAGCCCGCCATCATCAGGAGCTGCTTGTACTGCTGCGGCGCCTGCGGCAGCGCGTAGAATTTGCCGGGATGCAGCCGGCTCGGCACCAGGAAGTCGCGTGCGCCCTCGGGCGAGGACGCCGTCAGGATCGGCGTCTGGAACTCGGAGAAGCCGGAGGTCTTCATCCGGTTGCGCAGCGAGTCGATCACCTTCGTCCGCAACATGATGTTGTTGTGGAGCTTTTCGCGGCGCAGATCGAGGAAGCGGTACTTCAGCCGGGTGTCCTCGGGATATTCGAGATCGCCGAAGACCGGCAACGGCAATTCGCCGGAAGCGCCGAGAACCTCGATGCCGGTCGCGAAGACCTCGACGGCGCCGGTTGCCAGATTGGCGTTCTCGGTGCCCGTGAAGCGCGCCTTGACCTTGCCGTCGATGCGCACGACCCATTCCGAGCGCACCGCAGCGGCATCGGCGAAGGCCGGAGAATCTGGATCGATGACCACCTGGGTCATGCCGTAATGGTCACGCAGATCGATGAACAGCACGCCGCCATGGTCGCGGATGCGGTGGCACCAGCCGGAGATGCGGACCTGAGCCCCGATGTCGCTCTCGCGAAGGGCGCCGCAGGTGTGGGAACGGTAACGATGCAAGGTCACGGTACTGGTCTCTTCGGAGGTCAAGGCCGTCCGCCGCAGGCGCGCGCACGGTTTCGGGGGTAAGCACACGCCGCGGCGCAGATTGTCAAGAACGCCCGCGACATGGCGATACTCTGTCTGCTATGAGCCGACCTCATGAGCCTCATCACAACCACCCAGGATCTGGCCGACGCCTGCGCGCGCCTGGCTACGCATCCCTTCGTCACGGTCGACACCGAGTTCCTGCGGGAGACGACCTATTATCCAAAGCTCTGCCTGGTCCAGCTCGCCTCGCCGGACGAGGCCGTGTTGGTCGATCCACTGGCGCCCGGCATCGATCTCGCGCCCTTCCTGGCGCTGATGGCCGATGAGGCCGTGGTCAAGGTCTTCCATGCGGCGAGGCAGGATCTCGAGATCGTCTGGATCATCGGCAAGCTGATCCCCAAGCCGCTCTTCGACACGCAGGTCGCCGCCATGGTCTGCGGCTATGGCGACTCGGTCGGCTACGAGCAGCTCGCCAATGACCTCGCCAAGGCGCGGATCGACAAATCCTCGCGCTTCACCGACTGGTCGCGCCGCCCGCTCAGCGACGCCCAATTGGTCTATGCGGAATCCGACGTCACCCATCTGCGCGACATCTATCTCGCGCTCGACGCCGACATCAAAGCCAGCGGCCGCGAGAATTGGGTCGCCGAGGAAATGGCGGTCCTGAACTCGCCCGGCACTTATGAGGTCAAGCCGGAGAACGCCTGGCAGCGTCTGAAGGGCCGGATCCGCAAGCCCAAGGAGCTGGCGCTGCTGATGGAGCTCGCGGCCTGGCGCGAGCGCGAGGCGCAGAGCCGCGACGTGCCGCGCCAGCGCGTGCTCAAGGACGATGCGCTGATGGACATCGTGCAGCGCGCACCCATCTCGGTCGAGGCGCTGGCGGAGCTGCGCTCGGTGCCCAACGGCTTTGAGCGCTCGCGCGCCGGCGGTGAGGTGCTGGCGGCGGTCGCGCGCGGGCTTGCTCTCGATCCCAAGACCTTGCCCCGGCTGGAGCGGGAGCGCGGCCGCGCCACGAACGGCGCCGTGCTCGATCTGCTCAAGGTGCTGCTCAAGGCGGTCGCGGATGCGGAGCGCGTGGCGCCGAAGATCATCGCCTCCTCCGACGATCTGGAAGCCATCTCCTTCGACGACGACGCCGACGTGCCGGCGCTGAAGGGCTGGCGGCGCGAGGTCTTCGGCGAGAAGGCGATCGCGCTCAAGAACGGCAATCTGGGCCTCAGGATCGTGCGCGGCCGGGTTTCCGTCGCTTAGGGATCCATTTACTCCAGCCCTCATCCTGAGCAGCCGCGAAGCGGCGTCTCGAAGGATGCTCCAGATGGTTCCGGAGACTGCTGGAGCATCCTTCGAGACGCGGGCTACGCCCGCTCCTCAGGATGAGGGCTCGGGAGGTGTCCAAACAGCCTCTCGGATCCCTGTGATCCGAACCTGGAAGGCCTTGTCAGCCGAGGCTGATCTCGTACTCGCGGCCGAGCAGCTTGGCGAGTTGCTTCAATCGGCCCGTCACGCGCTCGCTCGACAAGGCATGGAGTTCGCTGGAGAGGCGCAGGACGAGCCGGCTGTCGACGCAGGCCAGCGTCGCGCGCGGCAGAATGCCGGGCATCCCGGCCGAGAGCAGATAGGCGACGCGGAAGGCACCGGCGAGAAGCTGCGAGCGCTCCAGCAGGCGCGGCGTCAGCAACTGCCTCAAGCCGGCGGCAGCGGGAGAATCGCTCTTGGCGCCGGCATAGCGATGGAACACGGTCAGCGCCAGGAAGGCGCGGCCGGCGTGATCGACGCCGCTGAAGGCGGCATGCGCGATCACGTTGAGGCTCTGCTCGCCGCGATAATCGGGATGGGCGCGCCAGCCGATATCGGACAGCAGACAGGCCGCATCCTGCAGGCGGCGACCGGCGGGATCGTCCGGCAAGCCGGCACTTGCGACCAGGCGCTGCACCCACTCGATCAGATCGGCGGCATGGCGCGGCTCGCGGGCGCGCAGCTGGTTGTAGTCCTGTGCGCCGCGCAGCAGCGGGTCGACCCGGCGCTCATCCTCCGGGAGCATGTCGTATAGCAGGCCCTCGCGCACACCGCTCGCCGAGATCACCACCGCGCGCGGACGGCCGCGCTTGATCAGCAGATCGAGCACGAGCGCGCCATAGGCCAGGAGCGGCCGGCGCGCGGAGGAGACGGCGTCGATCGCTTCCAGGACCGAGGCATCGGCGCGCTCGACCAGCCGGGCGAAATCGGCGACATCACGGGCCGGCACGGTATAACCATGCATGACGCTGAGCGGATAGCCGGACTGGCGCTGGTGCAGGGTCGCAAGCGCCCGCCAGGTGCCGCCGACAGCAAAAAAATCCTTGCCGCGCATCGCCGCCAATTGCGGGTGATGATCGAGCTGTTCACGAACGATCTTCTCGGCCAGCTTGATCTGGCCCTTCGCCTTGTCCATCAGCGCGAGGCCGCCGATCGGCAGGCTGATGCCGGGTCCGACGCGGTCGCCATCGACCCCGACAAGTTCGAGCGAGCCACCACCGAGATCGCCGGCGACGCCATGCGGCTCGGCGAATCCGGAAATCACGCCAAGCCCGGAGAGATAAGCCTCACGACCGCCGGAGATCAGTTCGATCCGCTGGCCGATCGCCTGCTCCGCCTTGGCGAGGAAGGCCGGTCCATTGGCGGCCTCACGCGCGGCGGCGGTGGCGATGACGCGGATCTCGCCGACCTGCATCGCCTCGCAAAGGATGCGGAAGCGCAGCAGCGCCTCGAGCGCACGTTCCATCGCGTCCTCGGCCAACCGGCCGGTGGTGGCGACCTGCCGGCCGAGCCCCGCCATTTCCTTCTCGTTGAAGACCTGAGCGGGCGAGCGCGCCAGCATCTCATAGACGACGAGGCGAACCGAGTTCGAACCGATGTCGATGATGGCGATCGTCTCGCCAAGGCTCAACCGCCCCGCAACGAGGCCCATGCCGGTCATCTCAGCTCTTCTTGGCCGCCCGCTTGGGGAGGCTCCTGGGGCTGGAGTTGGAGAGGGATTTTCCACGTCCGGACAGGCTCGGATTGGTCATGAAATATTTATGGGCGTTGAACGACTCGTCGCCCGGGGCCGGGACAATGCGTTGGGAACCGCCATCGGGCAAGATCGTCCAGCTCTGTTCATTGTCGAGGAAATTGGCCTGCATGATCTGTTCGAGCAACTGCTGGTGGACCGTGGCGTTCAGAATCGGCGTCAGCGCCTCGACGCGACGGTCGAGATTGCGCGGCATCAGATCGGCCGAGGAGATGTAGAGCTTGGCCTTGGCCGAAGGCAGGCCGTGGCCTGCCCCGAAGGCGTAGACCCGGGTGTGCTCCAGGAAGCGGCCGACGATCGACTTGACGCGGATGTTCTCGGACAGCCCGGGAACGCCGGGCCTCAGGCAGCAGATGCCGCGCACGACGAAGTCGATCTCGACCCCGGCCTGGCTCGCATCATAGAGCGCGTCGATGATCTCGGGATCGACCAGCGAATTGCACTTGCCCCAGATCGCGCCCTTGCGTCCGGCCTTCACATGGGCGACCTCCTCGGCGATGTCGGAGAGCAGGCGCTGCTTCAGCCCCACCGGCGACACCGACATCTTCTCCAGTTCGGCCGGCTCGGCATAGCCGGTGATGAAGTTGAAGATGCGCGCGACATCCTGCGACATCACCGGGTCGGCGGTGAAGAAGGATACGTCGGTGTAGATGCGCGCCGTGATCGGGTGGTAGTTGCCGGTTGCGATATGGCAATAGGTCACCAGCTGGCCGGCCTCGCGGCGCACCACCATCGACAGCTTGGCGTGGGTCTTGAGCTCGATGAAGCCGTAAACGACCTGGACGCCGGCGCGCTCCAGATCCTTGGCCCAGCGGATATTGGCCTCCTCGTCGAAGCGCGCCTTGAGCTCGACCAGCGCGGTCACCGACTTGCCGGCCTCCGCCGCTTCGGCCAGAGCATGCACGATCGGGGAGTTCGACGAGGTGCGATAGAGCGTCTGCTTGATCGCGACCACGCTGGGATCGCGTGCCGCCTGCTGCAGGAACTGCACGACGACGTCGAAGCTCTCATAGGGATGGTGGACGATCAGGTCTTTCTGGCGGATCGCGGCGAAGCAGTCGCCGGCATGTTCGCGGATGCGCTCCGGGAAGCGGGCGTTGTAGGGCTTGAACTTGAGGTCGGAGCGGTCGACGCCGACGAGCTGCGAGAGCTCGTTGAGGCCGATCATGCCGGCGACATCGACGATCTCGTCGGCGTCGACCTTGAGCTCGCGCACGATCAGCTTGCGCAGATGCGCCGGCATGCCGGTCGAGACCTCGAGCCGGATGACGACGCCGCGCCGACGCAGCTTCAGCATGGTCTCGAAGACGCGCACCAGATCCTCGGCCTCCTCCTCGATGTCGAGATCGGTGTCGCGGATGACACGGAACGAGCCGGTGCCCTTGACGTCATAGCCCGGGAAGAGCTTGCCGATGAACAGCGAGACCGCATCCTCCAGCGTGATGAAGCGATGCAGCCCCTCGCGGCCGAGATCCGGCAGTTCGATGAAGCGGTCCATCTTGATCGGCACGCGGATCAGCGCGTCGAGCTGGCGTCCGTCGCTGATCCTCTCCAGCGCCAGCGCGAGCGTGAAGCCGAGATTGGGGATGAAGGGGAACGGATGCGCGGGATCGATCGCCAGCGGCGTCAGCACCGGAAAGATGTAGTGGAGGAAATAATCCTCCAGCCAGACCCGCTCCTGCTTGCCGACCTCGCTCGGCTCGAGCAGGTGAATCTTGTTCTCATGCAGATCGCGCTTCAGTTCGACCCAGCGCGCCTGCTGGTCGTCCGTCAGCGCCGAGACCGCCTTGCCCAGCTCTGCGAGCTGCTCGGCCGGCGTCAGGCCATCTTGGCTGCGCGTGACCACGCCGGCCTTGAGCTGTTCACGCAGGCCCGAGACGCGGACCATGAAAAATTCATCGAGGTTGGCGGCCGAGATCGAGAGGAAGCGCAGCTGCTCCAGCAGGGGGTGATTGCGGTTCGAGGCCTCTTCCATGACGCGGCGGTTGAACTGCAGCCAGGACAGCTCGCGGTTCATGAAGCGGGCGGGCGATTGCCGCAGCGGGGTATCAGCGCCGAGGGCGTCAATGGCGGGGATGTCGAGGTCCATGATTTCTGCCGTTTGCGCGTTCATCTGCTTCGCTTTTGCCCCTGCCGCCGCTCTTGCCGCGTCAGTTCCGCCGCTTCGATCCCGTCCGCTCTTGAAGCCACCCTAGCGTGACGCTTCGATGACATTCGATCCCGGCCTTCATGTCCATTGCATCTGCCGGATCACGGTTCAGGACGCGGCCCGCTCCTTGACCAGCCCGTCCACAAACAAATCGAGCACTTTGGCCATGGTTCCTTCGATCTCCGCATCGGCGACCTGCCAACTCGGGAAATGGCCATCGACCAGCATGCGCGCCAGACCATACACCAACGCACGCGCCGCGATCTGGATCAGGTGCCTGTCGTTGCAACGCAGAAGCCCGCGTTGCGCCGCCTCCAGCAACAGGGCTTCGATCTGAGCTTGGATTTCGGCGTTCTCCCGCCCCAGCGACGGCGATCCCTCGAAATCGATCGAGCGCCGTGACGAGATGATTTCGAAATGGGTCGGATTGCGTCTGGCCCAATCGAGATAAGCCCGCCCGATGGCGCGGATGCGCAGCATCGGATCGTCAGCCACCTCCTGCGCGAGCGCCAGCGCGATTTCGGCCCTGAAGCGCCGCATAGCCTCCTCGGCCACCGCCGTCATCAGCGTCATCTTGTCCGGGAAGTGGCGGAACGGAGCTGCCGGCGAGACCCCGGCCAATCGCGCCGCCGCCCGGACACTCACCGCCGAGAGGCCCCCCTCCTCAGCCAGCTTGAGCGCCTGCTCGACGAGTTCCTCGCGCAAATTGCCGTGATGATAGGCCGAACCGCCCTCACCCGCCTCGCGGTCTCCTGTCCGAGTCGGTTTCACGGTGCTCATGGAGCGAAGCTAGTGCACGTTCCGCCGCAGGAGGAAACCCGCCAGTAAAGCCGGAAACCCGTTCCGAAAATAGGAGAAGCGCCCTTGCATCACAATCATGTAATCATCGATTACATTCATTGCCTGGAGCGACCGCGGATGCAATCGTCGCTTACAGCGACGCACACCTCTCACGAAACGGCCCCGACATGACAATCGCACGCAACCAGCCGAAGCCATCATTTCCGGCAGGCCTGCTGGAAGGCTGGCCCCTCCTTGGGCTGCTCGCATCCGGGCTGGTTTTGGGCGTGCTTGCCGCGCTTGCCACCTCGTCGGGCGGAAGCGACGGCATCAGGCTGGTCATCCGCATCACGGCGCGGACGTCCCTGGTATTGTTCTGCCTGGCTTTCACGGCCTCGGCCCTGTTCCAGGCCTGCCCCACTATCTGGACACGCTGGCAAAGGCGGAACCGGCGTTATCTCGGACTGTCCTTCGCCCTGTCCCATGGCCTGCACGGGCTTGCCATCATCGCCCTGGCCAGCACGGCCCCGACCCTGTTCGAGCAGCTCAGCAACACGGGAACTCTGATCTCGGGCGGGCTCGCCTATCTTTTCATCCTCGCCATGGCCGCAACATCGTTCGACAGAACCGCCGCCATGATCGGCCCGAAAGCCTGGCGCTGGCTCCATCTGTGCGGGGCTTATTACATCTGGCTCAGCTTCATGGTAACCTTCGGCAAGCGCGCGGTCATGGACCCGTTCTACTGGCCTTTCATCACAGTGCTGATCGCTGCCCTGGCTCTCCGGCTTTGCCTGCGCAGGAAGCCGCTGAACGCCGCGACGGCGATGGCTGGATCATAATACCGCACTTGCGCGAGCCTTGCCGGTCCTGTTCTTGTCGTGCAGCGCCACCCTTACAGCGCCACCCTCGCAGCCTGCCATTCAGATCAGAGAAATGACTTGTCCCAGATCGAGACCCCTCACGACGATGGCGACATCGTCTACCCCGCCGCCATCCCCTTCGTGCTGGCGCATCTCGCCTGTCTGGGCGCGATCTGGAGCGGCGTGACCTGGACCTCGGTCTGGCTGGCGATCGGCCTGTACTGGCTGCGGATGTTTGCCGTGACGGGCGGCTATCACCGCTATTTCTCGCACCGGACCTACAAGACCAGCCGCTTCGGGCAGTTCCTGCTGGCGCTGCTGGCGCAGTCGACGGCGCAGAAGAGCGTGCTCTGGTGGGCCTCCAAGCACAGGCACCATCACCGCTACGCCGACACCGAGCACGACGTGCATTCGCCGGTGCTGACCTCCTTCGCCTATTCGCATCTCGGCTGGATCTTCGCCCGCGGCCATGACCGCTTCGACCCGTCGACGATCACGGACCTGACGAAGTTTCAGGAATTGCGCCTGCTCCATCGTTTCGAGATCGCGCCCGCGATCCTGCTCGCCTTGATCTGCTTTGCCATCGATGGCTGGGCCGGGCTGTTCGTCGGCTTCTTCTGGTCGACGGTCTGCGTCTTCCACGCCACCTTCTGCATCAACTCCCTGGCGCATGTGCATGGCGACAAGGACTATGTCACCGGCGACGAGAGCCGCAACAATTGGTGGCTGGCGGTCATCACCATGGGCGAAGGCTGGCACAACAACCATCACGCCTATCAGTACAGCGTGCGCCAGGGCTTTCGCTGGTGGCAGTGGGATCCGACCTATTACATCATCCTCGGGCTCTCGAAGCTCCGGCTGGTCTGGGAACTGAAGGAGCCGCCGCAAGCGGTCATCGAGCGCTCCCAGGCGCTGCCGCCGCGCGTGATCGAGCGCTCGGCCGAGCGACTGGCTGCTTCCGTGCCTCTGGAACGCGCCATTGCAGCCTTCTGGGAGGCCTATGCCGCGACGCCGAGCCTTTCGGATCTGCATCTGCCGACCATGACGCTGGCCGACCTGCGCACAGCGCTGGCCGATCTGCAGCATCGCGCCGGAGATCGCCTGGTCGAAATGCAGCAGCAGGCGCATGAGGCGCTGGCACAACTGCATCTGCCGGTCCTGCCGACGCGCGAGGAATTGACGGAGAAAGCTGCCGCCATGTTCGTCAAGACGCCCTCACTCGATGCCATCGCGGCACGCGCCCATGACCTGCTGACCGAGGCGATGTACGCCCGGTTGGTCTCGCAGCCATCGGCGGCCCCGCCGCGCGGCTGATTCACTCGGCCGGGAACAGTGCCGCCAGCGCCTCGGCCGCGAGCGCGCGGGTGACGCGCCGGCCGCGTTCAAGCGAAAGCCGGTCGAGCGTATCGACCAGCGCGCGCGCTGCCGCGAAGGAGCGCTCCATCCTGAGCGCCAGCATCTCGATGATGCCGGCATCGATGATGAGCTGCCGGTCGATGAAGAGCTTGACCAGCACCGCCCGCAGCAGCGCGTCGTCGGGTGGCGCGATCGTCGCCTGCGGCGCCAGCCTCAGGCGCGACAGCAGATCGGGCACGCGCAGGCCCCAGAGATCGGGGGCACTGCGCGCCGTCAGCAGCAGGAAGCCGCCTTTCGCCTTCATCGCATTCATCAGGTGGAACAGCGCCGGCTCGTCGCGGACGCCCTGGTCGCAATCCTCGACCACGAGAGCGCCGCCGGAGATCAGATGCGGGACGCTCTCCTGCGTGACCTCGGCGACCGAAACCGTCCAGGCATGGGCGATCTTCGCCCAGATCGCGGCGAGATGGGTCTTGCCGGCGCCCTCGGGCCCGACGAGCCGCAGCCAGGATTCAGGCCAGTTGGGCCAAGCCTCGACCAGGCCATAGGCGGCCTCGTTCGAGGGGCCGATCAAGAAATCCTCGATCCCGTGGCGGCTATCGACCGGCAGGTCGAGCGCAAGCTGGCGGGGGCGGCTGGGCAGATCAGACATGATTGATCAGACATCCGCCCCGGCGCGCGCGCGGAGTTTCGCGGCCTTGGTCGTGTCGCCGCCATGATAGATGTTGCTGGCGAGGTATTGCCTGAGCGCGAAGCGACAGAGCACGCCCATGACGGCCGCCAGCGGCACCGCCAGCAACAGGCCGACGAAGCCGAACAGCGTGCCGAAGGCGAGCAGCGCGAACATCAGCCAGACCGGATGCACACCGATCGAGCCGCCGACGAATTTCGGCTGGAAGATGTTGCCTTCGAGGAACTGGCCGGCGGCGAAAACGGCGAGCGTCGCCAGCGGCCAGGTCCAGTCCGGCCAGAACTGGACGATGGCGACGCCGACCGCGAGCACGAGCCCCGTCAGTGAGCCGACATAGGGAATGAAGGAGAGGAAGCCGCTGATGATGCCGATCAACGCGCCGAAATTGACGCCGAGCAGGCTCAAGCCCACCGCATAGAAGATACCGAGCAGCAGGCAGACCAGTGCCTGGCCGCGCAGGAAGCCGGCGATGGCGACATCCATCTCGTGAAGCAGGCCACGAATGGTATCGCGATGGTCGAGCGGCAACCAGCCGTCGACGGTCGCGATCATGCGGTCCCAATCGACAAGCAGGTAGAAAGCGATCACCGGCGTCAGCACCAGGAGCGAAAACACCCCGATGATGGCGGTGCCGCCGGTCCAGAGCGACTGCAGCACGCTGCCGGCCCATTTGGTGCCCTCGCCGACGAGATTGCCGAGCGAACTCTGGGCCTCGGTGGCGAGCTTCGCACCGCCAAGCCGCTCCAGCCAGGGAGCGCCGCGCTCAAGCACGAGCGCCTGGAGCTTTGCCGCGTCGGCGGGCAGACGCTGGACCAGTCCGGCCAGCTGCTGGCCGAGCAGCGGTGCGAGCAGCACCAGCGCCAGCACGAAGACCAGCAGGAAGACAAAGAGGATGACGATCGTCGCCGCGAGCCGGCCCAACCCCATCCTCTCCAGCCGGTCGGCCAAGGGATCGAGCAGATAGGCGAGCGCCAGCGCCGCGACGAAGGGCAGCAGCACGTCGCGCAGCAACACGAGCAGCAGCACGAACACGACGAGCGAGGCCAGCCAGAAGCCGATTTGACGTTGCAGGGTCATCGATCCAGGCCCCTCATGCGGGATGCGAAGAAGTGAGAACCGATCTTTCGCATGAATCCTGTTCTCACCAATCCTGCTCTCACGTTTCTATCAGAAGCGGACTCAAGGCTTTGTGGGTCGGCGATCATGCGCTGCACAAATGGGCGAAGCAGATGAAAGTTCCAAGAGCCGGATGATTTCAGATGGAATCACGAATTGATCCCGTCTGAAATCTGAATCCGTCTGTTATCAAAGAGTTAGAGCAGGATCGATGCGAAAAACCGGTCTCCACTTTTTCGCATCCTGCTCCAGGGGCCCGAGATCGTCGTTACCCTTCCCCGCGGCCAGCAGCCTCACGCCGCCAGAGCCTCACGCCGCCATGTGCCGCAACCAGAAGGTGAGATAGGCGGTCATCGAGCCGAGCGTCAACAGAGCCACCAGAAGTTGGCCAAGCTGCATGGCTTGGCCCGGATCGACACCGAAGGCGCGCGAGCCCAGCACCAGCGCCGCGAAGGCGATCTGCGCGGCAGTATTGAGCTTGCTGACGATGAAGGGCGCGATCTCGACCGGCCGCTCCATCACCCAGGACAAGATCACGGCCGAGACGATCATGACGTCGCGGGACACCACCAGGATGACGAGCCAGGAGGGTATGGCCCCGACCACGGCCAGGGTGATGTAGATCGAGACGATCAGCGCCTTGTCGGCCACGGGGTCGAGATAGGCGCCGAGTTCGCTGGCCATATCGAAACGCTTGGCAATAAAGCCGTCGACGGCGTCCGACACGCCCGCCGCCACGAAGATGATGAAGGCAAGCTGCCAGCGCGCATCGATGATCATGACGATCACGAGCGGCACCAGAATGAGGCGGCCGATGGTGATCAGGTTGGGAAGCGTCATGCGATGGGGTTCGCGCAGGCGGGGCTGTGACGCTAGAACCCGAATCGGTGGATCGGCAAGGGCGAAAGCGCTGTCCCGGCTTGCAAGCGGCGCCGCGCTTGCCTATCGCTCGCCTCAAACAGGATGAGGCTGCAGATCATGACAAAGCCCGGCGCGAACGGACTGACCTATGCGCAGGCAGGCGTCGACATCGACGCCGGCAACGCCATGGTCGACGCCATCAAGCCTCTCGTGCGCTCGACGCGCCGTCCCGGCGCCGACGCCGAGATCGGCGGCTTCGGCGGTTTGTTCGATCTCAAGGCCGCCGGCTTCAACGATCCGATCCTGGTTGCGGCCAATGACGGCGTCGGCACCAAGGTCAAGATCGCCATCGAAAGCGGGCTGCATGCGACGATCGGCATCGACCTCGTCGCGATGTGCGTCAACGACCTTGTCGTGCAGGGCGCCGAGCCACTGCTCTTCCTCGATTACTACGCCACCGGCAAGCTCGACCCCAAGGTCGGTGTCGAGATCGTGCGCGGCATCGCCGATGGCTGCCGGCAAGCGGGCTGCGCGCTGATCGGCGGCGAGACCGCCGAGATGCCCGGCATGTATGCCGACAAGGATTACGATCTCGCGGGCTTCGCGGTCGGCGCGGCCGAGCGCGGGACGCTGCTGCCGCGTGCCGATCTCGCGCCGGGCGACGTCGTCTTCGGCCTGCCCTCCTCCGGCGTGCATTCCAACGGCTATTCGCTCGTCCGCCGCATCGTTGCGCTTGCCGGATTGAGCTGGGATGCGCCCGCCCCCTTCGCGCCCGGCCAGAGCCTGGCCGAGGCGCTGCTGACCCCGACACGGATCTATGTGAAGACCCTGCTCGCGGCGCTGAAGGCGACGGACGGCATCAAGGTGCTCGCCCATATCACCGGCGGCGGCTTTCCCGACAACATCCCTCGCGTCCTGCCCGAAGGGCTCGGCGTCTCGCTCGATCTGTCGGCCATCTCCGTCCCGCCCGTCTTCGCCTGGCTCGCAGCGACCGGCGGTGTCGTCGAGCGCGAGATGCTGCGCACCTTCAATTGCGGTATCGGCATGATCGTCGCAGCCGACGCCGCCAAGGCCGATGAGGTAGAGGCTGCCCTGAAGGCCGCCGGCGAACCCGCCATCAGGCTCGGCGAGGTCGTCTCGCTCGCCGCCGGCGACGAGCCCGTCAGCTATCGCGGCAAGCTCGCCCTGTGAGCACGCCGATCGTCCGCAAGCGCACCGCGGTCCTGATCTCCGGGCGCGGTTCCAACATGCTGTCGTTGGCGCAGGCCGCGCAGGCGGAGGATTTCCCCGCCGAGATCGCGCTCGTGCTGTCGAACATCCCCGGCGCCGGCGGGCTCGAACGCGCCAGCGCCTTGGGCATCGCGACCGCGACGGTGGACCACCGCGCCTTCAACAGGGATCGCGAGGCCTTCGAGCGCGCCATGGACGAGGTCCTGCGCATCAACCAGATCGAGTTGATCGCGCTCGCCGGCTTCATGCGGATCATGACGCCCTGGTTCGTCCGGCGCTGGGAAGGGCGACTGATCAACATCCACCCTTCGCTGCTGCCCCTGTTCAAGGGCACGCATACCCACCGGCAGGCGCTTGAGGCCGGCGTCACGGAGCATGGCTGCAGCGTGCACTTCGTCGTGCCCGAGCTCGATGCCGGACCGGTGATCGCCCAGGCCAAGGTGCCCGTGCTGCCGGGCGACGACGAGGACAGCCTGAGCCAGCGCGTGCTGGCGCAGGAGCACACGCTTTATCCGCGCGCGCTCGCCGAGGTCGCCTCCGGCCGTGTCACGCTGGTCGAGGGCGCGATCGCGCGGCTCTGAGCCACCTCCCGCTGCTCGCAGGCGGCCCTGTCGCGCTCATCCTCCTGCTGCTGCCAGCGTCGCAACAGATCGGCGCGCCGCGCCGGGTAGCGCTCCTCGCGCAAGGCGAGGTCGGTGATGCGGTCGGTGCGGAAATGGCGGAACGCCTCACGCAACTCGCACCAGGCGATGACGATGCGCACCCGCTCGTAGAAGGTCATGCCGATCGGCCAGATCATGCGCTGCGATTCCCGCCCCGCCTCGTCGCGATAGCGGATCGAGAGCTTGCGGCCTTGCCGAATCGCGGCGCGGACGCCGGCGACATCGACCTGGTCGACCGGCTTCTCCGAGCCATAGGCGGGAGCGAACAAGGCGCCATCGAGCAGGATCGGCTTGAGGTGTGTCGGCAGCACGGCTGCGACCTTGCTGACCACATCCTCGGCCGCGCGCGCCAGAACAGGGTCCGCCCGCTCGCTGAGCCAGCGCATGCCGACCAGGACCGCCTCGATCTCGTCGGGCGACAGCATCAGCGGCGGCAGGTCGAAGCCGGCATCGAGGACATAGCCGATGCCGGCCTCACCCCGGACCGGCACGCCCTGGCGCATCAGCGCGGCGATGTCGCGATAGACGGTGCGCACCGAGACATCGAGCTCGGCGGCGAGCGTATCGGCCGTCACGGGCCGGCGCCGGCGGCGCAAGCTCTGGATCAGATCGAGCAATCGTTCGGCGCGCTGCATGTTCTTCAGTTTCCACCCGAGCTTCGTCAGGTTCAGATTGGCCCAGCCTGCTGACGAATCCTGTCAGGAGCGTGGCAGTAGCCGCCAGGCCGGCGAGAATGCCAAGAGGAAACCGCGAGATGATCACCCTGCACAGCTTCGGGCCAGGCTTCGGCCTGCCTGATCCGAGCCCGTTCTGCATCAAGGCCGAGATCCTGCTGCGGATGGCGGGGCTACCGTTCGAGCGCGAGACCGGGACCATGCGCATCCTGCTCTCACTGATAGTTGAGAGACGGATTCAGATGTCAGATGGGATCACTCCGTGATTCCATCTGACATCATCCGGCTCGCGGCGCCTTCACGATGTCGGCGCTCAGCGCGATCTTCGACTCCGCTATCCGCGGCGTCGTCGAAAGCCACCCCAATCTCGTCGCTTATGAAGCGCGGATCAGGGCGCGTTTCTTTCCGGAGGCCGCAGCCGTCAAAGCGGCCGCTTGAGCTTGCACGTGTCGAGGAACTGCAGACCCTTCTCGCGCGCCGTGTCGTTGAAATAGCCGGTGTCGCGGAAGGCCTGGATCTCGTCCTTGGACATGGCGTTGACCGTGCCCTTGGCGTAACAGCTGCACGGCGTATGCACCGCCTCGCGCGTCGTCTGCAGCAATTGCGACTGGGTATGCAGGCAGGCGTCGAAGGCGCGCAGCTGGATCATATAGGGGGTGAGGTTCTTCGCCGTCGGGTCCGGCGGCGGGAGCGGCGCGGAGCTGCTCGCGGCCAGTACGACCGTGCCCATCAGCACAGACAATCCACCGGCCAAAACGACCGCACCCATCCGCCGCATCATCATGATTTCACAAGCCCTAAGAAAACGGGCTCCTGATTGCATGATTCATGCCTCGCCCGCGCGTCGGCGATGGTTCACAGCGCCTCGCAAAGGTCAAGAGCGCGGAAGGTCACGCCCGCTTGATCCACACCTTCACGTCATGAAAAGCCGCGCCGCCGAAGGGGGCAACGGCGTCCGCCCCCGTAATCGTGTTGATGCCGCGCCCATGCTTGTGCGCCGCATTGGGCCAGATCGACTCGGCGATGACGACGCCGCGCACCAGCCCCTCGAACAGCACGGCGTGGAGATATACGCTGCCGCGGCTGTTGCCGACGATGACCTCGTCATCGGCGGCGATGCCGAGCTTTTCCGCATCGCCGGGATGCAGCATCAGCGTCGGTCGCCCCTCCTTCTTCTGCGAGCCCGGGGTCTCGGTGAAGGTCGAATTCAGGAAGCTGCGCGCCGGGCTCGTCGCCAGGCGGAAGGGATGCGCGGCATCGGCGTTCTCGATGACCGCCCAATGGTCGGGCAGCGCCGGTATCTGCAGGTAAGGGCCGACCGTGCCGGCATTGGCATTGGGCACCTTCGGCCAATCGGGTTTGAAGCGGAACTTCTTGTCGCGGTAGCCGAAGCCGTCGAGATAATGTGCCGTACGATAATCCGGCTGTATGTCGTGGAAGTCATTGGCGATCAGTTCGTCGAGCGTGCCGCGCCCGCTCTCGCGCAACGTCCAGTCGACGATCTCGCGCGGCGACATCTGGAAGCCGCGATGCTGGGCACCGAGCCGCTCGGCGAGCGCACAGATGACCTCATGGTTCGAGCGGCATTCACCGGGCGGGTCGACCAGCTTGCCGCCCCACATGATGTGCTGGTGGCCGCCGCCCTGATAGATATCGTCATGCTCCATGAACTGGGTCGCCGGCAGCACGATGTCGGCCATCCCGGCCGTCTCGGTCATGAATTGCTCATGGACGACGGTGAAGAGGTCGTCGCGGGCAAAGCCCTGCTTGACCAGCTCCTGCTCGGGGGCGACCGAAACCGGGTTGGTATTCTGGATGAAGAGCGCCTTGACCGGCCCGCCCTGCCGCAGCGCCTCTGCATCGCCGGTAAGCACCCGGCCGATCTGCGACTGATCGAGCTGGCGGATTTTCGGATCGATGAGGTCGAGCCCCTCGATCAGGCTCTTGCGCCATTTGTAGATGCCGCTGTTGCTGTGGAAGGCGCCGCCGCCCTCATATTGCCAGGCTCCTGTCACGGTCGTCACGCAAAGCGCCGCATGCATCGAGACCACGCCGTTGCGCTGGCGAGCAAAGCCGTAGCCGAGCCGGAAGAAGCTCTTCTTGCGCGTGCCGACGAGGGCCGCGAACTCCTCGATCTGCGCAACCTCGAGCCCGGTGATCGCAGCCGCCCATTCCGGCGTGCGGCTGGTGAGATGCGCTTCGAGCTCGTCTGGGGCATCGGTGTGCTGCGCCAGATAGTCGCGGTCGGCATGACCATCGCGGAAGAGGACATGCATCACCCCGCAGGCGAGCGCCGCATCCGTGCCAGGCCGCAGCACCAAGGCGAGGTCTGCCTGGGCGAGCGTGGCATTATGATAGATGTCGATGGCGACGATCTTGGCGCCGCGCGTCTTCCGCGCCTTGACGGCGTGGTGCATCACATTGACCTGGGTATGCACGGCGTTGGTGCCCCAGATCACCACGCAATCCGATTTGGCCATCTCGCGCGGATCGGGTCCCGCGAGACGGCCCGTGCCGGCGATGAAGCCGGTCCAGGCCATGGTGGTGCAGATCGTCGAGTACTGGCCGGAATAGCCCTTGGCGTGGCGCAGGCGGTTGATGCCGTCGCGCATGACGAGGCCCATGGTGCCCGCATAATAATAAGGCCAGACGGCCTGCGCGCCGTGCTCGTCCTCTATCGCCAGGAAACGGCGTGCGATCTCGTCGAGCGCCTCGTCCCAGGATATCCGCTCGAACTGGCCAGAGCCCTTCGGACCGGTCCTGCGCATGGGATACAGCAGCCGGTCGGGATGGTGGATGCGCTCGGAATAGCGCGCGACCTTGGCGCAGATCACCCCGTCCGTGTAGCTCTGGCGCTTGCTGCCGCGCACCCGCCCGATGCTGCGCCCATCGATGACCTCAACCTCCAGAGAACAGGCGGAGGGGCAGTCATGCGGGCAAACGGATGGCAGATGGGCGATGCGGGGAAGTTCGGTCATACCTGCTTATTAGACGAAGTTCAGAGCAGGAGAAATGGCGAGCCCGGGCAGCCATAGCTTTCTCGGCGGCTCTCGACGCAGCCGGCGCGCGCGCGTCAACCGGCGGTTAACACTAACGAGTCAAGTTGAGTGAGGTTGTGTTCGGTAAAGGCGCCTCGGCGCCGGAGTTCTCATCGATGCGTTGCGTTGTGTTCCTGGCGGGCCTGCTGGCCTGTCTCGCCCTTTCGTCCGGCCAGCGCGCTTTTGCGCAGTCGAGCGACTACAGCACCCTCACCTCGCCCGAATCCGCGCAGCACTGGAATCTGACGCTGGGAGCCGGCCTGCGCTACCAGCCCGATTATTCAGGCTCCAACAACTACGTCTTCCGGCCGCGTCCGATCATCTCGCTCGGCAAGGGCGTGAAGAGCACCTGGTGGGTGGCAGAGGATGATGCGCTCTCGATCGGCTTCTTCTCCGGCAAGGGCTGGCGCATCGGCTTCTCCGGCAATCTGCTCTGGGAGCGCAAGGCCAGCACCAATCCCGCTCTGGTCGCGGTTCCCGATACGAAATTCGGCGTCGAGGCCGGCGGCTTCGCCGAGTTCTATCCGGCCTCCTGGCTGCGCGCCCGCGTCGATCTGCGGCGCGGCTTCGTCGCCCATGACGCGCTGGTCGCCGAAATCAAGCTCGACGCCATCGCCAGGGTCGGCCAGTGGTCGTTCGGCGCCGGTCCGCGCATGAGCATCGTCGGTGCGGATTATCTGCGGACCTATTTCGGCTCCTATCCCGGCACCGCCGGCACTGGCGGGCTGCTGCAGCGCTACAATGCCGGGATCCATTCCTATGGTGCGATCGCGCAGGCGACCTATAACTGGTCCGAACGCCTCTCGACCACGACCTATATCGAGTACAAGCGCCTGGTCGGCGATGCCGCCAAGTCGCCGATCGTGAGAACCTATGGCTCACGCGACTCGATCACGCTCGGCATCTCAGCGAGCTACGCCTTCGATCTCGGCTTCTGAGCGCGAACTCCGACCCCCGTGAGCCAAACCCCGTGAGCCGAGACCAGGCCACGGGGTTTCATCGGCAAGGCCGGCACGCTATATCCTCTAGAAGCTAGAGGATTAGGAGGCCGCCGCGATGGAACAGATGCCGATCGGCGCGCTGTCGGAGGCGACAGGCGTCAAGGTCCCGACGATCCGCTTCTACGAGGAGATCGGGCTCCTGCCCGCCCCCATTCGCACGCAGAGCAACCGCCGCAGCTATGGCGACGCCCATCTGCAGCGCCTGCGCTTCATCCGGCATGCGCGCGATCTTGGCTTCGCCGTCGACGATATCCGCGAATTGCTGGCGATGGCGGCCGAGCCGCAGGCGTCGTGCGACCGCGCCGACAGCATCGCGCAGCGCCATCTCGCTGATGTCGAACGGCGCATCGCCCAGCTCCAGTCGCTACGCGGCGAGCTCCAGCGCATGGTCGGCGAATGCCAGCACGGCCGGGTGGCCGAATGCCGCGTGATCGAATCGCTCGCCGATCACGGCCACTGTCTGCACGATCACCGCGTGGCGTGAAAAATTTGGCGTGAACAAAAAAGGCGGGCTCGAGAGCCCGCCTGCACGTCATCCAACCTGCCGTCATCCTGAAACTGCGCCGCTACGCGGCTTGTCCAAGACGACGGTGTGGATTTTGAGAGATCAGCCGACGATCTCGTTGCCGGCGAAGAACTGCGCGATCTCGATCGCGGCCGTCTCGGGCGCGTCGGAGCCGTGCACGGTGTTCTCGCCGACCGACTGGGCGAAGAGCTTGCGAATCGTGCCCTCAGCCGCATTGGCCGGGTTGGTGGCGCCCATCACGTCGCGGTAGGTCGCGATCGCGTTCTCGCCTTCGAGAACCTGCACCACGACCGGGGCGGAGATCATGAACTCGACCAGCTCGCCGAAGAAGGGACGTGCCGAGTGAACCGCATAGAAGGTCTCGGCCTGGGCCTTGGTCATCTGGATGCGCTTCTGCGCGACGATGCGCAGGCCGGCCTTCTCGATGACCGCGTTGACCGCGCCGGTGAGATTGCGCCGCGTCGCATCGGGCTTGAGAATGGAGAAGGTACGCTGGACAGCCATCGATATATCCTTGGGGAATTTCTGGAGAATGCGGCGCGCTTATAGCGGCCGCCTCTCCACCCCACAAGGCTCCCGGGCGTTTCAGCGGATCGCTGCGGCAATCAGTGGCGCGTCAGGAAGCTGCGGGCCTCGCGCAGCGCCTCGGCGATCTCGTCGCGCGTCATTTCGAGCGCCAGCTCCTGGCGGTGGGCAGCGGCCCGGCCACAACCACGCGCCAGGGCGACGTTGAACCATTTCTGCGCCGCGACGAGATCGACCGGCTGATTGCGGCCCGCGGCATACATCAGTCCAAGCTCGTAATAGGCCTCGGCGGAAGCTTCCGTCGGGATCACCAGCGAAGCGGGGATCGCGCTCATTTCCATGCGTGCCATGACAGCCACCCTCTTGTCCTGTTGCGCCGAGCACCCGTCCAAGGCCGCGGCTTGTGACGACGAGATTTGGCCTCAGCCCTTAAAGAGGCCGCTAAAAATCGCGATGAATCGAAGCTCAACGAGATGTAATCGCCGGGTTAAATCAACGATCGGTTCATGCTGGCAGCGCGAAAAGCCACGTGATTTCAATAGCCTCCCGTTGGGTCAGCATTCGCCGCGTTGACGCGCTATTCACCTTGGCGCGCGGATACCCGCTTCATCCTCCCGTTAAAGCAGGCTTGGAGACGGATCACGCCTCCGATATGGTTCACATCTGAACCATGCAGCATAGCTGGTCTGACAAGGGAGGATCGACATGAACAAGCATGCAATCACAGGCCGCCCCAAGCTTCTGGGTCTCGGGCTTTTAGGTCTTGGGCTCCTGATCGGAATGGCCGCGACGCCTGCCATGGCCCAGGATGTCACCGGCACATGGTTGCGCGACACCGGCGCCTCGCGCGTCCGCTTCGCCAAATGCGGCGAAGCGGTCTGCGGCACCATCGCCTGGCTCAAGGATCCCAACGGTCCTGCCAAGATCGGCCAGCGCATCTTCTACGACATGAAGCCGGCCGGCGCCGGCAAATGGAGCGGCAGCGCCTTCAACCCCGAGGACGGCAAGACCTATTCGGGCACGATGACGCTGGCCGGCGACGCGCTGACGACATCGGGCTGCGTGCTCGGCGGCCTGATCTGCCGCTCGGTGAAGTGGTCACGGGCGAACTGACGCGCGAAGGGATGTCATCCTCGGGCGGTTTCGTCATTGTGAGAAGCGCAGCGACGAAGCAATCCAGGGCCGTCGAGCGAGACCTTCTGGATTGCTTCGCTCCGCTCGCAATGACGGATTGTGACCTAGGGGTCTCAGCGCGCCTTTTGGTTGAATAGCATCGCGTGCTCCTCGGGCGTGCGCTGCTCCGGCGGCTTGCGCAGCTCCGAAGCGACGGCAAGGCCACGCTCGACGGCCGGGCGTGCCAGCATCGTCGCGATCCAGCGCTCGACATGCGGAAACTGCTTGATGTCCTGGCCCTGGCGCTCCCAACCGCGCGCCCAACCGATGCAAGCCATATCGGCGATCGAATAGTCGCCGGTGATGTAGTCGCGACCGGCGAGACGCTTGTTCAGGACGCCATAGAGGCGGTTCGCCTCATTGGTATAGCGCTCGATGGCATAGGGCACCTGCTCGGGCGCGTAGAGCCGGAAATGATGGGTCTGGCCGAGCATCGGACCAAAGCCGCCCATCTGCCAGAACAGCCATTCATCGACCGCGACGCGGCCGCGCTCGTCGGCGGGATAGAACTTGCCGGTCTTGCGACCGAGATATTGCAGGATCGCGCCGGATTCGAAGACCGAGATCGGCTTCCCGTCAGGCCCCTCGGGGTCAACGATCGCCGGCATGCGGTTATTGGGCGAGATCGCCAGGAACTCCGGCTTGAACTGGTCGCCCTTGCCGATGTTCACGGGAATGACGGCGTAGGGCAGCCCGCACTCCTCGAGCATGATGGTGATCTTCCAGCCATTCGGCGTCGGCCAGTAGTGGAGATCGATCGGCTTGGTCTGAACCTGTGCCATGCTGCGCTTCCCGTCGGTTGCTGGATGCGACAGATCTAGTCTCACCCGCGCCGGCCTGGAAGCACCGGCCCCCGCGCCACGAGCGACCTCGCCATGTCGTGAGGTCGGGCGAAAGGCGTTCGGCAGAATCAGCAGCCCCTCTAGGCTCCTCGCAGCAAGCGGGTTATGGACGCGCCATGGAGACCGTCGCGTCGCAAGAACTCTTCGCCCATGTCCGGATCGTCATGGGCATGGTCACCGGGCTGGGCGTAACCCGGCTGCTGACCGGCACCGCCGGCTTCATCCAGCATCCCGCCCGGCACCGCCTGTCGCTGATCCACCTGCTCTGGGTCGGCTCGATCCTGCTCGAACTGATCCTGTTCTGGTGGTGGGAGTTCGCACTCTCGCGGATTCCCGTCTGGAATTTCGGCGTCTTCACCTTCCTCATCGGCTATGCCGTCGTCCTCTACATGCTGGCGGCCCTGCTCTTTCCCGACAACATCTCGGAATATGCGGGCTATGAGGACTTCTTCATCAAAAGGCGCCGCTGGTTCTTCAGCCTGCTGGCGGCGACCTTCGCCCTCGACGTGACGGATACGCTGATCAAGGGTTCGGAGCGCTGGAGCCAGCTGAGCAGCGCCTATCTGCTGCAGGTTCCCATCGGCCTCGCCCTATGCCTCCTTGGCTTCCTCGTCGCACGGCGATCCGTGCAGATCACCGTGGCAGCCCTCCATCTCGCGATGCAGTTTCTCTGGATCCTGCAGGCCTTTTGAGACTTGCCGGATCGACCGCTACGGCTCGATCACGAATTTGAAGCCCTCATGGCTCTGGGCGAAGCCGAGATTGACGTAGAAGCGATGCGCGTCGGTCCGCGCCTTGTCGGAGGTCAGCTCGACAAGGCCGATGCCCTGAGCCTTCGCGGTGTCGATCGCATGGCGCATCATCACCGCGCCGATGCCGTGCCCGCGGCACTCCGGCGCGACATGGACGCTTTCAATCTTGCCCCGCCTGCGGCCGCGCGCGGCGAGCCCTGGGATCACGGTGAGCTGGTAGGTTCCGACGACGACGCCCCCGCGTTCGGCGACGAAGAGCAGGTTGTGCGGGCTCTTCGCGATCTCGGCGAAGGCCTCGCGATAGGCGGGATGGGCGGCCTCAACCGCGATATCGTCGGGCGTCTTCGCGTCGCGCGCCGCGCCCAGCATGATGAGTTCGACGGTGCGCGCGACGTCCTCCGGTTGGGCGCGACGGATCTTGATCGTGTCATTGTTTAAGGGGATCAACCGACGATTCCTTGTTTTTCTCGCCGTTACCGAGCAGGGCAACGACGCAGGGGGCAAGCCGAGAATGCATCGCTTGCAAGCCCGCAGTCTTCGCTTATGGCTCACTTTTCCAGACTAACGCCTGGGTCTCGCTGATTTCGCTACCGACATGCGTCATTTGATAGAACGCAGCAGAAAGAGCCTCGGCGGAGAAATCTGTCTTCACGAGGATATAGACATTGTCCACAAGCACATTCGCAAAGTTGTGCTTACGAATGCGGCGGACAATGCAATCGTGGAGGCTCGCATGTCCATCCGAGAGGACGATCTTGCACGTAGCCGCGTAGTATTGTCCGGCGCTAAATTGCTGCAAAAAACCGGCGACGGGCCAGAAGTTGAGCAGGAACTGCCGTTCACCGAAGGGTATTACGTCATAGGCCCTCACTCGGCGAAGAGCCGCTTCGCCATCAGCAGCGTGTTCGGGGTGTCCTCGCGTCCGTCG
Organism: Allobosea sp. BE125; assembly: GCF_031456075.1. Taxonomy (NCBI): domain Bacteria; kingdom Pseudomonadati; phylum Pseudomonadota; class Alphaproteobacteria; order Hyphomicrobiales; family Alloboseaceae; genus Allobosea; species Allobosea sp. BE125. Next base: position 330,686 of record NZ_JAVDTY010000005.1, read on the forward strand.
AAGCGGGCCTGACGCTGCAGGAAGAACCCCATGCGCTCGTAGAAGGCGATGGCCGGCTCGTTCTGGCTCTCGACTTCCAATCGCGCGACCGGGGCCTGCGGAAAACAGGCCAGCGTCACCTGCAGCAGCGTGCGGCCGACGCCGATGCCCTGATAGCTCGGGAGGACGTAGAGCCTCGTCAGCAGCGCTGCACGGTCGCGCTCCAGCCGCGCCGAGGCGGTTGCGATGATCTCCTCGCCGACCAGGGCGACAAGAAAGGCTCCACTCTCGCGCCCGAGCTGGGCCGAGAGATTCTCCAGCGAATGCCAGGCATTGGTGATCTCGGCGACGCGCTGCCAGCCATAGATGCCGTCATAGGTCGCATGCCAGGTCTCGACCAAGAGACCGCGCACCGCCGGGAGGTCGGCGGGCAGCGCGTCGCGGATGATGAGACCGTCTGGCGTCACTCGATGCCCAGCTTGGCTTTCAGGATCTCGTTCAGGGCCTGCGGGTTGGCCTTTCCGCCCGAAGCTTTCATCGCCTGGCCGACGAACCAGCCCAACATGGTCGGCTTCGCCTTGACCTGCTCGACCTTGTCGGGATTGGCGGCGATCAGCTCATCCACCGCCTTCTCGATCGCGCCGGTGTCGGTGACCTGCTTCATGCCGCGGGCCTCGACGATTTCACGCGGATCTCCCCCTTCCGACCAGAGGATCTCGAACAGATCCTTGGCGATCCGGCCCGAGATGACACCCTCGCCGATCAGCTCGACCAGCCCACCGAGCTGGGACGCCGAGACCGGCGAGGAGCCGACATCCTGGCCCTCCTTGTTCAGCCGGCCGAAGAGCTCGTTGATCACCCAGTTCGCTGCGGCCTTGCCGTCGCGGCCTTTCGCCACGGCCTCGAAATAGTCGGCCTGCTCGCGCTCTGCCACCAGCACCGAGGCGTCATAGGCCGAGAGGCCGTATTCCGCGATGAAGCGCGCCTTCTTGGCATCAGGCAATTCCGGCAGGACGCTCTTCAGCTCCGCGACGAAGGCGTCGTCGAATTCGAGCGGCAGCAGGTCCGGGTCCGGGAAATAGCGATAGTCATGCGCCTCTTCCTTGGAGCGCATCGAGCGCGTCTCGCCCTTGCCGGGGTCGTAGAGCCGCGTCTCCTGGTCGATCGTGCCGCCATCCTCGATGATGCCGATCTGGCGGCGCGCCTCGACTTCGACCGCCTGGCCGATGAAGCGGATCGAGTTGACGTTCTTGATCTCACAGCGCGTACCCAGCTCCGCGCCGGGCTTGCGGACCGAAACGTTCACATCGGCGCGCAGATTGCCCTTCTCCATGTCGCCGTCGCAGGTGCCGAGATAGCGCATGATGGTGCGCAGCTTGGTGACATAGGCGCGCGCCTCTTCGGCCGAGCGCAGATCCGGCTTCGAGACGATCTCCATCAGCGCCACGCCCGAGCGGTTGAGATCGACGAAGCTCATCGTCGGATGCTGGTCGTGGATCGACTTGCCGGCATCCTGCTCCAGATGGAGGCGCTCGATGCCGACCGTGATCTGCTCGGTCGGCGACAGGTCGACGACGATCTCACCCTCACCGACAATCGGGCTTTTGTACTGGCTGATCTGGTAACCCTGCGGCAGATCGGGATAGAAGTAGTTCTTGCGGTCGAAGACCGAACGGTTGTTGATCTGGGCGTTGAGGCCCAAGCCGGTGCGCACGGCCTGGCGGATGCACTCGGCATTGATGACCGGCAGCATGCCCGGCATGGCGGCATCGACGAGGCTGACATGCTCGTTCGGCTCGGCGCCGAACGCCGTGGAGGCGCCGGAGAAGAGTTTCGCATTGGAGGTCACCTGTGCATGGATCTCCATGCCGATCACCACTTCCCAATCGCCGGTCGCTCCCTTGATCAGCTTCTTGGGGTCGGCGGGGCGAACATGCGCGTTCATCTTGGCTCTTTCGACTTGAAAATCTCGGCTACGGGTTACGATTTCGGCGCGCGGCCGGCAAGCGGCTGTTGCCCTCCTGTCACCACTTGGCCGTATTGTGGCGTATTTGCCCCTTGTTTGCCTTAGTGTCGAGTGAACGATCTTGACAATCGTCAGCCCGATCCCCTTCTTGCAGCAAAATCCGGAAACCCTCGCTGGTTGCGCCGGTCCTGCTATCCGGAGTCCGTCCATGACATATCGCCGCGCCACGGGTCTCGGACTCATTGCCGCTTCCGCTGTGCTGACTTTCGCCGCGGCCACGGCCCTCGCCCAGGGCGCGCCGCCGGCGCCCCCTGTGCAGGTCTCGGCTCCGCTCGCCAAGCGCGTCACCAACTGGGACGAGTATACAGGCCGCTTCGAGGCAAGCGAGCAGGTCGAAATTCGCGCCCGGGTCTCGGGCTTCCTGGATTCGCTGCATTTCCGTGACGGCGATCTCGTCAAGAAGGGCGATCTGCTCTTCACCATCGATCCGCGCCCCTACCGGCTCTCGGTCGACGTCTCGCGCGCCGATGTGGCGCGCGCCAAGGCGCAGGTCGAGCTCGCGCAGAACGAGGTCGAGCGCGCCGAGGGCCTGACCCAGAACCGGACCATCACGGCCCGCGACATCGACCAGCGCCGCGCCAACCTCAACAGCGCGATCGGCACCCTGCAGGGAGCCGAGGCCAACCTCAAGACGGCCGAGCTCAATCTCGAATGGACCCAGGTGCGCGCGCCCCTCTCAGGCCGCATCTCCAACCGGCGCGTCGACCCGGGCAACCTCGTCGCCGGCGGACAGTCGGGCGCGACGCTTTTGACCACGATCGTCGCCATCGACCCGATCAACTTCGTCTTCGATGCCTCGGAGGCCGATTATCTGCGCTATTCGCGGCTGACCAAGGACCTGCGCAAGGTCACCAGCCGCGAAGAAGGCAGCCCGGCCGAGGTGCGCCTGGCGGATGAGCGCGAGTGGAAGCGCAGGGGTAAGATCGACTTCGTCGATAACGCTCTGAACGCCCGCTCCGGCACCATCCGCGGCCGCGCCGTGTTCGAGAACAAGGACCAGTTCCTGACGCCGGGCACGTTCGGGCGGCTGCGCCTTTTCGCCGGCGAGGCCGATGCCTTGCTCGTGCCCGACACCGTCATCGTCTCCGACCAGGCCAGCAAGATCGTCCTGACCATCGGGCCCGAGAACAAGGTCGTGCCCAAGCCCGTCGTGCTCGGCCAGATCAGCGATGGCCTGCGCGTCATTCGCGAGGGCCTCGCCCCCACGGACCAGGTCATCATCGGCGGCCTCGCCAACCCGATGGTGCGTCCGGGCGGAACGGTGACGCCGCAACCCGGCGAGATCAAGCCGACCGCCACGAATTGACCGTTCGCCACCCGATCTGAGCCACGGACGGCGCCGCGCCGTCCGCCCTGCCTTCCGGCCAGGAAACGTCCATGTTCCGCTTCGCGCATTTCTTCATCGACCGGCCGATCTTCGCGACCGTGCTGTCGATCCTTCTGACCATCGCGGGCGCGATCGCCCAGCGCGGTCTGCCGATCGCCGAATATCCCGAGATCGCCCCGCCGACCGTCACGATCACGGCGAGCTATCCCGGCGCCTCGGCCGAGGTCGTCGCCTCGACGGTCGCGGCCCCGATCGAGCAGGAGGTCAACGGCGTCGACGACATGCTCTATATTTCGTCGCAATCGACCGGCGACGGGCGCGTCACGATCAGCGTCGTGTTCAAGGCCGGCACCGATGTCGACCAGGCTCAGGTGCTGGTGCAGAACCGCGTCTCCGCGGCCGAGCCGCGCCTGCCTCAGGATGTGCGCACGCTCGGCCTGCAGGTCCGCAAGGCCTCGCCCGACTTCCTGATGGTCATCCACATGCTGTCGCCCGACGGCTCGCGTGACCAGCAATATGTCTCGAACTACACCACGCTCAACGTCAAGGACGTGCTGACCCGCGTCGACGGCGTCGGCGACGTTCAGGTCTTCGGCGCACGCGACTACTCGATGCGGGTCTGGCTCGATCCGGCCAAGGTCGCGGCGCGCAACCTGACCGCCAGCGATGTCGTCGCCGCGATCCGCGCCGCCAACATCCAGGTCGCGGCGGGCGCGATCAACCAGCCACCAGCCAAGTCGGACGGCGCCTTCCAGCTCTCGGTCAACACGCTGGGACGTCTCACCAGCATCGAAGAGTTCTACGACATCGTCGTGCGCTCCGACGCCGATGGCGGCACGATCCGCGTCCGCGACATCGCACGCGTCGAACTCGGCGCGCAGGACTATCTGTCGAACTCCTATCTCGACAACAAGGAAGCGGTCGCGATCGGTGTCTTCCAGCGTCCGGGCTCGAACGCGCTGGCGGCCTCCGAATCCCTGATCAAGACGATGCAGACGCTGTCGAAGGACTTCCCGGGCGGGCTCGAGTACCGGATCGTCTACAATCCGACGGAGTTCATCGGCGAGTCCGTCTCCGCTGTCGTGCAGACGCTGCTCGAGGCGATCGTGCTCGTCGTCATCGTCGTGATCCTGTTCCTGCAGACTTGGCGCGCCGCGATCATTCCGATCATCGCGATCCCGGTTTCGCTGGTCGGCACCTTCCTGGTCATGAGCGCGGTCGGAATCTCGTTCAACACGATTTCGCTGCTCGCGCTCGTGCTGGCGATCGGCATCGTCGTCGACGATGCGATCGTCGTCGTCGAGAATGTCGAGCGCTATCTCGCGCAGGGGATGAGCGCCAAGGACGCTGCGCACAAGACCATGGACGAGGTCGGCGGCGCCCTGCTGGCGATCGCCCTCGTGCTTTGCGCCGTGTTCATCCCGACCGCCTTCATCACCGGCCTGCAAGGCACGTTCTACCAGCAGTTCGCGGTGACCATCGCAGCCTCGACGATGATCTCGTGCTTCGTCTCGCTGACCTTGTCGCCAGCGCTGTCGGCGATCCTGCTGAAGCCGCACAGCCATGAGGAACCCAAAGGCTTCGTCGCGGCGCTCGGCGCGCCGATCCGCTGGTTCTTCAAATATTTCAACAAGGGTTTCGACTGGCTCTCGCGCGGCTATGGCGCGGTGACTTCGCGTCTCATTCGCGTCAGCGTGCTGATGCTGCTGGTCTATGCCGCCTTGATCGCGGTCGCCGGCCAGCGCCTCGTCGCAATCCCGACAGGCCTGGTGCCGCAGCTCGACCGCGGTTACTTCATCGCCGTCTTCCAGCTTCCGGCAGGCTCGTCCCTGCCGCGAACGGACGCGGTCATCCGCAAGGCGACAGACATGCTGCTGAAGCGGCCCGGCGTCGCCCATGCCGTTGCCTTTGCCGGTCTTGACGGCGCGACCTTCACCCTGGCGCCCAATGCCGGCGTCGCCTTCGTCACCCTCTCGGACTTCAGGGAACGGGCCAAGGCTGGCCTGACGACCCAAGGCATCCTCAACGACCTGCGCACCCAGCTGTTCCAGATCAACGAGGCCTTCTCGCTGGTGATCGAGCCTCCGGCCGTTCCCGGCATCGGCAATGGCGGCGGTCTCAAGGGCTACGTCCAGGATCGCAGCGGACGAGGCCTCGCCGCGCTGGAAGGCGCGACCTGGGCCGTGGCGGGCACCGCAGGGCAGTCTCCGGGCATCCAGCAGCCCTTCACCCTGTTCTCGACCAAGACGCCGCAGATCTTTGCCGATATCGACCGGACCAAGGCGGAAATGCTCGGTGTACCGGTGACCCGTGTGTTCGAGACCCTGTCGATCTATATGGGCTCGGCCTATGTCAACGATTTCAACATCCTCGGTCGCACTTTCCGGGTGACGGCACAGGCCGATAACCCCTACCGGCTCGACGTCCGCGACGTCGCCGCCTTGAAGACGCGCAATGCCGATGGCGAGATGGTGCCGATCGGCTCGGTCGCAACCTTCTCGAACACGACCGGCGCCTATCGCGTGCCGCGCTACAACCTCTACCCGGCAGCCGAGGTGCAGCTGTCGATGGCGCGCGGCTTCTCGACGGGCCAGGGTATCGCAGCCGTGGAGCAAATCGCGCAGAAGGTTCTGCCGTCCGGCTTCGGCTTCGAATGGACCGAGATTGCGCTGCAGGAGAAGCTCGCCGGCAACACCGCGATCATCGCGTTTGGCCTCGCTGTCGTCTTCGTCTTCCTGCTGCTGGCAGCGCTGTACGAGAGCTGGACCTTGCCGCTCGCGGTCATCCTGATCGTGCCGATGTGTATTCTCGCGGCGATGATCGGCGTCGGCTACAAGGGCTTCGACCGCAACGTGCTTGTCGACATCGGTCTCGTCGTGCTCGTCGGCCTCGCCGCGAAGAACGCGATCCTGATCGTCGAGTTCGCCAAGCAAGCGGAAGACGAGGGCATGAACCGGCGCGAGGCCGCGATCGCTGCGGCCAGGACCCGGTTGCGGCCGATCCTGATGACCTCGCTCGCCTTCATCCTCGGCGTGCTGCCCTTGACGATCTCGATCGGCGCCGGCGCGGAGATGCGCCAGGTGCTCGGCGTGGCGGTGTTCTCGGGGATGATCGGCGTGACCTTCTTCGGCCTGATCTTCACCCCGGCCTTCTACGTCATCGTGCGTTGGATGGCGGAGCTGCGCGGCAAGAAGAAGGTGGTCGACGCGCCTCACGCCCCGCAGCCCATGCATTAGAGCCGGATGATGTTAGATGGGGTCACAGGGTGATCCCATCTGACATCTGAATCCGCCTCTCATCTGGGAGCGAGAGCAGGATCCTTTTTCGTATCCTGCTCTAACGAAAAGGGCCTTCCGCGCAGCGCGGAAGGCCCTTTCTCATTGATGGCGTCGGTCGCGCCGAACTCTCAGGTCGGCGTCAGGCGACCTTCCTCATAGGCAATCGTCCAGCCGATCAGCGGCCGCCACAGTGTCTCGGCCAGTTCCGGCGGAAGGCCCGCCTCCTGCGCCCTTTCCCTGACGGTTTCGACCACCTGCTCGACCCGTGCGGGAATATTCGCCGGCAGGCCGTCGCCGCGCTTGACCACCAGCACGCGCTCGACGACGTCGAGCCGCCGGCGCAGCAGCGCGACGAGTTCGGCATCGATGGCGTCGATCTCCCGCCTCAGCCCCGCCAGAGCAGGAACGTCGAGGAGATCGCGGTCTGCCATCAGCCCCACCAGCGCTCGCTCACGGGGAAACGCCCGGCCGCGTCCTCGATCACCTGCCCGAGCGAGAACAACGTCTCCTCGTCGAAGGGCCGGCCGATGAGCTGAAGGCCGAGCGGCAGCCCCTGGCTGTCCAGCCCCGCCGGCACGGCGATGCCGGGCAGGCCGGCCATGTTCACCGTCACCGTGAAGATGTCGTTGAGATACATCTCAACCGGATCGGCCGAGCCCTTCTCGCCGATGCCGAAAGCCGCCGACGGCGTCGCCGGCGTCAGCACGGCGTCGATACCGGCGGCATAGGCCTGGTCGAAATCGCGCTTGATCAGCGTGCGGACCTTCTGGGCACGCAGGTAGTAGGCGTCGTAATAGCCGGCCGAGAGCACATAGGTGCCGATCATGATGCGGCGCTTGACCTCGGCGCCGAAGCCTTCGGCGCGGGTCTTCTCATACATCTCGACGATGTCGCGGCCCTGCTGGCGCAGACCGTAGCGGACGCCGTCATAGCGCGCGAGATTGGACGAGGCCTCGGCCGGGGCAACGATATAATAGGCCGGCAAAGCGTATTTCGTATGCGGCAGCGAGATCTCGACGATTTCGGCGCCGGCCGCCCTCAGCCAGTCGATGCCCTTCTGCCAGAGCGCGTCGATCTCGGAATTGAGCCCTTCGAGGCGATATTCCTTGGGAATGCCGATCTTCATGCCCTTCACGGAGCGGCCGACGGCCTTCTCATAGTCCGGCACGGCCATATCGACCGAGGTCGTGTCCTTGGGATCATGCCCGGCCATGGAGCGCAGCATCACGGCGCAGTCGCGCACCGTCTTGCCGATCGGCCCTGCCTGGTCGAGCGAGGAGGCGAAGGCGACGATGCCCCAGCGCGAGCAGCGGCCATAGGTCGGCTTGATGCCGACCGTGCCGGTAAAGGCGGCGGGCTGGCGGATCGAACCGCCGGTATCGGTCGCGGTCGCAGCCAGGCAAAGATCAGCGGCGACGGCCGAAGCCGAACCGCCGGACGAGCCGCCGGGAACGAGATGGGCGCCCTCGATCGCACCAGTCGCCCCTGCCCCGACATTCGAGCCCTTGCGCCGCCAGGGATTGACCACGGGGCCGAAAGCGCTGGTCTCGTTGGAGGAGCCCATCGCGAATTCATCGTTGTTGAGCTTGCCGAGCATGACCGCGCCGTCGCGCCAAAGCTGGCTCGACACCGTCGATTCATAGGCCGGCACGAAATTGCCGAGGATCTTCGAGCCGGCCGTGGTGCGCACGCCATTGGTGGCGAAGAGATCCTTGATACCGAGCGGCAGGCCCTCAAGCGGGCCGCCCTCGCCTTTGCTGAGCTTCGCGTCCGAGGCCGCTGCCTGCTTCAGGGCATGCTCGGGCGTCTCCAGCACATAGGCGTTGAGCGCGCGCGCCTTCTCGACCGAGGCGATATGGGCCTTGGTGATCTCGGTTGCGGAAAAGGTCTTCGCCTTCAGCCCGTCGCGGGCTTCGGTCAGGGTCAGGCGGGTGAGATCGGTCACGTGGGATATCCGGGAGTTGTCTGGTCAGGAGACCCCGGACACGCGCATCGTGCGTCCGGGGTGATCGAAGAGGCGCGAGACGCGCTTATTCGATCACCTTCGGCACCATGAAATAATTGTCTTCGGAGGCTGGCGCGTTGGCGACGATCGTGTCGGCGATTTCGCCGTCATTCACGATGTCGGCCCGCAGCTTCATCGCCATCGGCGTCACCGAGGTCATCGGCTCGACGCCCGCGACATCGACCTCGTTCAACTGCTCGACGAAGCCGAGGATCGCGTTGAGCTCGCCTTGCAGCTTGGGCAGATCGGCTTCCGGAACGGCAATGCGCGCGAGATGTGCGACGCGCTTGACGGTGGCGAGGTCGACCGACATGGCGGGCTCCTGAAAAATGATTTGCCCGCGCTATAGCGCGCGGGCGTCGAACACGTAAGTCAGTAATGACTGACTGATCAAAGCGAAACCGCTTCGCCCTTCTTCGGCACCAGCGCCTCGACCGCGCTGCCCTTCAACCCCGCCAGGAACGCATCGGCATTGGCGTCGATGATCGGGAAGGTGCCGTAGTGGCAGGGAATCGCGAATTTCGGCTTGACGAAGCGGGTCATGGCGAGCGCCGCGACCTTGCCGCCCATGGTGAAACGGTCTCCGATCGGGCAGATGCAGGCTTCGACGCCGTGGATCTCGGCAAGCAGCGCCATGTCTGAGAAGATGTCGGTGTCGCCCATGTGCCAGAGCGTCTTCTCGCCCTTGGCCTTGATGATCGCGCCGTTGGCATTGCCGACAGGCACGTTGACGCCGCCTTCGCCCATGCCGGCAGAATGATCGGCCCGCACCAGCGTCACGCTGAACGGGCCGAGATCGACGCTGCCGCCGGTGTTCATGGGCTGAAAGCTCTTCAGCCCGTTCGAGGCCAGATGCATGGCGAGATCGTAGTTGGTGATGACCGTCGCGCCGGTCTTCTCGGCGATGGCGAGCGTGTCGCCAACATGATCGCCATGGCCGTGGGTGACGACGATATGGCTCACGCCCTGCGAGATCGCCGCGATGTCGCCCTCGAAAGCCGGATTCCCGGTAAAGAACGGGTCGATCAGGATGACGGCGCCGTCGATCTCGGCGCGAAAAGCGGAATGGCCGTACCAGGTGAGTTTCATCGCGGTCTCCAGAATGCTCGCTCAATCGAGATGCGTCGTGGGGTATAGATCATTCCAATCAGGATTGGCGCGCTCTATCAGCTCGATCTTCCAGCTTCGACGCCAATGCTTGATGCGCTTTTCCTGCGCGATGGCTTCCTCGGGGGTTTCGTAGTGCTCGGCGTAGACGAGGCGAAAGACGCGATGCTCGTGCGCAAACTCCGAACCTTCGCCATCGCGATGCGCCTGGACACGCCTCGATAGACGATTGGTCACCCCGACATAAAGCGTGCCGTTCTTCTGGCTAGCTAGAATGTAAACCCACATACTTGCCCTCAAACGCGGGGCGTCCCGGGCGAAGCGTAGCGCAGACCCGGGACCCATGCCTGACCATAGCGAGCATAGCCTCAGGCCGCGCAAGCTCGCTTTCTCGCGTAAACATGAGGGCGGTCAGGCATGGGTCCCGGGTCGGCGCGGCTTTGCCGCTTGCCCGGGACGACGGCGCGGAGAGGTCAGACTCGGAGGAGATGATCGACAAATGAGCGGCGGGCGTGCACCCCTTCTTTCAAATTCACCTGGAGTCGCCCCCCCATGACCGATGCCGCCAAGGTCTCCAGCCAGCAACTCGCCCGCCGGATTGCCCAGGGACGCGGCGACGAGCCGGCCGACCTCGTCATCCGCGGCGCGCGGCTCCTCGACATCGTCACGGGCGAGCTGATCGAGACCGATATCGCGCTCTGCGGCGACACCGTCATCGGCACCTACGGCTCCTATCAGGGCAAGGTCGAGTTCGATGCGACCGGCCTGATCGCCGTGCCGGGCTTCATCGACACGCATCTGCATGTCGAATCCTCGCTGGTGACGCCGCTCGAATTCGAGCGCTGCGTGCTGCCCCATGGCGTGACGACCGCGATCTGCGATCCCCATGAGATCGCCAATGTGTTGGGCGTCGAGGGCATCCGTTATTTCCTGGCTTGCGCCGAGGCGATGCGGATGGATCTGCGCGTCCAGCTCTCGAGCTGTGTGCCGGCGACCCATCTGGAAACCGCCGGGGCGCGGCTGGAAGCCCCCGATCTGGTTGCCTTGATGGACCACCCCAAGGTGATCGGGCTGGCCGAGTTCATGAATTTTCCGGGCGTGCTGCATCGCGATCCCGTCTGCCTGGCCAAGCTGGAGGCTTTTTCGCACCGGCATATCGACGGCCATGCGCCGCTGGTGCGCGGGATGGATCTGAACGGCTATCTCTCGGCCGGCATCCGCACAGACCATGAAACCACAACCGCCGACGAAGCCCGCGAAAAGCTCGCCAAGGGCATGGCCATCCTGATCCGCGAAGGCTCGGTCTCGAAGGACCTGCATGCGCTGATCCCGCTGATCAGCCGCGACGCCTCGCCCTTCCTCGCCTTCTGCACCGATGACCGCAACCCGCTCGACATCGCCGAGGAAGGCCATCTCGACTACATGATCCGCACGGCCATCGCCCATGGCGCGGATGTGCTGGCAACCTACCGCGTCGCGACGCTCTCGGCCGCGCGGAATTTCGGACTGTTCGATCGCGGCTTCATCGGGCCGGGCAAACGCGCCGATATCGTGCTGCTCGACGATCTCGCAACATGCCGCCCGAAGGTCGTCTTCGCCGGCGGCAGGCTGGTCGAGGACGCATTGTTCGCGGATCGCATTTCGGTTGCGCCCGTCGGGCTCGGCAGCGTTAAAAACCGGCAGCTCACGCCGGCGGATTTCAAGGCGCGGGCGCGCCAAGGCGAAACACCGGTGATCGGCGTCGTGCCAGGCCGTATCATCACTGAGCGGCTGGCGATGCAGCTGCCCTCACGCGACGGCGAAGCACTGCCCGATCTGGCGCAGGACGCGGTCAAGGTCACGGTGATCGAACGCCATGGCAAATCCGGCGGCATCGCCACCGGCTTCGTCCATGGCTTCGGCATGAGGCATGGCGCCATCGCCTCCTCGGTCGGCCATGACAGCCATAATCTCTGCGTCGTCGGCGTGGACGAGGCCTCCATGGCCGCCGCAGCCAACCGCTTGATCGAGACTGGCGGGGGATTCGCCGTGGCTGATGGGGGTGTTGTGACGGCCGAGCTGGCGCTGCCGGTGGCCGGGTTGATGAGCGACCAGCCTTTCGAGGTCGTCAGGCACGGGCTTGAGGATCTGCGCGCCGCCGCCAAGGCGCTCGGCGTCGTGCTGGCCGAGCCCTTCCTGCAAGTAGCCTTCCTGACGCTGCCCGTGATCCCGCATCTCAAGATCACCGATAAGGGGCTGGTCGATGTCGACCGGTTCGACTACGTCTAGCCAGCCAGCAATTCCTCAGCGACCTCAATCCCTTCCGCCCTCGCCTTCGCACGCAGATTCAAGCGCCTGACGCCCGGCAGCCTCGTGCCGTCCTGGTCCTCGATCGCATGCGCCAGCATTCGCATGCGTTCGCTGAACCAATGACCGCCCATGGCAGAGGGGTCGATCGCAAGGATGAGCTGGCCGGTATCGGGCGGGCCGCCCTTGTCGTCGAGGAAGGAGGAGGCCTCAAAGGCGAAATGGGCGCCGACCAGCGAGGCGGCGAGGATCTCGACCATCAGCGCCAGCGTCGCACCCTTGGCGTCGCCGAGCGGAACCATGGTGCCGGCGAGCGCGGCGGCAGGGTCGGTCGTCGGCTTGCCGGCCGGGTCGAGCGCCCAGCCTTCGGGAATGGCTTCGCCCTTCTGCCTGGCCGCCACGATCGGTCCGCGCGCGACCTTCGACAAGGCCATGTCGATGACCAGCGGGTCGCGGCCGGCGAGCGGCGCGGCAAAGGCGATCGGGTTGGTGCCGAAGACGGGTTTCGCCCCGCCCCAGGGCGCGATTGCCGCCGGCGTGTTGGCGAAAAGCAGTGCGACGAGCCCCTGCTCGGCCAATCGCTCGACATGGAGGCCTGCTGCACCGCAATGGTTCGAACGCCGGATCGGGGCGATCGCCACGCCCTGCTCGCGGGCGAGTACCGGCAATTCGATGACGGCGAGGTCGATCGCCGGATAGGCGAAGCCATGGCCGGCGTCGATCGCCAGCACGCCGGGCTTGGGCCGGCGCGCGATCGGGACCGCCTGCCCGTCGATCTTGCCGGATCTGAGCATGGCGAGATAGGTCGGCACGCGGGACAGGCCATGGCCCTTGAGCCCGTCGGCCTCGGCCATGACGAGCGCCCAGGCGACGGAGGCCGCATTGGCGGGAGATGCGCCGGCCGCCGCGAACAGGTCCGCGAGCCTGGTTTCGACCGCCTCAAACGACAGCTTCGTCATATCCGCCCCTCCAGCGCGGCCATGACGCGCTCGGCGACGAGACCGGAGACGCGGCCATTCGACTCGACCGTATTGCCCGCGATATGCGGCGTCAGGATCAGATTGGGCGTCCCGGCGAAGCGTTTTCCGCCTTCACGGAGGGGTTCCTCCTCGAAGACATCGAGCGCCGCGCCGCCGAGTTCGCCGCCCTTCAACGCCGCGATCAGCGCCTCCTCGTCCATAACGCCGCCGCGCGCCGCATTGACCAGCACGGCATCCGGCTTCATCCGGGCGAAGGCCTCCTTGCCGATCAATCCACGCGTTTCCGGCGTCAGCGGCAAATGGATGCTGACGACGTCCGCGCTGGAGAGGACCGCGTCGAGATCGAGGCGCTGGGTCGCCTGCCAGGCCGGATCATCCTCAGGCACATAAGGATCGTAGGCGACGACGTTCATGCCGAGCAATCGGGCGTGGTTGGCTGTGTCGCGCGCGATCGCGCCGAAGCCGACCAGGCCGAGCCGCTTGCCGGCGATCTCGCGGCCGATCAGCTTGGTCTTTGGGAATTCGCCGGCGACCATCGCGGCATTGGCGAAATAGGAGCCGCGCAGCAGCACCATCGCGCTGCCGATGACGTATTCGACCACGGACAGGCTGTTGGCGCCGGTCGCCGGAAAAACCTTGATGCCGCGCGCCGTGCAGGCTTCCATGTCGATATTGTCGAGCCCGACACCGAGGCGCCCGACGACCTTGAGCGCCTTGGCAGCAGTGAGCACGGCCCCCCTTACTTGCGTCTGGTTGCGCACGATCAAGGCGGGCGATTGCGCAACCAGCGCGGCCAATTCGTCCGGCTTGCCGAAAAGCTCGGGGTCATGATGGACCTCGTAGCGTGCGCGCAGCATCGCAACGGCGGCCTCATCCATGAATTCGGTTATGACGATGTCTGCCATGAGGTCCCGGCCGGCTCTTATTCAAGAGTTGAAAGGTAAGGTCGCCTTAAAGCCACCTTCCGCTTTTCGAAATCCCCGATCAGCCCAGCGCCAGCAGGCCGCCGGTGACGATAACCAGGATGACGAGACTTGTGCCCGTGACAAGCACGAGGTGCCGCCAGCCGAGGCGGGCCATCGCCGCCATGGAGGTGCCGAGCCCAAGTGCCGCGATGGCGATCAGCAAGCCCCAGCGCGAGACCTCGAGCAAGGCGTCGCGAACAGGCAGATAGACGCTCGCCAGCGCCGGCAGCGTCGTCAACAGGCTGTTGAGCAGGCACAAGCCGAGGAAGACGATCGCGAAGACCGGGACCGGTACCTTCGCATGCTCGGCATGCCCGCCCTCGCGCACCATCCACCAGCCCACGGCCAGCACCGCGGGCAGCAGCATGAACACCCGGAACAGCTTGACGATGATCGCCGCATTGGCCGCCTCGTCGGAGACCGCCTGACCCGCGCCGACGACCTGGGCGACGTCATGGATGGTCGCGCCCAGCATGATGCCGGTCTGCATCGGCGAGAGATTGAGCCAGGCGCAGATCAAGGGATAGGCCAGCATCGCCAGCGTCGCGAAGGCGTTCATGGCGATGACGGTGAAGGCGACATCGGCCGCCTTGCCGCGGTAATCGGGCACCACGGTCGCGGTCGCGAGCGCAGCCGACGCCCCGCAGACAGCCGTCGCAACGCCGGCAAGCGCGCCGACCCCGGCCTCGCGGCCCAGCCAGCGCGCCAGCAGGAAGCCGCAGATCACGGTCACGATCATCGAGGCGATGATGAGCAGCGCGGTCGAGAGCCCCAGCGCAATGATGTCGCCAAGCGCCACGCGCAGGCCCAGCAGCCCGATCGCCCAGCGCAGCAGCTTCTTGACGCAGAAGGTCATGCCCGGCGCGAAGCGCGTCGTGTTGGCGACGGGATGCAGCAGCATGCCGATCACCAGGGCGATCACGACGGCGGGGATTCCGACACGGCCGCCGGCAGCAGCCTTGAGCAGCGGCTCGACCAGCACGGAGGCAACCGCGACGATGACCGAGAGCGCGATGCCGTCGAGAAGGGGGCGCCAGGCGCTCAGCGGTGAGGTTGTCGCAACGGGCAAGAACGCGGCTCCGACTCGTCTGGTCGAGATGGCTTCGGCAAATGGCTTCGGTAAATGATTTTAGCAAAAACAGGGCCGAAGCGACGGCTCGCGTCGCCGCTCCGGCTGATAGCAGCAGCTCAGGCCGAGCGGTAGAGCTTAGTCATCGAGAATTCGCGATGCCCCAATGCCTCAGAGGCGGTCAGGCGGCCATTGGCGGTGCGCACGATGTTCTGGATCAGCGCGTCGCCGGCCTGGGGAATGGTGAGGTCGCGGCGCAGGATGCCGGAGACGTCGACGTCGATGTGCTCGGGCATGGTGCGCATCGTCTTCGGGTTACCGGTGATCTTGATGACCGGCACGATCGGATTGCCGATGACGTTGCCCTGCCCGGTCGGGAAGGTGTGCACGACATAGCCGCCCGCCGCCATCAGCGTCACGCATTCCGCCGCGGCCGATGAGGTGTCCATATAGTAGAGCCCCGGCCCCTTCGACGGCGCCTCGGCCGGCTGCAGGATGTCGATGTATTTGCACTCGCGGCCGATCTTCTCGAGATTGCCGAGCGCCTTCTCCTCAATCGTGGTCAGGCCGCCGGCGATGTTGCCCTTCGTTGGCTGCGAGTCCGAGAGGTCGTCGGTCTTGTGCGCCTCGATGACGTCGTCCTGGTAGGCCTTCCACATCTTGTACCAGCGCTCGCCGACCTCGGGCGTCGCAGCTCTCGCCTTGCAGAGATGCTCGGCGCCGGTGATCTCCGAGGTCTCGCCGAAGACGCCATGGATGCCGCGCGGGATCCATTTATCGTACATGTTGCCGACCGTCGGGCAGGAGGACAGCCCCGTCGTCGTGTCGGACTCGCCGCATTTGGTCGAGACCCAGAGCTCCTCGATGCCGCATTTCTCGCGCTGGAGCTCACTCGCCCATTGCACGAACTCCTTGGCGACATAGGAGGCCTTGGCGATGGTGGCGATGTCGCCATGACCCTCGATGCCGAAGCCGACGACCGGCTTGCCGGTGGCGGCTATGCCGTCGACAACGCGTTTGGTCCAACCATCCTCGATGCCGATCACCACTACGGCGGCGACATTGGGATTCGCACCGGTGCCGATCAGGGTGCGGAAATGGATGTCGAGGTCCTCGCCGAACTGGAGCCGGCCATAGGCATGCGGGATCGCCAGCGTGCCCTTGATGTTGTTGGCGACGGCCTCGCAGGCAGCGTTCGAGAGATCGTCGAGCGGCAGCAGCAGCACATGGTTGCGCACGCCGACGCGGCCATTCTCGCGACGCCAGCCATGGAAGGCATCGAGGCTGCGACCAGTCGGACGCCGAACCATCGGGGCCTTGAACTCGGGCGCCTCGATCTTGCGGCCCTTGATCCGGCCGAGCTTGCCCTTCACGAGATCGAAATTGGCGACGATCGACATGGCGTTTCCTCTATTCGTTGCGGGCTCGACCTTGCCGGGAGCCCATTGCCGATTCTTTTCAAGCCTTTGCGCGGGTTTGTTTCACCAACGCCAGGTCTCACCAAGACTTGGTCTCACCAACGCTTGGTTTCACCAACGCTTGGTCTTGGCGTTGTGGACGTGCAGGTGCTCGCCCCGCTTCACATCGGCGACCGCCTTGCCGATGTCCTGGCCGTATTTCCAGATCGTATCGCCCGCCTTGATGTCCTTGAGCGCGACCTTGTGGCCGATCGGGATGTCCATCTTGGCGGTCAGGCGAAAATCGGAATTGTCGTGAGTGACGACGCCGAGCATGTCCGTGCCGGCCTTGAGGCCTTCGACGACGACGACGCCGACAGTGTCCTTCTTTTCATGAACCAGGAGATGGGGCTTGCTCATGCGGGGCTCCTCCGGGAGTGAGGCCAGGTCGGTCCGGCAAATCGGCGCTCGACCTGAATGACACCAAGTCTTATATAAGACATATGAGTGTGCACAAGACCGAAAATCCCGGGCGCAACGTCACCGGCACAGCCGAGCCGCTCGGCTTCCGGCCGCTCTACCGGCAGGTCAAGGCGATCTTCGTCCGGCGGCTCGTGGATGGCGTCTGGGCGCCGGGCGAAAGCCTGCCGAGCGAAGGCCAGCTCGCCACCGAGATCGGCGTCAGCCAGGGCACGGTCCGCAAGGCGCTCGACGAGCTCGCTGCCGAGAACCTGCTGGTGCGCCGCCAGGGCCGCGGCACCTTCGTCGCCGAACACGACGAGCGGCGCATCCTGTTCCAGTTCTTCAAGCTGGTTCACGACGATGGCGAGCGCCGCTTTCCCGACAGCACCGTGCTGGGGGTGGAGACCGGCAAGGCCGATGAAGCCGAATGCGCGGCGCTCGATCTCGACGGCGAAGCCGACGTCATCCGCATCCGCCGACTGCGGTCGCTCGATGCCGTCCCCATCATTCTGGAGACCCTGACCTTGCCGCAGCGCGTCTTTCCGGGGCTGGAGGCGGGGCCGGTCCCCAATAATCTCTACAGCCTGTTCGCCGCGCGCTACGGCGTGACGATCGCCCATGCACGGGAGCGCCTGAAGGCCGTGGCGCTCGACGCCAATGAGGCCAGCCTGCTCGCAGCCCCCACCGGCACACCAGCCCTGCGGATCGACCGCATCGCTTTTTCGCTCGATGGCTCGCCGGTCGAGCGACGCCTGAGCATCTGCCTGACCAAGGAGGCCCACTACCTGTCCGACCTGCGCTGACGCGCCAGGTCCGATCGCTCGCTTTCCCACCAAGCCGCCGCAGAGCGGTTTCGAAATCGGAGGAAATGGATGCTAGCGAAGACCACAAGACGCCTAGGTCACGTCGCATTCGGACGGTTCCGTCCGAATGCGAGAAACGTGATCGATTCTAAAAGCTTAGAGCATTGCTCTTGCGAAAAACCGGTATCCGCTTTTTGGCGTAATGCTCTAGCGCTCGGGGGCCTGCTGGCTCTGGGGCTTGCCATGCCGGCATGGGCGCAAAGCTTTCCCAGCAAGCCGATCGCCCTGATCGTACCCTTCGCCGCCGGGGGGCCCAGCGACGTCATCGCCCGCCTGGTCGGCGACCATATGGGGCGCACGCTCGGTCAACAGATCCTCGTCGAGAACGTCGCCGGCGCGGGCGGCACGGCGGGAGCACGGCGCCTCGCATCGGCGGAGCCCGATGGACATACGCTGCTGATCCACCATCTCGCGCTCGCCGCGGCGCCCGCGCTCTACGGCAATCTGACCTATGACACACGGACGGCCTTCGCACCGGTCGGCCTGATCAATGCCGGACCGATGGTGCTCGCGGGCAAGCTCGCCTTGCCGCCAGTCGATGCCAAGGCCTTCTTTCCCTACGCCAAACTCCAGGCCGAGAAGCTGACGATCGCCCATGCCGGCATCGGCTCGAACGCGCATCTTTGCGCCGTGCTGCTGGGCCAGGCGCTTGGCGTGAAGTTCACGCAGGTGGCCTATCGCGGCACCGGACCGGCGATGAACGACCTTGTCTCCGGACAGGTCGATCTACTCTGCGACCAGTCGACCACGGCCGTGCCGCAGATCCAGGGCGACAAGATCCGCGCCTATGCCGTGACCTCGCTCCAGCGCCTCGATGTCCTGCCCAATACACCAACGGCCCGCGAGAGCGGCACCGACCTCGAAATGACGATCTGGCACGGGCTTTACGCCCCGAAGGGCACGCCCGCTCCCGTGCTCGACAAGCTCAACGGCGCGCTCAGAGCGGCACTGAAGGATCCAACAGTGCTCGAGCGCTTCAAATCGGCCGGCACCCAGGTTTTCCCGGAGAGCGACTGGACCCGCGAGGCGCACGCGAAGCGCTTCAATGCGGAGATCGCGAAATGGGCGGCCTCACTGCAGGCGGCCGGCATCACGCCGCAGAATGTGAACTGAGCGGATAGAAACGCGCCGCTCGCCTCGATGGGCGGCGCGTGCTACCGGCCATGGCATGTCAAGCAATGTCGTGCCGCTCGAAACCTTCCTGGACCTGCCCGACCATGCCCGACTGCTGGGGCTCGATCTCGGCACCAAGACGATCGGGCTCGCCTTGTCCGACGTCGAGCGGCAGATCGCGACGCCTCTGGAGACGATCCGCCGGGTCAAGTTCGGGCTCGATGCGGCGGCCCTGATCAAGATCGCGCAGAGCCATGCCGTCGCAGGGCTGATCATCGGCCTGCCGCTCAACATGGACGGCTCGGAAGGGCCGCGCGTTCAGTCGACGCGGGCCTTCGTGCGTAATCTGGCGCCGCTCACGCCGCTGCCGGTCGCCTATTGGGACGAGCGCATGTCGACCATGGCCGTCACCCGCACCTTGCTGTTCGCCGACGCCTCGCGCGCCAAGCGGGCCGAGGTCGTCGACAAGATGGCTGCTGCCTACATCCTGCAAGGCGCGCTCGACCGGCTGATGCGCATGGAGCCGGGCGATGCCGGACATGACGACGCCGCGCCGGACGGAGCCGACGCGGCGCGTTAGACGGGCGGAAAAGCCTGATTCACTGTCCGAGGAGGCCGCGCCTGATCAGATTCTTCTCGGTCTCGCGCTGGTTGCCCCTGCCTGGTCCGGCTCCCTGATCATAGCCACGCCGGCCGCGATCATAGCCGCCGCGGTCGTCGCGGCGGTAACCATCGCGCCGATCATAGCGGTCCCTGCGCTCATAGCCGCTGCGCCGATCATAATCGGGATAGCGGTCATAGCCGCGATCATACTGGGCCGAGGCCGACCCGGCTCCGCCAATGGCGGACACGACAAGACCAAGGCAAAGCCATATCGCCTTGCGATCGTAAGACATCGAATTTCCCCAAATCATGTCGGCAAGCCCGGCCTTTCCGGCCGGGCTTGCCTATGTGCGTCAACGACCGCCGCGAGACGGGTCGACCGTTCCGTTACGGGAGCGATAGCGTGAGTCGTAGCCACCTTGATAGTACTGGTAGCGCGGGGCGTAGACTGGAGCCTCCTCATAGACCGGCGCCGGCTCGTAATAGACCGGGCGGCGCGGGGCATACTCGGTGTAGCCGTCGTCATAGCCGTAATAGGGATCGGCATAGGCCGGGCGGCTCGAGGCGATCGCCGCCGCACCGAGGAGGCCGAGGCCAACCGCACCGGCGACGGCCGCACCACGGCCGCCATTCCAACCGCGACGATGGCCGCGATAATAGCTGTACTCGGCCGGGGCTGCGTCGAGCCTCTGCGCATCGACCCGCAGTCGCGTCTCGCCTGCGAAGGCAGGCGTCACGAGCCCTGCGCCTGCGATAGCCGCAGCCGTCACGCCCGCGATGAAAACAGTCCTCTTGGAAGCCATGATGGTATCTCCTGAGGTGGTCAGCAGCAGCATCCCCAAGATGCCTGCGCCGGATTGAACAGGGCCTGAACCAATCGCGGCAGTATTGCGGCGACAGCAGGCCGCCCATTCCTCTGCGCCCTTGTCCGGGCCTCACCGCCATGACAGGACAATGGCCCGCCTTGACGATGCTCTCGGTCTCAACAACGAGCGTCTCGGCCGCTTGTTCCGATTCCGGGCGCCGCCAGCCCGCCGTGACCGGCAGCCGACACCTGGATTCGCCCGCGACATGAGCCCGATGATCAACAGCCTTGTCGCCGTCTTCCTGGTGATCGCAACAGGATGGGGCCTCAAGACCGCGGACTTCGTCACGGCGACGCATTGGAGCGGCGTCGAGCGCCTGACCTATCAGGTGCTGTTCCCCGCGGTCGTGATCCATACCCTGGCTGTCGCCGATCTGAGCCGCCTGCCCGTGCTGGCGATGGGTTTGAGCCTGATCCTGACCATACTCTGCGTCGCCGCGGCTCTTCTGTTGAGCCGCCCCCTGCTGCGGCGTCTGGGGATCGAGGGTCCGGCCTTCACCTCGATCTTCCAGGGCTCGGTGCGCTGGAATACCTTTGTGGGCCTGGCGCTCGCCTCGGGGCTCCTGGGCCGCGATGGCGCGACGATGATGGCGATCGCGGTCGCGGCGATGATCCCGCTGCTGAACGTGATGTGCGTGATCGTGCTGGCGCGCTACGCCAACGGACAGCCGATGAGCCCAGGCGCAACGATGCGCTCGGTCGCGCTCAATCCCTTCATCTGGTCGTCGGCGCTCGGGCTGATCCTCAACCAGTTGCAGTGGATGCTCCCGGTCGCGGTTGCGACCTATGTCGATATCCTGGGCCGCGCGGCGCTCGGCATCGGGCTGCTGGTGGTCGGGGCCGGGCTCGATCTGGGCCGCCTCGCCAAGCCCCGGCTCGCTCATGGCCTGGCCATCGCGCTCAAGCTCGTCGTCATGCCGGTGCTGGCCTGGACGCTCGCCCGGCAGCTCGGCGTCTCCGGTCCAGCGCTGACGATGACGGTGGTCGCCGCCGCCGTGCCGACAGCCACGGCCGCCTATTTCCTGGCGCGCGACCTCGGCGGCGACGCGCCGCTGATGGCCGAGATCACGACGATGCAGACCCTGCTCGCACTCGGCACCCTGCCGCTGGCGGTGCTCATCCTCACCTGAGCGGCCCCCCCTCTACATTGAGGATAGGCCAATCCAATTTTACACGCATTAATTGCATTTCTATAAGACCGCGCGGATATGGTTGAGATTCAGATGTCGCGCGACATCACGCATAGTCACGGGAGTTTAGCCCCCTGATACCGCGACGGGTTACCCTCCCACGCTTCGGCAGCGCCGGACGCGACGGAGCTCGCTCCGCCTCGCCTGCAGCGATGCCCGCGGAAGCGCCACAGCTCTCCGAATTGCAGCAGGCGACCCTGCTCTACATCGAGCGCATGAGCTCCGAGATGCTCCGGATGGCTTGATCCGCCGATATGGAGAGTCTCGCCTTTTTCCTGGACATGGCGCGGCTCGAAGCATCCATCCAGCTCAAGCGCGAGGCCGGCGCGGCCCCGATGTGACCCGCAAGGGACAGGGGTAGCTCAAGCCAATCCTTATTACACTCCAGGTTGCATTATCATGTAATTGCACCTAATGGAGGCATAGACGTGACTGCCGCAGCCGAACCCGGCCAAGCCCTTCCTGGAAGCCAGCCGCGCAAGAGCCGCAAAGCTTCATCCGCCATGACGGCCACGCCGGCCGGTGCGACCGATGACTGCGCCGCCCAGCGCCGCCAGCTCCAGTTCGAGGTCTCGCACTATATCGAATTGCTGCTCATCGAGCTCGGCACGATGGCACGGGCGGCCGATCTGCGGCATCTGGCCTATTTTCTCGAGCTGACGCACCAGGAAGCGAGGGACCAGACCGAGCGTTGCCGCCCCTGACGACCATCGCGCCAGGTGATCTCACCTCAGGGCATCAGGCGCGTCAGCAAGCCACCTGGCTGCCGCAAAACCGCGCCTGAAAGCTCCAGCTCCAGAAGCTCCCGACTGACGTCGCGGGCGGACCGGCCGCTGGCGCGCACGAGATCGTCGATCGAGATCGGCGCCGCACCAAGCAGTTCGAGCAGGCTGATGCCCTGATCGCTCGTCTCCGAGGGCAAGACCTTGTCCTGCCAGGCCTTGTCCTGCCAGGCCTTGTCCTGCCAGGTCTTGTCTTGCCAAGACTTGTCTTGCCAAGCCGTCTCCGCCGGGAGTTCCGTCTTCGGCGCGGGCGTAATCCCAGGCAGATCGAGTTCGTCCCACAGCGCCTGAGGCGGGGCCTCTCCCGCGCCATCCCGCATCACGGCCCCGCCGCCGCCAAATCCCTGTTCGAACTCGACCAGCGGCAGCAGCGCCTCGATGACGTGAGCGGCTTCCGCACAAAGCGTCGCGCCCTCACGAATCAGGTGGTTGCCACCCTCGGCGCGCGGATCGAGCGGCGAACCGGGAACCGCGAAAACCTGCCGGCCTTGCTCATTGGCGAAGCGTGCCGTGATCAGCGAGCCCGATTTGCGTGCCGCTTCGACCACCACGGTTCCCAATGAAAGCCCTGAGACGAGCCGGTTGCGGCGCGGAAAGTCGCGCCCGCGCGGAGCCCAGCCCATCGGCATCTCGCTGATCCCGGCGCCACTCTCCAGAAGCCGCCGGAACAAGGGCCCATTCTGAGGCGGATAGACCTCGTCGAGACCGCCAGCCAGCACTGCGATCGTTCCAGTCCCAAGGCTCGCTTCATGGGCTGCGGTGTCGATGCCGCGCGCCAGCCCCGAGACCACGACGAAACCCGCTTCGCCAAGATCGCGCGCCAGCCTGGCTGTGAATTTCTGCCCGGCGGCAGAGGCGTTGCGCGAGCCGACGAGCGCCACGCAAGGCCGCAGCAGGGCGTCAGTTGTCCCGATCACCGCCAGCAAGGGTGGCGCCGAATCGATCGCCTGCAAGGGTTTTGGATAGGCCGCCTCGCCCAGGGCGATCAAACGGCCGCCCTGATGCTGTAGAGCCGCGAACTCACGCTCGGCCTCGGCCGGCGTACAGAGGCGCAGGGTGCGGCCGGACTGCCGTGCGAGATCCGGCAAGGCTTCAAGCGCCGCGGCCGCTCCACCGAAGCGGTTCATCAAGGCGCGGAAGGTGCGCGGGCCGACGCTTTCGCTGCGGATCAGTCTCAGCCAATCCAGGCGCTGGCGATCGGTGAGGGCGACGCCAGCCATACCCGTTCAGCCCTTCTGGCCGATCTTGCCTTCGCGGCCGCCGAGCAGCCGCGCGATGTTCTCCCGGTGCATGTACCAGAGCAGCACGGTGAGCAGCGCCATCCCCACCGCCATCTGGTATTCGCGCGCCCAGAACCAGAGCAGGAGCGGCGCCAGCACGCTTGCCAGCAGCGCCGAGACCGAGGAATACCGGCTGAGATAGGCGACGCTGAGCCAGATCGCGGCAAAAGTGACAGCAATCGGCCATTTCAGCCCGATCAGGATACCGAGATAGGTGGCGACGCCCTTGCCGCCGCGAAAGCGCAGCCAGACCGGGAAGAGATGGCCGAGAAAGGCTCCGAACCCTGCCAGCAGGGCGGCGCTCTTGCCGCCGACGAGATAGGCGCCGAGCAGCACCGCCGCCGTGCCCTTGAGCATGTCGCCGGCCAGCGTCAGGGCCGCGAGCTTCTTGTTGCCGGTGCGCAGCACATTGGTCGCACCGATATTGCCCGAGCCGATGCTTCGCAGGTCCGGCCCGCCCGACAGGCGCGTCAGGATGATCCCGAAGGGAATCGAGCCGAGCAGATAGCCGATGGCGAGGGCCGCACAGAGAGAGGGCCATGACAGGCCCAAATTCATCCAGTCCGGCATGCCGCCCCTCTCGTCTCAGCCTGTACGCGGGAGCTTAGACCGCGTCGTCGTGATAGACCACCCTGCCCGCGACCAGCGTCGTGCGCACCAGCCCTTCGAGCTTGGCCTCGTCGAAAGGCGAGTTCTTGGCGCGCGATTTGAGCTTGCGCTTATCGACGACATGCGGGGCGTCGGGATCGAACAAAGCGAGGTCTGCGGGCGCGCCGACCGCAAGCCGGCCGCTGGCTAAGCCCAGCAAGCCTGCCGGCCGCGCAGAGAGCGAAGCCAGCAGCGTGGCAAGACCGATCTGCCCGGCATGGACCATGCGCAGGGCTGCCGGCAGCAAGGTCTCGATGCCGAGCGCGCCGTCGGCGGCTTCCGCAAAGGGCTGGCGCTTGGTCTCGACATCCTGGGGATCATGATCGGACACTACGACGTCGATGACACCCTCGGCCAGCGCCGCGACCATGGCGAGGCGTTCCTGCTCATGGCGCAGCGGCGGGGAGACCTTGCAGAAGGTGCGATAGTCCCCGACATCGTTCTCGTTCAGCGTCAGGTTGTTGATCGAGACGCCGCAGGTGACGCGCAGTCCCGACGCCTTGGCCCGGCGCACCAGCTCGACCGATTCCGCGCAGGAAATCATCGCCGCGTGGTAGCGCGAGCCGGTCGCCCGGGCGAGTCGGATGTCGCGCTCCAGCATCACGGTCTCGGCCTCGTGGGGAATGCCCGGCAGCCCCTTGCGGCTGGCGAATTCGCCCTCGTTCATGACGCCCGAACCGCGCAGATCGGGATCCTCGACATGGTTCATCAACAGCGCGTCGAAATCGCGGGCGTAAATCATCGCCCGGCGCAGCAATTGCGGATTGCGGACCGCCTTGGCGCCATCGCCGAAGGCCACGGCGCCGGCTTCCAGCAACAGGCCGAACTCGGTGATCTCCTTGCCCAGCATACCCTTGGTCAGGGCGGCCGACGGCAGGACATTGACGATCGCCTTGTCGCGGGCACGGCGCTTGATGAAGTCGATGATCGCGGGATCGTCGATCGGCGGATCGGTATCGGGCCGGCAGACGACCGTGGTGACGCCGCCCGCGGCGGCGGCTTGCGAGCCGGTGCCGAGCGTCTCGCGGAATTCGGCCCCTGGCTCGCCGAGAAAGGCGCGCAGATCGATCAGCCCCGGCGCCAGAACCAGGCCGCCCGCATCGATCAGCTGCGTGCCTTCCGCGACGGTCGGGGGCGCACCGCCCCAGACGACACCCGCGATCAGGCCCGACCGGATGAGGAGCGAACCGCGCTCGTCGCGCCCCGTCGCCGGATCGACGAGCCGGGCATTGACGATCGCGATGTCCTGAAGTTCAGCCATGGTCGGTTCCATTCCTGCCGTCACGGCTCTGCCTGCGCGCGAAGGCATAACTCCAGAAGCCCACCAGACCCCAGAACGCCAGACATAAAACGGCGCCCGCGACGACGATGAACCAGGTCCAGCCCGAGCGCGGCTCGGCATAGAGGAACCCGGCCGAGACGACGAGATAGAGCGCCACGAAGACGTATCGGACCCGGTGCATCAGCTTCAGCAGCAGGGCAAGGGCGAGGTCCACTGCGCTCAGCCATTCGGCAGGTGCTGGGCGAGCGCATCGAGTACGGCCATGCGGACGGCGACGCCCATCTCGACCTGTTCACGGATCAAGGACTGTGCGCCGTCGGCAACCTCGGAGGAGATCTCGACACCGCGATTCATCGGGCCTGGATGCATCACGAGCGCATTCGGCTGAGCCGCGTCGAGTTTGTCGCGATCGAGGCCGTAATAGCGGAAATACTCCTTCGGGGACGGCACGAACGCGCCATGCATACGTTCGAGCTGCAGGCGCAGCATCATCACGATGTCCGCGCCTTCCAGCCCCTTCTTCATGTCGGTGAAGACAGTAACGCCCATGCGCTCGATGCCGGCCGGCAGCAGGGTCGAGGGTGCGATCAGGCGGACTTTCGCGCCGAGCGCGTTCAACAGGATGATGTTGGAGCGGGCGACGCGCGAATGCAGGATGTCGCCGCAGATCGCCACCGTCAGCCCGGCGATGCGGCCCTTGTTGCGGCGGATGGTGAGCGCGTCGAGAAGCGCCTGCGTCGGGTGCTCATGCGCGCCATCGCCGGCATTGACCACGGAGCAATCGACCTTGCGGGCCAGGAGATTGACCGCACCGGCCGCATGATGGCGCACCACCAGGATATCGGGCCGCATCGCGTTCAGCGTCGCGGCAGTGTCGATCAGCGTCTCGCCCTTCTTCACCGAGGAGGAGGCGACCGACATGTTCATGACGTCGGCGCCGAGCCGCTTGCCGGCGAGCTCGAAAGAGGCCTGCGTCCGGGTCGAGGGCTCGAAGAACAGGTTGATCTGGGTACGGCCGCGCAGGGTCGCCGTCTTCTTTTCGACCTGCCGGGAGAGCGCGACATAGGTGTCGGCCCTGTCCAACAGCGCCTCGATGTCCAGATGGGACAACCCCTCGATGCCGAGGAGGTGGCGATGCGGGTAGAGCGGTGCTGGCGATGTCATTTGAAGCAGGGTGTTTAGGCGCGAGTCGTGACCTGCGCAAGGCACGGTTACGGCCGCGCCCGCCTTTTTCCCACGCTGCGTCTCACTCGGCCTTCAGCGCATAGACATGCTCCTGTCCCGGGAACCGGCGCGCCTTGACCTCCGCGGCATAGGTCGAGACTGCCTGCCTCACCTCGGCGGCGAGATTGCCATAGGCTTTCACGAATTTCGGCACGCGCCCGGTCAGGCCGAGCATGTCGTCGAGGACGAGGATCTGGCCGTCGCAAGCCGCGGACGCGCCGATGCCGATGGTGGGGATGGCGACCCGCTCGGTGATCTGCACGGCCAGCGGTTCGGCGACAGCCTCGACCACCAGCGCAAAGGCGCCCGCCTGCGCGACCGCCTCGGCATCGGCGAGAATGGCCGGCCACTCGGCTTTGTTGCGGCCCTGCGCCTTGAAGCCGCCCAGCGTGTTGACCGCCTGCGGCGTGAGGCCCACATGGCCCATCACCGGCACGCCGCGCTCGACCAGGAAGCGGATGGTCTGCGCCATGCGCGCGCCGCCTTCGAGCTTGACCGCGCCGCAGCCGGTCTCCTTGAGGATGCGGGCGGCGTTGCGCAGGGCCTGCTCGCGGCTTTCCTCATAGCTGCCGAAGGGCATGTCGACCACGATGAGGGCCTGACGCGTCGCGCGCATCACGGCCTGGCCATGCAGGATCATCATTTCCAGCGTCACGGGAACGGTGCTGTCGAGCCCATAGACCGCCATGCCGAGCGAATCGCCGACCAGGATGAAATCGGCGACCTCGTCGACGATGCCCGCCATCGCAGCGGTATAGGCCGTCAGAGAGACGATCGGCTCGCCGGATTTGCGCGTCTGGATGTCCTGCGCGGTCCGGCGCTTGATCAAGCTGTGTACAGACACGATATCCTCCGCTCATCGTCGTCGAACGCCAGCGCTCCCGGTAAGGCCTCCACCCGTCCGGGCAAAGCGTAATCGGCGTTTGACAGAGATAACGGCGTGAACCACTTTCGCGCGCCATTCCGAACCGCTATCAACGCGCCCTGCGCCAAGCTTCGCCAGGCAGGCACATAACGTGCTTTCCCTGTGTTTTGCCCGGCCCCGTCCTTCGCCCATTGAGACTGAAACGCACCATGAAGCTCCTCGTCGTCGAGTCGCCGGCCAAGGCCAAGACGATCAACAAGTATCTCGGCTCGGATTACGAGGTCATCGCCTCGTTCGGGCATATCCGCGACCTGCCCGCCAAGGACGGCTCCGTCGAGCCCGAGCAGGACTTCGCGATGAAGTGGGAGATCGAGGGGCGCGGCGCCAAGCAGGTCGCCGAGATCGTCAAGGCGCTGAAAGGCGCCGATAAGCTGATCCTCGCGACCGACCCGGACCGCGAGGGCGAGGCCATCTCCTGGCACGTGCTGGAAGCGCTGAACGCCAAGCGGGCGCTCAAGGGCATTCCCGTCGAGCGCGTCACCTTCAACGCCGTGACCAAGGACGCCGTGGAGAAGGCGCTCGCCAATCCGCGCCAGGTCGACCAGGCGCTGGTCGACGCCTATCTGGCGCGCCGGGCGCTCGACTATCTCGTCGGCTTCACCCTCTCCCCCGTGCTCTGGCGCAAATTGCCCGGCGCGCGCTCGGCCGGCCGCGTCCAGTCGGTGGCGCTGCGCATCGTCTGCGACCGCGAGCGCGAGATCGAGGCCTTCCGGGCACGCGAATACTGGTCGCTGGTGGCGACGCTCGCCACCAGCGCAGGCGGCGTCTTCGACGCGCGGCTCGTCGGCGCCGACGGCAAGAAGATCACCCGGCTCGACATCGGCACGGGCGACGAGGCGCGCGCCTTCAAGGCAGCGCTGGAGACCGCCGCCTTCAGCGTGGCGAATGTCGAGGCCAAGCCCGTCAAGCGCCACCCCTATCCGCCCTTCCAGACCTCGACCTTGCAGCAGGAGGCCTCGCGCAAGCTGGGCCTCGCTCCGGCGCGGACGATGCAACTGGCGCAGCGGCTCTATGAGGGCGTCGACATCGGCGGCGAGACGGTTGGTCTCATCACCTATATGCGAACCGACGGCGTCGACATGGACGGCTCGGCCATCACCGCCGCCCGGCGCGTCATCGGCAAGGAGTTCGGCGACGCCTATGTTCCCGGCGTACCGCGCAAATACACGGTCAAGGCCAAGAACGCGCAGGAGGCCCATGAGGCGATCCGGCCGACCGATCTTGGCCGCCTGCCCGCAATGGTCGCGCGCCATCTCGAACCCGAGCAGGCCAAGCTCTACGAACTGATCTGGAAGCGCACCATCGCCAGCCAGATGGAATCGGCCTCGCTCGAACGCACCACGGTCGACATTGCCGCCAAGGTCGGCGCGCGCAATCTGGAACTGCGCGCCACCGGCCAGGTCGTGCTCTTCGACGGCTTCCTGACGCTCTATCAGGAGAGCCGCGACGACGAGGAGGACGAGGACTCAAAGAAGCTGCCGGCGATGAAGGATGGCGAGCCGCTCGAGAAGCGCGCCATCGCGGCCGACCAGCACTTCACCGAGCCGCCGCCGCGCTATTCGGAGGCCAGCCTCGTCAAGCGCATGGAAGAGCTCGGCATCGGCCGGCCCTCGACCTATGCCGCAACGCTGTCGACCCTGCGCGACCGCGAATATGTCCGCATCGAGAAGAAGCGCCTCGTCCCCGAGGACAAGGGCATGCTGGTGACGGCGTTCCTGGAGAGCTTCTTCAAGCGCTATGTCGAGTTCGACTTCACGGCCAATCTCGAGGAGCAGCTCGACCGGGTCTCCAATGCCGAGATCGACTGGAAGGTGCTGCTGCGCGAATTCTGGGAAGAGTTCACCAAATCGATCGGCGAGACCAAGGATCTGCGCGTCACCGAGGTGCTGGAGGCGCTGAACGGCGTGCTCGGCGCCCATGTCTTCCCGGCGCGCGAGGATGGCGGCGATCCGCGCTCCTGCCAGGTCTGCGGCACCGGTACGCTCTCGCTCAAGCTCGGCAAGTTCGGCGCCTTCGTCGGCTGCTCGAACTATCCGGAATGCCGCTACACCCGGCCGCTGACCGTCTCCGCGGCTGATGGCGAAGCCACCGCCGAAGGCGGCCAGGGCGCGCCGGGCGTGCGCATCCTCGGCAAGGACCCGGTCACCGAGGTCGACGTCACGCTGCGTGACGGCCGCTTCGGGCCCTATATCCAGCTTGGCGAGGGTGAGAAGCCGAAGCGCTCGAGCCTGCCCAAGGGCATGAGCGCGGCCAGCGTGACGCTGGAGAAGGCTCTGGCGCTGCTGGCGCTGCCAAGGGAGGTCGCGAAGCATCCCGAGAGCGGTGAGCCGATCCTCGTCGGCATCGGCCGCTACGGGCCTTACGTCCAGCACGGCAAGACCTACGCCAATATCGACAAGGATGACGATATCCTCGAACTCGGCGGCAACCGCGCCATCGACCTGATCGTCGCCAAGGAGAGCGGTGGTGGCGGCAGCCGTTTCGGGCGTGGCGCGGCTGTGCCGGGGCGCGATCTCGGCGAACATCCTGGTGGCGGCAAGCTCGTCGTCCGCGCCGGCAAATACGGCCCTTACGTCAATTGGGGCAAGGTCAATGCGACCCTGCCCAAGACGATGACGCAGGACGCAATCACGCTCGAACAGGCGGTCGAACTCGTCAACGCCAAGGCCGAGGCCAGCGGCGTCAAGGGTGGCGGGAAGCCAAAGGCTGCGACGAAGGCGAAGGCTCCGGCCAAAGCTGCCGCGAAATCCGCGGCCAAGCCCAAGGCGACCGCAAAGGCAAAGGCGCCAACCAAGGCAGCGGCTAAACCGAAGGCCGCCGCCAAGGCCTGATCATCCCAAAGGCGTGCCGTCAGCTGCGGCTCGCCACGACGACCAGGCGCTTCACTTCGCCGCGCAGATAGGCCTGCAGGAACTTGTCGTAGTCCTTGAACGACACGCAGCCATTCGAATCGCCGTTGGGGCCGAGCAGATAGGTGTGGGTCAGGAGGCCGGCGCGGCCATGGATCGCGCCGCTGCCGCCGACGGGGTTCAGGCGCAGCGCCCGTACGCCATGGAACAGCGCCTCGCGCTCGGTCAGATCATAGGTATGCGGCGGCGTGGCGCCATGCATGCGGACATGGACGAAACGGGGATCGTCCATCTTGTCGCCGAGACCTGAATGCGCCTCCAGACGGTCGCCATTGGGCATATAGACCGTGCGTGCGCTGATGTCGTAGATCGCCGTCGCCTGCGCCGAACCGAACGCCGGTGCCGTTCCGGGGCTGAGCCGGCGTCCGCGTGAACGGTCGACGACATCATCCTCGGGCGCCGCATAAGCGAGAGCGGGCCCTGCCGGCTGCGGCGGCACGCCGAAGAATTTTTCGAAGAACGAACGATTGTCCGGTGCCTGCGCAGGCGCGGCGGCGACCTTGGGCCGTCGCGCCGGCTGACGCAGCACGATGGCCGGCGGCTCGCGGGTCTCCGGGGGCTTGAGCTCCGAGGGCCGTGCGATCGGCAGCGGTGCGCCGGACACGAGCCTGGGCGCTGCAGGGGTCTTGAGAATGTCCGACACCGACCCGGTCGAAGGAAGGGCGCCAGGCGCGATGCTTCCGGTCGTGTCCACGTCACGCGGGACGATGGGCGCCGAGGTCGAAACAACTGGCTGCGACAGAGCTATCGGTGCGAGCGATGCCGTCTGCAGCGGCGTGTTGACGTGGAAACCAGCATCCAGCGGCGCGCTCCCACCGAGCGTGGTGGGCGCAGGGCCGAGCCTGAACTCGGAATTCAGGAGATTGCTGTAAACTCTTGCTGCCTCTGTCTTTTGCAGCGATACAGCAGCTGTCTGCGCAGGCGTCGCTTCATGGATCGCCGGCCTATCCTGCGATCCATCCATCACCAGGAACCCCAGTGCGGTCGTGGCCGCGACGAAGGCAAGCTGGAGTAACACCTTGCGGCGCAACCGGGCGCGAGAGCGCAACCTGACTGCACGCGGCCTGTAGCCTTGGTCCGACATCGGGGTGGCGCTCTCAACTCAACAACGCAACTCAACTGAGTTCAGTAAAATCCCGCGTGGTTAATTGCCGGTGAATCCAACGCGGCAATTTGCGACAAAAAAAGCGCGGCGGACCGATCCGGTCCGCCGCGCCACATAGATCGGCGCCTTGAAAGTCCCCGAGCCGCTCAGAGCGGCTTCAGCCCAGCCTCGATCTGCGCCCGCTTCGGCTCCAGGAAGGGCGGCAGAGCGAGCTTCTCGCCCATCGTCTCGGTCGGCTCGTCGGCGGAGAAGCCGGGCTCGTCGGTGGCGATCTCGATCAGGATGCCGTTCGGCTCGCGCAGATAGAGCGAGCGGAAGTAGAAGCGGTCGACCTTGCCGCTATTGGGATAGCCCGCTTCCTTGAGCCGCTCCGCCCAGGCGTCGTAGTCGGCAAAGGTTGGTGTGCGCAGCGCGAGGTGATGCACGCCGCCGGCCCCTTCGCGCGCCTGCGGCGCATCGGGCTCGACCGCGACATGCAGCTCGGCAGCCGGACCACCCTCCCCGATCTTGAAGACATGGATCTCGCCGCTGGCATGGGCCGCGTCGCGATAGGAGGCGATGCGCTCCAGTCCGAGAAGCTGGGTCAGCACGACCTCGGTGCGCTCGAGCTTCGGCACCGAGATAGTGACGGGCCCGAGCCCGCGAATCTGGTGCTCGGCGGGAACCGGGCTCTTCTCCCAGACAACGAAGGGGATTTCGCCGCCATCCGCGAGCAATGTCAGGCGCTGGCCTTCCGGATCCTCGAAATCGACGGCTGGGCGGCCATTGATCGCGCGGATGTTCGAGACCTTGACGCCGGCCTTGGTCAGACGCTCGCGCCACCATTCCAGCGACGCCTCATTGGCGACACGCAGGGAGGTGCGATTGATCGAATGCGTGCCACGCCTTGCCGGTGAGGCAGGCCAGTCGAAAAAGGTCAGATCCGACCCGGGCGAGCCGGCGCCATCGGCGTAGAACAGGTGATAGGCCGAAGTGTCGTCCTGGTTCACCGTCTTCTTGACAAGCCGCATGCCCAGCGTCTCGGCATAGAAGCGGCGGTTGCCCGGCGCATCGGCCGAGATGGCGGTGACGTGGTGAATGCCGGTGAGCTTCATCGGGAACCTCATGATTGGAGCGCAGGGCCGGATCGGCCCGCTGTCTGTGCTGGAGATAGCGCTCCCCGCCGCCAGCGGAAGCCCCCTTCGCCCAATCCTGACCTTGCACCCATGCAATCAAGCAGATGAAACGCTCACGCCGGAGAGCGCCTGCGCAAACTGACTCCGCTGCGCTACGGTGTCGTCGTAGCCGGTGGAGCGGAGATTTGCGGAGCCGTAGCCTTGTCGGCAGGCGTCGCGGGTGTCGTGCAATCCTGCGGCTTGGCCTTGCAATCATAGATCATGGTCGGCGCAGCTGACGGACCGGAACTCCCAGCCGACGGCAGGATCATGTTCTGGCCCTTGTCGACCTGCGAGGGATGCGTTGTCACCGGGCCGAGCCCGCCATTGGATTGCGGTGCGACGGCCGAGGGCGATGGCGGTGTGACCGTCCCCTGGGCGAGCGCGGCGAGAGGGCCCGTCGCGACGGCTAGCGCGGCGACGAGCGAACGGGTGATGGCGAGCATGTCGGTCCTTCTGGCTGGGACTGTGATGCTCAAGAAACAGGCGGGCGCACGGGATGTTCCTCCCGCACCTGGCTTCAAGCCGAGACTGCGTGGCGACTCGGCTCGCTTGACTAGACCGAGACCGCGTGGCGGCTCGGTTTGGCCTTGAGCTTGAGATCCTGCAGCTCCTCGCGCTCGCGCGGAGTGTTGCGCATAAGCTGGTCCTTGCCCGGCTGATACTGCACCGGCTGCGCGACATCGACGCCATACCAGGCAGCGGCGCGCAGCACGAAGGAGGGATCGGCCAGATGCGGCCGGCCGAGCGCGACGAGGTCGGCGCGGCCCGAGGCGATGATGGTGTTGACCTGGTCGGCCGTGGTGATGTTGCCGACGCACATGGTCGCGACCTGGGCCTCGTTGCGGATCTGGTCGGAGAACGGCGTCTGGAACATGCGGCCATAGATCGGGCGGCTGTCGTTGACGGTCTGCCCGGTCGAGACATCGACGAGGTCGCAGCCCTCCTCGGCGAAGGCCGTGGAGATCGCGATCATGTCCTGCGGGGTCACGCCGCCCGCCTTCCAGTCGGTCGCGGAGATGCGCACCGACATCGGCTTCTCCAGCGGCCAGGTCTCGCGCAGGGCGCGGAAGACTTCGAGCGGATAGCGCAGGCGGTTCTCGACCGAGCCGCCATACTCATCCGTTCGGTGATTGGTCAGCGGCGAGAGGAAGCTCGCCAGCAGATAGCCATGGGCGCAGTGCAGCTCCAGCATGTCGAAGCCGGCGCGCTCGCCACGCTGCGCTGCCGCAACGAACTCGGCCTTCACCCGGTCCATGTCGGAGCGGCTCATCTCGCCCGGGATCTGGCTCTCGGGGTAGTAGGGCAAGGGCGAGGCCGAGATGATCGGCCAGGCGCCCTCCTCCAGCGGCTTGTCCATGCCGTCCCACATCAATTTGGTCGCGCCCTTGCGCCCGGCATGGCCGAGCTGGAGGCAGATCTTCGCCACCGAATTGGCATGGACGAAGTCGACGATCCGAGCCCAAGCGGCTTCCTGTGCGTCGGTATAGAGCCCGGCGCAGCCCGGCGTGATGCGTGCGTCGGCCGCCACGCAGGTCATTTCGGTGAAGATCAATCCGGGGCCGCCGATTGCGCGCGAGCCGTAATGCATCAGGTGCCAGTCATTGGGCAGGCCATCCTGCGCCGAATACTGGCACATCGGCGAGAGCACCATGCGGTTCTCGACCTGCATCTCGCGCAGCTTGAGCGGCTGGAAGGCCGGCGGCACGGGCGCGCCGTCCTTGCGGGTGCGGGCGAGCGGACCGAGCTCCTGCGCGACCAGCCTGTCGATCGCCGCGACGAAGCCCGGCGCACGCAGGGCCAGATTGTCATAGGTGATCGCCTTGGAGCGCGTCATCAGGCCGAAGGCGAAACGCAACGGGTCGAAATCCCAGAAGCGGCGCAGCTGCTCGAACCAGACCAGCGAGACATCGGCGGCGTGCTGGGTCTTCTCGACCTCCTCGCGGCGCGTGCGCTCGAACAGGCTCAGCGCCTCGGCGACATTCAGATTCGCCT
Source organism: Allobosea sp. BE125 (assembly GCF_031456075.1). Lineage (NCBI taxonomy): Bacteria > Pseudomonadati > Pseudomonadota > Alphaproteobacteria > Hyphomicrobiales > Alloboseaceae > Allobosea > Allobosea sp. BE125. The sequence continues at coordinate 365,505 of NZ_JAVDTY010000005.1, forward strand.
TGCCGAAGGCCTTGTGCAGGGCGATCGCGTCTTCCATCGCGAGCTTGGTGCCCGAGCCGATCGAGAAATGCGCCGTCGCCTTGGCATCGCCGATCAGGACGACGTTCTCCGAGACCCAGTTGCGGCAGCGGATCATCGGGAAATTCCGCCAGAGCGAGCGATTGGTGACCAGCTTGTGGCCCTGCAGCTCCTCGGCGAAGACGCCTTCGAGAAAGGCGGCCGATTCCGCTTCGCCCAGCTTGTCGAGCCCAGCCTTGGCGAAGGTCTCGGGGTCGGTCTCCAGCACCCAGGTCGAGCGGCCGACCTCATATTGGTAGCAATGGGCGATGAAGAGCCCGAACTCGGTTTCCTTGAAGAAGAAATTGAAGGCGTCGAAGGGGCGGGTCGACCCCATCCAGGTGAAGATGTTGGGCCGCAGGTCGGTCTCGGGCTGGAAGCGCTCGCGCCAGCCCTCGCGGATGCGGCTGTTGATGCCATCCGCAGCGACGACGAGATCATAGTCGCGCTTCAGCGCCTCGATATCGTTGGCCTCCTCGCCGAAACGAAGCTCGACGCCGAGCTCGCGGGCACGGGCCTGCACCAGCATGAGCAGGGAACGCCGCGAGCAGCCGCAGAAGCCGTTGCCGGAGACGCGGTGGACGCTGTCCTTGAAATGGATCTCGACATCGTCCCAGTATGCGAAATTGTCGCGGATCGCGGCATAGCTCGTCGCATCGGCCGCCTTGAAGGTGTCGAGCGTCTGGTCGGAGAAGACGACGCCAAAGCCGAAGGTGTCGTCGGGCTGGTTGCGCTCGAAGACCGTGACCTCGATCTGCGGCCAGTCACGCTTCATCAGGAGCGCGAAATAGAGCCCGGCGGGTCCGCCGCCAACGACCGCGATGCGCATCATGACCTCCGAAACATGGGCTGCAAAATTATTTTAGGTCTAAAATAATTTTATCTCAAGAGGCTCATTTCGTTCACCGAAAAATCGAACGACGGGCGTCATATCGGCTCACACGCAGCCGATGCATGGCAGTTTCTTTGCGATTTCGTCGCCCACCTCCAACCCGATCAGGGCGCTTGCAAATTCCTTTAGACCTAAAATATATTGATTCATCAGGAGGTCGCTCAGGATGGGTCTGGCAGGACAGCATGCACTGGTGACAGGCGGTGGACGTGGCATCGGCCGCGCCGTCGCAGCCGCGCTGAAGCGCGAGGGCGCCCGCGTCAGCATCATCGGGCGCGACGCGAAGGTTCTGCAAGAGGCGGCCGAGGCCGGCGATGCCGACGCGTTCATGTCCTGCGACATCCGCGACGAGGCAGCGACTGCCACCGCCGCGGCCGCCTTGGCGCAAGCCCAGCCGCAAGCTCGGCCTTTCGACATCGTCGTCGCCAATGCCGGAGCAGTCGAGACCGGGCCGTTCACCCGTAGCGATGCCGAGCGCTTCCGCCGCATGAACGAGATCAACCTGATCGGAACAGTCAACGCCTTCCATGCGGTGCTGCCCGGCATGCTGGAGCGCCGCAACGGCCGCTTGATCGCCATCGCCTCGACCGCCGGGCATCGCGGCTACGCCTATGTCTCGGCCTATGCCGCCGCCAAGCATGCGGTGATCGGCCTGGTGCGCTCGCTCGCGCTGGAAACCGCGCGCGCCGGCGTCACGGTCAACGCGATCTGCCCCGGCTATACCGACACCGACATGGTCGCAGGCAGTATCAGCGCGATCACCAGCAAGACCGGCCTCACAGACGAGCAGGCGCTGGCGCAGTTGGTGAAGGATAATCCGCAGGGGCGGTTGATCGCGCCGCAGGAGGTCGCGGCCGCAGTGCTCTATCTCTGCGGACCGGCCAGCCAATCCATCACCGGACAATCGATCCTGATCAATGGCGGGGAGTTCTAGAGCATGGAAACGCCCGCCCCCAGCCTCGTGCTCGACCGCGAGACCAAGGCCAGCGAACGCCCCGGCGATCACAAGGACGAACTCCGGCTCTGGCTCAGAATGCTGACCTGCTCGACCCTGATCGAGACCGAGATCCGCAACCGCCTGCGTGAGGAGTTCAAGACGACGCTCCCGCGCTTCGACCTGATGGCGCAGCTCGAGAAATCGACCACCGGCATGACCGTCGGCGAGGTCTCGCAGCGATTGATGGTCTCGAACGGCAATGTCACCGCCGTGGTGGCCGGTCTGCTCGCCGACGGGCTCGTCGACAAGCGCGCCGCCGCGCAGGACCGGCGCGTGCAGGTGCTGACGCTGACGGCGCAGGGGCGCAAGGCCTTCAAGGCAATGGCCGAGCGGCATGAGGGCTGGATCGCGGAGCTTTTTGCGGGGCTCGACCCCGCCGAGACCACGCAATTGTTCCGGCTGCTCGGCCGCACCAAAACTTCCCTGCATGCGGCCATCGCGCAGCGCGCCAACGGAGACAAGGCAGCAAACGGAGACAAGGCATGAGCCTCGCCAACGCCACGACCTTGCCGCTGGCGGGTTTCACACCGGCACATTTCGAGCTGAACGTCGCCGGCAAGGTCGCGACGGTGACGCTGAACCGACCTGAGAAGAAGAATCCGCTGACCTTCGCAAGCTACCGCGAACTCACCGATTTCTTCCTGGCCGCGCAGAAGGAAGAGGACGTCAAGGCGATCGTCGTCACCGGCGCCGGCGGCAATTTCTCCTCGGGCGGCGATGTCTTCGAGATCATCGGGCCTCTGGTCGCGATGGAGACCAAGGACCTGCTGAAGTTCACCCGCATGACCGGCGAACTGGTCAAGGCGATGCGCGCCTGCCCGCAGCCGGTCATCGCCGCGATCGACGGCATCTGCGCCGGCGCGGGTGCGATCATGGCGATGGCGTCCGATCTGCGGTTGGGCACGGCCGAGAGCAAGATCGCCTTCCTGTTCAACCGCGTCGGCCTGGCCGGTTGCGACATGGGCGCCTGCGCGATGCTGCCGCGTATCGTCGGCCAGGGACGCGCAGCCGAATTGCTCTACACCGGCCGCGCGCTGAAGGGCGAGGAAGCCGAACGCTGGGGGTTCCTCAACCGGCTCGTGGCGAGGGAGAGCCTGCTCGCTGAGGCCCAGGCGCTCGCCGCCGAGCTTGCCGACGGCCCGACCTTCGCCAACGCCATGACCAAGCGCATGCTCGAAATGGAGTGGGCGATGTCGGTCGAAAGCGCGATCGAGGCAGAGGCCGTAGCGCAGGCCTTGTGCATGCAGACCGAGGATTTTGCCCGCGCCTACCACGCCTTCGCCAACAAGCAGAAGCCAGTCTTCGAGGGGAATTGAGATGGCGGGCAGCGGCATTCCTGGCATGGCGACTTTGGGTAGTGCGACTTTGGGCATGGCGATCCTGGACGACACGCTCGACTGGCCCTTCTTCGAGGATCGCCATCGCCGCTTCGCCGAGGCGCTTTCGGCCTGGGCCGACACCACCCTGCCCGGCTTGCCGCATGACGATGTCGACGTCGCCTGCCGAGCCCGCGTCAAGGCGCTTGGCGAGGCGGGCTTCCTCAAGGCCGTGGTGCCGGCGGCCTATGGCGGCCTGAGCGAGGCGCTCGATGTCCGCACACTCTGCCTCGCCCGCGAGATCCTGGCGGCGCGCGACGGGCTCGCCGATTTCGCCTTCGCCATGCAGGGGCTCGGCACGGGGTCGATCACGCTCGCAGGCTCGCAGGCGATGAAGCAGCGCATCCTGCCCGGCATCCGCGACGGCAAGCGCATCGCCGCCTTCGCATTATCGGAAAATGAGGCCGGTTCCGACGTCGCCGCAATGGCGACGACCGCAACACCGGACGGCAACACGCATATCCGGATCGACGGCGAAAAGACCTGGATCTCGAATGGCGGCATCGCCGACCACTATGTCGTCTTCGCTCGCTCCGGCGAGGCGCCCGGTGCGCGCGGCCTCTCGGCCTATCTGGTCGAGGCGGACACGCCCGGCCTGAGCATCGCCGAGCGTATCGACGTGATCGCGCCGCACCCGCTCGCCACCTTGCGCTTCGATGCCTGCCGGATTCCGGTCGAGAACCGCATCGGCGGCCCCGGCGACGGCTTCAAGGTCGCGATGGCGACGCTCGACATCTTCCGCTCGACCGTCGGCGCGGCCGCACTTGGCTTCGCAAGGCGGGCGCTGCACGAGACGGTCTCGCACGCCAATGGCCGCAAGCTCTTCGGCGGCACGCTCGGCGACCTGCAATTGTCGCAAGCCGCCATCGCCGACAGCGCAGCCGAGGTCGATGCGGCGGCGCTGCTGGTCTATCGCGCCGCCTGGACCAAGGATCGCGGCGCGCCCCGCGTTACCCGCGAGGCGGCGCTCGCCAAACTCGTCGCAACAGAGAACGCCCAGCGCGTCATCGACCGTGCCGTCCAGATCCATGGCGGGCTCGGTGTGACCAAGGGCGTCAAGGTGGAGGAATTGTACCGGGAAATCAGGGCCTTGCGGATTTATGAGGGCGCCAGCGAGGTCCAGAAGGTCGTGATCGCACGCGACCTGCTGAAGACACATGCCGCTCGAGCACGCGCCGATCAGGTCGATCCAACCTGATCGGATTCGGCTTTAGGCTGGGGGGACGAGATGACAGCAACCGGATTCGCGAGATCGGGACATGAGGACGGTTTCGCGCGGGACAACCTGCCGCCGCGCGACAGCTGGCCCGATCTCAGGCTGACAGAAGCGGGGCTGACCTATCCGGAACGGCTCAACGTCGTCACGGAGCTGCTCGATCGCCATATCTCGGACGGGCGCGGTGGGCGGACCGCGATCATCGCGGGCGATCTGCGCTGGAGCTATGCCGATCTCGCCGAACAGGTGAACCGCATCGCCAATGTGCTGACCCGCGACCTCGGCATGGTTACGGGCAACCGCGTGCTGCTGCGCGCCGCCAACACGCCGATGATGGTGGCGAGCTATCTCGCCGTGCTGAAGGCCGGCGGCGTCGTGGTCGCGACCATGCCGATGCTACGCGTGGGTGAGTTGGTTTATCCGATCCGCAAGGCGAAGATTTCGCTGGCGCTGTGCGACCATCGCCTGCTCTCCGAGCTGGAGGCAGCCCAGGCCCAGGCGCCGGAGCTGACACGGATCGTAGGCTGGGGCGACGATGCGACTGGTAGCCTCGATGTGCTGATGCGCCAGCCCGGTTATGAGAGCTTCACTGCCGCCGACACGGCGAGCGACGATGTCTGCCTGATCGGCTTCACCTCCGGCACGACCGGCGAGCCCAAGGGCACGATGCATTTCCAGCGCGACATCCTGGCAATCTGCGACTGCTATGGCGCCCGCGTGCTCAAGGCCGATCCGGACGACCGCTTCATCGGCTCGCCGCCGCTCGCCTTCACCTTCGGGCTCGGCGGGCTCGTGCTCTTCCCGATGCGGATCGGCGCGGCGATGATCCTGCCGGAGAAGGCCGGCCCACCCGATCTGATCGACGCGATCGAGCGTCACAAGGCATCCGTCGTCTTCACCGCGCCGACGGCCTATCGCGCCATGCTCGACCGGCTCGAAGGGCGCGACATCTCCAGCCTGCGCATCTGCGTCTCGGCCGGCGAGGCCCTGCCCAAGCCGACCTTCGAGGCTTGGGCGGCCAAGACCGGCCTGCCGCTGATGGACGGCATCGGCGCGACCGAGATGCTGCACATCTTCATCGGCGCACCGCGGGAGACGATCAGGCCGGGCGCGACCGGTCTCCCCGTTCCCGGCTATGAGGCCAAGATCGTCGACGAGGCCGGCGTCGAGTGCCCCGACGGCACGCCTGGCCGGCTGGCGGTACGCGGCCCGACAGGCTGCCGCTATCTCGCCGATGCGCGCCAGGCCAGATATGTGCTGGATGGCTGGAACATCACCGGCGACACCTATCTGCGCGATGCGGACGGCTATTTCTGGTATCAGGCCCGCTCCGACGACATGATCATCTCGGCCGGCTACAACATCGCCGGCCCCGAGGTCGAAATCTGCCTGCTGACGCACCCCGCAGTCGCCGAATGCGGCGTCGTCGGTGCGCCCTGTCCGGATCGGGGACAGATCGTCAAAGCCTATGTCGTGCTGCGCGAGGGTTTCCAGGGCGATGCGAACCTCGTCAAGGCGTTGCAGGACCACGTGAAAGCCCATATCGCGCCCTATAAATACCCGCGCGCCGTCGCCTTCGTGACGGCTCTGCCCAAAACGCCGACCGGCAAGCTGCAGCGCTTCGCATTGCGCGAGATCGCGCGCGGCGAGGCCTGACCCTTCTTCGAAACACGAGCCGGAACGGCCCAACCGAGGCGACACCATGTCGAGTGCTGCAACACAACGCGCCATCCTGCCGGAGGGCTGGCCCACGCCACGCGGCTATGCCAACGGCATGGTCGCGGAAGGGCGCGTCCTGGTCACCGGCGGGCTCGTCGGCTGGGACGCGGCCGGCGTCTTCGCGCAGGGCTTCCTGCCGCAGCTTCGACAGACGCTGATCAACATCAAGGCCGTGATCGAGGCCGGCGGCGGGCATGTCGAGGATATCGTCCGGCTGACCTGGTACGTCACCGACATCGCGACCTATCGCGCCAGCCTGAAAGAGATGGGCCCGGTCTACCGCGAGGTGCTCGGCCGGCATTTCCCCGCCATGGCCGTGGTGCAGGTGGTGGCGCTGGTCGAACTGCAGGCCCTGATCGAGATCGAAGCGACCGCGGTCATCGGCAGCTGAAGGCCAGTCTCCTGAAGGCCTGCCCCGGCGCGGCGATTATGTTTCCATATGTTTCGAAGCCTGCATTTCGAAAACAATCGAAACCAAGATCCTTCCTGCAATGGCACAGGCTTAGCAATCCAGCATGAGTTGCTCCTTGACTCTGTTTGCGCCGTCGACCGGCGGCAATCAGTGATGGAGACATTTCATGTCCAGCATCGGCAGCGTTGGCGGCTTTCGTCCGCCTCCGCCGAAACCACCCAGCTTCGACACGCTAGACAGCGACAGCAGCGGCTCGCTCAGTCTCGACGAGTTCCAGAGCGGAGCTCCCAAGGGCGCTGACAGCGCCAAGAGTGAAGCGCTTTTCAAGGCGATCGACAGCGACAGCGACGGCTCGGTCACAAAGGCCGAGTCGGATGCGTTCAAGGCCAAGGCCGAAAAAGCAGGCCAGCAATTGCAGTCCTTCCTGTTCGGGCTTCAATCCGGCCAGACGAGCAGCGCCAGCGACAGCGCGACGAGCGACGACACCGACATCTTCTCGAAAATCGATGCGAACTCCGACGGCAGCATCGCCAAGGACGAGTTCACCCAGGCCTTCTCCATGGGCACGAGCGACTCGACCAGCGCCTTGGGCGACCTCTTCGACGCGATCGACTCCAACTCCGACGGTTCGATCTCGAAAGACGAGACCAAGGCCTTCCAGGACACGCTCAAGGCTGCCGGACCTCCGCCACCTCCGCCGCCTGCGCAGGACGCCTCCAGCGAGGACACCGACGATCAGGACATCTTCTCGCAACTCGATGCGAATTCGGATGGCAGCGTCGCCAAGGACGAATTCCTGAGCGCCCTGTCCTCCGACAAGACGGCTTCCGGTTCCAGCGATCTTTTGAGCAAGCTGTTCGATGCGATCGATTCAGACAAGAACAGATCGATCTCCAAGGACGAGCAGACCGCCTTCCAGCAGGCGTTGGACAGGCGCGGACCTCCGCCCCAGCCCCCGGCCGCGTTCCTCAACGCCTCGCAGAGCTATGGCAGCGCCTACCAGTTGGGAGCCTCGAGCTCCGCAACCAGCAGCTATTCGCAGGCGGCGTGACCTCCATCGCCTGATCAACTCCGGCCGGCAGAATGCCGGTCGGCGTCTCCTGGAGACCCAGCGCCTCTCAGATACCTGCGCCGTCCTGCAAGGCCGAGCCTGCGCGCTCACGCCACAGCAGCGCGTGGAGCCTGCGCAGCAGCGGCCGCAGGGCAATATCCCCGAGCGCCAGCACAGCTGATATGCCGACCTGCTCAGTCACCGCCCAGGTTGCCAGGAACAGCCCGGCCGTGCTCAGGAGCCGCCAGCTCACCGCAGCCAGCCACAACCGGCGATCGGGCGTGCCGGAGCGGCCGACAGTCCGGATGAGCGCCTGCCGCAAACGCGCCAGCGGGCCGGTCGCAGCGCCACCGGCCGAACCTGCGCCCGCAGCCGCCTCGACGAAGCCGAAAGCGACCGTCTCGTTGCTGATCCGGTCGATCAGGATGAAGCCACCAAGCTCACGGTTCTCCCGGTAAGGCAGGGCGATGACGGGCTTGTCGAGCTTCAAGGTGACGAAACCGATGCCGTTCATGCGCAGGCTCTGGGCCGGCACCGGACGGAAGCCTTCGATATCGATGCTGTGATGCAGCACGTCCAGCGTCGCATTGGCGCTTTGCGTCGCGAGCTTGAGCAGGAATTGGCCGCCCTGCAGCAAGGCGCGTTCGCCGGTCCAGAGCAGGCGCGCCTTCACTTCGCGGCTGACCGGCACGGATGAAGACCCTGCAATGATGACATCGCCGCGCGAGACATCGACATCGTCCTCCAGCGTCACGGTCACGGCCTGGCCGACGGCGGCGTTGCTGGCCTCGCCTGCCGCGCCGATCAAACGGGCGATGCGGCTCGCCCGCCCCGAGGGCAGGACGGTCACGGCATCGCCGACGCGCGCTCGGCCGCGCACGGCCAGGCCGGCATAGCCGCGGAAATCGAGATTGGGCCGGTTGACCCACTGCACCGGCAGCACGAAGCCCTCCTCGCCGTGCTGCTCCGGCGCGACCGAGATGGTTTCAAGCAGGGGCAGCAGCGCCGGACCGTCATGCCAGGGCATGGCGGGCGAGCGGCGCATCACGTTCTCGCCGTCGCGCGCCGAGACCGGGATGAAGCGGACCGAGGCGAAGCCCAGCGACTTCGTCGCCTCGCGATAATCCTCGACGATGCGGCGGAAGACAGACTCGTCATAGCCGACGAGGTCCATCTTGTTGACCGCGACCACGACATGGCGGACGCCGACCAGCGAGACGATGAAGGAGTGCCGCCGCGTCTGCGGCAGCAGGCCTTTGCGCGCATCGATCAGGATGATGGCGAGATCGGCGGTCGAGGCGCCTGTCGCCATGTTGCGGGTGTATTGCTCGTGGCCGGGCGTGTCGGCGACGATGAAGCTGCGCTTCTCCGTGGCGAAATAGCGATAGGCGACATCGATGGTGATGCCCTGCTCGCGCTCCGCCGACAGGCCGTCGACGAGCAAGGCGAAATCGGGCTGTGTCCCCTGCGTGCCGAATTTGCGGGAATCGGCGTCGAGCGTGTCGAGCTGATCGTCCAGCACCGCACCGGCTTCATAGAGCATCCGGCCGATCAGCGTCGACTTGCCGTCATCGACCGAACCGCAGGTGATGAAGCGCAGCAGGGAATGCTGGCCCGAGGCTTCGAGGCCGGTCGAATCATTGGCAGGAACCTGCCCGGCAGCCGGGCCCGAGGACCGCTTTTCCTTGGCCAGCGCGGTCATCAGAAATAGCCTTCCTGCTTCTTCTGCTCCATCGAGCCCGCGCCGTCATGGTCGATGACGCGGCCCTGCCGCTCCGACGAGCGCGAGGAGCGCATCTCGGCGATGATCTCGGTCAGGCTCGCGGCTTCGCTCTCGACCGCTCCCGTCAGCGGATAGCAGCCGAGCGTGCGGAAGCGGACCATGCGGCTCTCGACGACCTCGCCGGGCCGGAGCTCCATGCGCTCGTCATCGCGCATGATCCAGGCGCCGTCGCGCTTCACCACCGGGCGCGGAGCGGCGAAATAAAGCGGCACGACCGGAATATTCTCGAGCGCGATGTAGTCCCAGACGTCGCGCTCGGTCCAATTGGAGAGCGGAAACACGCGAAAACTCTCGCCCTTGTGCTTGCGGGTGTTGAACAATTGCCAGGGCTCGGGCCGCTGGTTCTTCGGGTCCCAGCGATGCTCGGGCGAGCGCAGGGAGAAGACGCGCTCCTTGGCGCGGCTCTTCTCCTCGTCACGCCGGGCGCCGCCGAAGGCCGCGTCGAATTTATGCAGGTCGAGCGCCTGTTTCAGGCCTTGCGTCTTCATCACATCGGTATGGATGCGCGAGCCTGAGGCGAAGGGGCCGATGCCTGCCTTCACGCCCTCCTGGTTGACATGCACGATGAGATCGAGCCCGAGCCGGGCGGCGGTCTCGTCGCGGAAGGCGATCATCTCGCGGAACTTCCAGGTCGTATCGACGTGGAGCAGCGGGAAAGGCGGCTTGGCCGGGTAGAACGCCTTCATGGCGAGATGCAGCAGGACGGCGGAATCCTTGCCGATCGAATAGAGCAGCACCGGCTTGTCGCAGGTCGCCACGACCTCGCGGATGATGAAGATCGCCTCGGCTTCGAGCTTCTGGAGATGGCTGAGCTGGATCATGCGCCGGCTCCCAGCGAAGCGGACTTCGCCCGCGTCAGCTTCCCGTCCGGGCCGACATGGAGTCCGCATTCCTTGGCCGCATCGTCCTCCCACCACCAGCGCCCGGCCCGCTCGGGCTCGCCGGGGCGGATGGCGCGTGTGCAGGGTTGGCAACCGATCGAGACGAAACCCTTCTCGTGTAGCGGGTTGAGCGGAACACCATTCGCCTTGGCGAAGGCGAGCGTCCTGTCGCGCGACCAGTCGAGCAAGGGGCTGAGCTTGATCAGCCCCCTCGCCGCCTCGGCCTCGGCGAAGCGGACGCCGCCGCGCGCGGCCGACTGATCGGCGCGCAGTCCGGTGATCCAGATGTCGGCGCCGGCCAGCGCCCGCCCGAGCGGCTCCACCTTGCGAATGTCGCAGCAGGCCTTGCGCGCCTCGCGCGAGGTGTAGAAGCCGTCGAGGCCATATTCGCCGACAAACCCCTCGACCGCGTCATGACGCGGGTAGAACGGCAGGATCCGGACGCCGAAATGCGCCTCGGTCTCTTTCCAGAGCGCATGGACCTCCGGAAACAACCGATCGGTGTCGAGCGTCACGATCTCGACCGGAAGTCCGGCATCGATGATGAAATGGGTGAGGACCTGGTCCTCCAGGCCGAAGCTGGTCGTGAAGACGAGGCGACCATGCGCAGCTGCTGCGGCGCCAGTGAGCCGGGCAGCGACATCCGCCGCACCGAACGCCTCGTTCAAGGCCTGGGCCCGCTGCTCCAGCGTCGCGCCAGTAGTTGGAGCGTCCGAAGCGGTGATCCGACCGGATAGGCCCGGTGCATTCAAGAGATCGGCGGACATCGGTTTTCGCCAGGTGAAGCGTTCGGTAAATCGAACGCTTCACCTAGTCCCGAAAGCCCGAATGATCAATTCACAGGCAGTAGCGTGGTTTTTCTTATTTCACTTAAAAAGGAGAACAACCTTCCGCAGCGAGGCAAACGGCCCGTTTCCGCTGCGGAATCGTGGGCGCTCGCGCCCCTGCCGGGTTCAGATCATGCAGAGCGTCAGATCCCGCGCGTGGCTCCGCCATCGATGCGGATCTTGGCGCCGGTGACATAGCTCGCCCGCGTGCTGGCCAGGAAGGCAACGACATCGGCGAATTCCTGCGCCGTGCCGTAGCGCCCGACCGGAATCGTCGCGCGCGAGGCCTTGGCCGCCTCGTCGGGCGTGACGCCGGTGCGGTCAGCGGCGGCCTTGTCGAGCTGGTCGACGCGCTCGGTATGGATGCGCCCGGGCAGGACGACATTCACCGTGACGCCTTGCGCGGCGACTTCCGCCGAGAGCGTCTTCGACCAGCCGATCACCGCCGAGCGGATGCCGTTCGACAGCGCCAGGCGCGGGATCGGCTGTTCCACGCCGGATGAGGCGATGGTGATGATGCGGCCGAAGCCGCGCCCCGTCATGCCAGGCAGCAGGCCCTGCGCAAGGTGGAAGAGGTTGGCCGCCATCCCCTCGAAATGCTTCAGCCAGTCCTCGCGCTTGGCCTCGCGCGCCTCGGCCGGCGGCGGGCCGCCCGAATTGCCGATCAGGATGTCGACGCCCCCAGTGCCATTGAGCTCACCGAGAAACGTGTCGACGGCTGCGATATCCGACAAATCGAGGCTCACGGAGGAGAGGCGCCCGCGCATCTCTGCGGGACAGTCGGCGATCCAGGCGTTGGTCGCGGCGACGTTGCGTGCGGCCGCGATCACCGTCGCACCCTCCGCCGCGAGCGTCCGGGCGATGGCTGCGCCGAGGCCGCGGCTCGCGCCCAGCACCAGAGCGCGCTTGTCGTGAAGGCCGAGATCCATGATGTGCTCCGTCCGGTTTCCTGGGCGCACGCGTTCGCGCGCGGTCGGCTCGCTGATAGCGGCTCGGCCTCGCCAAGGGAATGGCCGCCTGCGCCGGGGCAGACAGGACGAGGACGCGTTGCGCTGGCGCGTGCTAGGCTACGGCCGGCATCGCCTTTCGACCAGATTGACAGACGGCATCGGCCAGCGGAAAATTGTGCGAATTCAAAATAGTAGTGCGGTAATCGCACGTTTTGGGAGGGGTATCATGCCGAAATCGAGATTCGCATTATCGCGCGCCTTATCACGCCGTGCCTTGCTGGCCCTGGGCGGCACGGCCCTCATGCTCGCCTCGGCGCCGGCACAGGCGCAAGCACAACAGACCGTCAAGATCGGTCTGATCCTGCCGATGACCGGCCCCTTCGCCGGCGCGATCGGCCGGCAGATCGAGGCCGCCGCGAAGCTCTACATTGCGCAGAACGGCGCGAGCGTCGCGGGCAAGACGATCGAGCTGATCGTCAAGGACGATACCGGCACGCCCGACGTCACCCGTCGCATCGCGCAGGAACTGCTGGTCAACGACAAGGTCTCCTTCCTGGCCGGTTTCGGGCTAACCCCGCTCGCCTTCGCGGTGGCGCCGCTGGCGACGCAGTCGAAGACGCCGCAGATCGTCATGGCGGCAGGCACCTCCTCGATCACCGAACAGTCCCCCTTCATCGTGCGAACCTCCTTCACCTTGCCGCAGGTGACGATCGGCATCGCCGACTGGGCCTCGAAGAACGGCATCAAGAAGGCGATGACGCTGGTCGCCGATTACGGCCCGGGCCTCGACGCCGAGAAGTCGTTCAAAGAGCGGCTGACGGCAGCCGGCGGCGAGATCACCGGCGAAATCCGCATCCCGCTGCGCAATCCCGACTTCTCGCCTTTCCTGCAGCGCGTCACGGACGCCAAACCCGATGCGCTCTTCGTCTTCGTACCCTCGGGCCTCGGCGTGCAGTTCATGAAGCAATTCGTCGAGCGCGGCCTGGACAAATCCGGCATCCGGCTGATCGCGACCGGCGACGTCACCGATGACGAATCGCTCGACAGCATGGGCGACGTCACACTCGGCCTCGTCACCACGCATCACTATTCGGCGGCCCATCCCTCGCCCGAGAACAAGGCCTTCGTCGAGGCCTTCCGCAAATCCGCCAATGTGCGGCCCAATTTCATGGCGGTGGGCGGCTGGGACGGCATGCACCTGATCTATCAGGCGCTGAAAAAGACCAATGGCGACACCGACGGTACCAAGCTGGTCGAGGCGATGAAGGGCATGAGCTGGGTCAGCCCGCGCGGGCCGATCTCGATCGACCCCAAGACGCGCGACATCATCCAGAACGTCTATGTCCGCAAGGTCGAGAGGGTGAATGGCGAACTCTACAATGTCGAGTTCTCGACCTTCGAGGCTGTGCCGGACCCGGTGAAGGCCGCGAAGTAAGGCACTGATCATCAAGACCGCAACCGTCATTGCGAGCACCCGGGTCTTGCCTTCGGCAAGCCAGAGTACAGGCTCCGCGAAGCAATCCAGAGCGGCCGTGCTCGACCTCCCCCTGGATTGCTTCGTCGCTGCGCTCCTCGCAATGACGATCTAGCACTGGCAACTCCAACCCGAGAGTGGAGCCCTCCTTGCTGACCATCCTGTTCGACGGGATCGCCTATGGCATGCTGCTCTTCGTGCTGGCGGCGGGGCTGGCAGTGACGCTCGGCTTGATGAACTTCGTCAATCTGGCGCATGGCGCCTTCGCCATGGCCGGCGGCTACGCCACCGTCATCCTGATGAACCGGCTCAGTGTGCCGTTCCTGCTTTGCCTGCCGCTCGCCTTCCTGTTCAGTGCGGCGCTGGGCCTGCTCTTCGAGCGCGCGCTCTATCGGCACATGTATGAGCGCAGCCATCTCGACCAGGTGCTGTTCTCGATCGGCCTGGTTTTCATGTCGATCGCCGCGACCGACTATCTGATGGGCTCGCAGCAGCAGAACATCCATCTGCCGGCTTATCTGCAGGGCCGCATCTTCATCGGCGGGGTCGGCATCGGCATCTACCGGCTTTTCATCGTGGTGCTCTGCGGCCTGATGGCGCTTGGCCTGCAATGGATGCTGGCGAAGACGCGCTTCGGCAGCCAGTTGCGCGCCGCCGTCGATGACCGGCGCGCGGCGCGCGGGCTCGGCATCCCGGTGGTCAAGGTCTTCGCCATCACCTTCGCCTTCGGCTCCGGTCTGGCGGGGCTTGGCGGCGCGCTCGGCGCCGAGATCGTCGGGCTCGATCCGACCTTCCCGCTCAAATTCATGCTCTACTTCCTGATCGTGGTCACGGTTGGCGGCACCTCGAGCCTGACCGGGCCGCTGCTGGCGGCGCTCATGCTCGGCGTCGCCGACGTGATGGGCAAATATCTCGTGCCGCAGCTTGGAGCCTTCATCATTTATGCGATCATGCTGGCAGTCCTGATGCTCAGGCCGCAGGGCCTGTTCGCGCGTGGGCGCTGAGATGCTCAGCAAACCTCCCCGTACCCGGCCGCTGGGGGCGCAAGCGCCCTCACCCGCCGCCTTCCTGAAAGCGAAGGCAGCCTGGCGCTGGCCGGAAATCCTGTTCTGGATCAGTGCTTTCGGACTGATTCTTCTGTTTCCGAATCGCCATCTCCTGCTCAACGAAATCGCGATCCTGGGGCTGTTCGCGCTCTCGCTCGACCTGATCCTGGGCTATGCCGGCATCGTCTCGCTCGGACATGCAGCCTTCTTCGGCGTCGGGGCTTATGCGGCGGGGCTGCTCGCCAAGCACGGCGTGTCCGAGCCGGTGACCGGGCTCCTGCTGTCGGGGGCGGCGGCCGGCCTCGTCGGCTTCCTCGCCAGTTTCATGATCCTGCGCGGCACGGATCTGACCCGGCTGATGGTGACGCTCGGCGTCGCCCTGATCTTCCACGAACTCGCCAACCGGCTCGACTGGATCACCGGCGGCGCGGACGGCTTGCTCGGCGTCTCGGTCGGCCCGATCCTGGGCCGCTTCGATTTCGATTTCGCCGGCACCAAGGCCTATACCTACAGCCTGACCGCGACATTCCTGCTCTTCCTGCTGGCAAGGCGGATCGTGCATTCGCCTTTCGGCCTGTCGCTGAAGGCGCTCAAGGACAACCGCCTGCGCGCGGCGACGATCGGCATCGCGCCGAACCGACGCATCGTCGCGATCTACACATTGGCCGCCGTCTATGCCGGCATGGCCGGCGCCCTGCTCACCCAGACGACGCAGTTCGTCTCGCTGGAGGTGCTCGATTTCGCGCGCTCGGCCGACGCACTGCTGGTGCTTGTCATCGGCGGCTCCGGCTATCTCTATGGCGGGCTGATCGGCGCGATCGCCTTCAAGCTGATGAAGGACACGCTCTCGGCGATGACGCCGGCCTATTGGATCTTCTGGATGGGCTTCATCCTGGTGATCCTGGTGCTGATCGGTCGCGACCGCTTGATGGCCACGCTGGCCAGGCCTTTTGCCCCGCTGCTCAGGTTGCTGGGAGCGCGCCGGCCATGACGCTCGCCCACCAGACGCTCGCCCTCCAAACTCTCGGGCTGAGCAAGTCCTTCGGCGGCTTCAAGGCCAATTCGGAGATCTCGCTCAGCGTCGCCAAGGGCGCGCGCCATGCGCTGATCGGCCCCAACGGCGCCGGCAAGACCACCTTCATCAACCTGCTCACAGGCGTGCTGCCGGCGACCTCCGGCACGGTCCGGCTGCTGGACGAGGATGTGACGCGCGTCAGCCAGCAAGGCCGCGTCAAGCGCGGCATGGCGCGGACCTACCAGATCAACCAGCTTTTCGCCGATCTCACGCCGATCGAGACCGTCGGCCTCGCCATCGCCGAGCGCGAGGGTGCCGGTGCGCGCTGGTGGAGCCGCGTCGGCCAGAACAGCGCGGTCGTCGACGAAGCCGAGGCGCTGCTCACGCGCATGAAGCTCGGTGAAGTGATGATGTGGCGTACCGCGACACTGCCCTATGGCAAGCAGCGGCTGCTCGAGATCGCGCTCGCCATGGCCTGCAAGCCGAAGCTGCTCCTGCTCGACGAGCCTGCGGCCGGCGTGCCGGAGGATGAACGCCACGACGTGCTCGACAGCGTCGAGGCGCTGCCGCAGGACGTCACCGTCCTGCTGATCGAACACGACATGGAGCTGGTCTTCTCCTTCGCCGACCGGATCTCGGTGCTGGTCCAGGGCCAGCTCTTCGCGGAAGGCGGCGTCGAGGAGATTTCGACCGACCCACGCGTGAAGGCCGTCTATCTCGGGGAGGACGCGCATGTCTGAGCCCCAAAGTCTCTTATCCAAGTCCCAAGCCATCGCCGGCCTGCTCGAAATCGACGACCTCGTCGCCGGCTATCGCGAGGCGATCGTCATCAACGGGCTGTCTCTGCGGCTCGCCGACGGCAAGGCGCTGGCGCTGCTGGGGCGCAACGGCACCGGCAAGACCACGCTGATCGACACGATCATGGGGCTGACCCGCCATGTCTCGGGCCGCATCCGCTTCAAGGGCGAGGACATCACCCATCTGCCTCCCGAGAGGCGCGCGGCGATCGGCATCGGCTGGGTTCCGCAGGAGCGCAACATCTTCCGCTCGCTCACGGTCGAGGAAAACCTGACGGTCGTTCAACGAGGCACGGCCTGGACGGTCGCGCGCGCCTATGAATTGTTCCCGCGTCTCGGCGAGCGCCGCCGCAATCTCGGCAACCAGCTCTCCGGCGGCGAACAGCAGATGCTGGCGGTCGCACGCGCCCTGATGCTCGACCCCGACCTGCTGCTGCTCGACGAGCCGCTGGAGGGGCTCGCCCCGATCATCGTCGATGAATTGCTGGCTGCGATCGCCCGGCTCAACCGCGAGGGCGGGCTGACCACGATCCTGGTCGAGCAGAAGGCGCGCAAGATCCTGCCCTTCACCGACGAAGCGATCATCCTCGACCGGGGCGCCATCGTCCATGCCGCGCGCTCCGAAGCGCTCCTAGCTGACGAGACGGCCATGTCCGCCCATCTCGCCGTCGCCGAACGGCCGGCCCGCTCGCGACGGTCGCCACGATCCCACTGCTAGACCTGCCCACAACCAGGCCCGCCCACAACCAGACCTGATCGGAGGACCAAGACCATGACGACCAGGACCAAGCCACCCTTCCGCGCCGACATGGTCGGCAGCCTGCTGCGCACCGCCCCGCTCAAGCAGGCCCGCGAGACGCACGCCGCCGGGACGCTCGATGACGCCGCCTTCAAGGCGATCGAGGATGCCGAGATCCGCAAATTGATCGCCAGGCAGGAGGCGATCGGCCTGAAGGGCGTGACCGATGGCGAGTTCCGCCGCGCCTATTGGCATTTCGACTTCATGGAGGAGCTCGACGGCATCGAGGCGATCACGGCCGATTCAGGCATGAACTTCAAGGGCGGCGTCGGCATCGCCAAATCGCTGCGCATCGTCGGTAAGGTCGGGTTCAGCGGCCATCCGATGATCGAGCATTTCAAGTTCCTGCGCGACAATGTCTCTCCGGGCTCGACGCCGAAGATGACCATCCCCGGCCCCAGCATGCTGCACTACCGGGGCGGCCGGAAGATGATCAATATGGGCGTCTACCCGCAGATGGAGGCGTTCTACGGCGATGTCGGCGCCGCCTATAACAAGGCCGTCCACGCCTTCTACGATGCCGGCTGCCGCTATCTGCAGCTCGACGACATCTCGTTTGCCTATCTCTGCGACCCCGACCAGCGCGAGATGCTGCGGGCCCGCGGCGACGATCCCGAGCACCAGCCCGAGATCTATGCCGGCATGGTGCGGGCCGCGCTCAAGGACAAGCCGGCAGACCTCGCCATCACCATGCATCTTTGCCGCGGCAATTTCCGTTCGACCTTCATCGCATCCGGCGGCTACGAGCCGATCGCCGAGCTCCTGTTCAACACCATGCCGGTCGACGGCTATTTCATGGAGTGGGACAATGACCGCTCCGGCGGCTTCGAGCCCTTGCGCTTCCTGCCCAAGGGCAAACATGTCGTGCTCGGGTTGGTGACCTCGAAAACCGGCGTGCTGGAGAGCAAGGACGATCTCAAACGGCGCATCGACGAGGCCTCGAAATTCGTCGCGCTCGACCAGCTCTGCCTGTCCCCGCAATGCGGCTTCGCCTCGACCGAGGAAGGCAATACGCTGGCCGAGGACGAGCAGTGGCGGAAGCTCGAACTGATCGCGGAGACGGCAGGTGAGATTTGGGGCTGAGCCCCATTCGACCGGCCGCGCGCTAACCATTTTGGCGGTTTTCCGCCATAACCCGCCTGCTGAAGGCGTGATGTGAACTGTGGTTCGCAACGCATTCACTCCTCACTGACGCAAGGACAGGCGGCCTCTGGTAGGGAGTCGTTAAGCCTGATCCAGGGAGGAGACGGGCATTCGGAGACTGGCGCGATCCGCGCCGGCTTTCGGGCGCTCGTGTCTCGACTCGGAAACCGGCGAAACAACACCGTTTTGCCGGACGGGCCGAGGCTTCCGCGTTGCGCTCACTACGCTCCAAGACCACACGCTGTCGCACCGCTTCGCCGCGGCTGCCGCACGTCATGCTTCCGACGCCATTGCCTGCGGCCCGGCCCAGCTCCGTGCCTACGAAGTCCGTGCTGGCGAATTTGCGCCAGCGTTGTCTGGTCGGCCAGGCCATGGCGCTGGTGCTGTGGAACGCTCCGGCCTTCGCGCAGAACATGATCACGCCCGACGGGCGGACACAGACCAATGTCTCCGTCAACGGCGCCACCACGACGATCACCACCCAGACGGTTTCCGGCAATGCCGGCTACAACTCGTTCTCGCGCTTCGAGCAAGCGGGTGGCACGACCGTCAACATGCACCTGCCGCAGAATACCGGCGCGCTGGTCAATATCGTCCGCAACGGCCCCGTCGTCGTCAACGGCATCCTGAATTCCTACAAGAACGGCCAGATCGGCGGGCACGTCTACTTCTCGGACTCCGCCGGCTTCACGGTCGGACCGTCCGGGGTGATCAACACCGGACAGCTGACCGTCAACACGCCGACGCGCGACTTCTTGGATCAGGTGATCAGCCCCAACGGCGTCGTGAATGAAACGATGGCGGCGCGGCTGCGAGCCAACGACATTCCGATCTCGGCGGACGGCGCGATCTCGATCGAGGGCCGCATCAACGCCAAACGCGGCGTGACGCTGTACGGCAGCTCCGTCAGCGTCGCCGGGCAGATCACGGCCAATGCCGCCCCCGTCGATATCGGCGAACGCAGGCGGCGGCACCAGAACGCCTTCGCGGCCAGCGTCAACACCTCCGGCATCCGCCATGGCGGCGCGATGGTGGCGCGGCGCGGCGGCGGCATCGAGATCGTCGCGGCAGGCACAGCGACCATTTCGGGCTCCCTGAGCGCCAATGCGACGGCGCGGCGCTCCGCCGGCTCGATCGTCGTGCGCTCCGGCCGGGGCACGACGATCACCCAGACGGCGCGGCTGAGCGCACAGGGGGCGGCGCCCTCGGCGAAGCTTGCGCAGGGCAGCGCCACAGCGGGCCAGGCTGCCGTCAACACCGGCGACGGCGGCAAGATCTCGATCACCTCCGACGCCGCGATCTCGATTGCGCGCGGAGCGCGCTTTGACGCCAGCGCGGCGCAAGGCGTCGCCGGCAAGGGCGGCGAGATCAAGGTCTTCGCCGGGACCAATCTCGATGTCGAGAATGGCGCGATCTTCAGGGGCAAGGGCGGCCTGACCGGCGATGGCGGCTTCACTGAACTCAGCGCGACGAAGACGGTCACGCTGGGCGCGGTCGATGTCGATCTCTCCGCCCGCTCAGGCAAGGCCGGCCTGCTCTATATCGACCCGACAGACCTGATCATCGGGACCGGCGGCAGCGCCAGCATGACCACCAACGGCACGGATGTGTCGTTGCAGGCGACCAACAGCATCACGATCGCCGCCGATGGCAGCATCGATACGCGCCAGTTCAACCGCTCCGCCAATGGCGGCGTGCTCTCGGCCTCCAATCCCTCGACCGGCAATTCCGGCGCGATCCTGCTGACCGCCCCGAATATCAGCGTGTTCGGCTCGCTGCTCGCCGGCGTCAGCACGGGCAGCGCCTATACCGCCGGTGACGTCACGCTCGACGCGACGACATCGGACATCCGGATCGCCGGCATGGCCAGCGCGACCTCGACCATCGACGTCCACGGCACGATCACCGGACGCGACATTCTGCTGAAGGCGGATGCGACCGCCGTCGCCTCCTATGTCGATCCCTCCGCCGGGCCGCTGCTGGCGCTGGCGGCGCAGAGCGTTGGCGGCATCCTCTTTGGCCTGAACGGCGGTTATGTCGGCAGCCATGTGTTGAGCCGCATCCGTGTCGTCGACGGCGCGACGATCGAGGCGACGCGTGACGTCACCATCACCGCCAAGGCGCGGCAGGAGGCCTCGCTGCCCGCGATCACGCTGAGCGGCGGAAACCCGTTCGCGGCGGCGGTGTCGATCGGCGAGATCATGGGAACGGTCACCGCCGACGTCGCCTCGGGCGCGACGATCAAGGTCGGCCGCAACCTCGCCGTCAACGCCGAGAACGACGTCAAGCTCGCTGTCTCGGCCATCTCGATCTCGGTCGGCACGGGCCTGGTCGCGGCGACGGTCGCCTATGGCTACGTCGATGTCACCACCGCCGCGAAGGTCCACTCCGGCGCGACGGTCACTGCGGGGGCGACCAGCGGCTTCGGAACCGTCAGCGTCACCGCCAAGAACACCAATTCCTTCTCGACCTCGTCAACGGCCGTGGCAGCCTCGGGAGGCGTCGCCGGCATCGCCGTCGCCTATTCCGACTACAAGGCGGAGGCTGATGCGCTGCTCGGCGCCTCGCTGGGCACGAGCGCCGACAAGGTCCAGAACGTCACGGTCCAGGCCCTTTCGGACACGACGAAGAACGCCACGAGCTCATCGGCGACGACCGGCGACAACATCATCTTCAATGCCGGGCCGGCCGGAAGCACCGTCTCGAACCTGCTCAGCCAGCTCTTCGGCAAGCTGTCGACCGCCTCATCGAGTGTGCCGATCAAGGTCGGCAGCGCCGTCACCATCGCCAGCAGCGACCTGAGCGCCACGGCCGCGATCGCGGCCGATCCGGGCGATCAGGCGCCGACGATCTATGCCTCGGGCGACGTCGTGGTAGCGAGCCGGCAGCGCGATTTCGGCGTGCGCCTGATCGCCGACAGCTCGACCAACTCCAACTCGAAGGACCCGACCGCGAGCAATCCCGAGGCGATGGTCTCGCTCTCCTTCGGTATCGCCGTCGGCAACTACGCCCATAGCTCGACCGCATCCATCGGGTCCGGCGTGACGATCAATGCCGGCCGCATCGGCGTCGCCGCGCTCAGCGAAAATCCGATCTCGAATACCTGGACGAACTGGTCCGGACTGGGCGAGACCCTCTCGCACATCAACGGCAATCTCGGCATCGTCAACAATATCCTGACGAGCTATGCCAATGCCGCCTCGCAATCGAACGATCTCGGACTCGCCGGCGCGGTCGACTATTTCCGCGTCAGCAACGACACCTCGGCCTATATCGCCAGCGGCGCGACGCTGAACCAGACCTCGACGACGGCGCCCTGGACGACGACGCTCTCCGGAAACTACGTTCAGAACTGGGCGAGCGGTGTCACCGTCAATGCCGACACGGATCAGCATTCGGTCGATGTCGGCGGCAATTTCGGCTTCACCGGCGGCGTCAATGGCGGCTCCGGTTCGGCGGTCGGCGGTTCGCTGATCGACATCGGCCGCAGCAGCAAGACCGTCGCGGCGGTGGCCGCCGGCGCGACGATCACGGCGACCGATCTCGCGGTCACCGCCAGCACCTCCGACATGCTGTTTGCGATCGCCACCACCTCCGGGCGCTCAGCCGGCACGATCGCGCTGAACGGCATCGTCTCGGTCTCGGGCATCCACAACCAGACGCTGGCCTCGATCAGCAACAAGGCGGTCGTCACGGCCAATGCGGTCTCGGTCAAGGCCGAGCAATTCGTCTCCGTCTTCGCGCTCAGCGGCGGCATCGTGGCCGGCGGCGGTAACGGCATCGGCATCTCGGTGGCGGTGCTGGATGCGGGTTCGGTCACGCGCGCCTATGTCGGCGACAATTCGGACGATCTCACGGACGGCCGGCTCGCCGGCAACGCGCCGCAGGGGCTGATCACGACGGGCTCGATCGCTGTCGAGGCAGCGACGACCGGACGGATCACGGCCGCCGCCGTCGCAGCGGCTGCGGCTGATGGCGCTGTCGCCACGACCCTGCCGCCGGGCACGAGCGAGGCAATCCGGAAAATCTCCGACAGCTTCAACAAGCAGTCCGGCAGCGGCCCCAGCCTCTCGGCGGCGGGCGCATCGGCCGTCGCGCTGACGACAATGGGCACCTCCGCCTGGATCGACGGCGCCCGGCTGCAGAAGAAGGACAATGCCGGACTGACCACGTCGGTCAGGGCCGTGAACTCGACGATCATCGAGGTCGGCGCCGGCGCCGCTGCCGCCAATCTCGCCAACACCTCGGGCGCAAGCGGCGCCATCGCCGGGGCCGTCGCCATCGGCGTCCTCGACAACAGCACCGACGCGCAGATCACCGGATCGAACCTGACCGGCGCCTACGACACCTCCGTCCAGGCCATCGCCGGCGGCCGGGCGACGATCGTCGGCGTCAGCATCGGCGTCTCGGCCGGCGGCAGCGGCGCGGCCGCAGTCTCGGCGGCGGTCGGGCTCGTCACCAGCCGGGTCCAGGCCTCGATCGCCAACTCTGCCATCACCGGGGACGCCGCCACTTCGGTCTCGAAACTCGCCAGCGTCAACGCCTATCAGACCACCGATATCGGCATCGGCGGCGGCGCGGCCTATATCGGCGGGCAGTCCGGCATCGGGCTCTCGCTGAGCTATGCCGAGATCGGCGATCCAAGCGGGCAGGACGCGGTCAGCGCGACCATCCGCAACTCGAGCTTCGTCAATCTCAATGGCCTGAATGTCGTCGCCTCGAATTCGAGCCGTATCGCCTCGGGGGCCGCCACGGTCGGCCTCGGCGGCAACGGCCTGGCTGGCGCCTTCGTCTTCAACAAGGTCACGACGACGACGCGGGCCGAGATCAGCGGCACGGCCGGGGCACCGCCGACCATCACGATCGGCGGCGACGTCGTCGTCACCGCCGACAGCAGCCGCGACACGACCTTCGACGCCATCATCGCCGGCCGCCAGACCTTCTCCCAGGCCGACGCGGCCCAGGTCCAGTTCGACGGAGCCGTCGCCAATGGCGGCGACCCCAATCCGAACGGCGCCGCGATCGTCGCCTTCTCCGGCACGCTGCAAGCCGGGCGCAACAATGTCGGAATCGCTTTCCTCAGCAACGAGGTAGCGCAGTCGCATATCGCGACGATCGACAACGTCATCCTGACCGCGACCGGCGATGTTTCGGTGCGGGCGCAGGACGGCGCCAGCATCACCGGCGTTGCGATCGGGTTCGGCGGGGCCACCGGCCAGTTCGCCGGCGTCGCCTCGGTCGCATTGCAGTCGGTCGACAACGTCGTGCGCGCCGGCATCACCGGCGCAGGCACGATCGTCACGGGCCGAGACGTGAAGCTGAACGGCAGCACGACCGCAACCATCCGCGGCACGGCGGGCTCGCTCGGCCTCGGTTTCGGCTCGGCCGCGCTCGGCCTCTCCGTCGTCGAGAACAGCATCGAAAACAACGTCAGCTCGACGATCGAGGATGCGCGGCTGCGCGCCTCGCGCGACGTGCTGGTCCAGAGCCAGTCGAGCGGCACGATCTCGACCTTGTCGATCGGCATCGCGATCTCGCGCCAGGTCGGGCTCGCCGGCTCGGTCGCCACCAGCAGCGTCGCGACCGACGTTGCCGCGACGGTGAAGCGCGCCGACATCATCGCCGAGAACAATGTCGGCGTGATCGCAACCAATCATGACGGCATCGCGGTCTCGGCCGGCGCGCTTGGTGCGGCCGGCGGCTCGCCCAGCGTCGCCGGCGGCCTCTCGATCGTGAACAACACGATCGGCGGCAGCACCATTGCCTCGATCAGCGAGACCAGCTCCGTCGATGCGCGCGTCAACGGCACCGGGTCGCTGAGCTTCGCCAGCGGCGCGCTCGTCAGCCCGCCGAGCCTGTCCAGCCCAAGCGGCCCGTCGACCACCCTGCCTGACCTGGCGATGGCCCAGCGCAGCATTCGCGGCCTGGCCGTGATCGCGACCTCGCAGCAGGCGGTGATGGCCAATGCCGTGACGGCGGGCATCGCGGTCTACCCGATCAGCGGCGCGGTCGGCTATGTCACCATCCGCAACTCGCTCGGCGGAACGACCTCGGCCACGATCGACGGCAGCACGATCGACACGCGATTGAACGCCGGCCAGAACCCGACGGCGATCGTGGTCGACGCCGCCAGCCATTCCTATGCCGGCAGCTACATCGTCGTCGGTGCGATCGGCGGCGCGGCCGGCGCCGGCGCCGACGCGCAGACCACGCTGAAGCGCCAGACGAGCGCCGCGCTGACGAACTCGACCACGGGCACGATCGCGACCAACCAGGCCGGGCTCGGCGGCGTCGGCGCGGTCGAGGTCGCGGCGGTGTCCTCGCAAGCTTCGACCGGCAAGACGATCGGCTTTTCCGCCGGCGTCGCCGGCGCGGCGGCGACCGGCCTCGTCAACAGCTTCGAGGCGGTCACGACCGCGACTATCGACCAGGGCATCGTCAACGCGGCCTCGCTGCGCGTCACCGCCGACAGCATGAACGGCTTCTACGGTGTCGCCGGCGTCGGCTCCGGCGGCGGCGTCGCGCTCGGCAGCGCCTTCGTCGTGGCCCGCAGCCAGAGCACCACGCTGGCGACGATCGGCGGCGGCGCCAACGTCACGACGCTCAACCTGAACGGCCGGCTCGACGTGCAGGCGACCAGCACCAACAGCTTCACCGCGCTGGCCGCCGGCGGCTCGGCCGCAGGCCTGGTCGGCATCGCCGGCATGGTCAACCTGATCGATGTCGCCAACACGACGCGGGCCGGGCTCTATGGCGTAAACTCGACGCAGCGCCGTACACCGATCCAGGAACTGGCCGGCCAGACCATCGACGGCTCGCTCAACGTGATCGCACGCGAGACCACGACGATCACGCCGGAGACGGGCGTGGCAGCCATCGGCGGCGCCGGCGTCGGCGCCGGTTCCGCGACCAATGTCGCCAGCCTCGACTCAAGTGTGCTCGCAGACCTCTCCGGCAGCACGATCTCGACGACCGGCGCGGTCGTGGTCCAGGCGGTGAGCGACCGCAGCGTCGATGCCAACGCCTTCACCATCGGCCAGGGCGGCTCGATCGGGCTCGGCGCGGCCGTCAACGTCATCTCGGTCGGCACGGGCGCGCCGGCCGGCGCGGATCTCAATATCGGCGGCAACGGCACGCTCTCGCGCGTCAACCAGCTCACCGCCGTCGATCCCGGCTTCATTCTGAGCACCAGCGGGCTCGCGACCTATCGCACCCTGCGCGGCGCCTACGCCTCAGGCGCGACCGACGACCAGCTGCGCACGACGGCCAATGCCGAATATCTGGCGCTCATCCAGAACGGCACGGTCGTCAACGGTGTGCTGACCCTGACCGCCAGCGGCGTCCAGGCTCTACGCTCCAACGCCGCCATCGCGCTCTTCCTGCCGACCGCGACCGACCAGCAGGTCCGCGACTATGCGGCGGCGCGCTACACCGCGCTGAAGGCCGCCAATCTGCAATATGTCATCGGCGACGCCGGGCTGAATTCCTATCGGCAGGTTCTCGAGGTCACGACGCCCAACCTCACCGACGCGCAGGTCAAGATCGCCGCCAACGACGCCTATGCCACGCTGCTGGCCAATGGCGTCCCGGTAAACGGGCTCTATTCGCTGCGTGGGTCGGGCCAGGCCGTCTACCAGGCCGCCGCCGACGCCCAGCTCGGCCGGACGGCGACCTTCAGCGAAGTCAGCGCCTACGCCGCCTCGCAATATGCCTGGTTCACCAGCAACCGCGCCCGCACAGCCACGCCGAGCGCGATCAGCGCTACCGCCCTGCTCGATTCGACCGGCGCCCAGACAGGTGCGACCGCGCTCGGCGGGTCGATCACGGCCAGCTCGGTCACGGTGACCTCGACCTCGAAGACCTCGACCGAGAACACCGCGCTCGGCATCGGCATTGGCGGCGTCGGCGTCGGCGCGGCCCTTGGCTACACCACGGTCGCCGACACTGTCAGCGCCCAGCTCGACCAGGCGACGGTGACGACGGGTTCGATCACGGTCAATGCCTCGGCCATCGACGGCGCCGGGGGCGTGGCGTCCCGGATCGACGTCAAGGCCGGCGCGGGCTCGGGCACGGCTTCCGCCGGCGCGGCGGTAGCGCAGGGCGCGGTTTCGAATACGCTCACCGCCCGGCTCGGCGGCACGCTCACGGTCACCGGCGCGACGACGGTCGGCGCGACGACGACGCAAGGCTCGCGCGCCGACGCGCTCGGCGCGGCGGCGGCGGGCGGCGGCGCGCTTGGCATCTCGATCGCCAAGAGCAGCCTCGACGGCACGGCGACATCGAATGTCGCGGCCAACACCACGCTCTCGGGCGGAACATCGCTCACTGTCGATGCCAGCAGCGCCGGCATCTCCTATGCCTCGGCGACCGCCGGCGCAGGCGGCTTGCTGGTCGCCGGCACGGGCGCCGACGCGCGCGCCAGCGATTCCTCGCGCGTCGAGGCCCATCTCGGCGACAACGCCAGCGTCAATGTCGGGACCGGGGCAATCCGCGTGACCGCGACCGCGACGCCCGACGCCAAGGCGGCCGCCTATGGCGTCTCGGTGACGGGCGGGCTCGCCGTAGGCGCGGCCATCTCGCGCGCCACCACCAACCAGACCGTGATCGCGGCGATGGATGGCGGAGCCGCCGCCCAGCGCGCGCTCACCGCCGGCAGCCTCTCGATCCTGGCGACCAGCACGATCTTCGGCACGCCCGTGACCTCGATCGGCGGCTCGCCCGGCGCGACCGGCGATTTCAGCCGCGGCGGCACCGGAGCCGCCGCCTGGTCCTTCTCCGGCTCTGGATCCTACTATGCCAGCGCGGTCGGCTCGGACGCGAAGGCCGTCAACACCTCGACGGTCACCGCCTCTGCGGGCAACAACGTCCGGCTGCCGGCCGGCACCGTCGAGATCAACGCGACCAACACGACGCGCCAGATCGCCTCGGCGACCGGCTTCTCGATCGCCGGCAAATACGCGATCGGCGCCGTGCTGGCCGAGGCGCGCTCGACGGCGACGACGAGCGCGACGCTGGGCGACGACGCCCGCCTGCTGGGCAACAGCGCGACGAAATTCAGCCTGATCGCAGCCGGCAGCGACACGCAGATCGCCAGCGCCACATCAGGCAGCGGCGGGCTGGTCGCCGGCGCCGGAGCCTCGGCCGACACCGCCAATACCGCCACGGTCACGGCCAGCATCGGCGCGCGCACGCAGATCGGCGCCAACACGATCCTGGTCAATGCGGGCCATACCGATTCCTATGCCAACCGGGTCGATGCGACGCAGGCGGCAGCCCTTGGCGCCAGCGCTTCGCTCGCAAGTCACGACGCGACCTCCAACGTACTGGTCGACATCGGTGCGTCCGTCATCTTCAACGCGATCGGCAACGGCACCAAAGGCTGCTACGTCACCACCTGCCTCCAGGGCATCGAGCTCGAAAGCCGCAACGTCTTCACCCAACTCGCGCTCGGCGACACGATCAGCGCCGGCGCGGGCGGCGGCATCAACGGCGTCGGCGCCAAGTCGACGATCGACATCGACGGCTCGTCGAAGGTCCTGATCGGCGACAACGCCAACTTCTCCGGCGGCTTCAACGCCGTCTCCTCGCCCGGCCCGATCGCGATCCAGGCGATCACCGAACTGACCGCCAACGACACGGTGACGCTGACCACCGGCGGCCTGCTGCAAGGGTCCGGCGTCACCTCGCAATACCGCGCCCGCAATGTCGACAACGAGGTCACGCTCGGAACAGGGGTCACGCTGACCTCGGCCGGCACGATCAATATCGGCACCTACACCACCGCGACGGTCAAGACGAACGCGCTCGTCACGACCTATGGCCTCGCTGCCGTCGGCGTCGCCGAGGCCGATACCGACATCATCACCAACCAGACGATCACGATCGGCACCAACAGCACGCTGACCGGCCTCGACAACGTCAACGTCACCGCCGGGCGCGATGCGTCCGGCCTGGCCATGACCTCGATCTCCGGCGACGCCACGGCGATCGGCTATGTGCGCGGCCTGATCGCGGTGCCCGACGCCGACGCCTCGACCGACCTGCAGAACCGGGCGCGGCTGAACGTCAATACCGGGGCTGCGCTGCTCAGCGCCCAGAACGTCACGCTCGGCGCCTATAACGGCATGGTGACGCCCAATGCCGACGGCGCC
The DNA here is from genome assembly GCF_031456075.1 of Allobosea sp. BE125. Classification (NCBI taxonomy): domain Bacteria; kingdom Pseudomonadati; phylum Pseudomonadota; class Alphaproteobacteria; order Hyphomicrobiales; family Alloboseaceae; genus Allobosea; species Allobosea sp. BE125. The sequence continues at coordinate 394,091 of NZ_JAVDTY010000005.1, forward strand.
GGCCACGGCTTCCAGCTCTATTTCATCCCGGTGACGCAGCGCGACGAGACCCCCGGCGCATCGGCGACCTCGACGGTGGTGATGAACGGCCGTGCCGTCGGCGGCGTGTTCCACGAGCAGGAGATCACCATCGGCTGCGGCACGGGCGGCCTGTCGATCTGCGACCTCAACGCGACGCCGACGGTCTATGTGAAGGCCGGCGGCGCGCCGGTCGTCGTCACCCGCGACGACGCCTTCGACGCGGTGGCCTATGTCCGCGCCAACTACACCACGACCAACGGCACGATCGACGACACCGCTGTCGCCGACACGCTGGTCGGCGGCATCTCTTCGGGGCTGGTGCGGGCCTACCGGATCAGCCAGCTCTATGCGGCCGGCGGCAACGTCTTCGTCAACGGCGACACCATCCAGGGCAATGGCACGCTGACCGCCAATGGCGGGCCGACGATCAAGGTCGTCAACAACAGCGCCGCCTATCTGATCCTCGACGGCGGCGCCTATATCCCCGACCTCTCGACCGGGCAGATCCTGTTCACCGGCGCGGCGCAGGGCCAGAACGGGCTGATGCAGACCCGCTACAACGCCAACGGCACGGCGAGCGTCATCATCAACAACGCCTACACCCGCGCCGATATCGGCAACTACGGGCCGGCGCTGCTGATCGCCGACGACATCAGCAATCTCGGCGGCCTGGTCTCGATCAACAACACGCAAGGGTCGTTCGGCTTCTCAGGCCAGCGCATCGACTCGCTGCAGTTCAACGTCACGGTGCCCAACGGCGCGGTCGCGGTTGCGTCGAACGGGCCGAATGGGATGTACAATGCCGGCGCGTCGCCGCAGGCGGAATGGGGCGCTGCGATCACCTATCCCGGCGCCACGCCCGGTGCGCCGTCGCAGAGCTACGTCATCAACGACACCGTCAACGCGATCGCCAACACGCTGTATTTCGGCTCCGGCGCCAGCCTGAACTATAACCTCTACCACCGTATCGAGGATGGCGGGAATCCGGGGCTGCGCTACAGCACCATCATGTACGGCAACTGCATCGGCTATGGCTCGACCGGCATGAACTGCCAGGGCGGCTACGATTTCGGCAACGGCATCTACTTCGCCCAGATCCCGATCGTGCCGAAATACTACCAGAGCGACTCGGTCCAGGCGCAAGGCAGCGGCTCACAGATCTACGGCGCACAGGTCGCGATCAAGGCGACAGTGATCAACGTCAACGCCTCGATCGAGGCCGGGCGGATCACCAACCAGTCGGTCGTTCTGGGCGATAACCTGATCCAGGCGCTCGGTTTCGCGATCTTCAACTACAACACCTATGGCTACGGCTCGCCCCTGGTCGACCTCACCAACGATACGCGCCTGATCAATTACGGCAGCGCGGCCGGCTCCTACCGCGTCCTCAACAGCGGCGACAAGCTGATCCCCGTCACCTACGACATCCGCACCGGACAGCTCAATGTCAGCGACGTCAACGCCTCCTCGGGCGGCGGCTCGGTGTTGCTCGACGGCCAGATCATCAGCACCAACGTGCTCGGCAAGATCAAGATCAATGGCGGCTTCGGCCATGTCGATATCGTCAACAACAGCGGCATGGCGCTCATCACCAACAAGATCAACACCGGCACGGCCGCCGGCGCCAACGCCAGCACGAGCAAGATCACGATCGTCGATCGGCTGAAGCCGGCCGCCGAGAACACCACAGTCTACGTCTACACGCCGGGCTCCGGCATCGCGAAATACATCACCGACAACGGGCGCCAGCCGATCCTGAGCGGCGCCAACGCCACTCAGCCCGTGCAGTTCATCGCCGGAGACAGCACGACCTACGACACCAAGGACGGCATGCGCTACGAGTGGACGCAGCAGTTGCTCGTTCACAAGGACAACCTCGTCAGCGGCGATCCGAACCAACAGGGCGTGTGGCGCTATAATTCGGGCTCGGCCAACAATCCCTGGGTCTATGTCCCGGCGCCGGCGACCGGCATCTGGGGCGACGGCACCTCGTCGGGGCCGGACTATTGGAACGGGACGACCGGGGCGCAGGGCCGCGTCACCTATAACCCGTACTACGCCTCCAGCAATCCTGTGTTCTACCAGACCTTGCAGGGCGGCGTCATCGAGGTCTCGAACGCGATGCAGACCTACGAGGGCTGCAATGGCGGCACTCCGAGCTTCTGCAGCCGCGACTTCCGCCAGGTCGACGGCTCGACCGCCAACACCTACTGGAACTACAACCACGTCAGGGACGCCTGGCTCCAGGTCACCGCCTCGGTCAGGGCGGACTATGATTTCGGGATCAGCTTCGCCGGCAATGCCAGCGGCCAGCTCAACATCAGCTCGAACCAGTCGATCCGCCTGCAGGGCAACATCGTCAATCCGAGCGGCGCCGCCTATATTGCCGCTTCGGCCGGCAGCATCACGCAGGCGCCGCAGACCAATATCCTGTCGCAGAACCTGACGATCAGCGGGCGCGACGCGCTCGGCTCCGCCGCCGCGCCGGTCAATGTCTCGCTGACCGAGGGCGGTATCATTGCGGCCTATTCCGGCGCCGGCGGCATCAACCTGAACATCGATTCCGCCGCCAAGGTCTGGCGCTTCAACGCCGATCTCGACGCGGCCTCCGGCCGCTATGGCGACATCAACATCCGCGCGACCGGCGGGCTCGAGGTTTCGCAATACGCGCCGGCCGACTTCACCCATGTGCTCGGCAACAACATCAACATCACCAGCGTCAACGGCGCGGTCGGCGGCATCAATACCCCGCTGCGCATGCAGGCCATGGCGACGACGCTGGCCAATGGCAGCCAGACCGGCGGCGTGGTCAACATCTCGGCGCAGGGCGATATCGGCGTCCAGCAGCTGTCGGGCAATCTCCGCGTCGGCCAGATCGCCAGCACCGGCGGCAATGTCCGCGTCGACGTGGTCAGCGGCACACTCAAGGCGGCCAACGCCCAGACCGCGGCGCAGTCGCTCTCGACCGAACAGCTCTCGACGATCAAGAGCAAGCTCAAGCTGACCCAGGCCGACGGCGCCGACGCCGCTGCGCTTGCCAGCGTCGCCGCGTTCGAGCGCAACGTCACCCAGACCTACACGCTCTATTCCAGCCTGATCCGCAACGGCAGCGTCACCAACGGCGTCTTCACGCTCGACGCCGCCGCGACCGCGCTCTACCAGCCGCTCGCCGACGCCGCAGGAATGACCGTCACGGCCTATGTGGCAGACCGTTATGCGAGCTACGCCAGCGTCTTCGAGAAGGCCTATGGCGCGAACTGGAACACGCTGGCGCGCTTCCAGGAGAACACGCTCGAAAGCAATTTCAACTTCACCACCGCCTCGGCCGGGGCCGCACCGAACCTTGCCGCCAGCATCACCGCCAATGCGGTCTGGCAGACGGGCCAGTTGGTCGCCGCGATCGACCAGGCGGCGCTGCAGCCGGCGTCGGGTGTCGTCGGCAACGGCACGGCGATCATCGTCGGCCGCGATGTGAGCCTGAACATCGGCGGCAGCATCGGCTCGCTGGCGCCCGACGTCACCATCGGCCTCGACACCATCCGCAACGGCACGCTGAGCACGAGCCAGCTCCAGGCGCTTGCGGTCGCCACCACGCCAGGGTCGGTCAAGCTCTTCGGCACGAACGGAAGCGGCCAGCGCGTCGCGGTCTCCGATATCAACGCCGTGCCCAACGGCGTGACGCTGACCTCGGTCGATATCAGCCAGACCGCGCCGCTCTTCATCAGCGCGACCGGCACATTCTCCGGCTCGGCCCAGGGCGACATCTATGTCCAGGCGACGACCGGTGCGCAGTCGGGCGGCGGCTCGCTCAATATCGGACGCGTCACCGCCACCGGCGCGATCAACCTGCAGGCGCCGCAGGGGATCACCGTCGCGACCGCGCCGAGCAGCACGACGCCGCTCAACGCAGTCCAGATTCAGGCCGGAACCGACCTGGTCCTGACCGGAGCCGGCGGCGGCATCGGCTCGGCGGCGACGCCGCTGACCTACCAGATCGGCGGGCGGCTGGTCTCGGCCTCGGCCGGCGCAGGCGATGCCTATCTCGTCGCGGCAGCGGGCAACGCCCAGATCGGCCGCATCTTCGCCTCCGGCACGGCCTCGCTCACGGCGACAGCCGGCTCGATCCAGAGCTACCTGCCGGGCGTCGCGATCTCGGCCTCCAACATCGTGCTCAACGCATCAGGCAATGTCGGCAGCGGCGTCACGCCATTCGCGGTCCAGGCCGCCAACGATGGCGAGGTCTCCGGCCAGATCGGCGGCTCGGCCACGCTCTCAACGCCGACGCTCGCCAGCCAATCCGCCGTCGCGCTGCGGATCGGTGCGCTGACGGCCGCTGGCGGACTCTCGCTCGCCGCCGACGCCGAGGTGCGGATCCTGCGCAGCCTGGCGGCGACCACCGGGCCGCTCTCCATCACCGCCGGCGCGATCAGCATGGCGGCTGGCGCGACCGTGCAATCGGGCGGGCAGATCACCCTCGCCTCGCTCAGCGATGTGACGCTCGGGCGGGTCACGAGCACGCTTATCGGCACCGCCGGTACGGCCTCCATCGCCGTTTCGGCCGCAGGAGCCATCGCCGGCAATGGCGACAGCGTCGTCAATCTCAACGCCGGCCAGGCCGGCGGCGTCATCGCGCTCAATGCCGGCAGCGGCATCGGCAGCAGCCTGGCGCCTGTGAGCTTCGACGCACCGAGCCTGTCGGCCCGCAGCCTGCAAGGCGGCGTCTATCTCAAGACCGCCACGACAGCGCGTGTCACGGCGCTGACGGCCGACACCGGCGCAGCCAACCTGCTCGCGACAGGCAACCTCACCGTCGATGCCCTGACGAGCGGTGGCGCGGCAAGCGCGACCTCGACCGCCGGGATGCTGACGATCGGTACCCTCACCTCGGGCGGAGCCACAACCCTGAGCGCCGCGAATGCGCTCAGCGTGACATCGGCGACGACAACCATAGGCGATCTCACGCTGGTATCGACATCCGGCGGCATCAACGCCACCACCTTGCATGCGGCTGGTGCGGCCACGCTCACCGCCCCCGGCGCGATCAGCGTCGCCACGCTGACCAGCGGCAGCGGCACGAACGCGACCTCGTCGGCCGGGACACTCGGCATCACCTCGCTTACGGCTGGAGGAGCAACCACGCTCGCCGCCTCCGGCACTGTTACGCTTGGATCGGCGCGGACCACCGCCGGGGATCTCTCCGTCTCCTCGACACTCGCCGGGATCACGGCCGCCACGCTCGATGCGGCGCGAAATGCGACGCTGACCGCCACTGGGGCAATCGCGAACACGACATCACTCAGCACCGGCGGCACGGCTTCCGTCACCTCGTCCGGCGGGGCGCTGAACCTCGTGGCTGTGACATCGGGAGCAGCCGCGACACTCAGCGGCGCAACGGCTGTCACGCTGGGAACGGTGCGGACCGTGGCGGGCGACCTCTCGGTAGCCTCCACGACTGCCGGCATCACCGCGACCACGCTTGACGCCGCCAATGCTGCAACCCTCACCGCTCCAGGCGCGATCAGCGTCACGACGCTGACCAGCGGCGGCGGCACGAGTGCGACCTCGTCGAGCAGCACGCTTGGCGTCACCACGCTCACGGCCGGCGCAACCACGACGCTCGCAGCCTCCAGCACGGTCACGCTCGGCTCAGCGCGGACGACGACGGGCGACCTCTCGGTCTCCTCCACCAACGCCAGCATCACCGCAACCACGCTCGATGCCGATGGGGCTGTCACCCTCACCGCGCCCGGCGCCATCACTGTTGCGACGCTGACCAGCGGCAGCGGCACGACCGCGACCTCGTCAGGCGGGGCGCTCGATATCACCACGCTTACGGCTGGCGAGACGGCGACGCTTTCGGCCTTCGGCACTGTCACGCTCGGTTCCGCGCAGACCAGCGCCGGAGATATCCTGGCCTCCTCGACGAATGCCGGGATCGTCGCGGCCACGCTCAATGCAGCAGGAAAAGCAGCCCTGACTGCTGCCGGGGCGATCTCGGTCACGACATCGCTGACCACCGGTGGCACCGCGTCCGTCACCTCGTCGGGCGGATCGCTCGATCTGGTGGCCGTGACATCCGGCGGGTCCGCCACGCTCAGCGGAGCGACTGTCGTCACCCTCGGAACGGTGCGAACCACAGCGGGCGATCTCTCCGTCGCCTCGACCGGCGGCACCATCGCCGCGACCACGCTCGATGCGGCTGGCGCGGCCACCCTCACCGCTCCCGGCACGATCACCGTCGCGACGCTGACCAGCGGCAATGGCGCGAGCGTGGCCTCGTCGGGGGGAACGCTCGACATCACGACCTTGACGGCAGATGCGACGACCGCCCTGTCGGCCTCGGGCGCCGTAACCCTCGGCTCCATTCAGATCACAACCGGCGATCTTTCCGTCTCCTCGACGACCGCCGGAATCACCGCCGCAACGCTCGGTGTGGCTCGCAACGCGACGCTGACCGCTGCCGGCACGATTGCGATCACGACGTCGCTGACCACCGGAGGCACAGCATCCGTCACCTCGTCGGCCGGAGCCCTCGATCTCGCGGCTGTGACATCCGGCGGATCCGCCACGCTCAATGGCGCGACTGTCGTCACGCTGGGAACCGTGCGGACGACTGCCGGCGATCTGGCTGTGTCCTCGGCAACCGCCGGGATCATCGCAACCACGCTCGATGCGGCCGGCGCAGCTACACTCACCGCTCCCGGCGCGATCACTGTCGCGACGCTGACCAGCGGCGGCGGCACCAGCGCAAACTCCTCGAGCGGGACACTCGGCGTCACCACGCTTACGGCTGGAGGAACGACAACGCTCGCGGCCTTCGGCGCCGTCACGCTCGGCGCGGCTCAGACGACCATCGGGGATCTCTTCATCTCCTCGACGAACGCCGGAATTGCCGCCGCCACGCTCAATGTTGCCCGCAATGCGATGCTGACCGCTGCCGGGGCGATCTCGATCACGACATCGCTGACCACCGGCGGCACGGCGTCCGTCACCTCGTCCGGCGGGGCGCTCGATCTCGCGGCGCTGACATCGGGCGGCACAGCCACGCTCAGCGGCGCAACAACCGTCACTCTGGGAACCGCCCGGACGACAGCTGGCGACCTGTCCGTCGCCTCGACTAGCGGCAGCATCGCCGCGACCACGCTGGATGCGGCTGGTGCGGCGACACTCGCCGCTCCAGGCGCGATCAGCGTCACGACGCTGACCAGCGGCAGCGGCGCGAATGCGACCTCCTCGGGCGGGACGCTCGGGATCACCACGCTCACGGCCGGAGGCACGACAGCGCTCGCTGCCTCCGGCGCCGTCACGCTGGGATCGGCGCAGACGACGAGCGGCGATCTTGCAGTGTCCTCGGCCAATGCCGGGATCACCGCGACCACGCTGGCGGCTGCTGGAGCAGCCACCCTCAGTGCTCCAGGCGCGATCAGCGTCGCTACACTGACGAGCGGTAGCGGCACGAACGCGACGTCCTCGGGCAGCACACTCGACATCACCACGCTCACGGCAGCAGGCGAAGCCGCACTCGCAGCGCATGATGCGGTCACGCTGGGCCGGGTCGAGACGAGCAACGGCGCGATCCGCGTCACATCGAGCCATGCCGGGATCTCGGCTGCGACCCTGGTTTCGGCGGCCGGACTCGAACTGGGCGCCTTCGGCGACATCTCCGGCACGACGCTGACAAGCGGCGACCAGGCCAGCCTGCATTCGACAACGGGCAGGCTAACGATCACGACGCTGAACGCAGGCGCGACCGCAACCTTGCAGGCCGCCGGCGCCATTGCGCTGGGCACGGCAACCACGACGACGGGAGACTTCCTCGCGACCTCGACCGGCGGCCGCCTGACCGCCACCACAGTCCAAGCCTTCGGCTCGACAAGCCTGAGCGCCGCCACGCTGCAGATCGACACCGTCACGAGTGGCGGCGAAGCCGCGGCCACCACCCAACTCGGCGCTCTGGAAATAGACTCGCTGACCAGCGGCGGCGTCACGCATCTGGATGCAGCTGGCGCGCTCATCATTTCCAACTTGAGCGCCGGCGGCGCTGCCACGCTCTCTTCGCGGAATGCGACGATCGACCTCACGACCGCGACGACAGGCGACACCGCCAGGCTCTCGGCCGCTGGCGCGATCAGCCTGGGCACGCTCACAACGCGGGGCGGCGATATCGTCGCGACCTCCTACGCTGCCGGCATCACGGCGGCCGCGCTGGACGCGGCAGGCGCGATCGCACTCGACGCGACCGGTGCGATCGTCGTCCAGACGGCGAGCAGCGGGAGCGGAACGAGCGCTTCGACGCGCGCCGGGTTGACGATCGGCACGCTTGCTACCGGCGGCGACGCCACGCTCACCGCTACGAACATGCTGACCCTCACCAGCGTGACGAGCGCGGGCAATCTGTCGCTGCGCTCGACGGCAGACGGCATCACCGCGCAAACCCTGCACGCCAACGGCCGCGCCGATCTCGTGGCGGCAGGGACTGTGACGATCAACGACCTGCGCAGCGGCGGCGGAACGTCCATCTTCGGCAACGCCATCGCCCTCACCGCGCTCGCCGCAGGCGAAAGCGCGAATGTGAATGGTCGCGGCGCAGTCGCGCTCGGCAGCGTGCTGACGCAGTCGGGCGATCTCTCCGTCGCATCCGAATTCGGCACGATCCGCGCCGGAACGCTCGATGCAGCAGGTGGGCTCCTGCTGCAGGCGCCCGGCGCCATCACCATCGGCATCGCACGCAGCGCCGGCTCCGTCACTGCGACATCCTCGGGCGCGGGCATCGATATCCAGACGCTTGTTGCTCGCGACGATGTGCTGCTCACGGCCGCGGAGGCCTTGCGCTTTGAAAGCCTGACGGCAGGCGGGTCGCTCGGGCTGAATTCGACCCGCGCCGGCGTCACCATCACGACAGCGCAAGCGGGTGAGAACATCGCCATCGCCGGGCAGGCGATCAGGTTCGGCGCGCTCGACGCCGGCCGCTCCGCCAGCCTCGCCAGCGCCGGCGATATCGACGGCGACAGCATCGTCGCCACCGATGCGCTCATGGCGCGGGCGGGCCTTGGCGGCAGCGGCTCGATCCGGCTCGGCGTCGGCGCGGCGCGCAACGCGGAATTCTCCGCTCCCGACGAGGTCCGCCTCGGCCGCTTCGGCGCAGGCGACAGCATCACCATCCTGGGGACGGACATCGCCTCCAGCATCGTGCAATTGCCCGGCGGCTCGGGCGCCCCGCTCGTGCTCGATATCGCAGGTCTGCGCGAGCGCGCGGCGAGGTCCGCTGCTCTTACGATCGACGCATTGCGCTTCCGCGCCAACCGGTTAGACGTTACGGATGCTGTCATAACGACGAGCGCCAGCCGCTTCGATCTCGCCGCCAATTTCGTTCCGGGAGCTCTGCGCTTGACCACGCCCGGAATGACCGTCCTGGCCAATAACCGCAGCATCGCTCCGGTCCGCGGCTTCGATGTGCAGCTCTACCAGAAGGACCGGACCTTCTTCATCTCCGTCAACGGCACCCAATTGTCGTCGAATGCCTATGTCGTGCGCTTCGACAGCACTATCGCGAATGTCGATACCGCAGATGGCGTCTCGCTGGTGCGCGACATGGCGCGGCTCAGCGTCGTCGCGCCGACCGGACCGAGCTTCGGCGAGATCGCGCGCGGCTTCGTCTTGGGCGCTGACGGCCGCTGGCGCAGCAGCGATCCCGAGACGACCGCCAGCCTCGGTGAAGGCAGTGGCCCGCGGGTGAATCTCGGCCAGTTCGGAAGCGGCGAGGCCCGGCCTTGACGAGATACCCTTGCGGGCAGCGGCGGCGCGAAGCCGTCTGCGCTTCCGCTTCACTCCTGGCTGCCCTGCTTGGGCTGGGGCTTCCGAGCCTTGCCTTGGCGCAGATCGTGCCCCGCACGATCGAGACGGAAGCCGAGCGTCAGCGCCTGGAGATCGAACGCCAGACGGCCCCGCCGCGCCAAAGCGGCCCCGGCGTCATGGCGCCGCCACCCCTGCCGAAGCTGAGCTTTCCCGCGGGCGGGACGACGATCGTCCTGAAGCGCATCGACTTCGACAAATCCACCTTCCTGAGCGAGGCGGAGCTCGATGCCTTGCGCGCCCGCTATCTCGGCCGCAAGGTCGATCTGGCCGAGATCGGGAAGCTCGTCCAGGAGGTCAACGATCTCTACGCCGAAAAGGGGCAGGTCACCGCCAGCGCCATCCTGCCGCCGCAGAAGCTCGATGGCGGTGTGCTCAAGGTCGGGCTCATCGAGGGCCGTGTCGGCAAGGTCAACGTCACCGGCGCGGTTCAAACCTGGCCGTGGTATCTCCAGTCGCAGATATCCACCGTTCCGCAGAGCGTGGTCGATACGCCGACGCTGAACCGCCAGGTTTCGATCTTCAACCGCCTCAACGAGGTGCAGTTGCGGGCTCAGTTGCGGGCCGGCGGCGAGTTCGGCCTGACCGATATCGAATTGGCGGCAACCGAGCCGCCGCGCAACGTCGCCCAGATCTCCTATGACAACCAGGCGGTGAAATCGACCGGCCGCTATCAGGGCGTGCTGTTCCTGAAGCATCACGGCCTGCTCGGGCTCGACGACAGGCTGGTCTTCTACGGTTCGCGTTCTCGCGGCAGCATCCTCGGCAGCGGCAGCTACAGCATTCCGGTCTCGCCCTTCGGCACGCGGCTGAGCATCAGCTATACGCGCTCGGCCTTCCACATCGTCACTGGAGCGATCAAGGAGTTGCGACCCGAGGGCATCTCGGAAAGCCGCGCGCTCAACCTCTCTCAGCCCATTTTCGCGACCGATGCGGTGCTGCTGCAGGCCGTCGCGAGCATCGGCGGCGGGATCAGCAGCAGCAAGCAGGTCGACATCACGACGGCGCATAGCAGCAACACCAAGGCATCCGGCGGCCTTTCGCTCACCGTGACGCTGCCGGGCTTGATGCATACGACCTCTCCGACGCTCTCCCGGATCGATTTCGAAGACAAGATCGGCCAGGCCAAGCGCAATCTGACGCTCTGGACCGGCAACACCTCGACGATCGCGCGCCTGAACGACGATATCTACGCTTCGCTCATCGGCGCGTGGCAATACACGAATGACAAGCAGCTTCCCGGCGACCAGATCTTCCAGATCGGCGGCCCGACCACGGTGCGCGGCTATCCAATCGGCGCCGCCTTCGGCGATTCGGGGTTTTACGGCCAGGCCGAGCTGCATTACGTACTGCCCGAGCCGCTGAAGACCCTCGACGCCTTCGTCTTCCTCGATCACGGCATCACTTATGGGACAGTGCCTACGAGCATGCGCGCGACCTCCGTCGGCGCCGGCCTCGCCTGGCGGCCGACCGATTGGGCGACGCTGGAAGGCGGCATCGCGCGCCCGCTGGAGCGGGTCTCGGTGGCGCAGCGCGATCACGAGCTCTATTTCCGACTAACCTTGCGAAAAAACATCTAAATCAGTAACTTAGATCGTGACTACGAGCCGCCGCCGACGTCACGCTCCAAGGCCGTCACGAGAACCCGTCCCGTCTCTCCAGGATAAGAGCCGCACCATGGCGCCATTGCCCCTCTTTTACACGAGCATCGTCGTACTCGATCGCAATATCCACCGCGATGCGCGGATCGCTCCGGCGGAGCGGGGCTATGCCTTCGCAGCCGGCAGCCATGTCGTGCCGGCGCTGATGGCGGAGTTCGTGCTCGGCTGCCGCGACATGCCGATCCTGTTCCTGGAAGAGGCCGGCAGCGTCTCGCCCTTGTTCATGGTCGGGATGCGCAGCGGCGAGAACGATTTCGTCGAGGCCGGCGGGCGCTGGAACGGCGTGCATGCGCCGGCCTATCTGCGCCGCTACCCGTTCATCGGCGGCGAGGTTTCGCAGGAGCAGCAGGTGATCTGCCTCGATGGCAGTTATGCCGGACTGCAGGACCAGGCCGGCGAGCGCCTTTTCAACGAAGCCGGCGAGCCCAGCGAAATGCTGCAGCGCGCCGTCACCTTCGTCGGCGAATATGCCGATGCGGCCAAGGCGACAGGCGTCTTCACCGCCGAGCTGAAAGCGCTCGACCTGTTCCAGACGGTCAATATCGATATCCGCTCGCCCACAGGCCTGAGTTCGAGCTTCAGCGGCTTCCTCGCCGTCAGCGAGGAGCGCTTCAACGCCTTGCCGGACGACGTTCTGGCCGATCTGCGCCGCAAGGGCTATCTCGCGCCGATCTACGCCCATCTGATCAGCCTGGGGAATTTCGGCGCGCTCGGCGATCGCGCAGGAGCCCGCGCCACAGCTGCGGCGGCCGCGGAAGCCGCCTGACCGCCGCGCGCGTCAGGCCGGAGCCAGCGCGTCCTCGACCAGGACGCAGCGTACCACGCGCCCCTCGCCCAGCGTCACGACCGGCGGCAAGGCGGCGTGGCAGCGCTCCTCAGCGTGCTTGCAGCGCGGCGCGAAGGAGCAGGAGGCTGGCGGCTCGTTCAGGGCGGGCGGCGCGCCGGGGATAGCCTCCAGCCGCTCGCCCTTCCTGGCGCCGTGCAAATTCGCAGCGAGCAAACCCTTGGTATAGGGGTGCTGCGGATCGCGGAGCAGTTCGCGCACCGTGCCGGTCTCGACGATCTGGCCGGCATACATCACCGCGAGCCGGTCCGAGACCTCGACCGCGACACCGATGTCGTGGGTCACGAAGATCACGCCCATGCCGAGGTCGCGCTGGAGCTGGCGCAGCAGCAGCAGGATCTGGATCTGCACGGTAGCGTCGAGCGCCGTCGTCGGCTCGTCGGCCAGCAGCAGCTTGGGACGAGCCGCGAGCGCGAGCGCGATCATGGCGCGCTGGCGCATGCCGCCCGACATCTCATGCGGATAAGCCTTGAGCCGCCGCTCCGGCGAGGGAATACGGACGAGCTCGAGCAGTTCGAGCGCGCGCGCCATCGCGGCTTTCCTGCCGATCTTCTCATGCCGGACGATCGCCTCGGCGATCTGCTCGCCGACCGTATAGACCGGGTCCAGCGCCAGCATCGGGTCCTGAAAGATCATCGAGGTGACGCGGCCACGATAATCGGAGAGGTCCTGCGGGTTCAGCGCCAGCACGTCGCGGCCATCGACCTGGACCGTGCCGCCGATATCGGTGCGGTTCTCGGGCAGGAGCCGCAACAGCGTCTTCAGCGTGACGCTCTTGCCCGAGCCGGATTCGCCGAGGATGCCGAGCACCTTGCCGGGCTCCAGCGTCAGCGAGACGCCGTTGACGGCATGGACGTTCTGCGCGCCGCGGAAGCGGACGGTGAGGTTCTCGATAGCGACGAGAGGCTGGGCGACGAGCGGGGCGGTCACGCAGCCTCCTCCAGCTTGGGCGCGCGGCTATGGCCGGAGCCGGCGACCTCCATATGGCATGCGACCTGCCGCGTGCCCTCGCCCGCTGTTGCGAGCACGGGCTTGACCTTGGCGCAGACGGTCTGGGCCTGCGGGCAGCGCGGATGGAAGCGGCACCCGTCGGGCGGGTTGATCGGGTTGGGCGGATCGCCGGCGAGCGGCGCCTCCATCGTCCGGTTGTCCGGGTCCATCGAGGGCATCGCCGAGAGCAGCGCGCGGGTATAGGGATGGCGCGGATCGTCATAGAGCTCGTCGACCGGACCGATCTCTACCACCTCGCCGAGATACATCACCATGACGCGGTCGCTGATGAAGCGGACGACGTTGAGGTCGTGCGAGATGAAGATGTAGGTCAGGCCGAATTCCTGGCGCAGATCCATCAGCAGGTTCAGCACCTGCGCCTCGACCGATTTGTCGAGCGCCGAGACCGCCTCGTCGAGGATGACGAGGCGCGGGCCCAGTGCGAGCGCACGCGCGATGTTGACGCGCTGGCGCTGCCCGCCGGACAGCTCATGAGGGTAGCGCGCGGCAAAGCGTGCGGGATCGAGCCCGACGCGAACCAGGAGATCGCGGGCGCGCAGGATCGCTGCCTGCTTCGAGACGCCATGCACCGTCGGCCCGAAGGCGATCGAATCCTCGATGGTCAGGCGCGGATTGAGCGAAGCGTAGCTGTCCTGGAAGACCATCTGGGCCTGGCGACGATATTCCTTCAGGCTGAGCGAGAGCCCGCCGACGATCTCGCCGTCGAACAGCATCTCACCCTTGTCCTGCGCGATGAGCTGCATCACCACGCGCGCCGTCGTCGATTTGCCGCAGCCGGATTCGCCGACGACGCCGAGCGTCTCGCCCTTGAGCACGGCGAAATCGACGCCATCGACCGCGCGCACCACCGCGCCGCGGCCAAGCGGGAAATGCTTGGTCAGGGTGCGCGCCTCGAGCAGCGGGGTTCCGGCGCCGCCGCGGTCGCGTTCGTCCAGGGTCGGGTTCTCAGCCATGATCAGCCCTTTACATCCATCGCCGAGCGCAAGCCGTCCGAGAGCAGGTTGAACGAGATCGAGGTGATGAAGATCGCCGCACCCGGCAGGGCGGCTACCCAGGGCTGGACGTAGATCGCGGTGCGCAGCGTGTTCAGCATCAGCCCCCATTCCGGCGTCGGCGGCTTGGTGCCAAGCCCCAGGAACGACAGGCCCGAGGCCAGGATCATCGAGACCGAGATCAGGCTGGTCGCATAGACGAAGATCGGCCCCAGCACATTGCCGAGCACATGCACGCGGATGATCGTGAAGGCTCCGGCGCCGCTGGCGCGCGCCGCCTCGACATAGTCCATGCCACGCACCTGCGTCGTCACGCTCTCGGCGATGCGCGCGATCGGCGGGATGAAGACGATGGTCAGCGACAGCAGCGAATTGGCGATGCCGGCCCCCATGGCGCCCGACAGCGCGATCGCCAGCAGCACCGAGGGGAAGGCGTAGAACACATCGACCGTGCGCATGGTGATGGTGTTGAACTTGCCGCCGAAGAAGCCGGCCGCGACGCCGATCAGCGAGCCGAAGACAAAAGCGATGAAGACCGGCACCACGCCCATGAAGAGCGAGAGCCTGGCGCCGAAGATCAAGCGCGAGAGCATATCGCGGCCAAGCTCGTCGGCGCCGAGCGGATAGCCCGGCGTGCCGATCGGGCGCAGCCGCCGCAGCATCGAGGAGCGCGTCGGATCGGCCGGCGCGATATAATCGGCGAAGATCGCCATCAGGATGATCAACAGGACGACGATGCCGGCGCCGACCGCGACCTTGTCGGTCTTGAAGCGCCTGAAGACGCCGGCCCAATAGCCCGGCGATTTGGCGAGCGGGGCAACGACGGGAGTGGCGGCCTCGGTGAGCGTGGTCATCTCAGCGCCTCCGCACGCGCGGATCGAGCAGCCCTTGCAGGATGTCGACGAGCAGGTTCAGGCCCACGAAGAACATCGCGAGCACCAGGATCGTGCCCTGCAGCAGCGGCAGATCCCGCTGGAAGATGGCATTGCCGAGCAGGAACCCGGTGCCCGGCCAGGAGAACACGGTCTCGATCAGGATCGAGCCGCCGAGCAGATAGCCGAGCTGGAGCCCCATCACGGCGAGCGCAGTGGGGGCTGCATTCTTCACGACATGCTTGAACACGCCGAAATCCATCAGCCCCTTGGCGCGAAGGGCTGGGACGAATTCCTGGTTCAGGATGTCGGCGACCAGCGCGCGCACGGTGCGGGCGATGATGCCCATCGGGATCACCGACATCGTGATGGCGGGCAGGATCATGTAGCTGACATGCTCCCAATCCCAGATCCAGGCGGCCGAACCGCCCGGCCCCGCCCCGCCCGGCGGCAGCCAGCCGAGCTGCACCGAAAACACGATCACCATCACCATGCCGAGCCAGTAATGCGGCACGGAGACGCCGAGCACCGCCAGCATCGAAGCGAACTTGTCGAGGAAGGAGCCGCGGAAATAGCCCGCGACGAAGCCGAAGAACGAGCCGAGCAGAAAGCCGATCACCGTCGCCAGCACCGCGATCAGCAGCGTGTTGCCGACCGCGCGCCAGACCTCGGCTGCAACCGGGCGGCCCGTGGCGATCGAGGTGCCGAGATCGCCCTGCAGCGCCTTCAGCAACCAGAGGCCGAACTGAATCGGCAGCGGCCGGTCGAAACCGTAGATCTTGCGCAACTCGTCCTGCATCGCCTGCGAGGCGTCCGGGGGCAGCACCGCAGTCAGCGGATCGCCGGGCGCGATATGAACCAGCAGGAAGCAGAACACGCTGACGCCGAACGCGACCGGGAGGACATAGAGGATGCGCTTGGCGAGATAGCTCAGCATGGGGTTGCCATCATCACTCCAGATGCGCGGCGAGGCCCGCGTGTCATGGTCGGGCCTGACCCGACCATCTCGGAAACCAGTGCCTTTCTGTCACGAGATTCTCGGGTCTGCGCTTCGCTACGCCCGAGAATGACGACGATCGCGGGCGCAGCCATCACATCACCTCACTTCGTCATCGAGATCGGCGAGAAGTCCTGGAACCAGTTCTGGGCCTGAACGAAGCCCTTCACCTTGGGGCTCAAGGCGCGCGGGTTGACGTCATGCGTCACCATCAGGAACAGCGCCTCATCGACATATTTCTCATGGATCTTCTGCAGCACCTTGGTTTGCTCGGCCGGATCGAAGGTGTTGCGGACCTGCTCGAAGAGCTTGTCCATCTCGGGGTCGCAGTAATAGCCCCAGTTGGTGCCAGCCGGCGGCTGCAGATTGCACTGCAGATGCCGAATCAGGCCGGTGAAGGGATCCTGGATGAAATATGTGTAGTTCATGCCCGTCGCCTGGCGCGACGATTCATGCTTGGCGCCGGCGCGCCAGATGTTGATCAGCGTGTTCCATTCGACGACTTCGAAATCGATCTTGATCCCGACCTCGGCGAGGTTCTGCTGGACGAACTCGTTCATCGGCAGAGGCTGCATCTGGCCGGAACCGGAGGGCGCGATCAGGATCTTGGTCTGCACCGGCTTGGCGGGCGAATAGCCAGCCTCGGCGAGCAGCTTCTTGGCGGCCTCGGGATCGTATTTCAGCTTGAAGCTGGGATTGCCGAACCATTGATGGCCGGGCGGATAGAAGCCCTCGGCCGGGATCATCATGCCGCCGAGCAATTCCTTCAGCCCCTCGCGGTCGACGGCCAGATTGGCCGCCTTGCGGACGCGAATATCGTTCCAGGGCGAGCCTTCGGCGCGGGAGAGGTGCCAGGTCCAGTTATGCGGATAGGCATTGGTGACGATCTGGAAGCCGGCGCTCTTGAGCGAGGGCACGAGATCGGGCGACGGCGCCTCGATCCAGTCGACCTGCCCCGCCCTCAAGGCGGCGGCGCGGGCGTTGGGCTCGGGCAGCGGCAGCAGCACGAGCTTGTCGAGCTTGGGCACGCGCGCCTTCTCCCAATAGCCGGGGAACGGCGAAAGCTCGGCGCGCTCGCGCGGCTGGAAGGCGGTGAGCTGCCAGGGGCCGGTGCCCGAAGGCGTCTTGGCGAAAGCGTCCCAGCTCTTGCCGAGCTTCTCCCACTGCGCCGGCGAGGACATCATGATCCAGGCGATCTGATAGGGCAGCGTCGCGTCCGGCGTCTTGGTGACGATCTCGACCTTGTATTTGTCGATCACCTTGTAGGTGCCGACGGCCGGGATGCGCGAGCGGCCCTGCGCGGCCTGGCGCTGGTCGAATTGCGGTGCGTCGTTCTTCAGGAGCTTGTCGAGGTTCCAGACGACGGCGTCGGCGGTGAACTCCGAGCCGTCATGGAACTTCACGCCCTCGCGCAGCACGAAGGTCCATTTCGTCTTGTCGGCGGGATCGGTGGTCCAGCTCGTGGCAAGGCCGGGCACGAGATCCGAGGCCTTGTCGGCCTTGCTCAGGTCCCAATTGATCAGCCCGTCATAGACCGTATAGCCCATGAAGCGCATGCCCTCGCCGCCCTGGTCGGTCTGGCCGGTGGTGAGCGGGATGTCGGAGGCGGTCATGCCGATCCGCAGCGTGCCCTGGGCGGAAGCCGATTGCGCCGCGAGCAGGAGCCCCGCGGCAAAAGACAAGGCGAGAGCGGAACGGATCATCAGCTAACTCCGAAATGGATGATTTCGAAGAAGCCTGAGCAAAGGCTGTGCCAGTGCGGCGCGGCGGAGCAACGCCATGCACCGCCGTGATCTTTGCCGAGGCAACCGTCGCGCAATGATGCGCCTAAAAGGAAGGCAGTCAGACCTGCCGTTAAAATAGGCAGCGGCTGAACCTAATGGAAATCCCGCGATTTCGGCAGGATACGGACATTGCGCGGATGGCGGCCGCGCGGAATTTGCGGGGGCATAAATTCATCGGTCAGCGTCGAGGCGCTCTCGACGCGATGCGTGTCCGAGAGCCTCAGCAGGTCGGCCGTACGGTCGATCACGCGCTGCGCCATCAGATGCGTCACGCCCTCCGGGCTTTTCTGCACCCGGCCCTCGACCAGCAGCAGCCGCGCGCCCATGACCTCGCGGCGAAAGCGTTCGAACAGCCGCGCCCAGAGCACGACATTGGTGATGCCGGTCTCATCCTCCAGCGTGATGAAGACCGCATTGCCGTTGCCCGGGCGCTGGCGCACCAGCACGACGCCGGCTGTGCGCGCCCAGGCGGCGTCCGGCTTCGCCTCGGTCTGCGCACAGCTCAGCACGCCCTCCCGCCTGAAGAGCGGCCGCAGCATGCCCATCGGATGGCCCTTCAGCGAGAGGCGCGCCGTCTGGTAGTCGGTGACGATGTGCTCGGGCAACGGCATGACGGGCAGCGCCATGGCGGGCTCTTCGCCCAATTCATGCGCCTGCACTGCGGCGAACAGGGGAAGCGCCTCGTCATCTGGCAAGCGGCGCACGGCCCAGAGCGCCTCGCGCCGGTCGAGTCCGAGCGAGCGGAAGGCATCGGCATCGGCGAGCAGGCGCATCGCGCGGGCCGGCAACCTGGCGCGACGGGCAAGGCTTTCAACATCGGCATAGCCTTCGCCGCGTGCCTTGGCGATGCGCAGTCCCCATTCCTCCTGGAAGCCGTCGATCTGGCGCAGGCCGAGGCGAAGGGCGAAGGTGTGAGGGGCAATCGGCAATAGGCAGTCGGCAGTCGGGAACGACATCGATTTCGTTTCTTTCGACTGCCGACTGCCTATTGCCGACTGCCGCTCCACCGCATTGTCCCAGACACTGAAGTTCACATCGATGGCGCGCGCCTCCACGCCGCCATTCTCCTGCGCCTCGCGGACGATCTGCGCCGGGGCGTAAAACCCCATCGGCTGCGAATTCAACAGCGCGCAGGCGAAGATCGCCGGATGGTGGCATTTCAGCCAGGAGGAAATGTAGACCAGCTTGGCGAAGGAGGCGGCGTGGCTCTCGGGAAAGCCGTAACTGCCGAAGCCCTTGATCTGGTCGAAGCAGCGCTGGGCGAAATCGCGCTCATAGCCGCGCGCCACCATGCGCCCGACCATCATCTCCTCGAACTGGCCGATCGTGCCGAGATTGCGGAAGGTCGCCATGGCGCGGCGCAGGCGATTGGCCTCGGGATCGGTGAATTTCGCCGCCACCATGGCGAGCTTCATCGCCTGCTCCTGAAAGAGCGGCACGCCGCAGGTCTTCTTGAGCACCTCGACGAGTTCGTCGGGCGGGCCGTGTTCGGGCGACGGCGAAGGATAGGTCACTTCCTCCACCTTGGCGCGTCGCTTGAGATAGGGGTGGACCATGTTGCCCTGGATCGGGCCCGGCCGAACGATCGCGACCTGGATGACGAGATCGTAGAAGACGCGCGGCTGCAGACGCGGCAGCATGTTCATCTGCGCCCGGCTTTCGACCTGGAAGACGCCGAGCGACTTGCCCTCGCAGAGCATGTCGTAGGTCGCTTCATCATCGTTGGGGACATCGGCCAGCCCCAAATCCTTACCCTCATGCTCGCGCAGCAGGTCGAAGGATTTTCCGATGCAGGTCAGCATGCCGAGCGCCAGCACATCGACCTTCATCAGGCGCAGCGCGTCGATGTCGTCCTTGTCCCATTCGATGAAGGTGCGGTCGTCCATCGCGGCATTGCCGATCGGCACCATCTCGTCGAGGCGGCCGCGCGCCAGCACGAAGCCGCCGACATGCTGCGAGAGATGGCGCGGGAAGCCGAGCAGCCTGAGCGCGAAGCCGACTGCGCGCAGGATCGTCGGGTTCGTCGGATCGAGCCCGGCCTGGCGGACATGGTTGGCGCCGATCTCGGTGCCCCAGCTACCCCATTGCGTGTCGGCGAGCCGGGCGGTGACGTCCTCGGTCAGGCCCAGTGCCTTGCCGACATCGCGGATGGCGCTGCGCGGCCGGTAACGGATCACAGTCGCGGCGATGCCGGCGCGGTGGCGGCCGTATTTCCCGTAGATCCACTGGATCACCTCCTCGCGCCGCTCATGCTCGAAATCGACGTCGATATCGGGCGGCTCGCGCCGCTCCTCGGAGATGAAACGGGCAAAGAGCACGTCGTTCTCGGCCGGATCGACCGCCGTGATGCCGAGCACATAGCAGACGGCGGAATTGGCAGCCGAGCCTCGGCCCTGGCAGAGGATGCCCTCACCATCGGCGAATTCGACGATCTGGCGGATGGTGAGGAAATAGCGGGCGTATTCGAGCTTCCCGATCAAGACGAGCTCCTGGTCGAGCAGCGCCTGCACCTTCGCGGGCACGCCATCGGGATAACGCATCTGCGAGCGCTTGCGGACCAGCTCCGTAAGCCAGCCCTGCGCCGTCCAGCCCGGCGGCACCGGCTCGTCGGGATATTCATAGGTGAGCTCGCCCAGGTCGAACTCGATGCGGCCGAGCAGATGGCCGGTCTCCGCGATCGCATCGGGCGCATCGCGGAAAAGCCGCGCCATCTCCTGCCCGGCCTTGAGATGGCGCTCGGCATTGGCCTCGAGCAAGCGGCCCGCCTGGTCGATGGCGACGCCCTCGCGGATGCAGGTCAGCAGATCCTGCAGATCGCGCTGCTCGGGGGCGTCGTAGAGCACGTCATTAGTGGCCAGCAGCGGCGTGCGGGTCGCGGCCGCAATCGACTTCAACCGGGCGAGGCGGCGGCGATCGTCGCCCTTGCGATGCATGCTGGCCGCCAGCCAGACCGCGCCGGGCGCGGCCTCGTCCAGGCGGGCGAGAAGCGCGGGCAGAGCGTCATGGCGCTTGCCCGGCATGACGATGAGCAGCAGGTCGCGCGCATCCGAGAGCAGATCGTCGAGATGCAGGATGCAGACACCCTTCCGCGCCCTCAGATTGCCCTGGCTGAGCAGGCGGCAGAGCCTCCCCCAGCCGGCGCGATTGGCGGGGTAGACGACGATGTCGGGCGTGTCGTCGGCAAAGACGAGCCGGCTGCCGACCGCGAGCTTGAAGGCCCGGGCCATACTCTGGAGCTGTGGTTCGGTGAAGGCCAGATCGGCGAAGGTCGGGTTCTCGACCCAGATAAATTCGCCCGGGCTGCCGCCTTCGCGGATCTTCTCGGGCTCCGGCAAACCATGCTCGCGCAGATAGGCAAGAGCGCTGAAGGCGCGCACCACACCCGCGACCGTGTTGCGGTCGGCAATGCCGATGCCGGCATGGCCGAGCAGCAGGGCGCTGAGTACCAGATTGGGCCCGGGCGAGGCACCGTGCAGGAAGGAAAAGTTCGTTGCGGCAACGAGTTCGGCGTAAGTGCTCAGAGGTTGATTCATGCCAGGTTTCTCACGCGAAAAGCCCGTGCAGGAACCAGCGCGGCATCTCGTTTTCGCGCTCATAGAGCCCGGCGCGGAAGAGCCAGAAGCGGCGCCCTTGCGCATCCTCGACACGGTAATAGTCGCGCGCCGGCTCGGCTGGCCCGTCGCGCCACCATTCCGGCGCGATGCGCTCGGGTCCCTCGGCGCGGGCGATCTCGTGCAGCACGCGCCGCCAGCGAAAGCGCAAGGGTGGCCCGTCCGGCACCTCGGCCAAGGTCTCGATCGGCTGCGGCGGCTCGAAGAGCTGGAGCGGGCGCGTCGGCGGCTCATCGGGCTCGGGCATGGGCCAGGCGATCGGTGACGCGGGGGTGGCGACCGGAACCGCCCTCGCCTCGCGGCGCGGGTCATGCGTGTCCCGCGCGGCAAAACGCAGCACACGGTCGCGGCCGAAACGGGTGACCAGACGGTCGAGGAGCTCGGCCACCGCCTCGTCCTCGACGGCGCGCCCGTCCAGGCTGGGCTGATGCGTGTTCAGCGGCTCGCAGACCGGGATGGCGAGGCGGACCGCGTCGAAGCCGAAGCCCGGGTCAAGCGGGTCCGCCAGCGTGTCGATGCGTTCGCGGTAGAGCCTGAGGATGGCCTTAGTGTCGCGCGAGGGACGGCCGGTCTCGATACCCAACCGCCTGACCGCGCCATCCGTGCGGAAGAGGCTGACCTCGAAGGCGCGCCCGCCCTCGCCGCGCTCTTCGAGCAGGCGGGCAGCCTCCGCGATCAGCTGCGTCACCACCGTCTCCAGCCCCTGCATGTCCAGCAGAGGCTCGGCGAAGTGCCGCTCGGCCATGCATGCCGGCGCCGGGCGCAGCGGCGTGATCCGGGCATCCTCCCGGCCCAGCGTGCGCCTGAGCCGGACCGCCAGATCCTCGCCGAAACGGGCGGACAGGACCATGGAGGGCCGCTCGGCCAGGTCCCCCACCGATTTCAGCCCGGCCCGGGACAAGGCGATGACGGTCTCGGCGCCGATCTCCAATGCCGCCACCGGCAACGGGCGGATCATGGCCTCGTCCTCGCCCGGCGGCACGATGCCGCCCGCGCCGAAGCGGGAGAGCGCATGCGCCGCCTCCGGCGTCCCGGCGATCGCGCTGCGCTGATGGAGCCCGCCTGCCCGCAACCGCTCAGTGAGCAGCGCCCGCAGCGCCGCCTCGCCACCGAAGAGATGGGCGCAGCCGGTGATGTCGAGCAGCAGGCCATGAGGCGGGTCGAGCGCGACCAGCGGCGTGAAACGGTCGCAGAAGGCGGCCAGCCGCTCGATCAGGCGCTGATCGACCTGCGGCTCGGCCTCGACCACGATGAGGTCCGGAATCCGGGCGCGCGCATCGGCGAGCGTCAGCCCGCGCGTGAGCCCGAGCCTGACGGCGTTCTGGTCGCAATCGACCAGCCGGAGCGCGTTGCGCACCGTCTCGACCACGACCAGCGGCGGCTCACCCCGCCCGCCGGAAGCCGGGACCCCGCGCTCCCTCCTCAGCCGGTCCGTCGGCAGGAAAGGGAACCAGAGGGCGAGATAGCGGCGCGACATCCTGTGTTCTTCCCTGGTTGCCGGCTGTCTCATGGAAGGCAGGTCTTGCATGGAAGGCAGGGTTTGCCTGGAAGGCAGCTCTCTCGTGGAAAGATTGTCGGTCACGGTCCCACTCCACACGCCACTCACGCTCACCCAGGCCGCCGCGATCGCGCAGCAGCCGGAGGCTGAAAGCCGGATCGCCCGGCGCATTGGCCTCCAGGGCTCGCGACGGCAAAGCGCGCACCAGCCAACGGGTCCGGGCGGCGCTGGCATCCTGCCGGGCGCTCGCACGCAGCAGCACCGTCGTGACGCCGGACGCCTCCGCCGCCAGCGCCAATCGCCGGCTCGCTGTCAGATCGAACAGGCGCGGCTCGCCCCAGGGTTCGATCAGCACCGCCCCCAGCGCCGAACAGCGCGCGGCCTCCGCGCCGGCCCGCAGCACGTCCTGCGCATCGCGCGCCCGCACCAGAAGGATGCGCGCAGGGTCGAGACCGAGCTCGGCCAGCCCCGGCGGGTGCAAACGCCCGGTCTCGGCATCGAGAACATCCTGCCTGACCCAGAGGACCTGGCGCATCTGCGCCGCCCGGATCGTCAGCCCCACGGCGAAACCCGTCGCCGCAGCGAGGTCCGCCGTTCCCGGCGCATAAACCTCATGCAGCGCCGCGCGCGCGATGCCTCCGCCCAGCGGCTCATCAAGAGCAGGCACGCCGAAGCTCACACGCCCGACCGCAGCCGGCGCGGTGCGCAGCGCCGCTTCGGCAAGGCTGCGCCGCAGATCGGCCAGGGCGAGAGGGGCGGGTTTCGGGTTCATCGGGATACGTGTTCTCTCTTTGTTCTTATATAGAACGTGCTCCGCGCGAAGGCGAGTCGCTTGAGCGAGAGGCTGAAGATCGTCCGAAATTCCTCAGCCCTCATCCTGAGGCTCCCGAACCTCCTGGAACATCCTTCGAGACGCCGTTTCGCGACTTCTCAGGATGAGGGCTTAACTCAAAATCGCCCCTTGGGTCCTGCCGCCTGCCCTTTGAGCCGCAGCCGTCACGGCTTCGGGGCAAGCTAATTCTTGGGGGCAAGCGAGTTCGGGTTGAAGGCTCCGCCGAAGGGTGAGGGATTGCTCGACGGTGGCAGCGCGGCCGGAGGCGCAGGCTGGGCCGGCGGCGCCAGCGAATTCGGATTGAACGCGCCGCCGAAGGGGGACGGGTTGTTGGAGGGTGACGGTATTGCCGGCTGCGCCGGGGCCTGCTGCTGAATGCGGTTGCGCTGCTCCTGCATCAGCCTTTCCTGCACTTGCTGCTTCTCCTGCAGGATCGCGGCGCGGCAAACATTCGCGTCGACGCGGCTTGCCGACCAGGTGATGAAGCCCGTCACGCCGAGGAGCAGAACGAAGACCGCGCCCGGATGCGTCAGCAGGCGCGAGAGCGGGTTGGCGTAGAGCCGGGACTGGCCGGCCTTGCCGCTGCGCAGAAGCTCCTGGCGGCGGGTATGGGCCTCGCTGACCATAGCCCCGACCAGCGTCACCGCGATGATGATGACGGCAAGCGCCGAGAGCGAAGGGTCGGTGCCGAGCCTGACCTTCGAGGCCAGCGCCGTGGTGAAGGTGTTGCCGGAGAGGATGGTGAAGACGGTGGTGTTGTAGTTCTCGAATGAGGCCAGGAAGGTGATGAAGGCGGCCGAGCCCAGCGCCGGCTTCATGAAGGGCAGCAGGATCTTGCGGAAGGCCTGGCCCGGCGTCGCGCCGAGATCGAGCGCGGCTTCCGTCAGCGTCGGGTCGAAGCGCTGAAGCCGGGCGTTGAGGACCAGCATGGCATAGGAGGCGATGAAGGCGACCTGCCCGAGCAGCGTCAGGAAGAAGCCGTTGTAGAAGACCGTATCGTAGCTGGCTCCCACCCCGCGCCCGACAAAACTCCAGAAGACGATGGTCGAGATGCCGAGCACGACGCCGGGGATCAGGATCGGCGTGATCAGCACGGCGTAGAGCCCGGCCCGCAGGCGCGGGCCGATATCGGCAAGTGCGAGCGCACCCGCCAGCCCGAACGGCACCGCGATCGCGACCACCGCGACGCCGATCGCGAGGCTGGTCCACAGCCCGCTCATCAACCGCTCATTGCGCACCAGCACGCCGAACCAGTCGGTGGTGAAGCACTCCCACGGCACCACCCTGGGGAAGGCCGAGGAGTTGAAAGCCGTGATCACCATGATGATCAGCGGGCCGAACAAGAACAGGAAGAACAACAGCGCGTAGCTGAATGCGAAAAGGCCGCCGCCTGACCCACGCGTCATCGCCCGATCGCTCCGATCGAGACCTTGAAGACGCGCATCATCAGGAAGACGAAGGCGAGGCAGACGCCGAGCAGGATGGTGGCGTAGGCGGAACCGCGCTGCCAGTCGCCGGCATCGTTGAACCATTGATAGATGATCTGGGTGAACCAGAGGTTCGACGGGCCGCCGAGGATCTGCGGAGCCGCCAGCGCCCCCGCCGTCAGCATGAAGACCATGGTCGCGCCCGACGCGATGCCGGGCTTGGCGACCGGCAGCACCACGCGCCAATGCACCCGCCACCAGCTCGCGCCCATGTCGCGCGCCGCCTCGATCTGGTTGCGATCGAGCGTCTCGACCGCGTTGTAGATCGAGAACACCATCAGCAGCGTGTAGGTGTAGGCAAGCCCGGCATAGAGCGCGACATCGGCGCGGATGAAGTCGATCGGGCTCGACCACAGGCCCAACCCCTGGCCGACGCCGTTGATGACGCCTGTCGCGCCGAACAGGATGCGGAAGGCGAAGGCACGCAGGATGTCGTTGATCCAGAAGGGCACGATCAGGCCGATGACCATCATCCGCGCCGCGACGCCGGTGGCGGAATGGGCGAGGATGAAGGCGATCGGGTAGCAGATGACGATGTCGAGCAGGGTGACGATGACGGCGGCGATCAAGGTCTTGACCAGCACGCCGATGTCGAGCGTGTTCAGCGCACCATTGCCGAACAGGAAATAGCTGTAGTTCTTCAAGGTGTAGACATCGGCCGGGCCGCCGATCTCGGGGCGCGGCAGGTTGTGGCGCAGCGAGACGTCGAACATCGCCAATTGCGGCAGCACGATCAGGACCAGCACCCAGAACAGCACCGCCCCACCGATGAAGACCGCGACGCCCAGGCCGTGCCGATCGGCGATCGTGCTCCAGAGTTGACGAAGCGCTGCCATGGCCTCAGCCGCTCCGCGACGGATCGGCGGGAAGAACGGTCGCATGCTCCGCGCGAAACCAGACGCTGGTCGCGCCGTCAGCTGCGAGCGTCGGCCCGGAGGCATCGGCATTCATGCGGTAAAGCCTGAGATCGAGCCCGTTGGCGCTGAGGTAGAGCGTGCGGATCGAGCCCTCGAACTCCTCGTTGACGCGCCTGGCGGCGATCGCATTCGTCGCGGGAGCCGTCTCAGTAAGGGCGAGCTGCTCGGGCCTGACGAACAATGTGCAACGCTCGCCGGCCTGATAGTCGCGCCCGCCCGCCGACTGCCCGGTGAGCGGGCCGAGCGCAGTGTCGAGCGTCACCAATGCGCCTTGCTGGCTCATGACGGCGCCGGGAATTGCATTGGTCTCACCGACGAATGAGGCGACGAAGGGGGTTTTGGGCCGGTTGTAGATCGTTTGCGGATCGCCGACCTGCTCGACCACGCCGGCATTCATCACCGCGACCTGATCCGACATGGTCAGGGCCTCGCCCTGGTCATGAGTGATGTAGATGAAGGTCAGGCCGACGCGCTGCTGGATGGCGCGCAGTTCGGTGCGCATATGCTGGCGCAGCTTGAGGTCGAGCGCCGAGAGCGGCTCGTCGAGCAGCAGGATGTCGGGCTCGGCAGCGAGCGCGCGGGCGATCGCGACACGCTGGCGCTGTCCGCCCGAGAGCTCATGCACCTTCTTGTCGCCGGTGCCGGGCAGCGCGATCATCTCGAGCAGCTCATCGGCGCGCCTGCGGCGGTCTTTACGCCCGACACCACGCACCTCGAGCGGAAAGGCGATGTTCTCGGCGACCGAGAGCAGCGGAAACAGCGCGAGATTCTGGAATATCAGCGCGGTCGGCCGCTTGTTGGGGCCGACATTCCTCATATCCTTGCCGCCGATCAGCACGCGGCCCTCGCTCGGCTGGACGAAGCCCGAAATGCAGCGCAGCAAGGTCGTCTTGCCGCAGCCCGACGGCCCGAGGAACGAAAAGAATTCGCCGCCCTTGATCGAGAGATGGGCGTTCTCGACGGCCCTGTAGTTTCCGAAGCGGATCGATACGTGCTCGAGGACGACGTCCCTGGTGTTCATGCTGGTCCTGGATCGGAGGAGGCTTCGGACGGAGCGGCCTATTCGCCTGGTAAAATCACCGGTGTTTCACCGCGCCGTCATCCCGGACAAGCGGCGAAGCCGCGCCGATCCGGGATCCATTCCTGAACTGTTCCGGAATGGATCCCGGCTCTCCGCTTCGCTCCGGCCGGGATGACGGCGCAGTGATGGCAAAAGAAGTGCCTCAGGCGCT
Organism: Allobosea sp. BE125; assembly: GCF_031456075.1. Taxonomy (NCBI): domain Bacteria; kingdom Pseudomonadati; phylum Pseudomonadota; class Alphaproteobacteria; order Hyphomicrobiales; family Alloboseaceae; genus Allobosea; species Allobosea sp. BE125. Next base: position 421,702 of record NZ_JAVDTY010000005.1, read on the forward strand.
CATGAACTTGTTGGTGAATTCCGAGCGCTTGGAAGCATACCAGGGCGCCTCGGCCGGCCAGGGGTTCAGCTTGGCCAGCGAGTCGCCGGGATAGGCGTCGGCGAAGTTCTTGGCGTAGACCTCGCCGCCGAACTTGTCGGCGCCGACGACCGGCGAATTGTAGCCATGGGTCTTGATCGCCTCGCCTGCGAGCTTGGCGTCGTAGCAGGCGTCGATGAAGGCGTAGATCTGGTCGATGTTCTTGGCGCCGATCGGCAGGGAGAGGCCGTCGACCCAGGCCATCGCGCCCTCAACCGGTGCGCGATACATCACCGGCTCGCCGGCGGTCTTGAGCGCGATCGGCGGGCCGTCCCAGGTCTGGCCAACAATGACGCCCTCATTGAGCAGGCCGTTCTTTTGGGCGTCGGCATCGTTCCAGACCAGCTTGATGTTCTTCTTCTTCTTGATCGCGACCTCGGTCAGCTTGGTCCAGACCTCCGTCATCTTCTCGGGCGTCTTGTACGCCTCCCAGACCGAGCCCGGAGCCAGTTCGCCGCGACGCTCCATGCCCAGACCCAGGCCGAGGATCATCGAATGGCCGCGCCCCATCGTCTTGCCGGCATTGGCGTCGTCCCAGACGTCGTAATAGCTCGGCGCGGAGCCGGCGGGCGTGAACTTGTCGGTGCGCCAGGAGACACCTTCGGTGCCCCAGATATGCGGCAGCCAATGGCTGCCCTTGCCGGCGAAATTCCAATGCGTCTCGCCCAGCGCCATGGCCGGGTTCACCTTGTCGATCGCGACCTTCTTCATGTCGAAGGGCATCAAGAGGCCGAGATCCTTCCAGAGCGGGCTGCGATTGACCGTCGGGGTGACGATATCGAAGCCTTGCCCGTTCGACGCCTTCATCTTGTTGAGGATGTCGTCATTCGAGCCGATGCCGGTGAAGTTGACCTTGATCCCGGTCTTCTCGGTGAAGCCCTTGACGAAGCTCTCCGGCAGGTAGTCCGACCACATCATGATGTTGATCTCGCCCGAGGAGGCGAGAGCGCCGCGGCTGATGAGCGCCGGCATGGCGACGCCGGCCATGGCAGCGAGCTTGAGGACGTCACGGCGGGCGAAGGCGGTTCCAGGCTTGTTGGACATCGTGATCCCCTGTGATTGCGTTGCGCTGCGTCTGCTTCTGATCGGAAGCCGGCTTCAAACCGGCGCGCCCCTGGATTGTTATGGGGGAGAGGCAAGCAAGATTAGAGCCACAGGTCGAATTCTATGGGTCCAGCTTCCTCGACCGTAGACTTGCCGCGCGATTGCAACAGGCCGGCGACACTGCGCCCGGCTTCAAGCGTCGAAAGGCTTCGTGACCGGACCGCGACTGGAGAGATGCGTATAGGCCAGCGTCTGGTCGAGATGCCGCGCCCTCAGCGCGAGCAGCCTCTCCGCATAATGCAGCCTGACCGCGAAATGGGCGGGGTCGGAGGCGAGATCGCGCGTTTCGGCAGGGTCGTTCGTCAGGTCGAAGAGCAGCGGCGGCAAACCGGTGAAATGGACGTATTTATAGGCCTCGTCGCGAATGACGGAGAGGTTGCAGGCGTTGGAGCCGAGGCCGAAATGGCGCTCCGCCACGCCGTTCTCGATGTCGCGGAAATCGAACTCCCAGAACGCAGCCTCGCGCCAGGAGGCCGGTTCCTGCCCTGCCAGAAACGGCAGCAGCGAGCGCCCGTCCTGATGGTTCAAGGGCGCTTGATCGAGCCGCTCGGCCAATGTCGGCATGATGTCGGCAGCCGAGGTGAACTGCTCGACCCTGCGGCCGGCATGCGCGCCTTGGGCCGGATCGCGGATCACCAGTGGGATATGGTAGCTGCCTTCGAAGAAGCCGCCCTTGCCGAGCTGCCAGTGGTCACCGGCCATCTCGCCATGGTCGGAGCAGAACACGATGATGGTACGCTCCCATTCGCCGCTCGCCTGCAGCCCCTGCCATATCCGGCCGAGCTGGGCGTCGACCTCGGCGATCATGCCGAAATAGGTGGCGCGCAGCGTGGCGAGTTCCTCGGCGCTCCAGTCCTGGACGCGTCCGCTCGCGCCCTGAACGAAGCCGGATTGCGTGTTCTGCGCGATCTGGAAGGCAAGATAAGGGTGGAGTGCCGCCTCGGCTACGCGGTCGGGCGCGCGGACGAATTCCGGCCCGTCCTGCGCGGTGAACATCGTGTTGTAGGGCGCCGGCACGACGAAGGGCGGATGCGGCCTCAGGAAGGAGAGATGCGCGAACCAGGGCGCCTCCTGCTCGGAGCGCCAGCGCAGGAAAGCATCGGTCAGATAGGCGGTCTGGGTTTCGTCCCGGCCATAGGCCGGAGGCGCGTTGCCGACATCGGCTCCCTGCCCTGTCGGCGCATGCACGCCGCGATCGGTCGCGCTCTCATGCCCACGCGAGCGGAGCCAGGACAGCCAGGGCTTTTCGTGCTCGGGCAGCAATTCGCGCACGGAAAAGCCCGGCAGCACGCCCTCATAGGTCGTCAGATGCGGGTCTCCCGGCGGCAGGGTCCGGGGATCGAGCGAGACATCGGTGTAGCCGAACAGCGTCGGGTCATAGCCCGCCCTGCGCCCCAGCCGGGCGAGGTTGTCGAAGCGATCATCCAATGGCGAACCATTGCGGCAGACGCGATGATTCATCTGATAGAGGCCGGTATAGAGCGCCGCCCGCGCCGGCGAGCAGGGCGCAGCCCCGGCAAAATGCCGCGCGAACAGCACGCCCTCGGCTGCCAGCGCATCGACATTCGGCGTCCGCACGCAAGGATGGCCGACGGCCGAGAGACAGTCGCCGCGCCATTGGTCGGCGGTGATCAGGAGGAGGTTGGGCTTCATGCCGTCGCCATCTCTCAGCGGTCGTCCTCCAGCCGGTCGATCAGGGCCGGCAATTCGGCGACGGTGCCGATGACATAGTCCGCACCGGCCGCGATCAGCTTGGTGGCGACGCGTTCATGCAGCGCCTGACGCTGCACAGGCGAGAGCGCGGCGAGTTCGTCCGGCGTCAGGCCGGCCTCATTGCCCGACAGGGTCAAACCGACCGTGACGCAGCCCGCCTCGACGCCCTCGGCAATGCCGGGCTCGGTATCGTCGACCTTGATCACGGCCGAGGCGGGATGGACCATCAGATCGAGGAAGCATTTATACATCCCGATCGCGGTCGGCCGTCCCAGCGGCAGGTCGTCGGCGCAGACGAGATTGTCGGGCGCGTAGCCCTGTGCGGCGGCCAGCGGCAGCACGCGCTGCATGATCGAGCGGGTATAGCCGGTGGTCGAGCCGATCTTCATGCCCTTGGCGCGGATATGATTCGCGGTTTCGAGCGCGCCGGGCACGAGCGTGCAGTAATTGCTCACCACCTCCTCGTTGAGGGGGACGAAGAGCTTGTAGACGGCATCGATCGCGGCCTCGTCGGGCAGCGCGCCCTGCGCGACCCGCCAGCCTGCGGCGATATGGGGTTCTGCCAGCATCGCGGCGATATGTAAGCGCTTGGGCAGCCCCATCGGCTTGCGGGCATCGGGGATCGTCACCGCGACGCCGAATTTGGCGAAGGTGTCGACGAAAGCCCCCATCGGCGCAAATGAGCCGAAATCGATCATGGTGCCGGCCCAGTCGAACACCACCGCCTTGAATTTGGTCATGCCGAGATCACCCTTGCCGCCCATAGAGTTCGTCGATGGTTTCCTCGCCGATCCCGAAGGCCGTCGAGGCGCCGCAGCCGCTGGTGACGACGACGATACGGACGGAATCGGACGGCCTGTCGGTGAAGCGCCAGCGGCCATCGGCCGAGGCATAGGTGCCGATCCAGCGCTCGACGACCTCCCGGCCCGGCAGGTCGAGCACCGCGTCGAACTCGTCGAGGATGAGCCGGTCGACCCCTTCGGACCCGAATGGGTCGGGCGTCGTGGCATAATGATGGCTGTCGCCGACGACCAGCGAGCCGTCGGCCGACTGGGTCACGATCAGGTGGATGCCGTTTTGGCGATGGGCCGCCATCTCGGCGTCCAGGCGCCGCTTCAACGGCTCGGCCTCAGGCAATTCGGCATAGCCGGGATAGCGGCCGAGCCCGAGATCGGACATCACCGCTGTCCCCAGCGCAACTGGCGTGGCGGGCCGCACCCGCATCATCTGCAGCTTGCAGCGGGTCACGCCATAGGCAGCGATCCGCTCCGGAAACAGCGCCGTGAACTCGTCTCCGGGGCAGACGATCACGGCTTCAGCCTCGATGACGCCGCCATCGGCGGTGATCAGGCGCGGGGCCTCGACCGCGACGACGCTCGTGCCCCAGCGGAATTCGACGCCATGGCGCTCAGTGAGGAAGCGCGCGACCAGCGGCACCGCCTGGCGCGATTCCACGCGCACCTCATGGGGGCTGTACAAGGCGAAGCGCGCCGCCTCGGGCCTCAGGCAAGGCACATGCGAAAGCGCCTGCCCGGCGCTGAGGCGTTCGCAGCCCTCCCCCATCTCGCTCGCCAGGAAGGCCTCGATCACGGCCTCCGATTCCGGCAGGCGTGCGGCCAGGACGAGCCCGCGCTGGAGGATGTCGATCCCTGCGGCATCCGCGATCTCGACCCAGACGTCGCGGGCACGCCGGGCGAGAGTCCAGCAATCGCCGGCGCCCTGCCCCGTTACCGTGACGAAGCCGAAATTGCGCACCGAGGCGCCATTGGCCTGCGCATCGCGATCGATCACGACGACACGCTTGCCGCGCCTGGCGGCTGCCAAGGCATGGCCCAAGCCGACGATACCGGCGCCGACGATGGCGAGATCGAAGGTCGCCATCACGCCTCCCGATGGACCTGGAAGCCGGCGAAGGACTGGCTCACCGGCATGATCTCGAGGCTATTGACGTTGACATGCGCGGGCTGCGTCGCGATCCAGAAGATCGTCTCGGCGATGTCGTGCGGCTGCAGTGCATTGGCTCCGCCATAAAGCGCGTCATAGGCTTTCTGGTCGCCGCCATTGCGCACCAGAGTGAATTCGCTCTCGCACAGGCCGGGCTCGATCGAGGTCACGCGCACGCCCTTGCCGTGCAGGTCGGAGCGCAGCCCGAGCGAGAACTGCTGCACGAAGGCTTTCGTGGCGCCATAGACGTTGCCGCCGGAATAGGGCCAATTCGCCGCAACCGAGGCGATATTGACGATCGCGCCCTTGCGCTCGATCAGCCCCGGCAGCAGGTGATGCGTCAGCGACACGAGACCGGTGACATTGGTGCCGATCATCGTCTTCCAGTCGGAGAGCGCAGATTGTGGAGCCGGCTTGGTGCCGAGCGCAAGGCCGGCATTGTTGACCAGCACGTCGATGCCCTTGAAACCTTCAGGCAGGGCCGCGAGCGCCACCAGCGTCGCCGCCTCGTCGGTGATGTCGAAGGCGGCGCCATGGAAGGCCTCGCCGAGTTCGGCCTTCAGCGTGTCCAGCCGTTCAGCGCGCCGGCCCGTGCCGATGACCTGCCAGCCGGCCTGAACGAAGCGGCGCGCGGTCGCTGCTCCGAAGCCCGCCGTCGCACCCGAAATCAGAATCGTCTTGGCCATCGCCGTCCTCATGCGCCTTTCAAAGCTGATGCAGCTTTGCAGGAGGAACGCCCCCCGTGACAAGGCGATGACCACGCGCCTTCGGCGCTGGACCCAACGAATGTCACGCCTGGCTCTACGATCAGCCCTGCCCGCGCGGCTAAAGCAGCACGGCCCAGAGGCGAACGCATTCAGGAGACGGCCATGGACCAGCAGCCCCTCAACATGGACCATCACTGGCTCCCTTTCACCAACAACAAGCTGTTCCATGCCGAGCCGCAGCTCTTCGCCAAGGCCTCGGGCGTGCGCTACTGGACGCCGGAGGGCCGCGAGATCCTCGACGGCGCGTCGGGGCTGTTCTGCTGCGCCGCCGGCCACGGTCGGCGCGAAATCGCCGAGGCGGTGCACGCGCAATTGCTGGAGCTCGACTATTCCCCGCATTTCCAGCGCGCTGCGCCGATCTCCTTCGAGCTGGCCGAGCGGCTCTCCGGCATCCTGCCGAAGGGCCTCGACCGGGTGTTCTTCGGCTCGTCGGGCTCGGAAGCCGTCGATACCGCGATGAAGATCTGCCTCGCCTATCACCGCGCCAAGGGCGAGGCCCAGCGCACGCGCTTCGTCTCGCGCGCCTGGGCCTATCACGGCGTCAATCTCGGCGGCACCTCGCTTGCCGGCATGGTCGGCAACCGCCGCGAATTCTCCAGCGTGACCTGCGACGTCGTCCATATGCGCCATACCTGGAGCGACGAGCAGCGTTTTACCCGCGGCCAGCCCGATGACGGCGCCTGGCTCGCCGATGATCTCGAAGAGCTCTGCAAGACCTATGGCGGAGAGACGATCGCGGCCGTCTTCGTCGAGCCGATCGCCGGCTCGATCGGCACCATCGTACCGCCCAAGGGCTATCTCCAGCGTCTGCGCAGCATTGCCGACAAGCATGGCATCCTGCTGGTCTTCGACGAGGTCATCACCGGCTTCGGCCGCACCGGCGCGGCCTTCGCCTCGCAGGAATTCGGCGTGACGCCCGACGTCCTGACCATGGCCAAGGCGCTGACCAATGGCGCGATCCCGATGAGCGCGGTCGCGGTCAAGACCGAGATCCAGCAGGCCGTGATCGGCTCGATCAAGGCCGACCGGCCCGAACTGATGCATGGCTACACCTATTCCGCCCATCCGGTCGCCTGCGCGGCAGCGCTCGCCTCGCTGAACATCTACCGCGATGACGGCCTGTTCGCGCGCGGCCAGGCGATGTCCGATGCCTTCCTCGACGCCGTCTTCAGCCTGCGCAACCTGGCCCAGGTCCACGACCTGCGCGGCTACGGCATGATCTCGGGCATCCAGCTCACGCCCGGCAACGCGCCCGGCGAAAAGGGCTCGCTCGTGCAGCGTCTGCTGTTCAAGGAGGGGCTGCACGTCAAGGCGACCGGCGACGCGCTGATCTTCGCGCCGGCGCTGGTCACGACCGAGGACGAGATCGGCGCGATGACCGATATCCTGCGCAAGGTGCTGGGGCGCAGCGAGTTGATGGCGGCTTGAGGGGCGGAGCGAGCTCAGGGTTGCTTCCCAACATCATCCGCCAACTCGCGCAACGCCTGCGCCAGCAGCGCAATCCCTGGCGCGATCCTGTCCTGCGCGATCGCGCCATAACCCATGCGGATGCGGTTTCCCGGCCGGTTCTCGCTCAGATAATGCACGTCGCCGGCCTCGATCAGCACGCCGAGCTGCGCGGCGCGCTGCTGGAGGTCCTGCGCCCTGACGCCGCGCGGCAGCGTCAGCCAGAGGCCCGAGCCGCCTGTCGTCATGGTGACGTCGCAGCCGGACAATTGCCGATCGATCTCGCGCAGCATCAGTCCCCATCTGGCGGCAAGTTCCTTGCGCTGGCGGCGGATATGCGCGTCGTAGTGGCCCTCGGCCAGGAACAGCGCCATCGCACGCTGGTCGAGCGCCGAGGGGTGGCGATACATCAAGCGCCGCAGCGCCCGCAATTCGCGGATCAAAGCCGGCGCGGCGACGATGAAGCCGAGCCGCAGGCCCGGGAAGAGCGGCTTCGACAGGCTGCCGACATGCAGCACCCGGCCTGACCGATCGAAGCTCTTCAGCGAGGCGCGCTGTGCTCCGACGAAGTTGAGCTCGTGCTCGTAATCATCCTCGACGATCAGGAAGTCGTGCCGCTCGGCCGCCGCGACCAGCGACAGACGGCGCTCCACGCTCATCGTCACATTGGTCGGCGACTGATGGCCCGGCGTGACATAGACGAGGTCGGCGCCCGCCAGCACCTCGCTGACGCGCATGCCGTTGGCGTCGACCGGATGCGGCTCCAGCGTTGCGCCCAGCGCCAGGAACATGTTGCGGGCATCGACATAGCCCGGCTCCTCGATGGCGACGCGTGTGCCAGTGCCGCAGAGCAGCATGGCGATGAGGAAAAGCGCGTTCTGCGCCCCGACCGTGATGAGGATGCTGCCCGGATCGGCCCTGAAGCCGCGCTGCGGCAGCATGCGGCGCATGATCTGCTCGATCAGGATCGGATCGTCATTGTCGATCAGGTCGCCCATCCAGTCATGGCTGTGGCGGACTGTGCCTGCGAGCCTGACACAGTCGCGCCAGCGGCTGAGCGAGATCTTGTCGGGGCTGAGCTGGCCATAGACGAAGGGGTAGGGAAACTCGCGCCAGTTCGCCGGCTTGACGATATTGGCCTGTTCGGCGAGCGGGCGGCGCAGGCGGCGGGCGAAATCCACCGGCTCGTCCGAGCGGAGCAGAGCCCTCCCCGCATGCTCGTCGACGGGCACGTTGAGCTGCTCGCGCAGATAGCGATCATTGACGAAGTAGCCGCGCCGATTGACCGCCTTGAGGTAACCGTCCTCGGCCAGCCGCTCATAGACCAGCGTGATCGTGTTGCGGGAGACGTCGAGCTTCCGGGCAAGGATGCGGGAGGCCGGCAAGGGCTCGTGCAACGGCAGGCCGCCCGCCAGGATCGCAGCGACGAGCCGCTCCTGGATCTGGCTCTGCAGCCCCTTCTGCGGATCAAGCGGGCTCGTCAGGACAAATTGCAGCATGACTTACTGGGGAAAATGATCCTGCCGCCAAGACCCTGCCGCCAAGCACGAAACATGCCGCCCATCTGCGCAGGACGCATTCGACGCTGGCTTTGCCGGCGTGCCACTATGCAGGCACGCCAAAACCAGAGAGACGCCGATGTCCACGCCTGTATCGACACGCACGCCACCTTACCGCACCCAGAACTGGACCCTGACCAAGCCGACGGCGAAGGGCGGCCACGGCATCGTCGTGTCGCAGAACCGCGAGGCGGCCGAGGCCGGCGTCGCAATCCTGGAAGCCGGCGGCAATGCGGCCGATGCGGCGGTCGCGGCCTGCTTTGCACTCGCAGCGGTGGAGCCCTGGAACAGCGGGTTAGGCGGCATCGGCTTCGCGCTGGTGCTGAAGGCGAACGAGACGCGGGCGCAGGTCGTCGATTTCGGCCCCGTCGCACCGCGCCGCGCCGACCCGGCCGACTACCCGCTGACCGGCGCGATGAAGAAGGACCTCTTCACCTGGCCGGAGGTGGTGGGCGACGTGAACATTCACGGCCCACTCTCCTTCTGCATCCCCTCCTCGGTCGCGGGCTACGCCAAGCTGAAGGAGGCCTTCGGCACTGCCCTACCGGTTGCGGATCTGCTGGCGCCGGCGATCGCGCTCGCCAAGCGCGGCCTCGCGCAGGACTGGTACACCACGCTCAAGGTCTCATCCTCGGCCTCGGTGCTGCGGCTCTATGAGGAGAGCGCGCGCATCTATCTGCCCGGCGGCCTGCCGCCGGTGCCGCCCTATCAGGGCATGCCGGGCTTCTTCCGGCTCGGCAATCTCGCATCGACGCTGGAGCGCCTGGCCGCGGCGGGGCTGGATGATTTCTACCATGGCGAACTGGCGACCCGGCTCGCCGCCGACATCAAGGCGCTGGGCGGCGTAGTCGATGCGGAGGACCTCGCCAATTGCAAGGCGGTCCTGCGCGAGGCCCCCATGATCGACTGGCGCGGCACGCATCTCCTGCACACCGCCGGCGGGCTGACCGCCGCGCCGACGCTCGCAGCCGTGGTCGAGGGCATGGCGGACAGCGCGCCCTCTTCCGAGGGCCCCGACGCCATCTGGTTCGCGACGCTGTCACGGGTGATGCGCCAGGCCTATGCGAGCCGGCTCGAAGGGCTGGGCGCGGCGAAGGCCGCGACCGAACCCGGCGACACCTGCACGACGCATCTCACCGTCGTCGACGGCGAGGGCAATCTCGTTTCGGTGACGACGACGCTGCTCTCCTCGATGGGCAGCCGCGTCGTACTGCCCGGAACCGGCGTGCTGATGAACAACGGCATGATGTGGTTCGACCCGCGCCCCGGCAGCGCCAATGCGATCGCGCCTGGGGCCAGGCCGCTCTGCAATATGTGCCCGGTCATCGTGACGCCGAAGGACGGCAGCTGGCCGCGCCTGGCGGCGGGCTCCTCGGGCGGCCGGCGGATTCTCGCCAGCGTCTACCAGATGCTGGCCTGGACGCTGGATTGCGGCATGGAGATCGCAGAGGCCGCCCATACCCCGCGCATCGACGTCTCCGGCCCCGATTCGACCAGCGCCGATTACCGCCTGCCCGACGAGACGCTGGCGGCGCTGGAGGCGGCCGGCCCGCTCGCGGTGGTGGAGCACGGCGTGCTGCCGATCAACTTCGCCTGCCCCAACATCATCCGCGTCGGCAAGGACGGAGCGGAAGGCTGCAGCGACGTGATCTCGCCCTGGTCGGCCGCCGTGGCGGCGAAACACTGAGAACTGGGTCTCGCAGCTCCGAGACCCAAAATCCCAGTCACCCCGGGCGATTTGCCGCCGCCCGGGGTTATGCTGACGCTCCCGCGCCGATCACACCCGCTTCAGCCCCCATGGATAAGGCGCAGAGCCGGGAAGCATGCCGGTCAGGTTCTTGCGATAGGCCGTCTTGATGACGAACTGGCCGAGCGGGATGGTGGCGCATTCCTCCAGCGCCAGCCGGCCGAGCGTGACCGCGACCTGCTTCTGCTTGGCTTCATCAGGCGCGTAGAGCCATTCCTCGGCCAGTTCCTCGGCCCTGGCATTGGTCCACCAGCCGAACCAGCCCTTCTCGCCAGGACCGCGAACGAGATTTGACAGCGCCGGATTCCCCCAGCCGACCGCCGCGCCGGTGGTGTGGAAGATGCTCCAGCCGCCCTTCTCGACCGGCTCGCGGCTGTTGCGGCGCTGGATCACCGTGCCCCAGTCGCTCGCCGCGAACTCGACATTCATGCCAAGCGACTTGAGCAACTCGTAGGTGACGTCGCCCAGCGGCCCGATATCGGGGAAGTCGGTCGGGTTGATGATGACGACCTTCTCGCCGTTATAGCCGGACGCCTTCAGCGCCACCTTGGCCTTGTCGAGGCTCTGCGGCATCAGGTCCTCGAGCTCGCCGGTGTAATAGGGTGTGCCGCGCCACCACAGGTTCCGGCAGACCTGCCAGACAGTGGTGTCGTCGCCCTGGCTGGCGCGCATATAATCTTCCTGGTTCACCGCCATGCGCACGGCCGCCCGCACCTTGGGATTGTTGAAGGGCGGCTGGAGATGGTTCAGCCGCATGATCGAGCCGCGGCCGTTCTTGTCGATGACCTCGCGGGTGATGTCGGGGCTTTTCGCGAGCAGGGGCTGAAGATCGGCGAGAGGGCGTTCCCACCAGTCGATCTCGCCCTTGGCCAGCGCCGAGGCGGCGGTCGCCGGATCGGGCAGGATCGGCCATTCGATCCGCTTGAAATACGCGATCTTGCCGCCGGCATTGCGGCTTGGCGGCTCAGCTCGCGGCTTGTAGGCCTCGTTCTTCTCATAGACGACGCGGCTGCCGGAGACATATTCGCTGGCGACGAACTTGTAGGGGCCCGAGCCGACCATCTCGGTGACCTGCTTGGTCGCGTCGGTCTTGGCCAGGCGTTCCGGCATGATGAAGGGCGCGTTGTCGGCCTTGGCCAGGCAATCGAGCATCATCGGGAAGGGCCGGGTCAGCTTGATCTCCAGGGTGCGCTCATCCGGCGCGCCCCAGGCCTCGACCGCCTTGAGCAGCAACTGGCCGTAAGGATCGCGCTGGCCCCAGCGCTTCAGGCTCTCGATGCAGTCTGCGGGCCGGACCGGCTGGCCGTCATGGAAAGCGAGACCTTCGCGCAGCTTGATCTTCCAGACCTTGCCGTCGGCCGAGATCTCGTGTCCCTCGGCCATTTGCGGCTGCGGCTTCAGGTCGAGATCGCCGCCATAAAGCGTGTCGTAGACGTAGTAGGCGTGATTATTGGTGACGGTCGCGGTCGTCCAGATCGGATCGAGCGAGGTGAGGTTCGCCTGCGGCGCCATCTTGAGCACGGTCGGGCTCGCCGATTGAGCCAAGGCCTCGCGGGCCAGTGTTGGAGCGAACAGGGCCGCGGCTGCCGTGCCCTGCAGGAACTGACGGCGCTTCATATGGTCTCTCCCCTTTTATGGTTGGCCTTTGATGAGAACACTACGTCATTCCGGGGCTTGCCGCGGGCTTGAGCCCGAAATCCAGAACCCGGAGCGATTTCAATCCGGTCGAAGCCGAGGACGTTCGGGCTGTCCTTGAGCTTCGGCGCCGCCTTCGATCTGGCGATGTCAGGTGTGAGGCGCGGGGCCCATGGATCACCGGCCAAGAGTGACTCGAGTGCCGCAGCGACAGCAAGCACTTTGGCGCCGCTTGGGCCGAGGATCTTCGCCTGGCCACACGTCATCCGCGTCGGCAAGGACGGTGAGGACGGCTGCAGCGAGGTGACCTCGCCTCGGTCGGCAACGGCAGCGGTCAAACAGTAAGGGCCCGGAGCTTGGAGCCCCGAGCCCAAAATCTCCATCGTCTCGGACGGCCTGTGACCGCCCGGGACGACGCTGGCTCTTCCGCGCCGATCAGGCGCGCTTCAGGCCCCAGGGATAAGGCGCCGAGCCTTTCAGCATGCCGGTCAGGTTCTTGCGATAGGCCGTCTTGATGACGAACCGGCCGAGCGGGACCGTCGCGGTCTCCTCGAGCGCGAGGCGGCCGAGCTGGGCGGCAGCCTTCTTCTGCGCGGCTTCGTCGGGGGCGTAGAGCCACTCCTCCGCCAGCGCCTCGGCCTTGGCGCTGTCATACCAACCGAACCAGCCTTTCGCCCCCTGCCCGCGCACCAGGAAGGACTGCGCCGGACTGGCCCAGGCCATGGTCGAGCCCGTGGTGTGGAAGATGCTCCAGCCACCCTTCTCGACCGGCTCGCGGCTGTTGCGGCGCTGGATCACCGTGCCCCAGTCGCTGGCCACGAACTCGACATTCATGCCGAGCTGTTTGAGCAACTCGGCGGTGACGTCGCCGAGCGGCCCGATATCGGGAAAGTCGGTCGGGTTGATGATGACGACCTTCTCGCCGTTATAACCGGATTCCTTCAGCGCCGCCTTGGCCTTTTCAAGGCTCTGCGGCATCAGGTCCTCATGCTCGCCGTCGTAATAGGGCGTGCCGCGCCACCAGAGATTGCGCGAGGTCTGCCAGAGCGAGGTGTCGTCGCCCTGGGCCGCGCGCATATAGTCTTCCTGGTTCACCGCCATGCGCACGGCGGCACGCACCTTGGGGTTGTTGAAGGGCGGCTGCAGGTGGTTCATGCGCATGATCGCGCCGCGCCCGGCCTCGTCCGTGACCTCGCGGACGACCTCCGGGACCTTCGCCAGCATCGGCTGGAGATCGGAGAGCGGGCGCTCCCACCAGTCGATCTCGCCCTTGATCAGTGCGTTCGCCGCTGTCGCGGGATCGGGCAGGATCTGCCATTCGATCCGCTTGAAATTCGCGACCTTGCCGCCGGCCCCGCGGCTCGGCGGCTCGCTGCGGGGCTTATAGGCCTCGAACTTCTCGTAGACGACCTTGCTGCCCGAGACGAATTCGCCCGGCACGAAGCGATAAGGCCCGGAGCCGATCATTTCGGTGACCTGCTTGTTCGCATCGGTCACGGCCAGGCGCTCCGGCATGACGAAGAGGGGCGAATCCGCCTTGGCAAGCAGGTCGAGCATCATCGGGAATGGCCGCGTCAGCTTGATCTCGAAGCTGCGCTCGTCGAGCGCCGTCATGCTCTCGACCACCTTGGCCAGGAGCTGAGCGTAGGAATCGCGTTGTGCCCAGCGCTTCAGGCTTTGGATGCAGTCGGCCGGCTTCACCGGCGTGCCGTCATGGAAGACGAGGCCTTCGCGCAGCTTGATCTTCCAGACCTTACCGTCGGCCGAAACCTCATGCCCTTCAGCCATTTGCGGCTGGGGCTTCATGTCGAGATCGTGGGCGTAGAGTGTGTCGTAAACGTAGTAGCCGTGATTATTGGTCACGGTCGCCGTCGTCCAGATCGGATCAAGCGCTGTCAGATTGGCCTGCGGCGCGAATTTCAGGGTCGTCCCTGCCTGCGCAAAGGCGCGTCCCGTCATCGCCGGTCCGGCCAATGTCAGGGCGGTCGCCCCCTTCAGGAATGTCCGACGCTTCATTGCTGTTCCCCTCATTATGACTTGCAGCCTTGTGGATTTGGGCCGGCATATACCGGCCTTGCTTAGTCGAGGCCCAATAACCTCGATCGAAGCTCAAATCGTTCAATCGAAACCCAGGAAGCCCGGGCTGTTGCTCAGCTTCGGCGCGGCCGTCAGCTTGGCGATATCGGGCACCGGGCGCGCCGTCAGCGTATCGCCCGCCAGGGCCGCCTCGAGCGCAGCCGCCACGGCCAGCACCTTGGCGTCGCCGCCGCGCGGGCCGACGATCTGCAGGCCGAACGGCATGCCGTTGCGGTCGAGCCCGACCGGCAGCGAAATCGCGGGATGACCGACATTGGTGACGGCATAGGCCATGGCGAGCCAGTGGAAATAGGTCCGGGTCGGCGTGCCGTCGATCTCGGCCGGGTAGAGCTCCGACCAGGGCCGTGGGCTCAGGGTGACGGCCGGCGAGAGGATGACGTCGTAATCCGCGAAGAAGCCCTGCCAGTTCTTGTAGAGCACGGTCTGCTGCTTCAGGGCGCGGGTGACGTCGAGCGCGCTGTAGCGCAGCCCCTCCTCGACATTGGCGCGGACATTGGGGCCGACGAGTTCGGGCGTATCGCGGACGCGCTCATACATGCCGGCAAGGAACGCAACCGAGCGCAGCACCTCGAAGGTCTCGTCGGCGCCGGTGCAATCGGGCGTCGCCGCCTCCACATGCGCGAAGAGATGGCTGAAAGCGCCGGTCTTCTCGGCGAAGACCTCGCGGATATGCCGCTCGGTCGGTGCGAAGCCGAAATCCGGCGTCAGCGCCACCTTGAGCGAGGAGAGATCGATCGTTCCCGGCCTGGCGAAATCCTCAGGGCGGCGCACCGTCCTGCCATGGATCGTCGTGGCCAGCGGATCGGCTGCGTCATCCGAGACCATGGTCGAGAGCAGCAGGCACAGATCGGGCACCGTGCGCGCCATCGGCCCGAGCACGCTCAACGGATTCCAGCCCAGCGGCCGCTTCTCGCTCGGCACCAGCCCCGGCGAAGGCCTGAAGCCGACGATGCCGTTATAGGCGGCCGGGTTGCGCAGCGAGCCGCCAGTGTCGGAGCCGGTCGCGATCGGCACCATGTTCGTCGCGAGCGCGACGCCCGAGCCGCCCGAGGAGCCGGCGGCGCATTTGGAGGGGTCGAAGGGGTTGCCCGTCGCGCCATAGACGGCGTTGCGGGTGTTGGCGCCGGCGCCCCATTCCGGCGTATTGGTCTTGCCCAGGACGATCGCGCCGGCGTTGCGGGTGTTGGCGACGATCAACTGGTCTTCGGTCGGCACATGGTTCGCGAAGAGCGGGCTGCCATAGGTGGTGCGCAGGCCGGCGACGTTCTCGAGATCCTTCACGCCGAGCGGCAGCCCGTGCAGCGCACCGAGCCGGTCGCCGCGCATCGTCGCCTCATCGGCGAGCTTTGCCGCCTTGCGCGCCCGCTCATCGTCACGCGCCACCATGGCGTTGACGGCCGGGTCCACTGCATCGATGCGGGCGATACAGCTTTCGAGCAATTCGCTCGCCGACAGCTTCTTGGTTCCGATCAAGGCACGAGCCTCTACGGCGCTGAGTTCACAGGGTTCAGTCAAGGGAAGGACCTCTCGTCGAAGACGGGCCGCGCAGGCAAGAGCCGTGCCTCGGGGCCGCGACTATGGCCTGCGAATCTCCGGCATGTCGCCCCCTGACGTTAGATGCCCCATGCATACCGCGCATGCTCTTGCCCCCGATTCTTGCCCCCGCTTCTTGCATGGTGCCTTCCGCGGATCAGACACTGGGCCGCGGGCGATCCGACGGAGACACATCGACATGGCACCGAACCAGCACGTCAGACTCGCGGTCGATATCGGCGGCACCTTCACGGATGTGGTGCTGGAGACCGAGGCCGGGCGGATGACGCGCAAGGTGCTGACCACGCCGTCGCGGCCGGAGGAAGGCGTGCTCGGCGGCATGCGCTTGATCCTCTCGGATGCGCGGATGCACATGTCCGACATCGATGTCTTCGTCCATGGCACCACCCTGGCGACCAACGCCATCATCGAGCGCCGCGGCGCGAAAACCGCCTTGATCGCGACCGAGGGGTTTCGCGATATCATCGAGATCGGCACGGAAAGCCGCTACGACCAGTATGACCTCTCGATCGAGAAGCCGCGCCCGCTGGTGCAGCGCGCCCTACGCTTCACGCTGCCCGAGCGCGTCGATGTGCACGGCAAGGTCCGCCTGCCACTGGATGAGGCGGCGCTCGCCGCGCTCGTGCCGAAACTCAAGGCGGCCGGTGTCGAGAGCGTCGCCATCGCCTTCCTGCATTCCTATGCCAATGCCGAGCATGAGCGCCGCACCGGCGCCCTGCTGAAAGCCGCGATGCCCGAGCTCGGCATCACGCTCTCCAGCGAGGTCTGCCCGGAGGTGCGCGAATATGAACGCACCTCGACGGCCATCGCCAACGCCTATGTCCAGCCGCTGATGGCGGGTTATCTCGCCCGCATGGCCGAGGGGCTGGCGCAGGAGCAGTTCCGTGGCGCGATTTACCTGGTGACCTCGGGCGGCGGCCTGACCTCGATCGAGACCGCACAGCGCTTCCCGGTGCGCCTCGTCGAATCCGGGCCCGCTGGCGGAGCGATCTTCGCCGCGCTGACCGCAGCCCAGCTCGGCGAGAGCAAGGTGCTCTCCTTCGACATGGGGGGCACCACGGCCAAGATCTGCCTGATCGAGAAATTCGAACCGCAATCCTCGCGCATCTTCGAGGTCGACCGCGCCGCCCGCTTCCTCAAGGGCTCAGGGCTCCCGGTACGCATCCCGGTGATCGAGATGGTCGAGATCGGCGCCGGCGGCGGCTCGATCGCCAGGATCGATGCGTTGAAGCGCGTCACGGTCGGCCCCGAGAGCGCCTCCTCCGAGCCCGGCCCCGCCTGCTACGGACGCGGCGGGACGCATCCCGCCGTCACCGACGCCGATGTCGTGCTCGGCATGATCGATCCCGTCGCCTTTGCCGGCGGCACCATCCCGCTCGACCCTGACTTGTCGCGCAAGGCACTGCTGGCCGATATCGGCCAGCCGCTCGGGCTCGATGCCGAAACCGCCGCCTATGCCGTGCATGAAATGGTCTGCGAGAACATGGCGAGCGCGGCCCGCGTGCATGCGGTCGAGCGCGGCGCGGTCGTCGGCGATCACACGCTGATCGCTTTCGGCGGGGCGGCTCCCCTGCATGCCGCGCGCGTCGCCGAGAAGATCGGCGTCAAGCGCGTCATCGTGCCGCCCAATGCCGGTGTCGGCTCGGCTGTCGGCTTCCTCGCCGCGCCGGTCTCCTATGAGCTGGTCCGGAGCCGCCATGTCAGGCTCGATGCCTTCGACGGGGCGCTGGTCTCGGAACTCCTCGCAGAGATGGAGCAGGAAGCCCACGCTTTGGTCGAGCCCGGTGCGCGCGGCGAACCCGTGATCGCACGGCGCATCGCCTTCATGCGCTATGTCGGCCAGGGCCATGAGATCACCGTGACGCTGCCCTCCGGCATGCTGGGCGAACAGGACATCCCGGCGCTGCGGAGCGCTTTCGAGGCCGATTACGCCGCCCTGTTCGCACGGCCTATTCCCGGAGCCGCGATCGAAATCCTGAGCTGGTCGGTTCTGGTCACGACGCAGCCTCCGAAGCCCGAAGTGGCGCCGCGCGTCGCGAGTTCGGCTGCGCCAGAGCCCTCCGGCAGCCGCGCCTTCCATGACGGCAAGGCCGGCGCCAGCATCATGATCCCGCTCTACCGGCGCGAGACGATGATACCGGGCGCCTCGATCGCCGGCCCCGCCATCATCGCCGAGGACGAGACCTCGACTTTCGTCTCGATGAGCTTCGACGCGCATATCGACGCCATCGGCTGCATCGTGATGGACCGCAAGGTTCTCGACCGCCAGATTCTGGACCGCGAAGCCGCGTGAGGAGAGATCAGATGAGCCAGACCGACAAGATCAGCCTGATCGATCTCCAGATCATGTGGAACCGCCTGATCGCGGTGGTGGAAGAACAGGGCCAGATCCTGATGCGCACCGCGTTTTCGCCGATCGTGCGCGAATGCGGCGACATCTCCGCCGGCGTCTTCGACCTGCAGGGCAGGATGCTGGCCCAGGGCGTCACCGGCACGCCGGGCCATGTCAACTCCATGGCGGAATCGGTGAAGCACTTCATCCGCCATTTCCCGATCGAGACGATGAAGGAAGGCGACGCCTACATCACCAACGACCCCTGGATGGGCACCGGCCATCTCAACGACTTCGTCGTGACGACGCCCGCCTTCAGGAACGGCAAGCCGGTCGCGCTGTTCTCCTGCACCAGCCATCTGATGGATATCGGCGGCATCGGCTTCGGGCCCGACGCCACCGACGTCTTCATGGAGGGGCTTTATCTGCCGATGCTGAAACTGATCGACGCCGGCAAGGTCGACCAGAACGTCATGGCGATCATCCGCGCCAATACGCGCCAGCCCGTCGATACCGAAGGCGACACCTATTCGCTCGCCGCCTGCAACGACATGGGCGCGAAACGCCTGGTCGAGATGATGGACGAGTTCGGCATCGAGACGCTCGACGAGCTCGCCGACCATATCTGCGAGCGCTCACGCGAAGCCGTGCTGGCCGAGATCGCCAAGCTGCCGAAAGGCAGTTGGCGCAACGAGATGGTGGTCGACGGCTATGACGTGCCGGTCACGCTCGCCGCCGAGCTGACGATCTCGGATGACGGCATCCATGTCGATTTCACCGGCACCTCGCCACAGGCGCAGCGCGGCATCAACGTGCCGCATTCCTACACCACAGCCTATACGGTGTTCGGGCTGGGCTGCGTCGTCGCCGCCCAGATCCCCAACAATGCCGGCTCATTGGGCCCGCTGACCGTTTCCGCGCCATCAGGCTCGATCCTGAACGCGCCCAAGCCGGCAGCCGTCTCCTCGCGCCATGTCATCGGCCAGATGCTGCCCGACGTCGTCTTCGGCTGCCTGCGCCAGGTCATCCCGGAGCGCGTGCCGGCCGAAGGCACCTCCTGCCTGTGGAATCTGAACGTGCGCGGCCGGACGCATGCCGGCGCGCAGGGCAATTACGGTTTCGCCATGGCCGTCACCAGCAATGGCGGCACCGGCGCGCGCTTCGACAAGGACGGGCTCTCGGCCACCGCCTATCCCAGCGGCGTGCGCGGCACGCCGGTCGAGATCGCCGAGACGCAGACGCCCCTGATCTTCTGGAAGAAAGAGCTGCGCCCAGACAGCGGCGGCAATGGCCGCACGCGCGGCGGCCACGGCCAGATCATCGAGATCGAGAGTGGGGTCGACGCCTCCTTCGAGATCCTGGCGGCCTTCGACCGGATCGACCATCCGCCGCGCGGACGCGATGGCGGCGGCAACGGAGCCGCCGGCTATGTCGGGCTCAAATCCGGCAAGAAGCTCAAGGGCAAGGGCTTTCAGGAGATTCCAGCGGGAGACCGGCTGGTCGTGCTGACGCCGGGCGGCGCCGGCATCGGCAACCCGGCGGAGCGCGACCCGGCCCTGCTGAGCCGCGACATCGAGGAAGAGCTGGTCAGCGCCAGCTAGAGCATCGGCTTCTTCCGAAAACCGGATTCCACTTTTCGGGCCGATGCTCTAGGTCACATACTCATAAACGGGATTCCCTGCGGGACTGAGTTCTGATTCATTGATCTCAGCCTTGGAGGTTGAGATGGCTCGCTTTGACCTGAC
>NZ_JAVDTY010000006.1:0-357595 GCF_031456075.1 Allobosea sp. BE125
ATCCGAAAGCTGCTCACAACCCTCAACGCAATCGTCAGAGACAACACCCCCTGGCGAACACAAAACCCTTGACCAACAACACAGCCGCTCATCCGGCGCTGCGCGCCACCTTCTCCCGCGAGCGGAGAAGGGAAGAAGGGCGCGTCATGGTCGGGCTTGATCCGACCATCTCGTAAACCAGAGCACTCTGGTCATGCGATTCTCAGGGCACAAGCCTGAGAATGACGCTCTACGATGGATCCCGGAGCTGCGCGGCTTCGCCGCTTGTCCGGAATGACGAGCCCCCGCCCGAAAGCCCTCAGGAGATCAGCGTCTCGGTTGCGCGGGCTGCGGCTGCGGCGACCAGCGGGGCGAGCTGCGCGATGGCCGCCTGGCGCTCGAAGCGCGTGGTCAGGGTCGAGAGATTGATTGCGCCGACAGCGCGGCCGGCCCGGTCATGCACGGCGGCCGAGACCGAGATCGAGCCCTGCTCCATGTTCTTCTCGGTGACGGCGAAACCGGCGGCCTTCACCGCCTCGAGCAGCCGCATCATCTCGGCTGCGTTCCTGGCCTGGGTGCGCGACGGCACCGAGTCATGCGAGGCGCTCCAGACCTTTTCGATATGGGCCGGGGCGGAATGGCCGAGCAGCACCTGGCCCGAGGACGAGGAGAGCGCCGGGAAGCGGGTGCCGACCGGCAGGTTGATCGAGGAGATATGGGTGCTGGGAATCGTGGCGATGATGACGATCTCGGCGCGGTCGACCTCGACCCAGGAGATCGTCTCGCGCGTGCGCTCGGCCAGCTCGCGCATGGCGGGGTAGGCGGCGTCGAGCGCGATGTTCGAGGAGACCACGCTCTGGGCGAAGCGGAAGACCTTCCTGGCCAGCGTATAGCGCTTGGTCTGCTCGTCCCGGTCGAGATAGCCGAGCCGTTCGAGCGTGTAGATGAAGCGCTGCGAGGCGCTGCGGCCAAGCCCGGTGCGGATGGCGATGTCGGACAGGCTCAAGCTCGCCGTGGTCTTGTCGAAGGTCTCCAGCACCTTCATCGCCTTGCCGACCGAGGCGACGAAGAGGCGCTCATCGATCTCGCCTGCGCTCACTTCGGCATCGCTGCGCGACAGCGCCGTGCTTGGTTTCGTCGTTGCGTCCGGCATCGCGTCTTCATGCTTCCTCGTCCAACAGATGCAGCGTTAGCATCTTTGCAGCGCAGCTAGAACCCGGGGCTTCAGCCCCGGAATGCGCCCTCAAAACGCTGCTTGAGCAGGTTTTTCTGGATCTTGCCGAGCGTATTGCGCGGCATCTCGGCGACGAGCTCGATGCGCTTGGGCACCTTGTACCCGGCAAGCGAGCGCTTGAGCGCGGCGATCGCGGCGGCGGTGTCGAAACCCTCCGTCCCGCTCGCGAGCTGCACCACCGCCAGCACCGCCTCGCCGAAATCGGCATGGGGCACGCCGATGACGGCGCTCTCGATGACGCCGTCGAGCGCATTGACGGCGGCCTCGACCTCCCTGGGATAGACATTGAGCCCGCCCGAGATGATCAGATCGGCGCCGCGCCCGAGCACGCTGACATAGCCTTGTGCATCCAGCCGGCCGAAATCGCCTGTTCGAAACCAGCCGTCCCGGAAAGCCTGCGCCGTCTTATCCGGGTCCTGCCAATAGCCGAGGAACGGGTAGGGCTGGCGCAGTTCGATCATGCCGACGCTGCCGGCCGGCACGGGCTGGCCCTGCTCATCGACGATGCGGAGCGCCGAGCCCGGCAGGGCAAGGCCCGAGGTGTCGGGCCGGCGGCTGTCGTCGGGTCGGTTCGAGGTCGCGATCAGCACCTCGGTCAGGCCGTAGCGGTCGAGCAGGCGGTGGCCGCTGCGTTCGGTGAAGGCCTCGAAGGCGTCAGGCCGCATCGGCGCCGAGCCGGTCACGAACAGGCGCATCCCGGCGCAGAGCGCCCGGTCGAAGCGGGGATCGGCCATCAGCCGGGCGTAATAGGTCGGCACGCCCGCAAAGATCGTCGCGCGCGGCAGCGCGGCCAGCACGCTCTCGGCCTCGAATTTCGGCAGCAGGATCATCGCGGCCCCGCCCGCCAGCGCCGGCGTCGTCGTGCCGAACAGGCCATAGGCCATCGGATTGGCGTGGAGCAGCGTGTCGCTCTCGGTGATGCCCCAGCAGGCGGCAAGCGAGCGCGCATTCCAGATGACGGAGCCCGCCGAGAGCAGCGCCCCCTTCGGCCGGCCGGTCGTGCCGGAGGTGTAGACCATCGCATTGGGGTCGGAGGGTGCGACGCTCTCGAGCGCGTGCTCGGCCGGCATGGTTTCGCTGCGTTCGATCAGCGTGCCCGTCCCGCCGGCGTCGAGGGTGAGGGCGTTGCAGCCGGCGGCGCGGACGACGCTCTCCCGCGCGGGATCGCAGACCACGAGCTTGGGCCTGGCATCGCCGAGGATATGGCTGATCTCGGCATCGGTCAGGCCGATATGCACGGGCACATAGACCGCGCCGAGCCGGCAGGCCGCGAGATAAAGCAGCACCGCCTCGGGCGATTTCTCGAGGATGCCGGCGACGAAATCGCCCTTGCCCGCCCCCTCGCGCGCCAGCAGGCCGGCATAGCGGGCGGTGATGCTGGCCACCTCGCCAAAGCGGATGACGCGCCCGTCCGCGTTTTCCATGAAGACGCGCCCTGGGTCGCGCACTGGGGCGACCAGGGCGGAAAAGACATTGGCGTCGTCGGGCACGGTGATCGCGGGCTCGGTGATCGTGGACATGGCGTCGTCTTCCTGATCCGCAGGGCTCGGAGCCCGTCTAGAAATTCCGGCTCTTCCCTTCTCCCCTCGCGGGAGAAGGTGGCGCGCAGCGCCGGATGAGGGGGCGCCGTGCCCTGTCCGGTTGGCGTCGCGCTCGGCTAAATGGTGAGCTCACAGCGCCCCCTCATCCGTCTCGGCTTCGCCGAGCCACCTTCTCCCGCGAGGGGAGAAGGGAAGCGCGCAGCCCCAAGTCCAGCCAGCGCGGGGAACCCTTCTCCTGTAAGGAGAAGGGCAGGGATGAGGTGTCGGCCCCTGGACCAGTGACGCGCAAACCTCACCGCTGCTGACGCGAGCCCAACGCGGCTAACGGCCGACACCTCACCCTGCCCTCTCCTTACAGGAGAGGGTTCCCCGAGCTCTGCCGTCAGGCGCCGTCCCCTGTCAGGTTGGCGTCGCGCTCGGTTAAGTGGTGAGCCCACAGCGACCCCTCAGCGTCCCGTAAAAACCGGCTTGCGCTTCTGCGCGAAGGCGAGCGAGCCCTCGCGGTAGTCGGCGCTGCGGTCGGCCAGGTCGGAGAGGGCGGCGATTTCGCCGGCGACCTCGGCGAGGCGGCCCTGCAGCATCGCATCGCAGGCGAGTTTGGCGGCCCGGATCGAGAGCGGCGCATTGGCGATCATCGGCTCGGCCAGGCACAGCGCCGCCTCGACGACATCGCCTTCGACGACCTCCGAGACCAGGCCGCAGGCCAGGGCCGCGGGCGCATCGATGAGCTCGCCGGTATAGAGCATGCGCCTGGCCATACTGATGCCGGCGGTGGCGGCGAGGAGCTGGGTGGAGTCGGCGGGATAGACCAGCCCGAGCTTGGCCGGCGGTACGCCGAAGCGGGCGGTCGCGTCGGCGAGCCGGAAATCGGCCCGCAGCGCCAGCGTGCAGCCGCCGCCGACGCAAGGCCCGCTGACCGCCGCGATCACCGGCACCAGTGAGGCGGAGACGGCGGCATAGCAGGCCATGATCGCATCCCAATAGGCCTGGCGCGCCGGGGGATCATCGCGGACCGCGGCAAAGGCGCCGATCTCGTCACCGGCGCAGAACGCGCCGCCACGCCCGGTCAGGATGATGGCGCGGATCGCGGGATCGGAGCGCAACGCGACGAAGCTGTCCCCGAGCGCCTGCCAGGCCGCGGCGTTCAGGGCGTTGCGCTTGGCGGGGCGATTGATCGCGATGATGGCGACGCTGCCGCGACGCTCGCGCTCGATATCGGCCATGGCGCTTGCTCCGTAGATATTGCTATATAATAATAATTATTATGAACGGTACCGCGGCCTGTCAACCGCAGCCGGGACGGCCGGCCGCTTGACAGGGGCGCGAGCGAATATCAATATTCAATTACAGTTATTGCATATCGATAATGACCGTGCGGACCGCCTCATGCAGATTCACGACATGCAGCAAGACATGCAGACAGACGAGATCACCATCAGCCAGCTCTGGGACCGGCGCGCCGCCAGCGACCCGGACCATGTCTATTGCCGCTTCCAAGATGAGAGCTGGACGATCGGCCGGCTCGACGCGGCCATCAACCGCCTCGCCAATGCGCTGCTCGCAACCGGGCTGAAGCAGGGCGACCGCGTTGCGGTGATGCTGCCGAGCCATCCCGAGCACATCATCGTCATCTTCGCGCTGGCCAAGGCCGGGCTCCTGCGCATCCCCGTCAACACCCATCTCAAGGGCGCGGCGCTCGATTTCGTCTTTGACCGCTTCGAGCCGCATGCGCTGATCGCCGATGCGGCCTATGCCGAGCCGCTCGCGCCGGTCCTGCGGCGGTTGCCGGACCTTTCCGTGTTCTGGCGCGGCGGCGATGATGCGCAAAGCCTGGCCAACCTGTTCGAGCGCGGCAGCCCCTTGCCGCCGCCGGTGACGGTCGCGGCCGACGACATCATCGCGATCACCCCGAGTTCCGGCACCACCGGCGAGCCGAAAGGCGTGCTCAAGACCGACCGCAGCCTGCGCGCCGGCCCGATGGGCACGCTTGCCCTGACCGGCGCGGGCGCGGGCGACGTCTTCCTGCTCTGGGAGCCGCTGCATCACGGCGCCGGTGTCGCGGTGCTGATCGCGGCGCTGATGCAGCCGATCACGCTCGCCATGGTCGAGAAGTTCAGCGCCTCGCAATTCTGGGAGCAGGTGCGCCGCTACGACGTCACCCATATTCACTACCTCGGCGGCGTGCTGCCGCTGCTGCTGAAGCAGCCGGCAAGCCCACGCGACCGCGAGCACAAGGTCCGGATGGCCTGGGGCGGCGGCTGCCCGCTCGATGTCTGGCGCGCTTTCGAGGAGCGCTTCGGCGTCTCGCTCTATGAGGGCTACGGCCTCTCGGAGATGACGACCTTCGTCACGATCAACCCGGAGGGTCGGCTCGGCTCCTGCGGCAGACCCTTGCCCTTCTACGAGGTGCGCCTGCTCGACGAGGCGGGCGCCGAGGTCGCGGTCGGCGAGCCCGGCGAGATCGTGGTGTTGCCGCGCGAGCCGGGCCTCGCCTTCAAGGGCTATTTCCGCATGGAAGAGGCCGGCGCGGCGCTGGTCAGGGATGGCTGGTTCTCAACCGGCGACCTCGCCCGCCGCGACGAGGACGGCTTCCTGTTTTATTGCGGGCGCAAGAAGGACAGCGTCAGGCGGCGCGGCGTCAACATCTCGGCCTGGGAGGTCGAACGCGTCGTCCTGACCCATGACGAGATCGAGGAATGCGCGCTGATCGGCGTGCCCAGCGAGATGGGCGACGACGACCTCAAGCTCTTCATCCGGCCAGCGCCCGGCCGCGCGCTCGACCCGGCCGGCCTCGTCGCATGGTGCGAGCAGCGGCTGCCCTATTTCCAGATTCCGCGCTATATCGAGGGCATCGACGAATTCCCTAAGACGCCGACGCAGCGCATCAAGAAGAGCGAGCTGAGCCGCAGCGTCGCCGGGTGCTTCGACCGCGAAGGCGCCGGCGCCAAGCTCGGCAGGTAGCGGGGGAACGATGGCTGGATGGTTCCTTCAGCGCCTGCTCCAGGCCGGGTTCGTCGTGCTGGCGATGACGGTGATCGTCTTCATCGGCATCAGCGTCATCGGCGACCCTGTCGCGGTGCTGATCTCGCCCGATGCCGACCAGGCCGAGCGGCTGCGCGCGATCACCGCCTTCGGGCTCGATCGCCCGCTCTGGGCGCAGTATCTGTCCTTCCTGAACGGGGCGCTGCATGGCGATCTCGGCCGCAGCTTCGTCTATAACGAGCCCGCCCTGAAGATCATCCTGCAGCGCATGCCGGCGACGCTCGAACTCGCGGTTTGCGCCATGCTGCTGGCGACCTTCATCGGCATACCGCTCGGTCTCTATGCCGGGCTCAAGCCGAATGCGCCGCTGGCGCGGGTGATCATGACCGGCTCGATCCTCGGCTTTTCCCTGCCGGGCTTCTGGGTCGGCCTGCTGCTGATCATGGTCTTTGCGGTGCAGCTCGGCTGGCTGCCCTCGGGCGGGCGCGGCGAGACCCGGGTGTTCCTCGGCATCGGCTGGTCCTTCCTGACGCTCGACGGCCTGCAGCATCTCGTGCTGCCGGCGCTCAACCTGGCGCTGTTCAAGATCTCGCTGGTGATGCGGCTGGTGCGGGCCGAGACCCGCGAGGTCGTGCCCCAGGATTTCATCCGCACGGCGCGCGCCAAGGGCCTGCCCGAGGGCAAGGTCATCTTCCGGCATCTGCTGAAGAACATCATGATCCCGGTCGTCACCATCATCGGGCTCGAATTCGGCTCGGTGATCGCCTTCTCCGTGGTCACGGAGACGATCTTCGCCTGGCCCGGCATGGGCAAGCTGATCATCGACAGCATCCATGTCTTGGATCGCCCGATGATCGTCGCCTATCTCATGATCATCGTGCTGATGTTCGTGATCATCAACCTCCTGGTCGACTGCCTCTACACGGCGCTCGATCCGCGCGTGAGGATCGGCCGATGACCGCGCCGACCTCGACCGCAAGCACCGCATCATCAAGTCCCCTTGCGCGCGCGACGCCGCTGCGCCGCTTCCTGCGCGCCTTCGCCGCGTCGCGCGTGGCGATGGCGGGCCTCGTCGCCTTCGCCGCGATCGTGCTGGCGGCATTGCTGGCGCCCTGGATCTCGCCGCAGAACCCTTACGACCTGATGCAGCTCGACATCCTGGACGGGCGCCTGCCGCCGGGCGCGATCTCCGGCACCGGCATGACCTTTTGGCTGGGCACCGACGACCAGGGCCGCGACATGCTCTCGGCCATTCTCTACGGCCTGCGGATCTCGCTTGTCGTCGGCATCTCATCGGCCCTGCTGGCGGCGGCGGTCGGCACGACGCTTGGCCTGTTTGCCGCCTATGCCGGTGGGCGCATCGAGACCGCGCTGATGCGGCTGGTCGATCTGCAGCTCTCCTTTCCGACGATCCTGATCGCGCTGATGATCCTCGCCTTCCTCGGCAAGGGCATCGCCAATGTCGTGCTCGCGCTCGTCATCGTGGAATGGGCGGTCTATGCCCGCACCGCCCGCGCCAGCGCGCTGATCGAAAGCCGCAAGGAGTATATCGAGGCGGCCCGCGCCATGGGCGCGCGGCCGATGCGCATCCTGTGGCGCCACCTGCTGCCGAACTGCCTGCCGCCATTGATGGTGATCGCCACCGTGCAGATCGCGCGCGCCATCGCGCTGGAGGCGACGCTCTCGTTTCTTGGGCTCGGCGTGCCCGTGACCGAGCCGAGCCTGGGCATGCTGATCGCCAATGGCTACCAGTACATGCTCTCGGGCAAGTTCTGGATCAGCTTCTATCCCGGCCTTGCCTTGCTCGCGACCGTGGTCGCGATCAACCTGATCGGCGACCATCTGCGCGACGTCCTCAACCCGCGCCGGCAGGTTGATTGACGGGGCAAGCCGACTGAAAAGGGCAGGGCGGCTCACCAGCCTCTATGTTGGGGGCGCTGCCGGCGTCAGACCGTGACGGCGCATGATCTCGGCCATCCTGGCCCGGTCCGGCGGGCCACCGGCTGCGGCGTCGACCGCAGCGAACACCTCGCGAAAATACTCCGGACCGATCGCGGCCGGCGTGATCACGCAGAGCATCTTCGCGTCCTGGCTGCCGTTGTTGTCGAAGCGATGAACGGCGCCTCGCGGAATGCACAAGGCCTGTCCCGGCCCGACATCGATCTGTTTGCCGTCGACGGTCCAGGTCACCACGCCGTCCAGCCCGTAGATCGTCTCTTCGTAATGGTCGTGGCTGTGCGCGGGAGCAGGCAGGCGCTGCGCGGCCGGGACCATCAGCTCAAAGGTCGCAATGCTGCCGTTCGAGTGATCTCCGGCCAACAGGAAGCGAACCGCGAGCCCCTTGGTGGCGATGGCCTCCTCGGACGGATTGACGTGAGGGTCCATGACTGACTGAGACATTGTGACTGACTGAGACATTGTCCGACCTCCCCAAGTAAATTACATTTACCATCTAACGGTAAACTCCGTTTACTAGAAGTCAATGCCTATCCCGAAAGTGTGCCGATGAAGACCGAGGACATGCTGATCGGCGCCCTGCTGCGCGTTCCCGCGCAGGCGATCCAGCGCCGGCTGATCAAGGAGCTCAACGCTGCCGGTTTCGACGAGCTGCGCCTGCCGCATATGGCGGTCCTGCAGTTTCCCGGGCCGGACAAGGTTCGCCCGGTTACGCTCGCCGAGCGCGCCGGCATGAGCAAACAGGCCATCAACCAGCTCCTGGGGAGCCTCGAGGGGTTCGGCTATATCACCCGGTCCGACGTTGAAGGTGAGGGCGGCGCGCGCCTGGTCTATTTTACCGAACGCGGGCACGCCGCATTCGCCAGGATGGTCGACATCCTGCGCGACATCGAGCGCGAGTGGAGCGCCGAACTGGGGCCGGAGCGTTTCGCCCAGCTCAAGGCGCTGCTGTTTCTCGTCTGGGACAGTCCGCTGGCTCGGTAGAGCGTTTTCGAGCGAAGTGGATAGCGGTTCGCGTGAAGACAACGCGCTGAAGCAGGGAGCTGGGGCTTGCTGCCTTGGCGGGGAAACACTTGGCTCGGATACACTTGGCTCGGAAACACGCCGTCATCCCGGGCGTAGCGAAGCGCAGACCCGGGATCCATGCCGGAGCGCTGCCTGGTTAGGTTCAGGCATGGATCCCGGATCGGCGCGGCTTCGCCGCTTGTCCGGGACGACGGCGTAGTTCCGAGCATAAACAGCGTACTCACAGCTAGATCGCCGGATCGGCGCCGCTGACGCGGCTTGTCCGGGATGACGGGCCCTGTGACGACGACAAGCCGGCGGGATCAGCTATGCCGGTTTTCGATCGCTCCGGATCGCCTCGGTCGGGATGTCCTGGTCGGGTATGCGACCCGACCAGATGCCTTGCGCCACGAGATCTTCAATGGTGGTCGTGATGACCTGGCCGGCGAAACGCGCCAGGCGCGATGTCGGCCGGTCCGTCGGAAACGCCATGACCAGGCGGCGCGTCGGCACCGGGTCGACGAGCGGCGCGGCGCAGAGGCGGCCTTCGCGCAATTCTTCATGGATCGGCGCCAGCGGCAGCACGGTCATGCCATGGCCGCTCCGCACCAGCCCCTTGAGCGTGGCATAGCTGTCGGCCTCGACCTTGATGTCGAGCGCAAAGCCGCGCTCCTGGGCGCAGCGCTCGACGATCTCGCGCAGCCCATGCCCACGGCTCGGCAGCAGCAGCCGCTGGTGCTCCAGCTGGGCAAAGTCGACACGGCTGTCGGGAGACAAGCCGGCGCCGGGAGGGCCGATCAGGAACAGCGTCTCGTCCAGCAAGGGGCGGATGCGCAGCGTGCGCGCCGATTTCGGATCGTAGAGGATGGCGGCATCGACCTCGCCGCGGTGAAGCC
The DNA here is from genome assembly GCF_031456075.1 of Allobosea sp. BE125. Lineage (NCBI taxonomy): Bacteria > Pseudomonadati > Pseudomonadota > Alphaproteobacteria > Hyphomicrobiales > Alloboseaceae > Allobosea > Allobosea sp. BE125. The sequence continues at coordinate 9,594 of NZ_JAVDTY010000006.1, forward strand.
AGTCGAGAAGATAGCCGGAATAGGCGCTGACGATGCGCAAGGTCGCCTCCGGATGCGCTTCGCGAAACGCCGAAACCAGCGGCTCGGACAGGATGTCGGAGGCCGTCGGCGGCATCCCGATCGAGACATGTCCGCGCAACGGGGCGTTCTCATCGGAGACGACGGCGCGGATCTCCTCCATCTCCGCCATGATGCGAAGTGCGCGGCGCAGCACATCCTGGCCGGCCTCGGTGACGATCATGCCGCGCCCGTGCCGGTCGAAGAGGCGTGTCTCCAGTTCGTCTTCCAGAAGCCTGATCTGCCGGCTCAGCGCAGGCTGGGCGATATGCAAACGGTCCGCCGCCTTGGAGAGGCTGCCGAGCTCGGCGACATGGATCAGGGTGCGGAGCTGGTTGATGTCCATGCTATAGAATATCGCTATAGCTGATCGCGAAAAAGGCTCGATGTCGGAATAGTTCGGGCATGGCTATATGCACGGACATGTCCTGCTGAGGAGCCGCGCCGTGGTTGCCGTCGACGTCATAGCCGAGCCCCCCAAGACCCGGGATCTGTCAGTCGCCCGGGACCTGTCGGTCGATTGGCCGGTCGCGCTCTATGAGACGCTGAAGACGGCCGGGATCAGCCACATCTCCTATGTGCCCGATGCCGGGCACGCGACATTGATCAAGCTGTTCAATGCCGATCCGGACGTCGTCACCAATGTGCTGACGACCGAGGAGGAAGGGGTCGCGATTGCGGCCGGCAGCTGGCTCGGTGGCAAGCGCAGCGTCCTCTTGATGCAGTCCTCGGGTGTCGGGAACTGCATCAACATGCTCTCGCTGCCGGTCCAGGCGCGCTTTCCGTTCCTGACCCTGGTGACGATGCGCGGCGAATGGGCCGAGTTCAATCCCTGGCAGGTCCCGATGGGGCAGGCGACGCAGGCCGCGCTGGAAGCGATCGGTGTGACCGTCCTGCGTGCCGAGACCGGCGCCGATCTGGTCGAGACGGTAGCCCAGGCCGCGACGATGGCTTTTGAGGCCGACCAGCAGATCGCCGTGCTGATCGGCCAGCGCCTTCTCGGCAAGAAGAAGTGGTGAATCCGATGACGCTTCCGACCATGGCCGCTCCGACGATGAATCGCCGCGTCGCGGTGAAGGCGCTGCTCGATGCGCGTGATGGCGCGCTCGTCGTCACCGGGCTGGGCTCGCCGAGCTATGACGTTCACGCCGCCGGCGATCGGGACGACAACTATTATCTCTGGGGCGCGATGGGCGGGGCTGCGCTGGTGGGTCTGGGGATCGCCCAGGCCCGGCCGGACAAGCGGGTGATGGTCATCACCGGCGACGGCGAGCAGCTCATGGCTTTTGGTGCGCTGGCGACGATCGCCGTGGCCGCTCCTAAGAATCTCGACGTGATCGTGCTCGACAACCAGCATTTCGGCGAAACCGGCATGCAGGCGAGCCATACCGGGCGCGGCATCGCCTTCGACCAGGTCGCGGCCGCCTGTGGTTTCGCCGAGACCGCCGAATTGCGCACGCTCGCAGAGGTGGATCGGCTCTGCGACAGCCTGAGGCAGCCCAGCGCGGGGCCGCGTCTGTTCGTTCTCAAGGTCGCGGCCGAAAACCTGCCCCGTTCCTTGCCACCGCGCGATGCGGTGCATGTCAAGAACCGGTTCCGCAAGCATCTCGGCTTCGAGCCCTGCTGAGGGCCCGTTTGGATGCTCGGTGAGCTCTCATCCTAAACTCCAGCCCTCATCATGAGGAGCGCGTCTCGAAGGATCCTCCAGGAGGCTCCCGTGCAAGCTGGAGCATCCTTCGAGACGCCCTTCCCAAGGGAATGGCTCCTCAGGATGAGGGCTCAGGGCGTTTCCCAAACAGTCAATAAGATCGCCTCGGATTGTATCGGGTGGCTGTCAGCCGCTCGGAGACCGCGCAAGACTTGCTGTCCCGAAAGCCTGCCTCGCGCAGCGCGGCCCTGATCGCGCCGTCGCCATAGCGGATATCATGTCCCTTGGGGTAGATCGCCCAGATCGGCAGGTCGGGGCATTTTGCCTGTGCCACCCGAGCCGCCGTGAGATCGCCGGGGCCCTCGATGCGGGCAATGATCATCGCCGCCTCCACGACATCGTCGGTCAATGCGCCCTCCACAGCGTTGGCAAGCGCAGCATCGTCGCAAGCACCGATCAGAAAGACTTTTGCATCCTGCTTGAGCCCCAGTTTGGCGCGCAGGCTCGGCGGCGGGGTGGCAATCGCCCTGGACCATTTCTCTGCCGCAAGGGCGCCCATATGCAGGAAGACGGCTTCGCCAACGCAGGTGAAGCACAGCGCCTCGCCCTCCACGCGGACATTGACGAGCCGCTCGCGCGGGAAGCGTCGCCGGATGTCGCCGCGCAGGATCAGCTCCGTACTTTCAAGCAGGGCGCGGACATCGCCCACCGCGCCGCCGATCTCCGCTCGTGTGACTGCCTCGCGTCCCATGTCATCCCTCCGGCTGTCCAACCGCGCCCACAACGCCCCGTATCGCTCCGATGCCGCTGCAAGGGCGCAAACGCCCCTGCTCGTTGAGGATCGGCCGGTTCAACAATGAAGCCCGATCGCCGGCAAGGCCGAAATCACCGATGCGGCCGCGTGTTCGTCAGCGCTGCTTGGACGAGCCCGATGCCATGCCGGGGTCCATCGTCCCGCAATGTCGCTCGAGGAAGCGGATAACCTCATCCTTCCAGATGTCCACGCCCCGATAGGGAAATGCATGGCCCTCGCGCGAGGAGGCTCCGAATGCGGGGAATATCCGGATCTCCGCTGGACGCCCCACCGCCTTGCGCGCCGCGAACAGTTCACGGCTGGGCGCCGTCGTCACGTCGTTTTCGGCCTGAAAGAACAGGATTGGCTGTGACGCTTCACGCACGGCCCATGTCATGGTGTCGCGCAACGCCGGCGCCTCGTCCCAACTCTCTGCGCCGCCTGCGGCATCGACGGCAGCGCAATAGGCGCCATTGCGGGCGCCAAGAACGGTCTCGATCCCGCCAAAGGAATTGCCCATGACGGCTATGGCGTCCGGTCGAACGAAAGCTTGCTGCTTCAGCCATGCGAGCGCCGCAAGCTGATCGTTCAAATGATCCGTCGTGAGCAGCCGCAGGAGGGTTTCTGCCGCCGCCTCCGTACCACCGCGGGCCCGGGCTCCCTTGATCTCATCCATGATATAGGGCCCCGCATCGGCGCTCAGACCCTGGCCACGTCGGTACGGCGCGAAAAAGGCCCAGCCATGCGCCACGAAGACGGGCGCTATCGCGTCGAACGCCTGGGTATTGAGATCACCGGGTGCGCTGCCGTGGTTGTAAAGCATGGCGGGAAAAGGGCCGGGGCCGGCGGGCTTGTAGAGATAGCCATGCAGAAGCTTGTCGCCACTCGGGAAAGCGACCGCTTCGGCTGTTCGGCCATGCCCATTGCTGCAGGAAGACAGCAAGGCGCCCAGCATCAGAAATAGTATGCGAGTGGTCCGCACGCTCGACGTTCCCGTTCTATTCAGCAGCAGAGTGGCGATCGGGTGAAGGGACGGTTTTCAGGCGCCCGATAGGAGACTGTTTGAAAACGCCCTGAGCCCTCATCCTGAGGAGCCATTCCGCTGGGAATGGCGTCTCGAAGGATGCTCCAGGAGGCTCCCGAACCATCTGGAGTATCCTTCGAGACGCCGCTTCGCGGCTCCTCAGGATGAGGGCTGGAATGTCCAAACCGTCTTCTGCGCCATGAGATTTTGCGTCGGCGCCCGGTCGTTGACGCGGTCTGTCCACCAAAACGTGGCCGATCATCGCGGGTGACTGCGAAAGAACTCCCAGATCGTGTCGGTCGCGTCGATCGGGGCCGCGGCTTCGGCGCCGCCGGCAAACCGGCCCCTGGCCGGCGATCCCGGCCAGGAGTGGCCGCCTTGCGGCAGGTCGTAAAACACGACGTCCGCTCGGCCACGACAGGCTTTGCTGAGTTCCTGCTGTACTCCCGGCGTCCTGGTTACGACGGGCGGGCCTGAGCATCCGTTTGCCCTGCGCCAGAAATCCACCGCATCGCGGACGGGCCGGTACGGCATGGTCTGCGCATTTGCGACAAAGCCGGTCTGGCTCATGCCACCGTTGAAGCCCACGGCAGGATCCTGTTCGCCGTGGATGATCAGCATGGGCACGGGCGTGCGCGGCACGGCTTCATTGCCGAACAAGGCACCCGACACCACGGCTGCCGCCGCGATCCGGCTGCCGAGCGCGATGGCGACGCGATGGGTCAGCATTCCGCCATTGGAGAAGCCGGTAATATAGATGCGCCTGGGATCGATCGGCGTCTGTTTCGAGACGTCGTCGATGAGCGCGTTGATGAAACCGATATCGTCGACACCGCGCGACACCGCTTCGCCGCAGCAGCCGGTGGCATTCCATGTCCCCATCCGGTCGTTGCGGCCGATCCCCTTTGGCGCGGCGATGATAAGGCCCGCCGCGCGCGCCTTGTCTGCCCAGCGCGGCAGCATCGTCTCGGGGCTGCCGCCGCCGCCATGCAGCACGATCACGAGCGGCGCCGGGCCATTGCCACGCGGCGCGGCCAGCAACAGGTAGCTGCGCTCGAGGCCGCCGGCGCGCAATGTCTGCGTGACAGCGCCGCTTGTGCCCTGGGAATGCGCGCCGCGCGCCTTGCGCCACCGCTCCAGCAAACGGGGCTGCGCCTCCGCTGTGCCAGTGAGCAAGGCGCCCATCATGGCGCCGACGATGGCGATGCCCAATGCCCGCATCGACCCGCTCCTCCCGTGATCAAAGGCTGAATTCGAATCTGTTACTAAGCAGTAACAGTTTGTTCCCAACGAGTATATGGCTATCACCGACGGCATGACCAGCAGCTATGCGGACATGCTCGACGAACATCGCGCCAGCCGGCGCGCCTTGCTGCTGGTCAAGGCGGCGGAGGCGATCGACACGCATGGTCTTCGCAGCGTCACCATCGACGCCATTGCCGACCATGCCGGGGTCGCGAAGGTCGTGCTCTATCGCTACTTCCGATCGAAGGATGCGCTGATCGATGCCGTCCTCGCCGATATGGTCGATGCCCTGCTCGGGGTGGACGACATGCCGGCGCAATGGTGGACCGAACGCCTGCCGCACACGCTGGCGCTGGCCCATGAAAAGCGCGCTGCATTGCGCGTCCTGTTGCGCCAGGCATCTTACGATCCCCGCTTCGGCAAGCATGTGAAGCGCCTGCACGCCGTGCTGGCCGAGCGCACCGTCGGGCGCATCCGGGAGGCGCTGGGCGAACCGGGCGCAATGCCCGGCGATCCTGCCATGCTGGCGCAGATGATCTCGAACGTCCTGCTCGACGCCTATCTGCTCTGGGTAGACCGCGGCGAAGCGGCGAAGGATGCCGAGTTTCTCGAATGGCTCGTCGCCAGTGTCAGGTTCATGACCCGCCAATGGTGGAATGCGCCGCCGGATTGAACTGCGCTCGGAGCGCCTGGGCCGGTTGGCTCGACATCCCCGAGAGATGCCGGGCCGTTCATGACGGCGATGACGCCGGCCGGCCGGGACGGTCGCGTCTTCGGAAAGCCAGGAATGATCTCACCGGCTGCTCTCATGCCGGCCACCGAGGCGCGTCATGCGTGGGCTGAGCGCGCCGGTCTGTCCCGCGACGCGTCGCTGGCTTCCATCGCCAGGATCGTGCGCACCAGCGTTGCCTGAAGCACGGCCAGGTCCGGCGCGCCCTTGACCTCAGCGCGGCCCGGCTGCGGGAAGGGGCAGCGCCTTCGGGCCGATGCCGAGGCTGATCTGGAGGCTGTCGGCGATGCGCCCGGCCCGGTCGATGAACAGGGCCGCGACCTCGGGCTCGCAGACCTGCCCGGCCGTCGCGGCAAACAGGCTGAGCCAGCGCCCGAACATCTCCGGCGTCAGGCCAAGTTGCATATGGGCCAGGTGCGGCTTGCCGGAATAGCTCCCGGTCTTGAGCACGACGGACGACCAGAAGCGCACCATGGTTTCGAGATGGGCATCCCAGCGATGCGACAGCGCTTGCTCGAATACGGGCGCCAGTTCGGCATCGTCGAGAACGCGCTCATAGAAGCTGTGGACCAGCGTCCTGATCTCGGCTTCGGTTATGCGTTCGGCTGCGCCGGCCATGGGCCGCGCCGCCTGGCTGGTCTGGACTGACATCAACGGATCCGGTTGGCTCGAGATCTTGCAGGCATGGCTCACTGCGAAAGCTGGGAATGCGGCTCGCGATGGCGCGGCTGGCCGGGGTGGATGCTCAGGCCCAGCGCAGCGCAAAGGCCCTGCTCATCGGCGGGCAGGGCGTCGAGATCGCATTCCCGCGCCATCTCGCCGGTGAAATGCCGCCAGCCCTCGATATTGCGCCAGGGCACCGCGACCAGGAGCGGCAGGCCGGCTTCGATCGTCTCGGCAATCAGCGGGCGCAAGCCCCCGCCCTCCGCTTCGGTCTTGCCGAATTTGTTGAGGATCACCAGGTCGGGCTTCTCGCACAACGAGGCACGCGTGATCTGCATCGCATTCAGGAGCTGGCCGATATCCAGCGCGCAGCCGCGCGCCAAGCGGCCGCGATCCTGCGTGATGCCGGTCAGTGCGCCGCTCGCCAGATCTTCCAGCTCCATGTCGCAGCGCGAGCGCCCGGGATTGGGCCGGTTATGCTGCACCAGGCCGGCAAGCCTGCAGCCCCTGTCCCGCAGCGCCGAACAGACGCTCCGCAGGGCCCGGTCGGCCGCCTCGCCATCGCTGTAGACCAGGGCGGTGATTGGCAAAATTTCTGGCGTCCGTATTCCTGGCGTCCGTATTTCTGGCATCCGTCATCTCCGTTTCGGTCTTCGATCAGCCGCAGATCATGCTCATGTGGAACCCGGCTCTCAGCCGCCGGTGACGCTCATATGGCGGCCGACGGCGGGCTTGGCGCGGCGGCGGTCGATGATGAAGTCATGGCCCTTGGGCTTGCGCGAGATCGCCTCTTCCATGGCGCGGTGGAGGCCGGCCTCGTCGGGCGAGGCGCGTAAGGGTGTGCGCAGATCGGCGGCGTCCTCCTGGCCCAGGCACATATAGAGCGTGCCGGTGCAGGTCAGGCGCACCCGGTTGCAGCTCTCGCAGAAATTATGCGTCATCGGCGTGATGAAGCCGACAAGCCCGCCGGTTTCCTTGACGCGGACATAGCGCGCCGGCCCGCCGGTCCGGTAGGGGTCCTCGACCAGATTGTAGGTATCCATCAACCGCGCCCTGACGACCGAGAGCGGCAGGAACTGGTCGATCCGTCCGGGCTCGATCTCGCCCAGCGGCATCACCTCGATCAGAGTCAGGTCCATGCCCAGCCCGTGGGCCCAGGTCATCAAACCTTCGATCTCGTCCTCATTGACGCCCTTGAGCGCGACCGCGTTGATCTTGACCCGAAGGCCTGCCTTGCGCGCCGCCTCGATGCCGCCGAGCACCTTGTCGAGATCGCCCCAGCGCGTGATCTTGCGGAACTTGTCGGGGTCGAGCGTGTCGAGCGAGACATTGATCCGGCGCACGCCGCAATCGGCCAGCTCCTGGGCATAGCGGTCGAGCAGCGAGCCGTTGGTGGTCAGCGTCAGCTCTTCCAGCGCACCGGTGGCGAGATGGCGCGAGAGCGAGCGGAACAGGCTCATCACATCGCGCCGCACGAGGGGCTCGCCGCCGGTGAGCCTGAGCTTGCGCGTGCCGCGTGCGATGAAGGCGGTGGCGAGGCGGTCGATCTCCTCCAGCGTCAGCAATTCGCGTTTGGGCAGGAAGCTCATATCCTCGGACATGCAGTAGACGCAGCGGAGATCGCAGCGATCCGTCACCGAGATGCGCAGATAGGAAATATCGCGGCCGAACGGATCGACCAGCGGCGCACGCGCGATCGGCGGGCCGCCGGCGAGGCCGGGCCCGCCGCCCGTGCCGGATGCGGAGGGGAAATCCTGAGGGAAGCTCGACAGGGTCACGCGCGTTCCTCCGTGGCTGCCGGGCAGGAACAGCCCGTCGCGATATCGCGCCGCGCCCGGCTGGCGCGGATGGCGTGAGCCTTGCCCCGGGCAGGCGCGGCGGCCGCGAGCGGGGCGAGGACGCGCTGGTCGATCGAGGGCAGGGCGTCGCGCTCGCAAATCGATGACAGATGCGGGCCGAGCTCGCGCAGCAGGCCGTCCTGGATGCGGTAGATCCAGCCATGCAGGTTGAGCTCCTGGCCGCGCGCCCAGGCGTTCTCGATGATCGGCGTCTGCGCCACCCGGCGAACCTGCATCTCGACATTGATCTCGCACATCCGGTCGAGGCGGGCGGTCTCGTCCCGGATCGCGGCGAAGGTGGCAAGATGCTTGCGATGGAGCATCGAGATCGGCTGCAGCCAGTGGTCCAGGATGGCGCCGCGTTCGGCCATCAGCGCGCGCTCGACACCGCCGCAGCCATAATGGCCGCAGACGATGATGTGTTCGACCTTCAGCTGCTCGACGGCATATTCGATCACCGACAGGATGTTCATATCGCTGGTGTGGACGATATTGGCGATGTTGCGGTGGACGAAGACCTCGCCGGGGTCGAGGCCGAGCACGTCATTGGCGGTGACGCGGCTGTCCGAACAGCCGATCCAGAGATAGCGCGGCGTCTGCTGCTCGGCCATGCGCCGGAAGAACTGCGGGTCGTCGCGCGTCTTGGAACGGGCCCAGGCGACATTGCGGTCGAAGAGATGGTCGAGCGTGCGCGACATCAGGCCGGCACTCCGCGCCGTTCCTTCATGGTCCGGCTCATCGCCTTCAGGTCTTCGCGCCGCAGCCGAATGCGGGCGATGGCCAGGACGATGCCGTTCTCCGCCGCCATGTGAAGATGCTCGCTCGCCGCATAGGCCAGCATCAGCTTGCACATGCCGCGCGCCAGCTTCACCGGGTCTTCCGCCGGCCGCCCGGTCAGGGCGCCGATGATGGCCTCGAGCGATTGCCGGACCTGGCGGTGGTCTTGCGCAAGGCGGCCGAGCGCCGCGGCGAGATCGTCCTCGGGCAAAGCGCGGCGCAGCAGCAGCGGAAACAGGTCCTCGTCTTCGTCGCGGTAGTGCAGGACAAGGTCGCGACGCAGATAGGCCACGATCATCCTGGCCTCCGCGCGACCGACATGGCCCGTCTCGGCATGGTGGCGCAGCGCGGCGCAGAGACGGCGCTGGCGGAAATGATCGGCGAAAATATACGCAAGCGGATCGTCGAGAAGCGCCGGGGGAATGGCTTCGATGCTGAGCTGGTCGCGGCTGGCGGGCTCATGAGTGGTCATCGCAGCCTCCGGAGCCGCATGAGCAGCCGCCCGCTTGCGGAACCGGTGCGATGTCGCGCGCGATCGCCCAGCGCAGCATCTTGCCGATCACGGCCCGGCCTGGATCCTCGGCGCGCTCGATCGCCGTCATCAGCGCCAGCCAGTCCTCGTCGCTCGCCAAGGCGGCGTAGCGGCGCGAGGCATTGGCGACATATTCGCCTGGAGTCTCGTCATGCTCGTCGCCCAGCGCCTGGACCTGCGCGAGCAGGACGACGTCGCCCAGCGCGTCGAGCGCGGTCGCCGCGTCGGTCTCGTCCGACAACCGGGTCAGAAGTGCTCCAAGCTGCATGGCGGCCTCCTACTGGACGAGCGGTGACGGGCTGGAGGCGATGTCCACCCCGATGATCTCGGCGCGTCCGGCGAGGATCGTGATGTATTGCTGGATCGCCAGGCGGCGGACCTTCTCGCCGAGCCAGGTGCCGATGCGCTGGCGCACGGCCTCGAAAGGCAGCTTCTGCCCCGCGATCCGGCGCTCCACCCAGACGACATGCAGGCCATAGCGGGTCTCGACCGCAGCCTCGCCGACCGTTCCCACCGGCAGATGGCCGAGCGCCGTCTCGAATTCGGGCACGGTCTGGCCCGGGCCGATCTGCCCGAGATGGCCGCCGGTCTTGCCCGATGGGCAGGCCGAGACCGCTGCCGCCAGATCGGCGAAGCAGCCCGGCTCCTGCTGGATCTGCAGGATCAGCAGCGCGGCATGCCGGCGCGCTTCGGCGCGGGCGGCCTCATCCTTCGGCCCGGCCGGCAGCAGGATATGCCTGGCCTCGATGATCGCCGGCGACTGGAAGCGCTGGCGGTTGGCCTCGAAATAGCGCCGGCAGGCGGCCTCGTCCGCCTCGGGCGTGACGATTTCCTGCGCGGCGAGCTGGCGGATCAGCGCCTCCTCGTCGGTCTCGCGCCGGCCTTCGTCATCCTGCGCCGGGTCGGGCTCAAGCGCCAGGCGCCTGGCCTCTTGCAGCAGGAGCTCACGCACGGCCAGCGCGCGCGCCGCCGCCTGCCAGGCCTCGATCGGCTTGGCGGCGGGGTGGTTTTGCGTCTCGCGTCCGATCGCGGCACGCGAGATCGCGACGCCGTTGACGCTGACCGTCCGGGGCTTGGCGGTGATGGCGGGCTTGACCGCGCAGGGGGAGGCAAGGGGTGTGGTCATGATGTCTTACTCCGCCGGCTGCGTGGAGGATCGGCCGGCGCTGCGCGGCGCGAGCGCGCGGCGGGTCCGGACAAGCTGGAAGCCCCTGCGGCCGAGATACCAGACCGGTGCGGACCAGACATGGACGAGGCGCGAGAACGGGAAGATCAGGAAAATCGTCATCCCCAGCACGAGATGGACGAGATAGGGCCAGGCCAGCCCCTGCAGCGTGGCGCCGTCGACAGGCTGGAGCGTGACGATGCCCTGGGCCCAATGGGCCAGCGTCAGCATCACCGAGCCGTCGGTGTGCGACAGCGAGAAGGGCAGGGTCAGCAGGCCGAGGCAGAGCTGCACCCACAGGATGGCGAGGACCGCGATGTCCATTGTGGTCGAGGTCAGGCGGATGCGCGGATCGAACAGCCGGCGATGCAGCAGCAAGGACAGGCCGACGAAGCAGAGGCTGCCGGCGATACCGCCGGCAACGATGGCGATCAGCTGCTTCTGCTCGACCGTGATGAACAGGGTGTAGATGAATTTCGGCGTCAGCAGCCCGGCCGCATGGCCGAAGAACAGGAACAGGATGCCGACATGGAAGAGGTTCGAGCCCCAGCGCATCTGGCGCTTGCGCAGAAACTGGCTGGAGCTCGCCTTCCAGCTGTACTGCTCCCGATCGAAGCGGATCAGGCTGCCGAACAGGAAGGCGGTGAGGCAGAAATACGGATACCAGACGAAGAGAACTTGAAAGATCATGTCGCGCATGGCTCAGGCTCCCGTGCGGGGCGAAACGCCGGAATGGGTGATCTGGGTGCGGGGGCCGGCTCCCGGAACCGGCTCCAGACCGGGGGCGGGGCGGCGCGCCTGGCGCAGCTTCGCCGACAGCGTGTCCTTGCCGCAGTCCTCGGCGGCGGCGCCTGGACCAAACAGCACCTCCTCTTCCGCCCAGGCGGCGTCCAGCGCCTCGAGATCGTCGGGCTCGGGATCGGGCTCGGCCAGGAGCCGCGCGATCATGGCGGCGTCGGGCTTGACCTTGCTGAGCTTGGCCAGCGCGGCGAAGACAGCCTCGTAAGGCGAGCTGCGCTTGCGCAGCCGCTCGCGCAGCGCCGCAAAGACATGCGCGGGCTGGCCGATGAGCTCGACGGCCTCCGCCGGTGAGCGCGTCGCGGCGTATTCGAGGAAGAGCGGCAGGAAGTCCGGCAGCTCGGTCACGGTCGGCGTGTAGCCGCCATCCTCATAGACCTTGATCAGGTCGACCATCGCCTGGCCACGGTCGCGGCTTTCGCCGTGCACATGCTCGAAGAGATGCAGCGAGAGCGCGCGCGTCCGGTCGAACAGCAGGATGTAGCGCTCCTGCAGATCCATCAGATCGCCATCCGCCAGCCCGTCGATCAGCCGCTTGACCGCGGCGCGCTCGCTCCCAGGCAGGACACCCTCGCGCTCGATCACCTCGATGAGCTCGCCGCGCGCCGCGAGCAATTCCTCAGTCGGGTAGGACAGCAGCGCGGAGAGAACCTTCAGCGTTTTCATCTCACAGCGCTCCCAGCTTCGGTTTGTCGTTCTTGGCCTTGACGCCGCCGAACAGGTTGACGCCCGTATCGGAGGGCAGGCAGCCGTCGCCGAAGCTGAAGCCGCAGCTGCCGCGAAGCTCATAGGCGTCTTCGCTGACCTCGCGATGCGTGGTGGGGATGACGAAGCGGTCCTCGTAATTGGCGATCGCCATGACGTGGTACATCGCCTCGATCTGCGCGGCGGTGAGGCCGACGCGCCTGGCGATGGCCTCGTCGATCACGCCGTCGACGGTCTTGGCGCGCATATAGGCGCGCATCGCCAGCATGCGTTCGAGCCCCCTGGCGATCGGCGCCTCGTCACCCGCGGTGAGCAGGTTGGCGAGGTATTTCAGCGGGATGCGCAGCGACTTCACATCCGGCATGCCGCCATCGATGCCCATCTTGCCGGCCTCTGCGGCGGCGGTGATCGGCGAGAGCGGCGGCACGTACCAGACCATCGGCAGCGTGCGGTATTCCGGGTGCAGGGGAAAGGCGACCTTCCACTCCATCGCCATCTTCCAGATCGGCGATTGGCGCGCCGCCTCGAGCCAGTTTTCCGAGATGCCGTCGGCGCGCGCCTGGGCGATGACCGCCGGATCGTTGGGGTCCAGGAAGATGTCCATCTGGGCCTCATAGAGGTTCTGCTCGGATGGGGTCGACGCCGCCTCCTGGATGCGGTCGGCATCGAACAGCATCACGCCGAGATAGCGGATGCGGCCGACGCAGGTTTCCGAGCACACCGTCGGCTGGCCGGCCTCGATGCGCGGATAGCAGAAGATGCATTTCTCGGATTTGCCCGAGGACCAGTTGAAGTAGATCTTCTTGTAGGGACAGGCCGAGACGCACATGCGCCAGCCGCGGCACTTGTCCTGGTCGATCAGGACGATGCCGTCCTCCTCGCGCTTGTAGATCGCGCCCGAGGGGCAGGCGGCGGCGCAGGTCGGGTTGAGGCAGTGCTCGCAGAGCCTCGGCAGATACATCATGAAGGTGTTTTCGAACTGGCCGTACATCTCCTTCTGGATGCCTTCGAAATTGGCGTCCTTGGAGCGCTTGGCGAATTCGCCGCCCAGGATCTCCTCCCAGTTCGGCCCCCATTCGATCTTTTCCATGCGCTCGCCGGTGATCAGCGAACGCGGCCGGGCGGTCGGGAAGGCCTCCAGCTCCGGGGCCTTCTGCAGGTGCTCGTAGTCGAAGGTGAAGGGCTCGTAGTAGTCGTCGATCTCCGGCATGTCGGGATTGGCGAAGATGTTCGCCAGGATCCGCCATTTGCCACCGATCCGCGGCTCGATCTTGCCGTTCGCCTTGCGGCGCCAGCCGCCCTTCCACTTGTCCTGGTTCTCCCAATCCTTGGGGTAACCGATGCCGGGCTTGGTCTCGACGTTGTTGAACCAGGCGTATTCCATGCCCTCGCGGTTCGTCCAAACGTTCTTGCAGGTGACCGAGCAGGTATGGCAGCCGATGCATTTGTCGAGATTCAGCACCATGCCGATCTGAGCGCGGATTTTCATCGTCGTCGTCCTTTTCACTCGGCGGCTTGGGCGAGGGCGGAGGCGTTCGCAGCGTCCCTGTGCGGGCGCTCCAGCCAGTCGACGGTCTTGACCTTGCGGATGACCACGAACTCGTCGCGGTTGGTTCCGATCGTGCCGTAATAGTTGAAGTCGTAGGACAGCTGCGCGTAGCCGCCGATCATGTGCGTCGGGTTGATGACGATGCGCGTGACCGAGTTGTGGATGCCGCCGCGGTTGCCGGTCATCTCCGAGCCCGGCACGTTCACGATCTTTTCCTGGGCGTGGTACATGAAGAGCGTGCCGTCCTTCATGCGTTGCGAGACCACGGCGCGGGCGACCAGGGCGCCGTTGCTGTTGAAGGCTTCGACCCAGTCATTGTCGACGATGCCGGCGCGCGCGGCGTCGGTCTCGCTCAGCCAGACGATCGGCCCGCCGCGCGAGAGCGTCAGCATCATCAGATTGTCGGTATAGGTGGAGTGGATGCCCCATTTCTGGTGCGGCGTGATGAAGTTGAGGACGATCTGCTTCTCGCCGTTCGGCTTCAGGTCGATCACCGGAGCGACCGAGCGCAGGTCGAGCGGCGGCCGGTAGACGCACAAGCCCGCGCCGAAGGCGCGCATCCAGAGATGGTCCTGATAGAGCTGCTGGCGGCCGGTCAGCGTGCGCCACGGGATCAGCTCGTGGACGTTGGTGTATCCGGCGTTGTAGCAGACCTTCTCGCTTTCCAGCCCCGACCAGGTCGGCGCGGAAATGATCTTGCGCGGCTGCGCGACGACATCGCGGAAGCGAATCTTCTCGTCTTCCTTCGGCAGCGCCAGATGGGTGTGCTCGCGCCCCGTCGCCTTGCCGAGCGCGGCCCAGGCCTTGACCGCGACCTCGCCATTGGTCTCCGGCGCCAGCATCAGGATCATCTCGGCGGCGTCGATGTCGCTGACGATCCGGGCGAGCCCCTTGTTGGCGCCCTCGAGATGCACGCCGTTCAGCGCCTTCAGATGCTCGACCTCATGGCCAGTCTTCCAGGCCATGCCCTTGATGCCGTTGCCGACCGTGTCCATCAGCGGGCCGAGCGCGGTGAAGCGGGCATAGAGGTTGGGATAATCGCGCTCGACCACGCTCACCACCGGCATCGTCTTGCCGGGGATCGGCTCGCACTCGCCCTTCTTCCAGTCCTTCGGCTCGAAGGGCTGCGCGATCTCGTTGGCGCTGTCGTGCTTGATCGGGTTGAGGACGACGTCCTGCTCGACGCCGAGCACCTCGGGGGCGACCTGCGAGAAGGCCTTGGACAGCCCCTTGTAGATCTCCCAGTCCGAGCGCGCCTCCCATGCCGGATCGACCGCGCTGGTCAGCGGGTGGATGAAGGGGTGCATGTCGGAGGTGTTGAGGTCGTTCTTCTCGTACCAGGTCGCCGTCGGCAGGACGATGTCGGAATAGACGCAGGTCGTCGACATCCGGAAGTCGAGCGTGACCAGCAGGTCGAGCTTTCCCTCCGGCGCTTTCTCGTGCCAGGCCGCCTCGGTCGAGCGCGCCTTGCCCTCCTGGCCCAGATCCTTGCCGAGCACGCCATGGGTCGTGCCCAGAAGGTGCTTCAGGAAATACTCATGGCCCTTGCCTGAGGAGCCGAGCAGGTTGGAGCGCCAGACGAACAGGTTGCGCGGCCAGTTCACCGGATTGTCGGGGTCCTCGCAGGAGAGCTTCAGCGAGCCGTCCTTCAGCGATTTCGCGACATAGTCCTTGGCCTCCATGCCGGCGGCCGCTGCATCCCTGGCGACCTGGAGCGGGTTGGTTTCCAGTTGCGGCGCCGAGGGCAGCCAGCCCATCCGCTCGGCGCGGATGTTGTAGTCGATCAGCGCGCCGTCCCAGGGGCCGTCGGGTGCGGTCGGCGAGACGAGATCGCCGACGCGGACCGTCTCGTAGCGCCACTGGTCGGTATGGGCGTAGAAGGCCGAGGTCGAGTTCTGCTGCCGCGGCGGGCGGCCCCAGTCCAGCGCGAAGGCGAGCGGCGCCCAGCCGGCCTGCGGGCGCAGCTTCTCCTGGCCGACATAATGCGCCCAGCCGCCGCCGGACTGGCCGACGCAGCCGCACATCACGAGCATGTTGATCACGCCGCGATAGTTCATGTCGGCGTGGTACCAATGGTTCATCGCCGCCCCGATGATGATCATCGAGCGGCCCTTGGTCTTCTCGGCATTGGTCGCGAATTCGCGGGCGACCTGGATGATCTTGTCGCGCGAGACGCCGGTGATCTTCTCCGCCCAGGCCGGGGTGTAGGGCGTGTCGTCATCCAGCGAGGCGGCGACGTTGTCGCCGCCATAGCCGCAATCGACGCCATAATTGGCGAGGAAGAGGTCGTGCACCGAGGCGACGAGCGTTTCGCCCTCGCTCAGCGCCAGGCGCTTCACCGGCAGGCGGCGCTTCAGGATGCTGCCGTGATCGGTCGAGGCGAAATGCTCGTGCTCGATATTGCCGAAATAGGGGAAGGCGACCTCGGCCAGATCGTCCTTGATCTCGGCCAGCGAGAGCCGCAGCCGCGTCTCGACGCCGCCTGCGTCCTTCTCCTCGAGATTCCATTTGCCGCTCTCGCCCCAGCGGAAGCCGATCGTGCCGCCAGGGACGACGATCTTGCCGGAGGTCTCGTCATAGGCGACGGTCTTCCATTCCGGGTTGTTGGCCTCGCCGAGGCCGGCTTCGAAATCCGACGCCCGAAGGAAGCGGTCGGGCACCAGGTTGTCGCCCTGCTTCACCAGCTTCACCAGCATCGGCATGTCGCTGTACTGGCGCACGTAATCGCGGAAATACGCCGCCTGCCGGTCGACATGGTATTCCTTCAGGATGACGTGGCCCATCGCCATCGCCAGCGCCGAGTCCGTGCCCTGCTTCACGCTGAGCCAGATATCGCCGAACTTGGAGGCCTCTGAGTAGTCGGGGCAGATCACCGCGCTTTTCATGCCGCGATAGCGCGCTTCGGTGTAGAAATGCGCGTCGGGCGTACGGGTCTGGGGCACGTTCGAGCCCCACAGGATGATGAAGCCGGCATTGTACCAGTCGGCCGATTCCGGCACGTCCGTCTGCTCGCCCCAGGTCTGGGGGGAGGCGGGCGGCAGGTCGCAATACCAGTCGTAGAAGGACATGCAGACGCCGCCCATCAGCGACAGGTAGCGCGAGCCCGCGGCATAGGAGACCATCGACATCGCCGGGATTGGCGAGAAGCCGAAAACGCGATCGGGGCCATAGGTCTTGGCGGTATAGGCATTGGCGGAGGCGATGATCTCGGTGGCCTCGTCCCAGCCGGCCCGCACGAAGCCGCCATGGCCGCGCTTGGAGGTGTAGGCGGCACGCTTGTCGGGGTTCTCGACGATGCTCTTCCATGCGGCGACCGGCGTCAGGGTGGCGCGCGCCTCGCGCCACAGTTTCAGCAGCCGGGCGCGGATCAGCGGGTATTTCACCCGGTTTCCGGAGTAGAGATACCAGCTATAGGAGGCGCCGCGCGAGCAGCCGCGCGGCTCGTGGTTGGGCAGGTCCGGCCGGGTGCGCGGATAGTCGGTCTGCTGCGTCTCCCAGGTGACGATGCCGCCCTTGACGTAGATCTTCCAGGAGCAGGAGCCGGTGCAGTTGGCGCCATGGGTGGAGCGCACGATCTTGTCGTGCTGCCAGCGCTTCCTGTAGCCGTCCTCCCAGCGCCGGTCTTCGCTGGTCATGATGCCGTGACCGTTCGAGAAGGGCTCGGAGACCTTGTTGAAGAAGGTCAGGCGATCGAGAAAGTGACTCATGTCGGATCCCTCTCAGGGAAGTCAGGGGCGCAAGGCGAGGGTCATTCGGCCGCGGTAAGGGCAGGCGTCGCGGGCACTGCCTTGCGGCCATGCTCGGTCTCGAAGAGCAGGCCGCCGCGCCTGGTGTAGAACCACCAGGTGATCGCGATGCAGCTCAGATAGAAGCCGAGGAAGCCGTAGAGCGCCGCCGAGGCGCCGCCGGTGGCGGCGATCGAGGTGCCGAAGCTCTTGGGAATGAAGAAGGCGCCATAGGCGGCCACCGCCGAGGTGAAGCCGATGATGGCCGCGGCCTCCTTGTCGGATTGCTTGACCCGTTCCGCCGGATTCAGGCCGGGCTCGAGGCGCGCCACCTCGATGCGCATGATCGCGGGGATCATCTGGAAGGTGGAGGCGTTGCCGATGCCGGTCGCGGCGAAGAGGAAGAGGAAGCTCGCGAAGAAGACCGGGAAGGCGCTCGGGTCGCCCTTCATGCCGATGGCGTAGAGCACGCCGGCGACGCCGAAGCTCATCGCGATGAACACCCAGAAGGTGATCCGCCCGCCGCCGATCCTGTCACAGGCCTTGCCGGAGGCGGCGCGCGAGACTGCGCCGACCAATGGCCCCAGGAAGGCGTATTGCAGGACGTTCACCTCCGGGAAGAGGATCTTCGAGAGCAGCGGGAAGGCCGCGGAGAAGCCGATGAAGGAGCCGAAGGTGCCGGTATAGAGCCAGCACATGATCCAGTTATGGGTGCGCCGGAAGATCACCGCCTGGTCGGCGAAGGAGGCCTTCATCGTCGCGATGTCGTTCATCCCAAACCAGGCCGCGAAGGCCGATGCGACGATGAAGGGCACGAAGACGAAGCCGGCATTCTGCAGCCAGAGCGTCGAGGTGACGCCTGCCACTGTCGCCGTCTGGGGCAGGCCGCCCAGGCTGCCGAAGACGCCGGCCGTGATGGCGAGCGGCACCACGAACTGGACCACGCTGACGCCGAGATTGCCGAGCCCGGCATTGATGGCGAGCGCGTTGCCCTTCTCCGCCTTGGGGAAGAAGAAGGAGATATTGGCCATGGAGGAGGCGAAATTGCCCCCGCCGAAGCCGCATAGCAGCGCCAGGCCGAGGAAGATCCAGTAGGGCGTCTGCGGGTCCTGCACGGCAAAGCCCATGCCGAGCGCCGGGATCAGCAGCGACCAGGTCGCCAGCGTCGTCCAGAGCCGGCCGCCGAAGATCGCCGGCATGAAGCTGTAGAAGATGCGCAGCGTCGCGCCCGACAGGCCCGGCAGCGCGGCGAGCCAGAACAATTGCTCATTGGTGAAGGCGAAGCCGACGCTGGGCAGCTTGGCGACGACGACCGACCAGACCATCCAGACCGCGAAGGAGAGCAGCAGGCAGGGAACGGAGATCCACAGATTGCGCCGCGCGATCGCCTTGCCCTGCGTGTCCCAGAAGCTCCTGTCCTCGGGGCGCCAGTCGGCGATGGCGCCGCTGGCCGCGAGCGCGCCCGTCTGGGCCGCGCCATGGACCGGCTGCATTTCGGGCAACTCGGGCAGGTTGCGCGCCGGCACGCCGGCCTCGGCTGCGGCCTTCTCCATCTGCCGGACGGCGACATGCATCCAGAGCAGCGAGACGGAGGCGACCAGGAAGAGCAGCCAGAAGCAGCTCTGCCAGACGCCGGTGAGATCGTTGAGCGCGCCGAAGGCGATCGGCATGACGAAGCCGCCGAGGCCGCCGACAAGGCCGACCACGCCGCCGACCGCGCCGACGCGATCGGGATAATAGACCGGGATGTGCTTATAGACCGCGGCCTTGCCCAGGCTCATGAAGAAGCCGAGCACGAAGGCCACCACCATGAAGCCGGACAGGCTCATCCGCGTCGAGAATGCGATCGGGCCACCGATGCCCTCGATCACATACTGCGTCGGCGGATAGGCGAGAACGAAGGTGCAGATGACCGCGACCAGGAAGGTCCAGTACATGATCCGGCGAGCGCCGTATTTGTCGGAGAGATGCCCGCCATAGGCCCGGAACACTGAAGCCGGGATCGAATATGCGGCGCCGACCATGCCCGCCGTGGCGATGTCGAGGCCGTAGACGCCGATCAGGTAACGCGGCAGCCAGAGCGCGAGCGCGACGAAGCCGCCGAAGACAAAGAAGTAGTAGAGCGAAAAGCGCCAGACCTGAATGTTCTTCAGCGGCTCCATCATCGCCGAGAGCGGCTCGGGCTTCTGGCCGGAGGCGCGGCGACGGGCCAGGTCGGGGTCGTCCTTGGTGAAGAGGAAGAACACTACCGCCGTGATCGCAAGCACGATCGCCCACACCAGCGCGACCGTCTTCCAGCCATAGGCGACCATGATGACGGGCGCCGCGAATTTGGTGACGGCTGCGCCGACATTGCCCGCCCCGAAAATGCCGAGCGCCGTGCCCTGCTTCTCCCTGGGAAACCATTTGGCGACATAGGCGACGCCGACCGAGAAGGAGCCGCCGGCGATGCCGACGCCGAGCGCTGCGATCAGGAAGGTGGTGTAGTCATAGGCGAAGACCAGGAGAGCGGTCATCACCGCCGCCGAGAGCATGGTGATGGTGTAGACCACCCGTCCGCCATATTGGTCGGCCCAGATGCCCAGCAGCAGGCGGATCAGCGATCCCGTCAGGATCGGCGTGCCGACCAGGAGGCCGAACTGCGTATCCGACAGTCCGAGGTCCTTCTTGATCTGGATTCCGATGATCGCGAAGATCGTCCAGACGGCAAAGCAGACTGTGAAGGCGACCGTGGAGAGCCACAGGGCCCTGTCTTGTTCAGCCGATGAGATCGAGGCGCCTGCCATGTGTCGGGTCCTTCGCCAAGCTAGCGATACTGCTGGCGACAGGATTTTCAGGGTGGCTATAGTTTAGCCTTGATCCACATCAACGCGGGATCGGCATCGGAATCTTTCAAGAATACGCTGGCGTTTGATCAAGGCGCGGCGTTTTTTTCTGCAATTCATTTGTCTTGATCTACTGTGCATTTTCTTGATATTAATCAAGTTCTGACTTGTATCGAGACGCGGCAGGGGCTGGACATGCGCAGCGACGAAATCGAGGAGATGCGCTCGATTCGGCTGTTTGACGGCGTGAGCCCGGCAAATGCCGAGATGATGCTGCGGGCTTCGTTCCTGCAGCGCTTTCCCGCGCATGTCGAATTGGCGCGGGAGGGAGATCCCGCCGATTTCCTGCATGTCGTCATCGACGGCCAGATCGAGATGTATTGCGCCTATCGCGACCGGGAGACGACGATCTCGATCGTCGGGCCCGGGCACGGCTTCATCGTCGCGGCGGTGATCAGCGACCGTGTCTATCTGAAGTCGGCCCGGACGCTGGCTCCCTCGCGTGTCCTGCTCGTTCCCGCCGAGATGGTGCGCCGCGTCTTCGCCGAGGATGCCGCCTTCGCGCGAACCCTGGCGCAAGACCTGGCGATGGCCTATCGCGGCGTCGTGTGCGAGCTGAAGAACCAGAAGCTCCGTTCCAGCCTGGAGCGGCTCGCGAACTGGCTGCTGAGCCACGATCTCGAAACCGGCCAGAGCGGCCGCTTCATCTTGCCTTTCGACAAGAAGGTGCTGGCCGCGCGCCTGGGCATGGCCCCGGAGGTTCTGTCGCGCTCGATCTCGGCCCTGATCCCCTACGGGGTCGCGGTTTCCGGCCCGGCAATCGAAATCCGGGACCGCGAAGCCTTGCTGGGACTGGCCCAGCCCTCGAAGACAATCGACGGCCCGTCGGCCTGAGTTCGCCGGGATTGGTGCAAGGCGGCTTTGCGAAAATCTCGGCGGCGCGGGGGGACTGGAGCGGGATGATCGAGGCGTCGCTGGAGACGGGCTTGACCACATCCAGCGCCAGCTTTTTGCGCCTGGCCTCGTCGATCTCGCCGCCTCCGGGACTGGCGCTCGACTGCCGCAGGGTCACGCCTGTCGATCAGCCTCCGCTTTCGCTGGAATGCGCTCAGAGCCCGTTTTGAAACGCCAGCCCTCATCCTGAGGAGCCGCGCAGCGGCGTCTCGAAGGATGCTCCAGGAGGCTCTCGAACCATCTGGAGCATCCTTCGAGACGCGCTCCTGCGAAGCGCTCATCAGGATGAGGGCTCAAGTCTCAAACGGTGTCTCGGCTCAGAAGCTGACCCTCAACTGGGCGGTACCGCCGATGCGGCGGGTGTTCGCCGAGAGTTCGGAGTCGAGGCGCATGCCGAGGCTGACGCTGGGGCTGAGCTTGATGTCGGCCCCTGCCGAGAGCAGGGCCGCATTGCGATCGGGCCTCGCGCCCGTGATGCTGAAGCTGGCGCCGGCGAGCCCGTTGATCGAGGCGGTGAGCTCCGCGTCGCGCTGGTAATAGCGCGCCCAGGCGGCGCGGACGAAGCCGGTGACCGGCGTCGCGCCGAGCATCAGCGTGGCGTCGAGCTGGAGGCCGAGCTCGCTGCGGCTGGTCATGTCGGAACGCCTCGCCAGCGTCAGCATGCCCGCTGTCGCGCCGGCCTTGTCACGCTCGACCGCGGCGGGGCTCCTGGCCTGCACCGCCTGGAACGCGGCGAAGGGCGCGACAGTGAACCCGCCCCACCCAGCCATCGGGATCGTCGCCAAAGGGAGACTGGCCTCGATCCGCCCGCTCCACGCTTGCGTGACATAGGAGGCGGCGACGCCGGTGCGGGCGAGGGCGGGAATAGCGCGGTTGGTATCGGTGTCGAGCCTGGCATAGCCGAGCGCCGCACCGAGATTGACCGGGCCCAGCACGGTGCGGCCATAGAGACCGGCCTGGAAGACATCGGCCTGCGCCTTGCCGAGCCCGCCCGAAAGCGAGGCGCGCGACTGGCCGCCCGAGACCGCAGCGCCGACCACCGTATTGCTGCCCAGCCGGATATCGGCGCCGACAGCGAGATGGCCGTCGGAAAGGTTGCGGTTCGCCGAGCCCGCGGCCCTGTCGCCGTCGCTGCCCCCGGTCGAGCCGAAGCTCGCGCCCCAGAGCGAGAAGCGCGCCGGGTCGAGGCTCGCTTGTGCCTGCCCGTCTTGCCTTGATGGCAGGTCGGCTGTGAAGCTGGCCGCGCCTGCGGGGCCGTTTGCGAGCCGCCCAGCGCCGGACCCGTCGAGCATGGTGCGCAGGAACTGTCCTGCCGCGCTGTTGGCCATCGCGGGCGCGGCGGTGTGTGCCTCGCCCGAGAGCTGGTTCACGGCGCCGGGGATGGCGGCGCCCGGCAGGTTATAGATCGCGAAGAGCACGGAGGGATCGGCGCCGTTCGCCACCGCCGCGTCTATGCCCAGCGCCACTGCATAGGCATTGGTCGAGCGGCCCAGGCCTGGTAGGCCCGAGCCAAGACGCGTGGACGGCGTCGGGGTGGGATCGATGACGATCGGCGCCAGCGGCTTTGGCGCCAAGGTCAGCTGCACCTCGGTTGCGGTATAGGCGACATTGGTCGTCACGCCGTCGCCGAAGACGCCTGTCGTATCGACCGGGCTGAAGCTGCCGGTCCGCCCGCCTGCCGCCGAGAGCAGCGTGTAGGGCGTGGAGAACAGATAGGCGCCCCCGAGCGGCACCAGCCGCAGCGTGCCGGCGAGCGAAGCCGTGCCGGTGACGCTGATCCGGTCGGACACCGCGCCCTGCACCTCGGCGAGATAGAGCGAGCCCGCCCCCAGCACGAGATTGCCGTTCACCGTCAGCGTGCCCGGCGAGTTTCCCGGCGAGACCGTGCCGTTCACGGTCAGCGAGGGCAACTGGCCCGAGCCACCGATCGCGGCGCCGGCTGCCACGGTGACGCCGGACGATGCGAGGATGGAGCCGTTGACGATGAGCGTGCCGCCATTGATCGCGGTCGCGCCGGTATAGCTGCTGATGCCCGACAGGGTCTGCGTGCCGGCGGCGAGCGTCAGCCCGCCACCGCCGGCGATCGTACCGGAAAATGTGGTGGATGCGGCGTTGGCGAGCGTCAATCGCCCGGCGCCGAGCGCCACATTGCCCGCCCCAGTGAGCGAGGCGATGGCCTGATCGAAGCCGTTGGCGTCGAGGGCAGCTCCCGCCGCGATCGTGACCGCGCTCGCGGCGCTGAACCGGTTGGCCGCATTCGCCCGCAGCGTGCCGGCATTGACCATTGTTGCGCCGAGATAGCTTGCCGCGCCCGCAAGCGTGGTGACGCCGGTGCCGTTCTGCTGCAACTCGCCGGTGCCCGAGATGTCGCCGGGCAGCGTCAGCGCGTCCGAGCGGTTGATCGCAAGGACGCTGTTGTTGGTGATATCGCTGGCAATCGAGCCGGCGGTGCCGCCATCGCCGATCTGCAAGGTGCCGGCGCTGATCGTGGTGCCGCCGGTATAGCTGTTGGTGCCGGTCAGGATGAGCGTGCCGCTGCCGTTCTGCTGCAGCACGCCGCTGCCGGAGATATCGCCGGACAGCGTCAGCGCGTCCGTGCGATTGACGGCAAGGATCGCGTTATTGGTGACATCGCCGACAATCGAGCCGGTGGTGCCGCCATCGCCGATCTGCAAGGTGCCGGCATTGATCGTGGTGCCGCCGGTATAGAGGTTGGTGCCGGTCAGGATGAGCGTGCCGCTGCCGTTTTGATGCAATGCGCCGGTGCCGGAGACGATATTGGCGAAGGTCACGATGTCCGAGCGGTTGATCGCAAGGATCGCGTTGTCGGTGATATCGCCGATAATCGAGCCGGTGGTGCCGCCATCGCCGAGCTGCAAGGTGCCGGCATTGATCGTGGTGCCACCATCATAGCTGTTGGCGCCGGTCAGGACGAGCGTGCCGGCGCCCTGCTTGGTCAGGCCGATGCCGGTGCCGGCGATGGTCGAGCCGATCGTCGCCGTGACGCCTGCATCGGTCGTGATGAAACTCTTGGTCGGATCGCTGAAGGGATCGCCGGTCATGGTCAGGGTTCCGCCGACCAGCGAATAGCCGTCGACCGTGAATTGCAGGCCCTGGATGTTCTGCGCGCCGGCGAGGGTGACCGTTCCCGCCAGACCTGAGAAAACGCCGACGCCGCCACGCTGCTGGTCGTTGATCCCAGCGCCCGGTTGCGAGGTCCAGTTGGTGTTGGCGGCGCTCCAGGAGCCGGTGCCGCCATTGACGGCCCCGTTGCCGGTCGCGTCAGTGCCGTCCCAGAATTGAACGATCTGGCCGGCGCCGGCCAGCAGCACGTTCAGCTGGTTCGGAATCGTCGCGTAGATCGTATGGTTCAACGCGCCGGAATTGACGGTGCCGTAGGATCCCGAGATCGTTCCCGCCACCTCGTAAAGGCGGTACCAGCCTGCCGTTGCAGCATTGAGGTTGAGCGTGCCGCCCATCGACAGATTGCCGCCGACATTCACGAAATCATTGCTCGCGCCGCCGACGACACCGGACTGCCCGAGCTCGAAAGTGCTGATCGCGCCACTATCCTGAACCAGATTGCCGGTGATGGTCAGTGTCCCCGGGCTGAAGCCCGCGGACAGGATGCCGCCGGCATTGACCGTGACATTGCCGCCGACCGTGCCGCTTCCGCCCAGCGTGCCGCCAGTGTTGACGTTGACGGCGGCCGCGCCGTTGCCGAGCGTTCCGCCAGCGCCGAGCAGCAGCCTGCCGGAATTGATAGTGGCCGTGCCTGTGAAAGCCGAGCTGTTCCCGGTCAGGGTCTGGGTCCCTGCCGTCAGCGTCAGCCCGCCGCTTCCAACAAAGGCGCCGCCAAACGTGCCTGACGCGTTCGACAGCGTCAGCGTCTTAGTGCCGAGCGCCACGGTGCCGCCGGTGCCGGCCAGCGACTTGATCGTCGCGCCAGGACCGGTTGACAGGGAGATGTCGAAGGATGCGCCCGCTGCCGTGCTCACGCCGCTCGAAGCCGCGATGCTGCCGGCACCGCTCAGTGCCAGCGTGCCACCGTTGAGGGTGGTCGCGCCGGTATAGCCGTTGCTCCCGCTCAAGCCTTGGGTTCCGGCCAAGAGCGTCAGTCCGCCATTGCCATTGATCGCGCCGCCAAACGCGCTAACCAAGGTGTTCGACAATATCAGTGTGTTGCTGCCGAGCGTGACGGTGCTGCCGCCGGCGCCATTGAGCGCCTTGATGGTCGCGCCAGGGCCTGACGAAGCAGCAATGTCGAAATTCCCGCCTGCACTGATGGTCACGCCAATCGAAGCCGCGATGCCGCCGGCGCCGCTCAACGCCAATCTGCCACTATTGATGGTGGTCGCGCCGGTGTAGCCATTGTTCCCGGTCAGGGTCTGCGTCCCCGCCGTCAGCGCCAACCCGCCGCTGCCGTTGATTGCGCCGCCAAACGTGCCTGACGCGTTCGACAGCGACAGCGTCCTGGTGCCGAGCGTGACGGTGCCGCCGGTGCCGGTCAGCGATTTGATCGTCGCGCCACCGCCTGTCGAAGCGGAAATATCAAAGAACCCGCCCGCTGCCGTGCTCACGCCGCTCGAAGCCGCGATGCTGCCGGCGCCGCTCAGCGCCAGCGTGCCACCATTGATGGTGGTCGCACCGGAATAGGTATTCGTGCCGGAGAGACTCTGCGTGCCGGCCGCGAGCGTCACTCCGCCCGTGTCCGAAATGATGCCGCCGAACGTTCCCGAGGCGTTCGAAAGGGTCAGCGTCCTGGCGCCGAACGTCACGGTGCCCCCAGTGCCGGCCAGCGACTTGATGGTCACGCCGGAGTTCGCCCAAGTGAGGTCGAGGCCCGCATTGGTCGCAAGGTTCACGCCGCTGGACGCGGCGATGCTGCCATTACCGGCGATAGCCAGAACGCCGCCATCGATGGTTGTCGCGCCGGTATAGCCATTGATCCCGGTCAGGGCTTCGCCGCCGGCCATCAGCGTCAGCCCGCCGGTTCCATTGATGGCGCCGGCGAATGTGCCGGAGGGGTCAAAGAAGCCGGCTGTGGCGTTGGACAGTGACAGCGTATTCGCGCCGAGCGTCACGGTTCCGCCAGTGCCGCCCAGCGACTGGATGGTCGCGCCGCCGCCCGTCGCAGCGGAGATATCAAGGACCGCGCCCGCGGCAGTGAGCACGCCACTCGAAGCGGCGATGCTGCCGGCGCCGCTCAGCGCCAATGTGCCGCCGGTGACGGTGGTAGCGCCGGTGTAGGTGGAGGTGCCGGTCAGGGTCTGGGTCCCGCCCGTGAGCGTCAGCCCGCCGCTTCCGGTAAGGTCGCCACCGAAGCTGTTGTGCGCGTTCGACAGCGTCAGCGTGTTGGAGCCCAGCATGACGGTCCCGCCGGTGCCGGCGAGCGACTTGATGGTCGTGCCAGGCATGTTCGCTAAGGAAATGTCAAACTCCGCGCCCGTTGCCAGTATCACGCCACTCGAAGCCGCGATGCTGCCGTCTCCGGCCACCAATAAAGTGCCGCCATTGATGGTGGTGGCGCCTGTATAGCCGTTGACCCCGGTCAGGTATTGCGCGCCTGCCGTCAGCGTCAGCCCGCCACTGCCATTGATGGAGCCGCGGAACCCGCTGGCAGCGTTCGACAGCGTCAGCGTCTTAGTGCCGAGCGAGACCGTTCCACCCCCGCTGCTGAAGTCATCGGCCAGCGATCGGATGGTCGTACCAGGACCCGTCATACCGGAAATGTCGAGATGACCCTGATATGACAGGTTCACGATGCTCGAAGCCGCGATGCTGCCCGTGCCGCTCAAGGCCAGCGTGGCAAGCGATACGTACGTGCCCCCGGTGTAGCCGTTGTTCCCGGTCAGGATCAGGGGCGCGCCCAGCGAGACCAACACCTCGAGGTTGCCGCTTCCATTGATCACGCCGTCGAACGTCGTGGAGGCGACTCCCATATTCACGGTCAGCGTGTTGGCGCCGAGCAGGACGGTTCCACCGTTGCCGACCAGCGACCCGATGTCGGTGCCAGAGGTCGTCGAGGCCGAAATGTCGAAAACCGCGCCCGCCGTCAAAATCACGCTGCTCGAAGTCGCAATTTTGGCGCTGCCGATAAGAGCCAAAGTGCTGCCCGCGCTCACCGTGGTCGAGCCGGTATAGGTGTTGACATTCGTGAGCGTGAGCCTGCCCGCGCCGTTCTGAATCACCGACCCCGAGCCGGTGATGGGATTGGACAGGGTAACATCGGAGGATTGATTGAACGCCACGCTACCGGCGACGTTGATGGCGCCGGTCAGAGCCCAGCCGTTCTGGAGGTTGATCGTATTGGCGCCGCCCGTGAAGGTGATCGCATTGCCGCCCGACCCGCCCGCGATGGTCCCGCTGTTGTTGATCGTCACGCTGCTGCCGAGAACGCCGGCGCCGCCACCCGCCCCGCCCGCGATCAGCCCGCTGTTGTTGATGGTCAGTCCGCTGCCGGCAATGCCGGCGCCGCCTTGACCGTTCGCGCCAGCTGAGCCGGAATGGCCGGCATTGATGCCGCCGCCTCCGCCGCCGCCATTGCCGCCGGTACCGCCAGCGCCGCCCAGGATGCTACCGGTGTTCGTCAGCGTCACACCCAAATCCATGACCGTGACGCCGTTGCCCCCGGCGCCGGCGTTGCCGCCATTGCCGCCAAAGCCGCCTTGCCCCGGTGGTGGTGCCGTTGTGACGACCGAGCCACCGAGGCCGCCCGTACCGCCGCCGCCACCGCTGATGGTCGATGAGTTGGAAAAGACCGTGTTGGCTCCGGTCAGCTGGAGGCCGTCGCCGCCGGCACCGCCGCCGCCGCCGCCACCGGCATTGATTGGACCGCCGCCCTTGCCGCCGGCGCCACCGGCGCCGCCATTGCTGCCGGTCACAGGGGTTACGTTGCTGGCCGGCCCCGCAATCGTCAGCCCGGCAAGGCCGCCACCACCACCGCCACCGCCGCCGCCACCGCCGCCGCCAACGCCGCCAATGCCACTTGCCGTTCCGTCACCCCCAGCCGCGCCCGTCCCCCCGGCCCCGGCACCCGCGCCGCCCCCGCCACCCGTGTCAAAGGGCGGATAGTCGAAGCCCGCGGTGCCGCTACCGCCGGCGCCGCCGCCACTACCGCCGCCGCCGCCGCCGCAGCCGCCGCCGCCGCCCTGGCCAGGGCCCTGGGTGGCGAGGCCCCCGGTTGCACCGGATTGACCGTAAGCGCCACCTGCGCCGCCGCTGCAGGAGTTGTCGCTACCGCCGCCATTGCCGCCGCTCTGCGCGGCTGTCGGCACGGCGCCAGCGACGATCAGGGCGATTGATACGCCGCCGACCAGCGCGGTGGCGCGGAGCAGGCCGCGGCGGCGTTCCGAGGCATTCGGGGGGCGATCGCTGCGCGAAAAAGTGCGGTGAGGTGAGACCAGAATACAGACCAAGACAAATTCCCCGCAGCCCAGATATCGCGTTTGACGTTCCCGGCCTTTGCAGCGCCGGTCGTGCGTGGACCCGTTGAGCGGGGCTACGGTTTCAGGAGGGCCGCGGTGCGCTTCATGGCGAGGTCTCCGGCAGGGCGACAGAACCCCTGCGCGGAACTAGGCAGAGGTGGCGGCCGCCAGTCCTGAAGTCCGAACGAAAAACATCCGAAATTGACCCGAAACTTAACGGGCGAAAACGCTCTAACGGCCGATCTCGGCCCAGCCCATCCGGTGCAGCGGGGCCAGCACCGCCGTCGCGAAACGGGCGCGATAGGCGGCCTCATCCGACATGCCAAGCGCCCGCAGCGGACGCGCCAGGAGCGCCAGATCCCGCTGCCGCAGATTGGTATCGAGCGCCTGCGCCTCGGCCAGGCGACCCGCGCCTTGCAGTGCAACCAGGCGATAAAACAGCCGTTCCTCAGTCGGGAAACTGAGCGCAGTCGACGTCAGAAAATCATCGGCTGCCTGGTCCGGCTGCCCCGTCATCAGCTTCGCCAATCCTAGAAAGACCCGCCAGCCTGCCGAGAACTGGTGAAGAGGGCTTTCCTGCAATGCGGCCCGCAGCGGCGGCTGGGCGGATTCGGCGTCGCCCAGCATCAGATGCATGATGCCGGCATTGGCACGGTCTATGACCCGGACGGGGTCTGCGCCGGCGCGCTCGTAGAAAACGATCGCCTCCGTGAAGCGGCGTTGCTGCCGCAGGACAGCCGCCTGGGCAGCCAGCGAAAGCGACGCCTCAGGCCTTGCCGTCATCGCCAGGGCGGCCAAACGCTCCGCCTCGCGCAAGTCCAGCTCCGGGTCCCGACTGGCACCGGTGGTGCGCAGATTCGTATGGACGAAAACCGCCTCGGCGGCCGCTTCCGCCAGACGCGGTTCGACCGCGAGCGCGCGCAGGAACAGCGGCAGGCTCGCACGCAGGCGTTCCTCATACGTCCCGCCGCCCTGCTGGGCGTTGCGCCCTTCTGCCAGCAGTCGCCGCGCCTCGTCCCAGGAGGAGGGGTGCGCAGATGCCACGACGGGCGGCGCTACTGGCTCAGGCAGGCGGTTTGCGCCGATCCAGGTGGCGGCCGAAAACACCAGGCCCAAGCCTCCCACGACAAGGGCGAAGCCGCCCACGGCAAGGGCGGCCCAGGCCAGGCGGCTGCGCGGTCGACTGCCGACCTGCATCGCTGCGTCCGGGCCGGGCTGCGTTGCGGCATTGGGGCCGGCGCCCGGGGTGAGCAGCCCTGACGGATCGGCGGCTGGCGCAACCGGGCGCAACCGCGTCGCCATCACATAGCCCCGCCTTGCATGGGTCTGCAGCAAGTCCGCCTGGACGGTTCCCAGCGCGCGCCGGATTTCCGAGACGCATTGCGTCAAGCTGTCGTCCGAGACGGCGACATCGCCCCAGACGGCGGTGAGCAAGGCGTCTCGCGACACGATCTGGCCGGCATGGGCGAGCAGATGCGCGAGCACCGCCGTGGTCTTGGGGCGCAGCACCACCTCCCGCGCCTCGGCAGTCAAAACCCCGCGCGTGAGGTCGAGGATGAAGCCATCGAAGGCGAGGAGGGTGCGCGGCGATTCCAGTTGGTCAATCCCCGCCAAATCAAACTCTCCGCAGCCCAAGGCGGGCAGGGGATCTTGCGGTCACCCTGTGCGAACCTGACAACCCCCGCTTGCGATCGGCTCAGCCTGCCACGTTATCGACGTGTCGGATGCCAATTCTGAAGGTTCTCGCGTCTTGGTCGCCAAATCTGTCCACGCATCGCGAAATCTGTCTATGCTGCGGATGCGAACGGCTGACGCGGCCGGGATGGGGGCAGATCGATGGCCGTGCCTGTGATCGAGCCTGCGCTGCCGGCGATGTTTGATATTGTCCGGGCAAGGCATCCGGAGGATCTGGACGGCCGGTTGCGCATCACCGAACGCGTCGTCAAATCGGAGCGCATCTACACCTACCAGCTCCAGGATCGCGCCCTGTGGAGCGCGACGTTCGACAAGCCGATTTTTACGCTCGCGACCCGTGCCGCCGGCTCGATCCTGGCAAGCTACGCCGATAGCAGCTTTGCAACGGATGTCTCGGTCGATGGCGACGAGGGCGATCTGTTTTGCTTCACGACGATGCTCAGCGGCCACATCACATTGGTCAAAAAAGGCAATTCCACGACGACCACGGACGGTCGCGGCCTCGTCTGGAGGCCCGGTCCCGGCGGCCGGCTCCTGATCAGCGATGACAACGCGCGCAGGAATGTCTTCTTCAAGGTCGCCGATCTCGAGGATGCGCTGGAGCAGATGCTCGATGAGCGCCTGCGGCAGCCGCTCGAATTCGGGCCCGATCTCGATTGGGGCAGCGGGCTTGCGACCAGCCTGAAGCGCCAGCTCGATTTTGTCATGGACGAGTTTCAGCGACCCGACGGCGTCGCCAGCAGCCCCGTCGCATTGGCGTCTTTGACCGATCTGCTTGTCGCGCTGGTGCTCCGCGGCGCGCCACACAACTATGTCGACCAGTTGGACAGGGCAGCCTCGGCCGTGGTCCCGGCCTATATTCGGCGCGCGGAGGACTTCATGCGCGCCAATGGCGCGGAGCCGATCCGCATACCGCAGGTCGCCGCCGCAGCCGGATGCAGCGTGCGGACCCTGGGCCATGTGTTCAGGCATTTCCGCGGCAGCACGCCCCTTGGCGTGCTGCACGCCATCCGGCTTGAGCTGGCGCGTGACGACCTGACACGTGGTGCGTCCGGTTTTGGCGCATCCGTCGCCTCGGTGGCCACGGTCGCGCGCCGCTACGGTTTCACCAATTCGTCCCGCTTCACTGCCGCCTTTCGCCGCCGTTTCGGCGAGACGCCATCTGAAGCCGCGCGACGCTCAGCGCGCTCCTCCCGTTGAGCCGCTGCTGACGCGGCTCCTCAGGATGAGGGCTCGGAGGTTTCCAGACACTCTCCTGGCGCATGCCTTCATCCTCGGAACCACGGCGTCATCCCGGACAAGCGGCGAAGCCGCGCCGATCCGGGATCCATCACAGGGCGTCATTCTCGGGCCTGTGCGCCTTGAGAATCTCATGACCAGGGGGCTCTGGCTTACGAGATGGTCGGGACAAGCCCGACCATGACGGGAGAGGCCGGCAAGTCGCTTTACGCCGGCATGCCTTACGCCGGCAGGACGACGACCTTCGTCTTCACCGGCGTGCGGTCATAGAGGTGGATCATGTCCTGGCTGAGCAGGCCGACGCAGCCGCTGGTGATGCCCGAGCCGATCGTTTCCGGGTCGCTCGAGGCATAGATCGTGTAGAGCGTGTAGACGCCGTTCTGGTAGAGATGGAGCGTGCGGGCGCCGAGCGGGTTGTCGAGGCCGCCGGGCATGCCGCGCGCGTATTTCGCGGCCTCCGGCTGGCGCTTGATCATCTCCTTGGGCGGGGTCCAGGTCGCCCATTCCGATTTGCGCCCGACATAGGCCGCACCGCTCCAGCGGAAGCCGTCGCGGCCGACATTGGCGCCGTAGCGGGTGGCGGAGCCGTCATCCTCGATGCGATAGACATAGTAATTGCCGGGATCGACGATGATCGTGCCGGGCGCTTCCTTGGTCTCGTAGCGCACGGTGCGGCGGAAATATTGCGGATCGACCTTGCTGATATCGACCGCAGGAATCGGGAATTTCTCCTCCGGCACCGGCCCGTAGACCTTCTGCGCCTCGGCGAGGCTCATGCCGTCGGTCGTGGCGCAACCGGCGAGGCCGAGCGCACTGAGACCGGCGGCCGAGCCCGCCAGAAAGGCGCGGCGGTCGAGAAGCCCCGCCTGAGGCTTAAGCCGAGCGCTCGCGTCCAGCTTGCCGGCATCCTCGCCGGCGGCGGCATTCCCACCATTCATGATCATGATCTTGGTCGTCCCATATCCTGTTGCCCGACGAGAGCATCGTCGCGCATAGCCCGCTGAGCCTCTTGCCGAGCGGGGATTGTCTGGCCGGGCGGAGATTGCCGTCCCGGGGCGTGGCTGGCAAGCCCGGTGAGACATCGCGGCATGGAGTGGCCGAAGCGGCGCCGACCGGGAGCCATCACAACGCGTCATTCTCGGGCTTGCGCCTTAAGAATCTCACAACCAGCGCGCTCTGGTTTACGAGATGGTCGGCGCAGGCCCGACCATGACGCGCTTCGGATTCCTGATCGTCGCAGCTCTTCGTATGAGCTGGGGTCAGGGCCCGACGAGTTGCCCGCCATCGACCACGATGGTCTGGGCGGTGACCCAGCTGGCCTTGGCGGAAGCGAGGAAGAGCACGACCTCGGCGACCTCCTCGGGCTTGCCCATCCGGCCGAACGGGATGTTGGCCAGCGTCGATTGGTAAAGGTCGGGGTTGGAGGTCTTGCGGTCTTCCCAGGTGCCGCCCGGAAACTCGATCGAACCGGGCGCGACGCAGTTCACCCGGATGCCCTGCCGCGACAGCATCTTCGCCTGGCTCGCCGTGTAGTGCATCACGGCCGCCTTGACGGCGCCGTAAGGCGCCGAACGCGACGAGGCCCGCAGGGCCGAGATCGACGAGACGTTCACGATCGACGAGCCCGGCTTCATATGCGGGATCGCCGCATGGCTGCCGCGGACAACCGCCATCATGTCGACATTGAGCGAGGCTGCCCAGCCCGCCTCGTCATCGGAATGGCCAAAGCCCGAGGCATTGTTGACGAGGACGTCGAGCCCTCCCAGCGCCTGCACCGCCTCAGGCAGATAGGCCTCGATGGCAGCCGCATCGGCGAGGTCGACGCTGGCCGCATGTGCGGTGACGCTGAGCGCCTCGAGCTCCCGGCGCGTCGCTTCGAGCGGTCCTGCGCCCCGGGCACAGATCGAAACGGATGCGCCTGATGCCGCGAAGCCCAGCGCAATGGAGCGTCCGATGCCGCGGCTGCCGCCCATCACGATCACGCGCTTGCCGGTGAATTCTCTGCCGGTGAGTTCCTGGGCCATGCGGGCCTGTCCTTCTTGCGATTCTATTGCGTCATTGCGTGTCGGCGCCTTTATAGCGGCGCTGAGGGGCTTGGTTTCAACCCCGACAGCATGCAGTGCCGATATGTGCAGGCGCCTTGGCGTGCCCTGGTCCGGCCGGTCTCTGTGCGGCAGCAACGCCGGCCGCGGCACCGGATCTCAGAATCCGTTTGAGAATTCCCACAGCCCTCATCCTGAGGAGCCGCGAAGCGGCGTCTCGAAGGATGCTCCAGGAGGCTCCGGAACCATCTGGAGCATCCTTCGAGACGGCCCTTGCGGGCCTCCTCAGGATGAGGGCTCAAGTCTCAAACGGCGTCTCAGAGCCGGTCGAGCACGGCCCGCTTGAAGGCGAAGCGTTCGGCCTTGAAATCCATGCCATAGCTTGCGGCGAAGGGCGGCTGCGGGTGGCATGACAGCGTCACGATGACGACGTTGTCCCGGCGATTGACGTAAAGCGTCTGGCCGGCGAAGCCGGAGGCGACCATGGCGCCGTCGGGATCGATCCACCAGCTATAGCCATAGCCGTCGGCCCCGTAGCTGTTCGTCGCCGGATCCAGCGTAAAGACGCGCGAGCCCGCGGCATCGAGCCATCCCTCAGGCAGGATGGGCTCGCCGGCGATGACGCCGCCGCCGAGCAGGAAGAGGCCGAAGCGGCCGAAATCCCGGAGCGCCATGCCGGCGCGGCTGCCGCCGATCTCCTGCCCGCCCTCCGATTCCAGCGTATAGAACGCGTCGAACTCCATGCCGAAGCGCGACCAGATCTTGCGCGACATGTAGTGCGCCAGGGTCTGCCCGGTCGCCGCCGAAAGCAGTGCGCCCAGCACATAGGTGTCGCCGGTGTTGTAGTTGAACCGCTGGCCTGGCGGATGCAGGCCGCGCACGCCGCCCATCATGGCGAGCACGCCGCCCGGCACCTTGTCGCCCAGCGATTTGCTGTAGCGGTTCACATGCGAGTTGCGGTCGGTGTAGTCCTCGTTCCAGTCGACACCCGACGACATGGTGATCAGGCTGGCGACGCTGACCTCGTCATAGGCGCTGCCGCCCAGCGCCGGCAGGTAGCGCGAGACCGGATCGTCGAGGCTGGCGATCGCGCCGTCCTTGAGGGCAGCGCCCACCAGCGTCGAGGTCAGCGACTTGATCATCGACATCGACGACCAGCGCAGATGCTCCTCCAGCCCGAGCCCATAGCGCTCGAGCCGGATGGTGTCGCCCTGCAGCACCAGGAGCCCGGCGATATTGGTGCGGTGGATATAATCCTCGACCCCGTAAAGCGCGCCGCCGAGCTGATATTCCGGTGCGATCTCCGGCCCGCGCACCAGGGGAAAGGCAGCCTCGCCCCGCGCGATCGTCCGCGTCGCGAAGATGCGGTCGACATTGCGGTAGGCATAGGCCTGCCAGCTCGGCGAGAGCAGCAGGAAGTCCTCGCCGCGCGGAAGATGCTGGCGCGGTTGCGCGGTCTCAGTGCTCATCTGCGGGGCAACTCCATGAAGCAGCGGCAGGCCCTCACGGGCCGTCGGAGATTCGCTCATCCTACAGCCCTCATCCTGAGGAGCCATTCCGCAGGGAATGGCGTCTCGAAGGATGCTCCAGCAGGCTCCGGTGATGGCTCTGTCCTGACCACTAACGCGGCGTCATCCCGGACAAGCGGCTTTAGCCGCGCCGATCCGGGATCCATGCCAGAGCCTGACCAGGCAGCGCTCCGGCATGGATCCCGGGTCTGCGCTTCGCTGCGCCCGGGATGACGGCGTGATTCAAAAGATAAACGGAAGGATACAACTCTTTGTTCTGACGCATTTTCTTGATGCGACCTGATCTCCACCTCGCGCGAAAGCGCTCTCGGTAGGGGAACATTTATCGCCTCTTAACCCTGCCGGACTAGGCCTGTGGGCGGTCAGTAAATCTCCAAAACCTGCGGTATCCGATGCCCGAATTCGACGTTGACAGCCTGCCGCAGGATGCCGTTTCCGAGCGATTTCCTGGGTCCCGAAGCGATCGGCCCCTCAGCCCTGAGGCGCGCGACAAGGCTGGGATCAAGACCTTGCCGGCTGTTCCAGTACCCAACAGGCTCAGGCGCGCAAACCCGGTCCTGAATCCGGCGCCAGCGCAGGGGGGCCAACTGCTCGGGCCCCAAGCGCACGGGGCCCGAGCGCAAAGGGCTTTGCCCGGCCCAGCGATCGCGGCACCCGTCGGCGGCGACAATCCGGCCGGGATTTCGCGATCGCAGCCGAGCCAGTCGAAGCGCAGCGAAGTGCGCTATTGGCGCACGCCGGACCGCCTGCTGAAGCAGCCGGCCGAGCCGGAAATGCTGCCTTCAGTGGCGCCGGAGGCCGATTACGCTCCTGGCGAGGCCTTCTATGACGGGGAGGCCGAAGCTGCTGCAGTGCTGGCGCGGGATGATGCGGCACCAGTGGACGACAACGCGGCCTCGACGCCCTTCGCCTTGATTTCCGACCACGCCTTCTGGGAGCTCTTGCCGGAAAGCCGTCCGCGGGATGTCGAGGCCGAGTGGCACGCCGATGAGAACGAGCCTGCCGACACGACCGAGCCCGCTATTGCAGGCATGACGCCCTTCGCTCTCGCCGAGGCGGAGCCTATCGCGCACCGCAAGGGTGTCGCTATTCCCGTAGCCCTGCCGGCAGCCGATCCTGCCGGGCGCTGGACGAGCGCGAGCCAGGCCTACACTGTCAGCCTCAAGCTATCGCCGCGGTCATGGTCCGATGCCGGCCAGGGCAGGGCCCCCGCGACCACCTCACCGGTCACCTCACTCGCCGTCCCGCTTGCCTCCGACGTCTCATCTGCCGCCGACGCCATCCCCGCTACTGGCCGCGGCATCGTCGTCACGCGCAAGACCCGCGAAACCGGGGCGGCGCAGGCAGCCAAGCCTTCTCGGATCTCGCCTTCTCGGCTCGAGCCTTCCCGCGTCGAGCCTCCCCGCACTGCGCCAACCCGCAGCGTTCCAACCCGCCTTGTAGCGCAGACGCTTTCGCAGGCCGTGCAGCCGGCCGCCTTCGAGCTGCCGCCGATCACGATTCTCGCCGAACCGCCGCGGACCTTCGAGGCTACCGTTCCCACCGAAATCCTGCAGCAGAACGCCGGCTTTCTCGAGGGGGTGCTCGAGGATTTCAACGTCCGTGGTGAAATCGTCCAGGCCTGCCCCGGCCCTGTGGTGACGCTCTATGAGCTCGAGCCGGCGCCCGGGACCAAATCCTCGCGGGTGATCTCGTTGGCCGACGACATCGCCCGCTCGATGAGCGCGATCGCTGCCCGCGTCGCCGTGATCCCGGGCAAGAACGCCATCGGCATCGAACTGCCCAACGCCAAGCGCGAGACCGTCTTCCTGCGCGAATTGCTGGCGAGCCAGGATTTCGAGAGCTCCAAGCACAAGCTCGCCTTGGGGCTGGGCAAGACCATCGGCGGCGAGCCGGTGATCGTCGATCTCGCCCGCATGCCGCATCTGCTCGTCGCCGGCACCACCGGCTCCGGCAAGTCGGTGGCGATCAACACCATGATCCTGTCGCTGCTCTACCGGCTGAAACCGGAGGAGTGCCGCCTGATCATGGTCGATCCAAAAATGCTCGAGCTCTCCGTCTATGACGGCATTCCCCATCTGCTCACCCCTGTCGTCACCGACCCGAAGAAGGCGGTCGTCGCCCTGAAATGGGCGGTGCGCGAGATGGAGGAGCGCTACAAGAAGATGTCGAAGCTCTCGGTGCGCAACATCGACGGCTTCAACGCCCGCGTCGGAGAGGCGAAGGCCGCCGGCGAGGTCATCACCCGCACCGTGCAGACCGGCTTCGACAAGCATTCCGGCGAGGCGATCTATGAGGAGGAGGTCATGGACCTCGAGCCTCTGCCCTATATCGTCGTCATCGTCGACGAGATGGCCGATCTGATGATGGTCGCCGGCAAGGAGATCGAAGGCACGATCCAGCGCCTGGCCCAGATGGCGCGTGCGGCCGGCATCCATGTCGTGCTGGCGACGCAGCGCCCCTCGGTCGACGTCATCACCGGCACGATCAAGGCGAACTTCCCGACCCGGATCTCCTTCCAGGTCACCTCCAAGATCGACTCGCGCACGATCCTGGGCGAGCAGGGCGCCGAGCAGCTGCTCGGCCAGGGCGACATGCTCTACATGGCCGGCGGCGGGCGCATCACCCGCGTCCACGGCCCCTTCGTCAGCGATGCCGAGGTCGAGAAGGTCGTCGCCCACCTGAAGACGCAAGGCCGGCCGCAATATCTCGAGGCCGTCACCTCCGAGGAGGAGGAGGGCGCATCCGAGGGCGAGGACGGCGCGGTCTTCGACAAGAGCGCGATTGCGCAGGCCGAGAGCGACGACCCTTACGACCAGGCGGTGGCGGTGGTGCTGCGCGACAAGAAGGCCTCGACCTCCTATATCCAGCGCCGCCTCCAGATCGGCTACAACCGCGCCGCCTCGATCATGGAGCGGATGGAGAACGAAGGCATCGTCGGCCCCGCCAACCACGCCGGCAAGCGCGAGATCCTCGTCGAAACCGGCAGGGCCCGCGAGGACGAGGATTGAACGTGAGCGTTGCCTGACGGGCGTGGTCTTTGGGTGGGCAGAGGTATGTCATCTCGAAATTTAGCCGAACTCGAGAAGCTCAAGAGCCTGCTCCTGAATGACTGGGACCCGATTGGCGTGGCGGATGTTCCCGAGGCTGTAGATGAGTATGATTCATACGCCTTCCACCTTCACGGCATGCTGACTGCTGGCACGACCTCCCAGGCAGTCGCCGAATATCTGAATTGGGTTGTGACGGCCCGAATGGATCTAACCGGTAATCTCGCCTTCGACCGCGAGATCGCGGAGCGGGCCATAGCCCTTTACGCTCGCACTGACTGATGAGCGGATCATGCACGGCGCTCCCCTAGCGGGCGAGATGAAGCGAAGCGCCGGATGAAGGGCGCGGGGAACCCTTCTCCCGGATCCGCGTCACCAGCCCGGGATGGGTGGTCAGCGTCAGATCGAGCGCCGGCTTGGTCAGAGCCCTGAGCCAGAAGCGTAGCATCGCGTCAGGCGGCCAGCGCGGCGGAGCGC
This sequence comes from Allobosea sp. BE125, assembly GCF_031456075.1. NCBI lineage: Bacteria > Pseudomonadati > Pseudomonadota > Alphaproteobacteria > Hyphomicrobiales > Alloboseaceae > Allobosea > Allobosea sp. BE125. The sequence continues at coordinate 48,081 of NZ_JAVDTY010000006.1, forward strand.
TCACGCACCAGGCGCGTGACCCCGGCGAAGTCGAGCTTGCCGGAGCCGAGCACCGGCACGGCCGGCACGACCAGGACCTCGGCGGGGACCATCAATTCGGAGGCGCCCTTGCTCTTGGCATGGGCCTGGAACGCCGCCTTGGTCGCATCGCGCTGGGCCGTGACCAGCACCAGGCGCTCGCCCTTGCGCGCATCGGGCAGGCTCGCCACCGCCGAGAGCGCATCGGGCCAGAGCTCGGCCGCCAGGGTCTCGATCGCAGCGAGCGAGACCATTTCGCCGGCGATCTTGGCGAAGCGCTTGGCGCGGCCCTTGATCACCACGAAGCCGTCCTTGTCGATGGTGACGATGTCGCCGGTGTCGTGCCAGCCCTCGACCGGGGGCTCCAGCACGCCTGGATTCTCGGCGCGCAGATAGCCCAGCATGATATTGGGGCCGCGCACATGCAGGCGCCCGCCGTCCTCGACGCCGGGGACCTGTTCGAGCCTGGCTTCCATGCCCGGCATGATCCGGCCGACGGTGCCGAAGCGGTTGAACATCGGCGTGTTGATCGCCAGCACCGGCGCGGTCTCGGTGACGCCGTAGCCCTCCAGGATGCGCACGCCGAACTTCTCCATATAGATCCGGCGCGTCGCCTCCTTGACCGGCTCGGCCCCGGCCAGGATGTAGCGCAGCGAGCGCAAATCGTAAGGATGGGCCGCACGGGCATAGCCGGAGAGGAAGGTGTCGGTGCCGAACAGGATGGTGGCGTTGGAGCCGTAGAGCAGCTCCGGCACCAGCCGGTAATGCAGCGGCGAGGGATAGAGATAGACGGGCACGCCCGAGACCAGCGGCAGCACGAGGCCGACCGTCAGGCCGAAGGAATGGAACACCGGCAGCACGTTGAAGACCTTGTCGCGCCGGCCGAAATCGATCCGCGCCGCGGCCTGGGCCGTGTTGGCGAGCATATTGGCATGGGACAGGACGACGCCCTTGGGCGTGCCCTCCGAGCCGGAGGTGAACAGGATCGCGGCCCGGTCCTGGCCTTTCGAGGCGAGGATCGGCCGGCCATGGCGCCACAGCGCCTTGAGCTTGTCGCTGGTAGAGACGGTGGCGCGGACATCCTCCAGATAGACGATCGCGACGGTGTCCCTGAGCGCCTCGACCAGCGGCACCATCCGGCCCTTCTCGATGAAGGCGCGCGAGGTCACGATCGTGCGGATCTCGGCCGCCTTGCAGGCTGCAGCGATATTGGTGGCGCCGGCGGTGAAGTTGATCATCGCCGGCACGCGGGCCGCCGAGAGCAGGCCGAGCAGCGTCACCGCCGCGCCATTGGCATTGGGCAGCATCACGCCGAGCGCTTCGCCGGGCTTGGCCAGCGGGGCGAGCTTGCGGCCGAGCACCTCGGCGCCGATCAGCAGGCGCTTATAGGTGAGCGTGCCGGTGATCGGATCCTCGACCGCGACGCGGCCCATGCCATGGACCTTCGCAGCCTCGACGACGGCCTCGAAGACGCTGCGGTCGATATCCGTGGTCTTGAAGATCAGGTCCGACATGATCTGGTAGAGCGCGGCGCCTGCCGCCTGGCGGCGCGCCTTGCCCTTGAGCTCCTCGGCAACGCTGAGCGCGACCGGCTCCAGGATGGTGACGCGCACCTTCGGGAACCAGCGGCGGCGGACCTGCTCGCGGGTCAATCGCGAGAACACGGTCGCCTCCAGCCCCTCGATGCGAACCGGCACGACCATGGCGCCGGATTTCTCGGCGATCATGGCGGCGCCGTCATAGACCTTCATCAGGCTGCCGGTGACGGTGAGGCGTCCTTCCGGGAAGATGATCAGGCTCTCGCCAGCCTTGACCGCGTTGATCAGCGAGCGCGTCGCCAGCGGGCGCGTCGGGTCGAGCGGCATGGCGCGCGTCAGCTTCAGGAAGGGCTTGACCCACCAGCGCTGGGCGATGCCGTGATCGATGGCGAAGACCGGGTCCTTGTCGAGGATCGAGAGCGCCAGCGCCGCATCGAGGAAGCTGACATGGTTCAGCGCGATGATCGCATTGGGGCCGGCCTTGGCGATATTCTCCTGGCCGGTGATCTCGAGCCGGTAGAAGGCGCGCAGCAGGATCGAGAGGAAATCGCGCAGCGGATTGGTCGGCAGCGCCTTGAAGATCCAGACGGAAGCCGCGAGCGTGCCCGCGCCGATGATCAGGAAGAGCTGCGACAGACTTAATCCCGCGGCCTGCAGCAGCGCGACGATGACGGCGCCTGCGACCATGAAGGCAGCCGAGAGCACATTGGCGGCAGCGATGATGCGCGCGCGCTTCTCGGCCGGAGCCCAGACCTGCATCGCCGCGAAGGAGGGCACGATGAAGACGCCGCCGGCGATGGCGAGGCCGGTAAGGTCGATGCCGACGCGCCAGGCCAGGCCGTCCTGGAAGAAGGCGGCGACATCGCGTGCCGGCTGATGCGCCACGACGCCCGAGATCGCCCAGCCGAGATCGAGCGCGAACAGGCCCATGACGACGCAGGCGACCGGCACCGGCAGGAGCACGATCCGCCCGCTCGACAGGAAGGAGCCGATGCCCGAACCGACCGCAATCGCGATGGCGAAGAGGCCGAGATAGACGCTGACCACGAGTTCGGTGCCGCCCATGCCGTTCTTGACCAGCGAGGGCAGCAGCGACATCACCACCGCGCCGATCAGCCAGAACAGGCTGACCATGACGCCGGTGCGCCAGAGCCGGGCATCGGCCCAGAGATCCCTGAGCAGGCCGCCGGTCGAGCGAAGGATATTGGCATCGATCTTGAGGTCGGGAGCGGCGGCCTCGGTCTTGGGGATGAACAGGGTCGCAACCCAGCACAGCAGCGCAAAGACCATGATCAGGCCGCTGAGCGAGGCGACATTGCCGCCCTCCCGCGCCGTCAGGCCACCCGCGACGGTGCCGAGCAGGATCGCGATGAAGGTCGCGCCCTCGATCAGCGCGTTGGCCGCCGGCAGCTCCTCGCGCCTGAGATGATCGGGCAGGATGCCGTATTTGATCGGGCCAAACAGCGCCGCGATGATGCCGAAGGCCGCCAGCGCCACGAACAGCACCGGCACCGATTGCAGCATGAAGCCCACAACCGCGATCCCGGATGCGCCGATCTCGGCGAGCTTCAGCCGGCGCGCGACCAGCGCCTTGTCGAAGCGATCGGCCATCTGGCCGCCGAGGCCCGAGAGCAGGAAGAACGGCGCGATGAAGATGCCGCCGGCCAGGGTCACCAGGGCTTCGCCATGCGAGCCGGCGAGCTTGTAGAGGATGATGAAGACCAGCGCGTTCTTGAGGAAGTTGTCGTTGAAGGCGGAGAAGAACTGCGCCCAGAACAACGGCGCGAAGCGCCGCTTCAGCATCAGATTATCGGTCATGGCTGGCCCTTGTTACGTTCGAGGAAGGGTTGCATCGCCATGGGAAAACAATCGTTTCACGCGAGTGGCGATGCGGTTTCTCGGTTAAGTCGCGCTTACCGGCGCGCCGGAGTTTTGCGCGATCGGGCGGCTCAGAGCTCGTTTGGACATTCGAGCCCTCATCCTGAGGAGCCCGGCCGACAACGTCGGCAAGGATTTCAGTCGGTTGGAATTTCGGGAAACGCGCCGTCATCCCGGGCGACTGCAAGGAGACCCGGGATCCATGCCGGAACCTCACCTGCAAGCGCTCCGGCATGGATCCCGGATCGGCGCCGCTGACGCGGCTTGTCCGGGATGACGGCGCGTTTTTCCGCGATGTTCAAGCTTTTGAAAACAGCGGCATCGTTATCGGCCAGCCTCTGAGGCGCCGCGTAAGCGGCGTCTCGAAGGACGAGGGCCAAACGGTCCCTCAGAGCGCCGGCTTGCCGACATCCATCAGCAAGCGCTCGGTGCGCGCATCCTCGATGCGGTTCACCAGGCGCGAGGCTTCGTGCATGTCGCGCACCGTCTTGGTCATGGTCACGCAGGACTGGACGAGCATGACCACGCCCATGCCGAGATAGCCCTTGGCCCACCAGTCGAGCGGCAGGAACAGGATGCCGGTGCCGACCATGACGGCAGCGGCGAGGAACGAGGCATAGGTGAAGCTGACCCAGGCGCCGCTATGGGGTTGGGAATTCTGGTTCATCGTGGATCTCCGTGTGTGAGAGGGAATTGGCGGGGTTTGGGTGATGCTCAGGCGGTCGCGGCGGCCTGGCCGCGCAGGCGAGCCAGCACGTCGTCGGCGGTCGGCTTCAGGCGCGGGCCGTAGCCGCGCGCCGCGAGCTTCTCGGTGACCGAGACCGTGGCCGCGCCGTCGAGCTCATCGAGCGCGAGATCGGCGGCCTCGGCTTGCGTCTGGCGCTCGCGCAGCCGCTTCAGCGTCTGCTCGGCCTCGCCAAGCGTCGCCTCATGGGGCCTGGCGGCTTCCGTCCGGCCGCGCCGCATCTCGCGCACGGCCTCCGAGGCGCGCGCCAGGCGCCGGCCACGGTCGAGCTCGGCGATGCGCGTCTGGGCCTGGGCGAGATGGCGCCGCAGCCGCAGGATTTCCGTGGCGAAGAGGGCCTGCGCGGCGGCAGCGGCATCGCGATCGGCCTCCAGCGTCGCGATCGCCTCCGCCCCCTCGCGGGCCAGGATCTCGTCGCCGGCATGAAGCGCCGCGCCGACCCGGTTCTCCAGATCGACGACCCGGCCTTTGGTCGCCGCGAGGCGGGCGCTCTCCTGCTGGTCCTGGGCGATCGCCACGGCGAGCGCCTTCTTGGCCCGGTCGAAGGCGGCGGTTGCATCGCGCAGCTGCTGGTCGAGGATCAACAGCGCGTTGCGGTCGGCGATGGCTTCGCCCGCTTCAGCGACGCTGCCGCGGAAGAGGGTCACAAACATCTTGAACATGGCTGGTTCTCCGTTATGAACATCGTTCACGAAGATAGGCATGACACGAACTTGAACGCCGTTCAAGACATATTTTGAACGTTGTTCAGGGTTAGGATCAAACATGGTCAAGACGACGGAACGCCGGGAGCGGCAGCGCGAGGCCCTGGTGCTGGCGGCAGAGCGCGCCATTGCTGGGAGGGGGCTTGCCGGCCTCAAGGCGCGCGAGCTGGCGAGCGAGGTCGGCTGCGCGCTGGGGGCGATCTACAATCTCGTCCAGGATATGGACGAGCTCGTGCTGCGCGTCGGTTCGCGAACGCTGGCCCGGCTCGACGCCGCCTTGGCGCAGGCGACGCAAGGCCGCCGCCTGGATTCCAAGGAAGAAGCGAGCGCCCAGCTGGTCGCGGTCGCGCAGGCTTATTGCGCCTTCGCGCGCGGGAACCTGCAGCTCTGGCGCACCCTGTTCGAGCACCGCATGGCGGAAGGCGCCATCGTGCCGGAATGGGCGATCGACGAGCAGATGACGATGTTCCGTTACATCCTGGCGCCGCTGCAGCGGCTCCAGCCGCAGGCCGGCGAGGCGGATCTCGTCCTGCTGAGCCGAACCCTGTTCTCGGCCGTCCACGGCGTCGTCATGCTCGGGCTCGAGGAGAAGCTCGTGGCAGTGCCGCAGCGCGAGCTCGACCGGCAGGTCGAGCGGTTGGTGGAGCTCGTCTGCGTGGGGCTTGCGAGCCAAGGGCAGGGCGGGTGATGCGGGCGGCGCTGGTTTGGAACGGTGTGTCCTCATTCTGAGGGGGCCGCGTAAGCGGCGTCTCGAAGGATGTTCCAGATGTGTTCGGAGCCTCCTGGCGCAGGCAGTTCATCCTCCAAACCACGTCGCCATCCGCCCGCCGCAGGCTCCGCGCCTGCTGCTGGCCGACGAGATCATCGACAAGGCGAAAGCCTGGCTTGGGGCGAGGTTGGTGGGGGTGTCGGCGGGTTGAGGCGTGGCGAGGGCGACGATCCTTGCGACTAGGCTTAAGGTTGGGCGGCGCGGGACCGCATCGCCAGGGGCCGATGAGGGGCGGGCGATCCGCCGGATGGCTGGTGGGTCTAAAAGGACGACGCAAGCACCATCATCGCCGGCCCATTTTAGGTCTCGTTGGCACAGATTGCGGTAACGGTCCGGAAGCGTCGGCTCCAGCCCGTTGCCGACACCACCAATGTCCAGAGTCCGGCAGTCTAGTTTGTCGGTTCGAAGGGCCGTCGTGCTCGCGCGTCGGCCGGCTCTACGGCTCCTGCCCCAGCGTCGGTTAAGTGAGTTACGTAAAATACATTGCACCTGGGCGCAGTGAACGCGATGAGGGGAAGCCGTAGATGCAGCCCGCATCTCGCGTCGTGGAGCGTATCAAGTTGAAATTTCGTCGCACAGCCGTAATTGCGCTAGCTTTGTCGCTCCTTGTCTCCCCCGTGCTCGCAAAGAATTTTGCCGTCCCCGACAAGGATCCGGCCATCATTGTTTCGATCCCAAACGACTGGGATACCAAAGAAGTTAAGTACGGATACGAGGGTTGGTCGCCCAACAAGGATGTCTATATTTCTGTTGAATTCGCCGCAATCAAGAATGTTAAGGCAATGATGGAAGCCAACCAGAAGTGGATGAAAGATACTGGTATTAAAGTGAATAAGCCAATCGAGGCCGAAACGAATTTGAACGGTATCGCGGCGACGATTTACAAATTCGAGACGACCTACAAGGATGAGCCGACCACTGTAGATTTCATCATGCTGCCCGGCGGTAAGGACCGCGTTGTCCTGCTTACGCTCTGGGGCAACGATGAGGAACGCACGAAGCACGGCAAGGCGATCGATTCGATCCTCTCCAGCGTCAAAGCGATTAACTGACCTGGTCGCGAAAGCTTGAGTTGCAGCCGCCGGGGCCATCTCCGCCGACTGCAATTCACCCCGGCTATTCCACGTCACTCTGCGGCCCCGAGCGTTGGGTCGCCGAGTGACCGAACGCATCGCCGAACTGACGGACGTCTCTGAGCGCGGTCCGTCAGCCAACTCCATCTTCGGCGTCTGGGGCCGGATACCGAGCAGTGTTGCGTAAGCGACTCGTATTCCAGCGCTTTGGTCGCTAGTTTAGCCGATGTGAGGTTGCGTAGCGATGAGGTGGTGTCATGCCCAACGCCGACGCCGTGATGATCTCGTCTTATGAACTGCGGAAGGCTGCTGTGCTGCGAGCTGCACAGCTCATCTCATCATCGCGGGCTTCCGATGGTGAGCGGGAATTCGAGATGCTGACCGAGGCTATCGCGGATTTCGATATCCGTCAGGAAGCTCTCGGCTTCATTGAGCTCCCGCCGGCTTTCATGCGGTTCCTGTCCAGTGGGGATCACGGTCGGGTTTCGAGCGGCCGTCGCTGAGACGAACAGGGCTGTTCGGCAGGCCGCGCGCTTGGAAAGCGGTTCCGCGCGTTTCACCTGCGTCCGCCTTCTGAGTGCTTTCGAATGGCAGCAGTTGGCGCGATTCATCGGGACGTCCGATTGGCGTCTATGGGCGCATGCATCCGCAACGATGGGCGGTTGGCCCTTGCCGAGCACGGATGGCGCGATTGCTCCAAGACTGCGCCGCTCCAAGACCGCGCTGCACCAAGAATTCGTGGCTCCAAGATTTCGCGGCTTTACGACTTCGCGGCTCTAGCGGAGCGATTGACCGAAGCGCTCAAGGCTCGCCGCCAGCGGTGTCGTCCCCGCGCCGGGATGCTGGGGCAGGGCGTAGACGCTGCCTTCGACGCGGATCGGTTCCCCGAAATGATCCTTTACGCAGAGAATGTATTCGAGGATCGTCGAGGCCGGGTGCCAGTAGGACAGGTGGACATGGACCTGGCTCATCTCGCCGGCATGCGGCTCGCCGAGGTCCGTCCGCCAGGGGTGGGTTTCCTTTGCCCTAGGCACCCTTCCCACTGACTTTCTTCGACGTCTTCGCGGGAGCTGCCGGCAACACGGTTATGGTCACCTTCTTCGAGATGAGCATCGGTTTGAACGGCCTGTGTTCGGAGTCGCCGAGCACCAATTGGAGGGTATGTTGTCCAGGCGGCAGCTCAAGCCTCGCCTCCGTCTGGCCCGCACCGAAGTGAAGATGCTTGTTGTCCGTCGGAAGCGGTTCCTCCGGATCGATCACATCGGTGACATCGACCAGGAGGTGGTGATGTCCGGCATTCGGAGCGGAGCTACCGGCCTGCGTCACGCCCATATTCCGCAGGCCGAACCGCACCCAGAATTCGCCACGGATCTGCGCTCCGTCCCAAGGATAGATGATGTACAGGCGCGCATCCGGAGAAGGCGCGCGTTGCGGTGGGGAGGGGTTTGGGGTCGGCGCCGTCTGCGCCAGGGCAGCTGGAGGGAAAAGGCTCACTGCAGCAAAGGCAAGCACGATGCCGCTGGCTGATCGGCCCATGGAATCCTCCTGTCAGAGCGAACGCGCTATCCTGAAACCATGCGCGGGGTAGCGCACTCCCGTATCGTAGTGAGTCCGGCTCGCTGGCCTCACGGAGGCAATGTTGCTGCGCCAGGAGCCGCCTCTCAGGACGTTCTCGCGGCAATTCTCAGCCATACGAGGGGAGCCATCCGACGGCGCATCCCGGTAGTTGGGCAGCCAGCAATCGGCCACCCATTGCGCGACCCCGCCTCCGAAATCGGCGCCACCGAACGCATTGCGTGCGAAACTGCCGACCGGCATCGGAGCCTTCGGATCCTGGGGGCCGCCGCAATCCTTGCAATTGGCCTTGCCAGGTTCGAGATCTCGCCCCCACCAGAAGCGGGTCGAGCTACCCGCCCTGGCGGCGTATTCCCACTCCGCTTCGCTCGGCAAGCGGTAAGGTTTGCCGGTCGATTGCGCGAGCCAGTCGACATATTGCTTGGCATCGAGCCAGCTCAGATTGCGCGCTGGCGCTGCGTCGCTTCCGTCGAGCGGGATGTTGCAGCCCTTTGCCGCCGCGCATCGGTTCCACTCGGCGACGGAGATGGGAGACCGACCGATTGCGAAGGGCGCGATGGCCACGGTCCGGATCGGCTGCTCCGAGGGGTCTTCGTCGCTGCCCATCCGGAAAGATCCGCCGGGTATGCGGAGCATCTCGGGGCAGGTTTCGCAGTCGCGGAAGCCCGAAGCGGTTTGGATCGTCCGTGCGGCAGGAAGGCTCGGAGTCAAAATCGCGACCTGCGGATCCGGAGCTGGGGCGGCAGGCACGGGATCGGCTGTCGGCGCCAAAGGTTTGGCCGCATCCGCATTCCTGCTGGCTGGCGGTTCAACCCGCGGGGTCGGGGCAGGCCGGTTGGTCACCGAGGTCAAAGGGACGGGCACCCATTGGTGGACCTGTCCGACAGACACCAGGCTTGGCTGGCCGCCGACGGGCCAGTAGCCGGCGGCGTAGAGGCCTGCGGCAACCAGCGCAAAGGCCGCCACGATCCCCGCCGGGACCGCGAAAAGCCGTCTATTTTTCGTCGCGCTAGCGAACGAAGCCGGGTCGGGAAGGACACTATAGATGCGAACGGGATCGGTGATGTTCTTCAGCTTCTCGTCGCCAAGCGACTGATATCCGCAGACCAGCTTATTCTTGATCTGTTCGTAGACGCCGCCGGAGATATAGACCCCGCCGGGCATCGCCAGAGCCTCCAGGCGGGCGGCGATGTTGACGCCATCGCCAAAGACATCGTCCGGCTCGACGATAACGTCGCCCAGATTCACCCCTATCCGGTATTGCAGCCAGTAATCGCGCGGCAGACCGGTGTTCCTTGCCGCCACGGACTGCTGAACGACGATCGCGCATCTCACGGCTTCGAGCGGGCTGTCGAACATGGCGAGGAAGCCATCGCCGGTGGTCTTGATGAGCCTGCCGTAATGCTCTTCCAGCGTGGGATCGACGATCTCGCGGCGAACCTGCTTCAGCCGACGAACCGTTCCCTCCTCGTCGTGGCCCATCATCCGGCTGTAGCCGGCGATGTCCGCCGCGAGGATCGCCGCAAGCCTGCGATGAGCGTGCGGATGAGTTGAAAACTCTTCGCGCATCCTGACCACCATCAGATGGATCAGACAGCCCCCGATCCGTACATATCAGGTAGCGCATCCAGCGTCGCTAATTTTACGCTGACCTCCGAGCGCGGGGCGCCAGCCGTCCACGCCGCAGGCGTCAGCTTTTGGGCGGCGCAGCCCAGGTTCCGATCGTGGTGCATGCGAGCTGGGGGGCGAAGGGCGTTTCAGGCCCTTTCCGGAATCCAGAGACGTCTGCCTTTCAGGCATGCTTGTTTGCAAGGCAGCCAGTAGGCAAAGTGGCGCATCTGCCGCGTTAAGGGCCGCCGGTTCGCGTCGCAGCACCGCCGGGCCGCCTAAGCATATCGAGTTCCTTGTCGTCGGGTTCGAAATGCCGGCGGTTTCTGTTCACTGGAATTGGCCCTTCATCAGGGCTGCCGCGACTAATGACGTCTATCGTTGCTTTACCGAGTGTCGTGATTGGAGTTTTTCGAGCAGTAAAGAAATACGGCAATGATAAGCATTTTTGGCTATATCTGGCGCAATAGTCGACTTGAGCAGATAAAAATCCTCTGCATCGTAGTCGTGTCCTTGCCGTTCTATTATCTCTCCCTTGATCTGCCGAAATACATCATCTCCGATGCCTTGCAGGGCCGTGCGTTCGCAGGCGGACAGGAGACCGCGCGCCTCTTTCACATCGTGCTCAATCTGCCGGGCGCATTTGGTGGATCGTTCGCGCTGTTCGATGGGGTCCGGCTCGATCGGCTATCCTATCTGTTTGCGCTTTCGGGCCTGTTCCTCCTGCTTGTCCTGATCAATGGCGGGTTCAAATACCGTGTGAACATGCGCAAGGGAGCGTTGGGCGAACGGCTGCTGCAGCGCCTGCGCTTCGATCTGTTCTCCGCCCTGCTGAGTTTCAAGCCGGAGGCATTGCAGCGCATCAGGCCGTCCGAGGCGGCGACGATCATCAAGGACGAGGTCGAGCCGATCGGCGGGTTCGTGGGCGATGCCTTCGTGCAACCGGTCTTTCTCGGCGGCCAGGTGCTGACCGCGCTGACTTTCATTCTGGTGCAGAACCTTGCGCTCGGCGTGATCGCGGCGAGCATGGTCCTGATCCAGGGCGCGGTCATTCCCGCCTTGCGGCGCGAGCAGATCCGCCTCGGCAAAGAGCGGCAGATGGCGTCGCGGGCCCTGGCCGGCAAGATCGGCGAAGTGGTCGAGACCATCGGCGAAGTTCTCAACCACGGCACATCCGCCGTCGAGAAAAGCCAGGTCGCGCAGCGACTGGAGCAGCTCTTCGGTATCCGCTACCGGCTTTTTGAGCGCAAATTCGCAGTCAAGATGCTGAACAGCCTGCTGGCGCAGCTCACGCCCTTTCTGTTTTACGCTGTCGGAGGTTATTTCGCGCTGACCGGGCGCCTCGATCTCGGCCAGCTCGTCGCGGTCATCGCGGCGTATCGCGACCTGCCGCCTCCGGTCAAAGATCTGATCGACTGGGACCAGCAGCGGCTGGACGTAGAGGCCAAGTTCGAGCAGGTCGCCCAGCATTTCGCGCTGACGGGCGATACGCCTGCCGAAACCGGCGCCGGCGAGAGGGCGGGCTTGCCCGCCGCCGGACTGATCGTGCTGCAGGGCGTTACCGTCGTGAATGCGGCGGGCGACCAGGTGCTGGACCGGCTGTCGTTGTCGCTGCCGCTACAGCGGCACATCGGCCTGTCCGGCGGGGCGAGCGAGGCCGCCGGGATCCTGGCGCAGCTGCTGGGCGGCGGTATCAGCGCTGGCGACGGCGCGCTGACGATTGCCGGCGTTCCGCTGGCGGCACTCTCGCCGGAGGCGCGCGGCGGGGCGATTGCCTATGTCGGGCCCGAACCGGTCATTCTCGACGGGAGCCTGCGGGACAACATCCTCTACGGCCTGCGCCGCGTGAATGGCGACGCGACCAACCTGGCGGGCTGGTCCATCGATCATCGCCAGGCCCATGCCGCGGACCATGGCGAGCTGGCCTCGCGGCTGGTCGAGGTCTTGCGCATCGTCGGGCTCGCCGATCCGGTGTTCAAGTTCGGGCTGGCCCGCAAGCTCGATCCCGCCACTCCCACCGATGTGGTGCTCCGGATTTCGGACATCCGCGCCCGCATCCAGGCCGGGCTCGCCGCGCGCGGCGCCGAGGGCGCGATCGAGCCCTACGACCCGGCGCGCTATACCCGCAACGCGACGATCGGCGAGAACATCGTTTTCGGCATGCCGGTCGACCCCGCTTTGGTCGGCACGCGGCTGGCCAGCCACGAACCGACACGGCGGCTGCTCGCCGGGTTGGCCCTGACCGAAACGCTGGCCGGGATCGGGCGGCGCATCGCCGCCACGATGCTGGAAATCTTCCGCGATCTTGCGCCGAGCCATGTGCTCTTCGAGCAGTTCTCCTTCATCGCCGCGGAAGATTTCCAGGACTATCGCGAGCTGCTCGGCCGGCTGGAGGTCGGCGCAGGCAGCGAGGCCGACCGCACGCGGTTGATTGGGCTGGCCTTTCTCTATGCAGAACCGCGCCACCGTCTCGGCCTGCTGGATATGACGATCGAGACCCGCATCCTGGCGGCACGGTCGGCGTTTCGTGAGTGGAGCTCGGCGGATCCGGCCCAGCCGATCGCCTTCTACGACCCGCAGCGCTACTGCCCGGCGGCGCCCCTGCGCGACAATCTGCTGTTCGGGGCGGTGACGCATGATGCCGCCGACGAGGTTGTCCGCGAAACGCTCGCGGAACTCGGCCTCGACGCCGAGGTCTATGGATGGGGCCTGGATCAGCCGGCCGGCTATGCGGGCCGGTTGCTCTTTCCGGTCATGAAAGCCCAGATCGCGCTTGCGCGCTGCCTCATCAAGCGGCCGCAACTGCTCATTCTCAACAACGCCTTCGGAGCCTTCGGCCAGAACGAAGCGGGCCTGATCCTGGATCGCATCCGAGCGGAGATGGCTGGACGGACATTGATCGTCGCGGGGCGCGATGTCGGACCCGACCAGGGTTACGATCTGCACATCGCATTCGACGGCGCGAGACCGGCCGTCCCGCAGGACAGGCCGACCCCGGGCGATTCCGGGCCGGACCGGGCGGTTCTGCTCGACAGCGCGGAAATCCGGGTTCTGCGGTCAGTGCCCATCTTCGGCAATCTCGACACTGCTCGACTGAAGCTTCTCGCCTTCACCAGCGAGCGCATCGCCTTTGCCCAAGGCGACGTGCTGTTTCGGCGGGGCGATGAATCGGATGCGGCCTATGTGCTGCTGTCAGGCACGGTCGATGTCATGAGCGAGACCGACACAAGCGAACCCGTCCGGATGTCGAGCCTCGCCCGGAATGCGATCGTCGGCGAGATGGGCCTCGTCACTGGCGATCCTCGCTCGGCGACGATCGTCGCAACGTCGTCCGGCGAGGCGTTGAAGCTGCGCAAGGAGGTCTTCCTGGCGCTGCTCGCCGAGTTCCCGCAGATGGCGCTCTCGGTCATGCTACTGATGGTCAAGCGCCTCCAGACCAATGTGGCCGCTTCGGGCCAGCCTCGCCAGGACGATGGCGGGCGCGATCCCTGAGCGCCCGCGTCGCTCCCTCGAGGCCAGGACGAAAGCGCCGTTCAAAGATCGGACCGCAGATCCCTGGGCAGGCCGAGGCTGCTCTCTCGTGAGGACTTCGGGCCGGTGTACAGAGTATCGGTACGCGTCAGACCAATGTCGTCGAGCGTGCGGTCGTCGATGGAGCCGGCACAGAAGCGGGCCCAGCGGTTGTCGCGAAGCCCCGCCAGCCAAGGCCGCAGGCTCCCGATCGCACGCGTCACGCCTGCCAGGAACGGGCATTCCCGAGTCTGAAAGGGCTGCGCGGTCTCGCGAAGCGGTTCCAGGGCCACTAATTTCAAGGGCGCGTGACGAAGATCCAGAGTATTGTGCACGGTGAAACCTCCTCCTCGGGTCAGTCGCGCCATGACTGTGGGAAACGGTCGCGGCGGCTGGTCCGGGCGGGTTTCTGGACCGTTCCCGTCTGGCCTTCTGTGCGCCACGTCACACAAGCTCCGACCCGCGCCGGAAAGACACGAACCGGAGGCCGACGCATGAACGATGCGGCTCCTCGTATCGTGAGCCTCTTGTCTGCGAATCCGTTCTTCGCAGGCCTTGCTGAGGACACCCTTGCCAAGATCGCGGGCATCTGCCGGCATAGGCGTCTTGCGGCGCGAGAGGTCCTGTTCCTGAAAGGAGACCCGAGCGACGGGCTTTATGCGATCCGGCGCGGCCTGATCCGCATCGGAACCACGGACGAGCTCGGCCAGCAGATGACGATGAATCTTGTCGGAGGTGGCGACGTTATCGGTGAAATCGCGTTGCTAGACGGTCGTTCGCGAACGGCCGATGCCGTCGCGATGGAGGACACCGACATGTTCTTCCTGCCACGTCGCGATTTCCTGACCCTGCTCGATTGCGAGCCCTCGATCGCGCAGCAGTTGATCGGCCTCCTTTGTGCCCGGCTGCGCGACGTCATCGAGCGCATGGAGGAGACGGCGTTCCTGCCAGCCGCGGCGCGGCTGGCACGGCGTATCCTCATGCTCGCGGCCGATTACGGGTCGGAGATCCACGTCTCTCAGGAGGAACTGGCATCGCTCGCCGGCGTCACGCGTGAAACGGTGAACCGCCAGCTTCAGGGCTGGAAGCGCGCCGGGTTTCTCGCCCTGGGGCGTGGGCGCCTGACGATCCATGATATCGACCAGTTCCGCGCACTGGCGAAGATCGGGACGGTCCGCAGCTAGACGCGGTATCACTTCGGGGTCCGACCTTCGCACGCTTGGGGCACAGCCAGACGAAGCGCGGAACTCTGGTCGGTGATCGCTGCCGTGAGTGCTTAGCCGGTGCTGCCGATGGCGGCTGCGAAGATCGGCACAGGCCGGTCAAAACCCTTCAAGGCCCGCACATCCAGTTCGACGAGAGGGACGCTCGATCCGGCCGCGAGCGCTGCGACGTGGTCGACGAGGATCTCGGTATCGTTGGCGCTCGAGCACAGGCGCGATGCGAGGTTCACGACGTTGCCGATCGCGGTGTAATCGAGGCGGCCTTCGGAGCCGATCCGCCCGACCGTGGCGGGTCCCATCGCCAGCCCGACGCCGAAGCCAAGCCGATGGTCAAGGGCGTGCCAGCCGAGCAGGAGCTTCTGCACGCTCCTTTGCATGTCGCTCGCCATCCTGATGGCGCGCACGGCCGGGTCCGGGCAAGATACCGGAGCGTTGACCAGGACCATCATTCCGTCGCCGGAGAAGCTCGTCAAAGTCGCGGCATGGGCGCTGATCACCCGTTCGAGAGCGTCGTAGTATTCGCTCAAGACGGCCATGACGGTTTCGGGCTCCGCCCGAGCGGAGAAGGCAGTGAAACCCCGCAGGTCGCAGAAGACCACAACCACTTCGACACGCCGGCCGTCGAGCACATGGTCGTCGGCCGTGCTGTCGACCAGTTCGGCGACTTGCGGCGCGAGAAAGCGCTTGAGCCGGCCGATGCGCTCCGAACGCTCCTGTGAGACCGCCAACTCGACGGCCATCTCATTGAATCGCGTCGCCACCCGCTCGAATTCGTCGCCTGTGGCGAGGTCGATCCGATGCTCGAATTGTCCGGCCCCGATCCGCGCGACGCCGTCCTCCAGAAGGCGGATCGGTCCGATCATGCGCTGGGTCAGCCAGTAGGCAAGCATCGCCGCGAGGGCCGCGCCTGCAATAAGCAACGCGGCGGTGCGCCAAAGGCCGGCGTAGATGGGTGCGAAGGCCTCGGCCAAGGGTTGCTTGACGATGACGCTCCAGCCGGAACCGGGTATCCCCGCCATCGCCGCCAGCACCGTTTGTCCCGCCATGTCCCGGCCGGCGATCGCGTGGCCGGACTTCGCGAGAATGGCCGCTCGCAGGGCCTGGAGCGGTCGCGTCGCCGTCTCGTCGGCGCGCAACACGAGGCTGATGTCGGGGTGGGCGATGAGGCGGCCGGGCTGGTCGAGTACGAACGCCTCGCCGGTTCGCCCCACCCGTATCGCCGAGATGACATCCCAGATGAATTTGAGGTTGACCTCTGCGACGGCCACGCCGGCCGCCGATCGGTTGCCTGCGACGGCGATGGTCACGAAGGGTTCCGAGCCGCCATAAAACGTCACCGGGCCGAGCCAGGCCCGATCCGCGCGCGCACCCCTGACGGCTGGATTGCCCGAATGGTCGGTACCGTCCTCGATCTTGTTCAGACCGATGCGCGAGACGAACAGCCGCTCTTTGCCGGCCCCGTCGACGAGGGTCAGGCTCACGACCGCCGGAACCTGGCGTAGCAGGCGCAGGGCATCGAGCCGGCGCCTGTCATCGGCAGTCTCCGACCAGGGCAGCTGAACGGTCCACTGAAGCTGATCGCGGATTCCATCCATGAAATCCTGGATCTTGGCTGCCGCCGATCGGGCCTCCACATCCAGAAGCTCATTCAGCCTGTCCCGCCGGTCATTGAAGCCGAACCACGCTTCGCTCCCACCCGCCATGAGAAGAGGCACGACGACCGCCGCAAACAGGGCGAGAAAGGACTTCGCGAACAGTGATGATCGGGGGGCGAGAGGTAAATCGGACACCGTGTTGGCCCCTGCGCCGGCTCGCCGGCTCAATCATTCGATCACGACGTCGGCGCTGCTCAGCAGCGGGACCGGGAGAGGTATTCCCAGGGCAGTGGCAGCCTTCAGATTGATGACAAGCTCGACTTTGGTGACCCGCTGGACCGGCAGATTGGAAGGTTTCTCGCCCTTGAGGATACGGCCGGCGTAGATCCCGGTGTGACGGTGCGACTGTCGGAAATCGCCGCCATAGCTCATCAGGCCGCCGGCCATCGGGAAGTCGCGAGCCTGGGTGATCGCCGGCACCCCATGGCGGCTCGCAAGTTCGGCGAGCCGCTGGCTGCGATAGGCGAAATAGGGATCCGAGGTGAAGACGAGGCCTTTTGCACCCATCTGAGGCACGGCCGCGAACACCGCGTCGAACTCCTGTTCGGTGCTGGCATTCAAAATGCGAAGCTGCAATCTCAGGCTGCTTGCCGCCGCCTGCAGCGTCCTCATCTGCGAGCCCGAGGTCGGGCTGGTCGGATTGACGGCCACCGCGATTATCTCGGCGGCCGGAAACAGCTCGGTCATGAACTCCAGGCGCTTGCTCGAGACCTCGACGCTCAGGCTCGACACCCCCGTGAGATTGCCTCCTGGCCGAGACAGGCTGCCGACCACGCCGAGTGCAATGGGGTCGCCCCCCATCTCGAAGACGATTGGGATCGTTGCCGTTGCCGATTTTGCCGCAAGCGCGACCTCCGCCCCTCCGGGCGCCACGATCACGGTCACCTGACGGTCGACGAGATCCATCGCGAGCGCGGGCAGGCGACGATATTGGCCCTCTGCCCATCGAAATGCGATGCTTACATTGCGACCCTCAACGTAACCGGATTCCGCCAAGCCCTCGCGGAAGGCATCGAGGCGGCTGGCATAGGGTTCGGGGGCCTCGGAGCCGAGATAGCCGATCACCGGCATGGCTGGCCGCTGGGCGCGGGCCGGGCTCATCCACGCCGCTGCCCCGCCGGCAAGCGCGATAAAATCGCGCCGCCTCATTCGACCCGCAGCTCGGGCGGGAGCGGAGGGCAAGAAACGCAAACTCATCCCCTTCGAACCAGAAGCCGCTGTTGTCCTGCAGCGCGCAATCTGCCCCGGTGACCGAACGGCAGTATAGCCGCACAGCCTGCCCTCCGAAAGCCGATACCCATGTCCCACACCTCAAGACGAGGCCCGCAGCACGACGTTCCTTATGTGATCCACCTCACATTCCCTGGATGCCGGAGCGCGTATCCGTTGAGGCTCTGGAAGCCTTGGAGCGCGCGACATGACCGCCATTCCTGAGGATAGGCTCGAACAATTCCATCGGCGCGCAGTCGAGCAGACGCGTCGCGCGGGGCTTTCGGCTTATATCCTGAAGGAGGATGGCAGCGTCGTCCGAGTTACCCCTGACGGGAAAACGGACCTGATCGTCGTCCGGCTCGGCCTTCGGAACGCCCAGTCTGGCGAGTGCGAGGCGCTGCGCACGCAATGAAGAGCCGAAATCAGCGTCCCCCTTATCATGGAGACGTGTCACGCCTGAATTCGTCATCGAAAGAGATATGCTAGGCGTCGGCGCTCCGGCCCGCTGAATTGAAGGCTGCGTACTGATCATGTCTCCAAGGCCGCACAGGGCGGCTGACGATCATCGGTCTTTATTCGCGGTCAGCCGCTCGTCTCCGCGTTCGATTATCTCGCGCAGGCCCTCTTTGGGGATAAAACTATGTTCACTCACGTCATGATCGGCAGCAACGACCTGGAGCGGGCTAGAGATTTCTACGACGCCACATTCGCCGCTTGGGAGGCGAGCCTGGCGAGATCGATGCCAGAGGCAGGCTGTTTTATGCCCACAAGGGCGGTCGGCTGATGATCACGAAGCCGATCGACGGCAGTCCAGCGACCGCGGCCAACGGTGGGACTATCGGTATCGCCGCTGCGAGCCGTGACCATGTGCTCGCTTGGCATAAGGCCGGCACCACGCATGGAGGCACGGCGATCGAGAGCCCACCCAGCGAGCGCCCGAACGGAGCCTTCGTCGCCTACCTTCGCGATCCGGACGGAAACAAGCTCACCGCGCGCTCTCAGCCGACGAAGTAACACAGCTAGCAACAGCCGCCCGCGAAACAGCTAATGCGCTCCTGACCGTCGAACAGCGCTTCGTCGCGCCGCGGGTGGAAATCGCTGATGCAGGTCTGCTGCGGTCGCCGCGAGGTCGAGAATGCCGTGCCCAGTTCGCTCCTGCCAGTCCGCAGGACCATAGGGCTGATCCGCGTTGCGCCGGATGGCACCCGCGAGCGTGTCTGGCATCAGCCTGCCGGACGGCCATCTCGTGCGCAGGAGCGCGACAGCGCCCGCCGCAAGGCCACATGCCGCGGAGGTGCCGGTGTTGCTGCCTGGGTAGTCGTCACTCGCAAACTGGCTGGGCGCACATATGTCCGGTTTGTTGTTGGCCATGCCGGCGATACCCGGACCCTGGCCCGAATAGCCGAGCCAAACCTGATCGTTGCGCACGGCGCCCACCGTCAGCACCTCCCGCAACGCGTTGGCCCCGTTGATGCCGCGGGAGGGACCGGTGAAATCCGGTGAGCAGCGTGGGTTTGGGCAGAATTGGCCACAATTGCCGGCGGCAAAGACCAGATCGGCTCCAGTATCGTTCAACAGCCGCAATGCGATCGCAATCGGGTGGTCGGGATTGTTGGCATAGCTGGCCTGGCCGGGCTTCACGGTTGGATCGAAGACCGCCCAGGCGTTGCAGATCACCCAACCCTCTGCCTTCCGCGCCCCGGTGGCTATGGTGCTGAATATGGAAAACAGCGCGGCTGCGACGGAACTCAGGAAGACCGGGAACCGCGTGATGCCGTCCGGAATTGCCGGGCAATCCAGCAGCTTTAGCTTGGCGGGGGGCGCCGCCGCCAGCGCAACGGCCCGTGCGTTTCGCGCCACCATTTCGCCGTGAGAGGTCAGCGGGTTGCCCGGCAGCCGCACTGCGCCGGAATGCGCGGAAGCCTCCAGGACGGGCCAACCTTTGAAGCTGCCCGCAGGAAGAAGACGCAACGGCAAGCCGGTGTCCACGAAGACGATGTTGACTTGCTCAGGCCCGGGCAGTCCAGCCGCCGTCAGCAACGACGGGTTCGCTCGGATCGTCCTGAGCGCTGCGGCGCGATCTCCCATCAAGCCATCGCCAGCTTCGTTCGGGCACCAATGAGTTGAGAATGGATCGTGCGCCGGATTCACCACGAGATCGGCCCCGACAGCGGCGCCAGGTCCAAGATTCTCGCGCGTCACACTGTTGGCAAAGACTTCCGCAGCCTCCTGCCCACCATGAATGATGATCCCGAAAACCAGAAACTCGAGAAGCTCATCCCTAGAGATGTCGACGCCAGCAGGGGGCGGAATGTTCGACGGGTAGGCAACCACGCTGAACAAGTCATCGCGCCCCAGGCGCATTCTGGCGTTGAGCTGCCTATGGACTTCTTCGGAGTCCCAACGCTTGTAAGCTTGGCGCAGTTCATTCCAGGCGCGAACGGACAATACCAGGCGGACTTCGTTCGGGTCCGACATCCTGAGCCCCCCGATCCTGCCGCGGGCAGGCTCCCGCAGGCCACCATTCTCAAAAGACTAGCGCTCGGGCGCTTCGAGCGCCATGATAATTGTTATACCACGGGGGCCGGCGCACGGCGCCCCGACCGATCGGATCCAGCCGCAGGTGGGTGTGCCGATGGTGTTCGCTTCCGACGTCGACGGAAATGTACCCGCGCCAGCCCACGGCGAGCGCCACATGGTCGCCATCGCCTTCGCCGACGTTGTCGGCTACTCGACGCTCATGGCCGCGGATGAGGCCGGTACCTATGGGCGATGGATGGCCCTGCTGCGCGGCTTGATCGAGCCCGAGACGGAACGGTGCAGAGGCCGGATCGTGGACGTGTTGGGCGACGGCGTCCTGGCCGGGTTTCAGAACGCAGGCGATGCCGTCGCATGGGCTCGCGCCATCCAGCACGGCATCAAGGCCGATCTCGAGGCCGCAGGCTCGGTCGACCCCGTGCCTGTCGTCCTCCGCATCGGAATCCATGTCGGCGACGTGATCGAGAGTAACTCCCAGATTTTCGGAGATGCGGTGAATTTCGCGGCGCGGCTGCAGTCACACGCAGCGCCCGGCGGAATCGTGATCTCCGAACGCACACGGGACGCGCTGGACGCCTCGGCTCAGGTTGATCTGCGGGACCTAGGATATGCCGATCTGAAGGGCTTCCACAAGCGCGCGCGCCTGTTCGCGATCGAGACCGAGCTGGTACGGGTCACTGTTCCGATTCAGACAGGAGCGGGGCTGCCCTCCCTCGCCGTGCTGCCACTCCTCGATCAGGATGGGGATACGGAAGATGCTCATTTCGGAGACGGATTCGCGGAGGACGTGGGCATGTCGCTCGCCGGCCTGCACGAGCTGTTCGTCGTTTCCCCGGCCTCAAGTGCCATCTTCCGCGGCCGCCAGCCGGACCCCCGAGAGGTAGGTCGTGCACTGGGCGTACGCTACGCGCTTCTCGGGAGAATGCGCCGCGTAAACGAAGGATACGGCATCTCTGTGCAGCTTTGCGACACGCATTCGGGTGAAACGCTCTGGGGCGAGCGCGCCCGTATCGGCATGGGCGAGATTTTCGATCTGCAGGACGAGGTGGCCCGCAAGATCGCGATGGGGCTCGCGCCACAGGTGCGCTCCGCCGAACTCCAGCGCGCGATGCGCAAGGCGCCGGAGAGTCTGACGGCCTATGATCGGATGCTGCGCGCCCTCTACACAATAGCGAGTGCGGATTACGCCACGTTCGAGCGAGCGCGCAGCTACCTGGGCGAGGCCATGGTTGAGGAGCCCGATTTCGCCCTGCCGGTCGCTTGGGCCGCACGCTGGCACAGCGTGCGGATCGGGCGCGGGTGGTCGCAGCATCCCGACGACGACGCTTTGCAGGCGCTTGAGCTTGCAACGCGTGCCACAAACATCGACAGGGCGAACGCATTGGCTCTTGCCACTCTGGGCCATATGAACACGATGCTGCGGCGTGACAGCGACGCCGCGCTGCAATGTTTTAGCCAGGCTCTCGCGGCCTGCCCGAACCACCCGCTCGTCTGGACGCTGTCGAGCGCGACGCTCGCCTATCTTGGTAAAGGCGAGGAGGCGGTGCGCCGCGCCGAACAAGGACTTCGGCTCTCGCCGCATGATCCGATGCGCTATTCACAGCTCATGTTTCTGGGCATCGCGCACTATGCCAACGGCAGCTTCGACGAGGCTGTGCGCTGGCAACGCCGCTCATTGGCTGAAAACCCGCTGCATGGGGCGACGCTCCTGCTGCTCGCGGCGGCTTTGGCCGCGGCAGGCTCGCGAGACGATGCCCGGCAGGTGGCTGCCCGGTTCATGGCCGTGCGCCCCGGCTTCTCGCTGGAAACGTATTCACGTACACGCCTGCCGTTTTTCGAACCTGGCCTGCGCGAGGCCTTCGCCGCGCATTTGCAGCAGGCAGGCCTGCCGAACTGATAGCGAGGGCATAATAGCATCAATGTCCTAACGTGGAGGGGGAGATGGCGCGCAATGGTGCATTCGGTCCCGCCGACGGGGCTGACGGGGCCGATGGAGCGGAAGGCTTTGAGAACTTCGACGCGCTGGGCGGCGGCCGCGGTTCTGTTATCCGCCCAATCGGCGTCGCGCCGGAAAGGGATATCCGGAAAAGCAACGGCGAAACGGATTATCGCGGCCATCGCTGGCCGCCGCGCCTGGGCCATGCCTGGCCGCCCACTTTGCCGACCGATTGCTGGCCTATCGCCCCCGAGGCGATCGAGCCGCGTCTGACTGACTTCACACCCGACAACGCCTCTTTGCTCGTTCTTGCAGAATTTATGAAGTTGAAGAATTCATCAGGTCAATTGGCCTGGACAAAGCTCATGCATCTCAGCGACATGCAGGCCGACATCGATTTAATTAGCGATATCGATGATGATAACTGTTCGACGGTTCAAAGAGAATTAAAACACCTGCGGCGACTTGCTCAATTCCGGTCCGGAGCGATGGCAGAATCGCTGGCTCAACGCAACGGCATCATCGGATATTTCCGCGCCTTGCTGCAATTCAACCTTCAGACGCATCCGTATACATATTACTTCGCAGCTGCGGCGCTGCGACTTGGGCAATTCCTTTGCATGTACTATAAGGACATATTCAATCGCCCGCGGCCCGTCCGCCTCGATCCGAGCCTGCTCGCGCCAATCGATCCCCCAGGGCATCCAGCCTATCCGAGCGGGCATGCAACCCAGTCCTTCCTCATTGCGAAATGCCTGGAGCAAGTGGTTCCGGTTGCGCTCGGTTCACGCCCCCCGGACGCCACCAACCCCGAGGGCCAGCCGGGTCCGTTCTGGCTGCTGGCCGAGCGCATCGCGAAGCTCCGCGAGGTCCTCGGAGTGCATTATCCGAGCGACACCAGAGGCGGTCTTCGCCTGGCCGAAGGCGCGTTCCCGCTGATGCTCAAATGCCCACGGATCGCCGGCCGCGGTGTCGACAACGATGGCGACGGCGCTCCTGATAACCAACTCAAGGACGATTCCGGAGGGCCGTTGTCGATCGCCGGACAGCCCATCTACGACAATGGCTGGCTTGCCCTTGCGCGCCAGGAGTGGGAGCCGCGCAAGTAATGCCGGAGGTCCCGCTCGCGACGCAGGCGAGAGCCCTGCCTTACACCGTTCCGCCGCGACCACGGCCAGCCGCGGTCGGCCTCCTTGATCGTCTTCCCGTGGGCCCAGTGCTCACGGGGGACCGGTGCAATCGTATTCCCGCGTTTATCCTCCGCGCCGTCCGAAACCTTGGCTAGCAGCCTCACCGAGACCGGTTCAAAGGCAATCTTTCCTGGATGATGGCGATCGGCGGTATTGGCGCCCTTCGCCATCGCGATGGGCAGCAAGCCACGACCTCTCCGACCAACGGCACCAATACGCTGGTCGGAGTTCAGGAGATGAACGCGCTGGTCTTTGTCCGGCGCAGAGAGTTGCTCGCGGATACAGCCGGTGCCGGGCGTTTCCGCAGCGGCATGGTGATATGGACTATGCGTGATCTCGCGGCCGAGCTACGCGATGTGAAGCACGGCTTCGTTTCGGCCGAGACCGCATCGAGCATCTATAGGGTGGCGATTGGCGTTTGCTGCTGGAGCTGTTGGCGTCGATATCGAGAAGATCAATGCGATGCGCTTGCACCACGATCGGCTGGCCATCCCCCAATAAAGTCAGAACTTGGTCAAAAGGGTGCCGCGTCGCGCTCGCAGGTCGTTCGCGCGACACATCGAACCATGACAGCGAGAATGACCTTCGCGCCGTCATCGTACACTGGCGAGTTCAATCCAACGTCCGCTTCCAGACGGTAGTCGCATGTCAGGAACTGGCGCTTCACCGGCATCGGGCAAATCGGCTCTCAGGCAAATCTTGGCGCGAGCTGCAAATCATCACGCGTGCTCGCCGATGTACGGGTAGGGCGCAGGGCGCACGGTCATTGCGGCGCTGCGGCACACTCTCGGCGACACTAGGGGGAGGGGCCGGCTACCGAGCCATCTTGTACAAGCGACTCGTATTCCAGCGCATTGGTCGCTAGCTTGGCCGATGTGAGGTTGCGTAGCGATGAGGTGGTGTCATGCCCAACGCCGACGCCGTGATGATCTCGTCTTATGAACAGCGGAAGGCTGCTGTGCTGCGAGCTGCACAGCTGATCTCATCGTCGCGGGATTCCGACGGTGAGCGGGAATTCGAGATGCTGACCGAGGCTATCGCGGATTTCGATATCCGTCAGGAAGCGCTCGAATTCATCGAGCTCCCGCCGGCTTTCATGCAGTTCCTGTCCAGTGGGCATCAGGCTCGGGTTTCGAGCGGCCGTCGCTGAGACGAAAAGGGCTGTTCGGCAGGCAGCGCGCCTGGACAGTGGTTCCGCGCGTTTCAGCTATGTCCGCTGTCCGGGTGGTTTCGAATGTCGGCAATGGGCGCAGGGCCGACTGCTGCCGAAGCGTGCGTCCAAGGGCTCAGTTAGGGTGGAGAGCGACACTCGCTGCCAGATCTTGTTGAGGTCAGGCCGCGCAGCGCCAGACGGGCTGTGTCGCGGAGTTCAGCCTCGCCGGCGCCGCCTCGCGCCGCGACCTTGAGGCCCGAACGCAGGACCAGCAGCATCCGGCCGACAGCGTCGGTGTCGAGCCCCGCGTCAAGTTCGCCGGCCTCGACACCATCGCGAACTCTGGCAGAGAAGGCCGCGGCTACGGTCTCGCCGGCGGCGTCATTGAGGGCGTTGATCTCGGGGTCCGAGCGGCTGAACTCGACAACCGACCCGACCCCCAGGCAGCCGCTTTCGACATCGTCACTGGAGCCCAACCCGACCAGCAGGGCCGCCTCGATGCCTTCGGCCGCCGTCCCTTCCGCAAGGGCCTCGCGCATCTGCGCAAGTGAGCCGGCCGCGTAGCGGCGCAGGGCCTCCAGGAACAGGCTGCGCTTGTCTCCGAACGCGCCGTAGAGGCTTTGCCGGGCGATGCCCATAGCTTCGAGCAAGTCGCTGGTCGAGGCCGCCTCGAAGCCCTGGCGCGCGAACACCTTGATCGCGCTGGCGATGGCCTCGTCTCGATCGAACTCGGTAGGTCTGGCCATGATCGCATTGTACCAATTTTGATCGATCAGTCCAGAACGCTCTTGACTGAACGGTCCCGAATGCAGGATTGATTTAGGACCAATCAGTCAAGAATGAGGATCGCACATGACCACCAGCTTTTCCGCCACCGCGCCAGCCCTGATTTTCGGCGGCGCGCGCGGCATGGGCGCCGCCATCGTTCGTCGTCTGGCCGCCGACGGACGCGCCGTCGCCTTCACCTATGTCAGCGCGCCGGATCGAGCCGCCGCGCTGGTCCAGGACATCGAAGCCGGCGGCGGGACGGCGCTTGCCATTCGGGCCGACAGCGCTGATCCCGAGGCCGTGCGCCTGGCGGTCGAGGCCGCTGTCGAGCGCGTCGGCACGCTAGGGGTGCTGGTCGTCAACGCCGGCATCCTGATGGGCGGCGCCATCGATCAGTTCGCCATGGACGACTTCGACCGCATGCTGGCAATCAATGTGCGCGGGGTGTTCGCCGCGATCCGCTACGCTGCCCCCCACCTGTTGAAGGGGGGGCGTATCGTGACCATCGGGAGCAACACCGCCGAGCGGATCGGCTCGCCCGGTTCCAGCGTCTACGCCATGACCAAGGCTGCCGTGGCCCAGTTGGTGCGCGGCGCCGCACTCGACTTCGCGCCCCGCCAGATCACCATCAACAACGTTCAGCCCGGCCCGGTGGAAACGGATATGACCGCTGACCTGATGGCGTACATCGTTCCCAAGCTGCCGCTGGGCCGCATCGGCAAGCCGGATGAAATCGCCGACTTGGTCGCCTGGCTGACGGGCCATGGGGCCGGCTACATGACCGGCGCTAGCCTGACCATCGATGGCGGATGGACCGCCTAGCGCATTTCCGCGTTTCTCCGAATCTCGAAAATGCTCTCGCTCCTTGTTTTATCGCATTTTCTCCGCGCAAACGCTTCGCGTTTGTCGCGGGGGAACCGGTGTCCACTTCGCTCGAAAACGCTCTGGCCACGCGGTCGGGGCGCGGGCGATCGCTTGCACGCAGCGCCGGTCCAATCCTGGCGTCACCTGCCGGGTCGATCGGCCCGCCAGGAACCGGGCCCGCCCGCAGTCCTGGATGGGTCGGGAGCTTACCTTCGGCGGCGCACAAGCAATGTCCGGTTTCGGGCGATCTTCCAGTGTCTGGTTGTGGCGCAATTCACCGGGACGTCCGACTGGCGTTTATGGGCGCACTCACCCGCAACGATGCGCGGTTGGCCCTGTCCATGCCCGGATGGCGCGCGACGGCGCCATCCACCACCAAGGCCTCGCAGGCCGCTCGCGCCGCCGGTGCGAGGCCGACCCTGAGGCTCAGTGCCGGCTGGTCGGGTCGCTCGCGGTGCCGACAGCTGCGCTCCGCGGCGCGCGTCCAAGCTTCAGCTCGTCGGCGGCGGGAAGCAGCCGCGCCGAGTTGGAGATGAAGATCAGCTCGGACGATACGTGGATGAAGGCCGCGAAGAGCGGGTTGAGGAAGCCGAAGGCGGCAAGCCCGATGCCGAGCGCGTCGACCGCGATCGTGCCCGAGAAATTCTGCCAGATGACGCCGCGCGTCCTCTGCGCGATCCGCACCGTCTCGACGAGACGCTCCAGATCATTGGCGAGAAGGACGATATCGGCGCTCTCCTTGGCGACGTCGGTGCCCGAGCCCATGGCGATGCCGACGCTTGCCGCCGTCAGGGCCGGGGCGTCGTTGATGCCGTCGCCGAGCATGGCCACCTTGGCGCCGGACGCCACCAGTTGCCGAACCCGTTCCAGCTTCTGCTCGGGCAGCATGCCGGCCTCGACGGTCCCGATCCGCAGCGACGCGCCGACGCTTTCGGCGACCGTGGCATTGTCGCCGGTGAGCAGGATGGTGCGGATCTTCATCGCGTGCAGGGCGGCGATCGCGGCCGCGGCCTCGGGCCTGACCTCGTCGGCGACAGCGAAAGACCCGGCAAAGAGCCCGTTGACCGCGACGCAGATCTCGGAGGACATGGCCTGGGCGCTCTCGGCGGGGAGGGCGACGCCCTCCGCCTGCAGCAGCTTGACGCTGCCGATCAGGATGCGGCTGGAGCCGAGCTGGGCTGCGACGCCACGCCCGAGCGTATAGTCGAAGCTGTCGGGCTCCGGCACCGCGATGCCGCGTGCACGCGCTTCCGCGACGATCGCCTTGGCAAGCGGATGCTCGGAGCGCAGCTCCGCCGATGCCGCCAGCGTCAAGAGCTCAAGCTCCGAACGGCCGGGCGCCGGGTGGATTGCCGAGACCCGTGGTTCGCCGAATGTCAGCGTACCCGTCTTGTCGAGCACGATCGTGTCGATGCGGCCGAGCGTTTCGAGATGCATGCCGCCTTTGATGATCGCGCCGCTGCGTGCGGCGCGGCCGATGCCGCCGAGCACCGCCAGCGGCGTGCCGGCAGCCACGCCGCAGGCGCCGGCGACGATGATCACGGAGATCGTGTCGCGGACGTTCCCGGTGAGCCAATAGGTCAGGATCGCCGCGGCGAAGGAAAAATAGACGAGATAACCGGCGAGCTGGTCGGCCAGGCGCTGGACCGGCGCCCGCGACTGCTCGGCGTTCTCGATGGCGTCGATGATCCGGCCGAAGCTGGTGTCGCGCCCGATGCGATCCACCTGGATGTCGAGCGCGCCGGACTGGTTGATCGACCCGGCAAAGACGGCGTCGCCTTCGCTGCGCCGGACAGGCATCGATTCGCCGGAGATGCGCGCCTGGTCGACATAGGAGAGGCCGGACCTGACCACGCCGTCGACGGGGATGTTTTCGCCGGGCGCGACCAGCACCCGGTCGCCGACGACGATCGTCTCGATCGGAACCAGCGAGATCACGCCGTTGCGGCGCACGGTCGCCTCATGCGGCATGACATCGATGAGGTCGGCGATCGCCGCCCGCCCGCGATCGACGGTCAGATGCTCAAGCTCCTCCGCGACCAGCACGAAGAAGGTCACGACCAGCGCCGTGAAGAACTCCGAGATCGCCGCAGCCGCGAGGATGGCGATCGACATGGACAACTCCATCGTCATCCGCCGCTCTTTGATGTTCTCAAAAGCCTCGCGCAGGATCGGCCAGGCGCCGAACAGCAACCCCGCCGCGCCCACGACATCGACGCCGGCCACGCTCCCGGTCAGGCCGAACCAGACCAGCGCCGCCGAGACCGCGACGACCGCAACCCGCAAGACCTCGACGGTCTCGACATCATGGCCAAACAGGCTGAGCGCCCGCGGAATCCGGTCTCCCATCCAGCCGGGCGACCGCTTGGCCTGCTCGGCCGCGCTCGCCGAGCAGGTGGGCTCGAAGGGCCGGAAGCAGGTGCAGGGCTGGTGGCTTGCGGGGCACAAGGGGCTGGAAAGGGTGACTGTCGTCATGGCGGTGTCGTCCCGTCGAACGGATTTTGCCTCGGTCACCGATTCTTAGTTTAGAATTATTCCAATTACAATCTGAGTCTCCTAGGGCCAGTATCCGCCGTCATCGTGCAGGGGCCGCAGCCTGAGCGATCGAAGGCGGCCATCACCATGGAGGAGGGGTCGGGAGCGCGGCTGGTCGAAGCCACGGCTCGCACGCCCGGGGCGATCGGCAATGCCCGCCGATGCCGAGGAGCGGAGCTTGGCGGATCGTCCTCGCGCCGGGATGCCGGGGCAGGGCGCATAGGCCGCCTTCAACGCGGATCGGTTCCGCGACGCGATCCTTTATCCAGGGACTGAATGCGAGGTCGTCGAGGCCGGATGCCGGCAGGACAGGTGACATTGACCTGGCTCATCTCACCGGCCTAGCCGCTTCAGAAGGACGACGCGAGCGCCATCATCGCGGGCTCATTTCGGGCATCGACACAGATTGCTGCAACGGCTCAGGAACGGTGGCTCCTGGCACCTCCTGGGTTGCCGGGGCCGCGACCCTAGGTAGCGACCTGCCATGCATCCAGAGCTCGCGCCCCGACGAAATCCACGGGCCGCGCTATCGAAGGCGGCGGCGCGATGATCCCCTCTTCGAGATAGCGCATCGCCGCCAGGAACCCGGTGCGCGAGAACGGCTTGGCGATGACGCCGTGGCCGCCGGCGAAGTCCTCGGGGATCATGCGGGGATTGGCCGTGACGTAAACGATGAAGGCTTCCGGCCACCTGCGCTGCACCAGGGCCGAGACGTCCAGACCGTTGCTCCCCTTGGCCAGCTGCATGTCGACAAAGACCAGGTCTGGCTCGCTGGCGAGAGTCAGTGCCTCGACCTCGCCGAGCGAAGCGGCGTCGCCGATGACCTGATGCCCCGAGTCCTCGACCATCATCTCGACGTCCATCACCAGGAGGGGCTCGTCCTCGACGATGAGGATCTTCAGGGGTTTTGCCTTTGCCATCGCTACGCTGAACTCGCCATCGTCAGAGTGACCCGGGTGCCTTGGTCCAGGCGAACCCACGCAACCTTCGCATCCGCTTGCTTGGAGAGGCGGGTGATCAGGGTCTTTCCCAGCCCGCCATCGGACTTGCCGAGCACGATGCCGTGGCCGTCGTCTTCGACCGTGATGACGGAGGTGCCGTTGCTCTTGACCGCCGACAGCCGGATCGAGCCACGCCTGCCGTCCAGGCCATGTTTGATCGCATTCGTCAGGATCTCGTTCAGTATGAGACCCAGCGACGAGGCGAATTCCGAGGAGATGTCGATCGGCTCGATGGCGCTCTCCAACGTGATGTCGGAGCGGCCGCTGGATGCGATGACATCCGAGGCCAGCGTCTCGGCGAAACCGGCAATGTCGAAACGCGTGACATCGTTCGACTGGTAGAGACGGCGATGCACGGTCGCGAGCGCGTCGATGCGCTCCATCATGATCTCCAGTTTCCGCGCCATCTCGGGATTGTCGAGCTGGCGGGACTGGAGGCGCAGCAAGGCGCCGATCATGGTCAGGTTGTTCTTGACCCGATGGTCGACCTCATGGAGCAGCAGCGTCTTCGCCGCCAGGGCCTCCTCGAGCTGGGCCGTGCGACGTGCGACCTCCCGCTCGACGACGTCGCGCTGTTCCTCGACGGCGGCCTTGGCTTCGATCCGGGACGTCACGTCCAGCTGCGAGGCGAAATAGAACTTGATCTCACCGTTCTCGCCACGGACCGTGCTGAGGTAGAGCGCGTTCCAGAACGTCGTTCCATCCTTGCGATAGTTCAACAGGTCGATGGCGACGTCGCTGCCCTCCGCGATGCATTTGCGAACCTTGTCGATGCCCGCCTTGTCGGTATCGGGACCCTGGAGGAAGCGGCAGTTCTGGCCAATGATCTCCTCGCGGTCATAGCCCGTGAGACGCTGGAAGGCCTCGTTGCAGAACACGATCGGGTTGTCGGGTAGCGCCGGGTTGGTGATGCACATTGCCATGCGCGTCGCCCGCACGGCGGCGGCGAACGGATCACCCCGACCGTGTTCGTGATGAAGCAATTCCGTCAGATGCCAATCGTCTTTCTGAAGCACCATCCCTACCCCTGTCATGGCGTCGAGCGCCGAACGACAACGAAAACGGGTAGAAAGCGGGGTTGGTTCCAAAAAATTCCACGCAGAACGAATTGATCACGGGGAATTTACGCATGGAAGATCAGCGCAATGCGCGCGATTACGCCGGCTTTTGCGACGTTTCTTTATCCTGGGCGGCCATGTTTTCTTATGACCTTTCGGGCGCCTCAGGCGACTTCGAGCAAAGCCGTCCTGATCGCGGCGTGACCGTAGGGCTTGGAGAAGAAGCGAACACGATCCGGCATCTCCGCCGCAAGCGGCCTGCGATGGCCGGACGCGATCATGATGATGACGGGCGGCCAGCGGTCGCGAACCGCGAAGGCAAGCTTGATGCCGTCCATCGAGCCCGGCATATCGATATCGGTGAAGACGATCCGGATGTCGGGGTTCGTCTCAAGGATATGGATGGCCTCGTCGGCGTTCGCCGCCTCGACCGCGATGAAGCCGGCCTCCTCGACAATGTCGACGGCATCCATGCGAACGAGAGGTTCGTCTTCCACGACGAGGACCGTGATCCGTGAGGTACTGGGCATTTGCAGTGAACTCGGGTCCGACCGCTTCGTTGCATCGCTCACCGACGATTACTCGTCGATCTCAAGGAAACCTTCCAGCAGGTAACGAATGCCGGACGGATCGTAATGGACGCCCGCCTTGCCGCTGAAGTAGGCGGGAACGATCCGCTCGGTCAGCCTGGACCCGAAACCCTTGCGATCCCCTGCCTTCCAGTTCCTCCGCGGTCTTCGAGGCGAAATCGAGATTATCCCGATATTTTTTCGTTTCGGATCGCGTGGGTCTTCAATCAAAGCTGCGCCGATACGTCAGTCAGCGCGTCATCGTCGAGCTGTCGGACCAGATGAACTCTGGCTTCTTGCCTTTGCGGGTCATCGCCATCTGGTATTCGTAGATGTCAGGGCGATAGAGAGCTTCGAGCAGTTCTATCGGCCGACCCTTCTCGTCGCGGACGAGCCGGCGGATGCCGAGCAGCGCGGCACCGATCTCGACCTCCAGCAGCGGGGCGACGCGGGTGTCGGCGAGCTTGGCTGTGATGGTCTGATCGGCCCTCGCGACCTTGATTCCGGCTGCCTCGAACAAACTGAGCAACGGCCGCTCCAGGAGATCGTTGGGGCCGTAGGTGCGGCCGACCGTTTCCGGCACATAGGTCGTCAGGAAGGAGAACGGTGTGTTCTCATGGTGCCGGACGCGGACAACACGCTGGACGATGGCGCCTTGCTGCAATTCCAGCCGCGTCGCAACTTCGGGCGAGGCTGGAACATAATCGAACTCGATCAGGTCGACGCGCGTACGCAGCCCCATGGCGAGCAGGTTTTCGAGCATGCCGCGCAGATTGGTGTCGATCGGCGGCGGCGTGATCACCGGCTGGGCGAAATTGCCCTTGCCGTGCCGGCGTACCACGAGGCCCTCCGAGGCCAGCCGGTCGAGTGCGCGGCGCACGGTGATGCGCGAGACCTTGAACAGCTCCTCGAGCTTGTGTTCCGAGGGCAGCGCCTTGCCGGGCTGGTACTGGCCATCGATGATCTGCTGGCGCAGGACGACATAGACCTGATGATGCAGCGGCGCCGCGATCTCCTGGCGCGCCTCGCCGCCTCGCCTGCTCATGCCGATCGTCATCGTCCTTCAACTCCGCTCGTCACTGCTTTGCCCGCCGCCGCTGCCGGCCCGCTCAATCTCGATACAGCGATTCCCGCGCGCAACATTAGCCATCCCGGTCATTCAAGCGGCCGTGACGCCGCCATCGACGCACAGCACCTGCCCGGTGATGAAAGACGCCCCCTGAGAGGTCAGGAAGCGCAGGGCTTCGGCGACTTCGCCGGATTCGCCGAAGCGCCCGAGCGGAATGCTGGCGACAAGCCGCTCGGCCCGCTCTGCATCGGCGCGTGCGACAGCGGTCATCGGCGTCGCGATCGGACCCGGCGCCACCGCATTGACCCTGATGCCACGCGGCGCCAGCTCAAGCGCCAGTGCCTTGGTCAGGCCGTTGAGCCCCGCTTTGGAAGCCGCATAGGCGGCAGCACGCGGATGCCCGACGATGCCGATCTGGCTCGATACGAAGGTGATGGCCCCGCCCGGAGCCATTGCGAGTGCAGCATCGCGAGCAAGCGAGAAGCCGGCGGTCAGGTTGATGTTGAGCACGCGTTGCCAATCGGCGAGGCCTGTTTCGAGGCCCGGCCGATGGTCGAACATGCCGGCGCTGGAGACCAGGCCGTCGAGGCCGCCAAGCTGTGCGCGCGCAGCCTCCACCCGCTCCGCCGAGCGCGCAAAATCGGTCAGATCGGCGGCCGCGATGGTGTTGCCGGGCGTCCCATCGACCTCGCGCAGCAGAGCCTCGCGCTCACGCTCGTCGCGCACCAGGGCGAAGCAGGCGGCGCCATCGGCGAGAGCGAGCTTGAGGAAGGCCAGCCCGATTCCCGATCCCGCTCCCGTCACCAGCAGGCGCCGGCCGGCCAAACTTGTATTACTTGTCATATCTGCAATCCTTGGCGTGACCTGAGCCCAGGAGATCTGTCTCGATGACCACGCCCCCGAACCTGGTTGAGCTGCTTGCCGGCGTCCGCGCCAAGCGCGGCTATCTGCTGCCGCATCACGGGCTGATGGCGATCACCTCGCCGGCGCTGCTGGATGCCTATGACGCAGCCTATACCCAGATCGCGCTCGCGGATCGCGTGCTGAGCCATCATGACCGCGAATTCGTCTGGCTGGCGATCCTGATCGCCACCGATGAGGCGATCGCGACCCATCACATCGCCAAGTTCAAGGCGGCTGGCGGCAGCGATGCCGAGCTCGAGGTCATCCTGACGATCACGGCGCTCGCGCTGGGCTTCGAATCCTACCGCTTCGTCGCCAGGAACTGGCTCGGTCACTTGCCGGACTGCGACCCGCAGGCGATCTATCTGCGCGCCTTGCGCAAGAGCGCCGGCGCTGTGCCGATGCGCCTCGTCAACATGGCCGTCGCCTCCGTCTTCGTCTGCAAGGCGGGCTGGGACGCGCTCGCGCTGCAGATCGTGGCGGCCTATGACGACGCCGTGCCGGAACTCGAACTTGCCGAGGCGATCTCGCTGGCCATGTTCCCCGGCAGCGTGCCGCATTTCGTCGAGGCCGCGCGGGTCTGGCGCGAACTGATCGTGGCTGGAAAAGTTTCCGCCTCCCAACCTTTCCTGGACTGGGCAAACCTGTCGGGCCAGGGCGGCTTCGACGAAGCCAGCCGCGCGAAACGCTGAGGAGGCTCGCATCCGCTGGGGCCGGCGGTACATCATGCCGCAGCCCCGAGGATGAACTCGGCCGCGCGCTCCGCGACCATCATCGTGGGCGCGTGCGTGTTCGACGAGGGCATCCGCGGCATCACCGAGGCATCGACCACGCGCAAGCCCGCGAGACCGCGAACGCGCAGATGCTGGTCGACGACCGCCATGTCGTCGGTCCCCATCCGGCAACTGCCGACCGGATGGAACACCGTGTCGGCCGTGGCGCGCAGCCAGGCCTCGAGCTCGGCGTCCGTGACGACCTCGGGACCGGGCGAGAGCTCGGGACCGCGATAGCGATCGAAGGCGGGCTGCGCGAAGACGCGGCGCAGCGCTTTCACGCCCTCGCGCAGAACCCTGAGATCAGTCGGGTCGGACAGGTAGTTCGGCCGGATCAGCGGCGCCGCCAGCGGATCGGCGCTGCCGATCGAGATCTCGCCGGTGCTGTGGGGACGCAGCTGATAGACATTGGCGAAGAAGCCATGCCCGTCATGGCGGTTCCCGGCGCGCGCCAGGAAAGGCAGGCGCAGCGCCGCCGTCGAGAGGCCCGGCAGGAAATGCGACTGCAGGTCGGGCTCGTCGAGGGCCGGGTCCGATTTGAAGAAGGCGCCGGCTTCGAGCGGGAAGGAGGCGGCAGGGCCGCGCTTGAGGACGATCGCCTGCAGCAGGGCGAGCGCGGCCCGGTCGCCGCGCAGTGTGCCGTGGAGCGTGATCGGTTCGAGACAGGCATGCTCGACGCGGGCGAGCAGATGATCCTGCAGGTTCTTGCCGACGCCTTTGAGGTCGGCAATGATCGGAATGCCGTAACGGCGCAGCAGATCGGCGTCGCCGATGCCGGAATGCAGCAACGCCGCGGGTGAATTGACGGTCCCGCAGGACAGGATGATCTCGCGTGAAGCCTTGATCGTCTCGCGCCCGGTGGCGCTCGCGATCTCCACGCCCGTGGCGCGCTCGCCCTCGAAGGTGACGCGCAGCAGGCGTGCCTTGGTCTTGATCGTCAGATTAGGGCGATTGCGAACAGGGTCGAGGAAGGAGCGTGCCGCGCTCCAGCGCTCTCCATTCTTGGTGGTGAAGTCGTAGCGGCCAAAACCTTCCTGGGTCGCGCCGTTGAAATCGGGATTATAAGGATAGCCGGCCTGCTGGCCCGCTTCCACGAAGGCATCGAACAGCGGGTTTGGCGTATTGGGACGTGAGACCGGCAGCGGGCCGTTGCCGCCGCGCAAGCCGTTGCCGCCCGGCTGGTAGCTTTCGCTGCGCTTGAAGGCGGGCAGCACTTTGTCGAAGGACCAGTCGGGCAGGCCCATCTGGCTCCAGCCGTCATAATCCATCGGCGTGCCGCGGGTGTAGACCATGCCGTTGATCGCGGAGGAGCCGCCGAGCACACGCCCGCGTGGCCAGAACAGACGCCGGCCCTGCAGATGCGGCTCGGGTTCGGTGCGATAGAACCAGTTGGCGTAGCGGCTGCGCAGCAGCACGCCTGTCATCAGAGGCACCCGGAAGAGCGGATTCCAGTCCGGGCCGCCAGCCTCCAGAAGCAGGACCTTGAGGGCCGGGTCGACCGAGAGGCGATTGGCCAAAACGCAGCCTGCAGAGCCTGCTCCGACGATGATAAAGTCGAATTCCAAGCGCTTACCTCGTTTGACAGCTAACTTGTACTTTGTTTATAACAACCAGATCATAAGATGAAAGCCTAGCGGTAATTTGGGGACAAAGAAGCTCCACTTGCCGGCGCGGGGGAGAGTCGCGATGCAGGCAAGCCCGGCCGCTCGGCCGCTTTCGGGGCAGGTTGCCCTGGTGACAGGTGGTGCGCGCGGGATCGGCGCCGCGATCTGCCGGGCGCTGGCTGCCGATGGCGCGACGATCCATGTCGCCGACATCCTGGCTTGCGATGAAACCGTCGACGGCATTGTGGCAGCGGGGGGAGCCGCTCATGGCCACGCCCACGCCCTCGACGTGACCGACCGCGCCGCCTGCAAAACGCTCGCCGATGAGATCATCGCCAGTTCGGGCCGGCTCGATATCCTGATCTGCAATGCCGGCATCTGCCCGCCTGGAACCGTGGCGGGTGACTGGGCGCAGTGGGACCGCGTGATCGACGTCAATCTCCACGGCACCCAGCACTGCGTTGCCGCCGTCTGGGGGCACATGGTCGAACGTCGCTATGGCCGGATCGTGCTGGTGAGCTCCATGGCTTATTATCAGGGCGGTGTGATCGTCGGGACGGAGTATTCCGCCTCGAAAGGCGCGGTCGCCGCGATGGCGCGGCATATCGCCCGCAATGGCGGCCAGCACGGCATCCTGTGCAATGCCGTGGCGCCGGGCGTGATCGCCACGGAGATGACGGCGGCGTTCGCGAAGCCGGATCCGATTACAATCCCGCTGCGCCGGGTGGGTACGGCGGAGGATGTGGCGGGGCCGGTGCGGTTCCTGTGCGGTCCGGATTCATCCTACATGACCGGGACGATCCTGAACGTCACCGGCGGCATCGTTCTTGCGGCATGAGTGACTTGCGGCATGAGTGCTTGCGGCATGAGTGCTTGCGGCATGAGCTTGCGGCATGAGTGAAACGGGCGGAGCGACGATGGATCACGCAGCCGCCAAGAAGGCCATCGAGGCCAATGAGCAGGTCCTAGCCCGGCTGCCGCTCGATACCACGACCTTGCACGCGCTCGGCCGCGACCTCCTGGCCAACAGCCCCGCGCCGCTTGCGGTGAAAATCGTGCTGGGGCGGCGGACGGTTCTGCTCCTGGCCGACGCCGGCACCAGCATCGACAATGAGCGCTTCCTCGACCTCAAGATCAATACGGTCTTCAATTGCGGCCATAGCTCGCTGTGGTGGCATCATCACCTGCGCGGCACGGGGCGGACACTCGCCGATGTCGCCTGGGCCGATCCGCGCGCGGTCGTCGATGTCGGCGGCGGCGTGCCGCTGTTCGCGCAGGGCCAGGTCGTCGGCGCGCTGGCGGTCTCGGGGCTCCCGCATGAGGACGACCACGGCCTGATCATGGCGCGCGTCCGCTCCATCGTCGAAGCCGAATAATCACAGACCTAAAAACAGGGGAACAGGATCATGACCGACAAGACCGCTTTCTCCCGCCGTTCGCTGCTCGTGACAGCCACGGGCGCCGCCGCCGGCGCCTTCCTTCCCAAAATCGTCCATGCCCAGGCTTCGATGCCGGAGCTGACGACATTGCGCTCGACCTCCAAATCCTGGCTCTGGGCTGCCGAGGACTATGCGAGCTCGGCCGGGTTCTTCACCGAAGCGCGGGTCAAGGTGAACTCCAACGCCTCCAATCGCGGGACCAATGTCGCGGCCCTGCAGGGCGGCGGCGTCGACATCGTGCTGGGCGATCCCGGCGAGGTGCTGCGGGCGCGGGCGCAGAACCTGCAGATCCGCACCTTCATCGCGACGGTCAGCCGCTATGCCAGCCATGTCATGCTGAAGAGCGATATCCTGTCCAAGCGGGGCGTCGACGAGAAGTCGCCCGAGGCCAAGAAGATCGAGGCGCTGAAGGGCCTCAAGCTCGGCACCACGGGCCCGGGCGCAGCGCCTGACGCGCTGTTCCGCTATCTCGCCTCGCTGGCGGGCATGGACGCCAATCGCGACTTCCAGCTCGTGCCGATCCAGGGCGGTGGGCCCGCGATCCTGGCCGCGCTGCAGCAGGGTGTCATCGAAGGCTTCTGCCTGTCGTCGCCGACAGCCGACATGGCGGTGCAGCGGCAGAATTGCGGCTACCTCTTTCAGATGGCGTTGAACCCGCCGGCGCAGCTCAAGGAGGTGCAGTACATCGTCGCCTCCTCCGGCGAGGCGACGATCGCCAGCAAGCGCGACGCGCTGGAGCGCTATGCACGCGGCATCGCCCTGGCGCTGCGCTCGATCAAATCCGAGCCGCAAAAGTTCAAGGCCTGGGCCAAGGACTGGTTCGAAGGGTTGGAGCCCGAGACCTTCGAGCTCGCCTTCGCCAACAACGGCGCGATCTATTTCGACGATCCAACGCCGAAGCAGGCGCTGCTCGACGGCAACATCGCCTTCATCAACACCGTGAACAAGCAGATGGGCGCGGCCCCGCTGCAGGACACGCTGACCTTCGCCAACGTCAGCGATCCCTCGATCGCGGCCGCGGCCATGAAGGGCCTGTGATGGCCGGCGCTGCGATCAGCATCGACGGCGTCGACAAGCGTTACATCGGGCGCGGCCGCGAGGTCGTCGCGCTCGACCATGTCTCGCTGGAGATCGAGGAGGGCGAATTCGTCGCCTTCGTCGGTCCTTCCGGCTGCGGGAAATCGACCCTGCTCAACATGATCGCGGGCATTATCCCGATGACCTCCGGCTCGATCATGCATGAGGGCCGCAAGGTCACCGCCATCAACCGGCATGTCGGCTACCTGACGCAGGCCGACAGCGTGCTGCCCTGGCGGACCGTGGAGCAGAATGTCGGCCTGCCCTTGGAATATCGCGGCATGCCGGCGGCGCAGCGCCAGAAGCGCGTGGCCGAGATGCTCGCGCTCGTCGATCTCAAGGGCTTCGACAAGGCCTTCCCGAAGGAGCTCTCGGGCGGCATGCGCAAGCGCGTCGCGCTGGCCCAGATGCTGGCCTATGGCCCCGACACGCTGTTGATGGACGAGCCGTTCGGCGCGCTCGACGCCCAGCTCAAGCTGGTGATGCAGCAGCAATTGCTGCGGATCTGGCAGGAGCAGAAGAAGACGATCGTCTTCGTGACGCATGATCTGGCCGAAGCGATCGCGCTGGCTTCGCGCGTCATCGTGTTCTCGGGCCGGCCGGGCAAGATCAAATATGTCGAGGAGATCAAGATCCCCTATCCGCGTGACGTCTTCAAAGTCCGCTTCCTGCGCGAATTCGAGACCGCCTACGATAATCTGTGGCGTGAACTCTCCCCCGAGATCGCCAAGGGGGAAGACCTGTGAGCGGTGGAAGCATCATGCAAGTCGATGAAAGCGCCGCCGTCGGCACGGGCGCGCCATCCCGGGCGGTTCGCGACTTCGAGGCGGGCCTCGTCCGTCGCAAGGTTATGGTCTATGTCTGCCAGGCGGTCTTCGGCATCGTCTTTCTGGCATTCTGGCAATGGGCGTCGGGTCGGCTGATCGATCCGTTCTTCGTGTCCTCGCCAAGCGCCGTCTTCGGCAAGCTCTATACCTGGCTGATGAATGGCGAGCTTTACCGCCATCTCTCGATCACGCTCTACGCGACCGCGATCGGGTTCATCATCGGCTCGACGATCGGCTTTGCGCTGGGCCTGCTTTTCGGCAAATTCGCCTTCCTGGCCGAGGTTTTGGACCCTTACATCACCGCGCTCTACAGCATTCCAAAGCTGGCACTCGCGCCGCTCTTCATCATCTGGTTCGGCATCGGCATCGAGTCGAAGATCGCGGTTTCGGCTTCGATCGTGTTCTTCGTCGTGTTCCTGAACACCTTTTCGGGCGTGCGTGAGGTCAACCCGATCTACATCCACGCCACCCAGATCATGGGTGCATCGCAATGGGGCGTGATGCGCACGGTGATCATCCCCTCGGCCACCGCCTGGGTCATCACCGGGCTGAAGGTCTCGGTGCCTTATGCGCTGGTCGGCACGGTGATCGGCGAGTTCATGTCGTCCAACCGCGGCATCGGCTTCATCATCGCCCAGGCGACGGGGCTGTTCGACACCAATTCGGTCTTTGCGGGGATCATCATCCTGGCCGTGGTCGGCGCCATCATAAACAGCATCCTGAAGGCGACCGAAGGCTGGCTGCTGCGCTGGCGGGCCTGACGCGCGCGGCTTTGGCAAGAGGTATCGAAACGCGATGAGCATGGACGACGACAGCGTTCCCGCCGCCTTGCGGGAGCGGATCGAGGCGTTGCGCAAGACGCGCGGCTTCCTGCTGCCGCATCACGGCGCCATGGCGGTTGCGGCGCCCGATCTGCAGGATGCCTATTTCCGCATGTATGCGGCCCTGACCCAGACCGACCGGCACCTGACGCCCTTCGAGCGCGAAGTCGTCTGGCTCGCTATCCTGATCGCGGCCAAGGAAGCGATCGGCACGCATCACGTCGAATTGTTCTTCAAGGCGGCCGGGACGCAAGCCCAGGCTGAACTGTTGACCCGGCTCTGCGCCTTTGCGCTGGGCGCGGAAGCCTTCGCCTTCATGGATCGCCACTGGAGCGCCTCGTTTCCGGGCCTGGCGGGCGAAGGCGCCTATCTCGCCGCTTTCGAGGCGCTGCTCGATGAGGCGGTGCTGCCTCGCGCGCTTTCGCACCTCGCCATCGCAGCCTTGCAGGCGACGCTTGGCAGGCATTGGGGGCTCAAGGCCCATATCAAGGCGCTCTATGACCAGCGCGCCTCGGAGGATCAGCTGGTCGAGGCGCTGAGCCTGATCATGTGGCCCGTCGGCGTGAACCATTTCCTCGACGCCTGCGGCGTTTGGACCGAACTGATGGCCAGCGGACAGGTCGAGCCGTCCGAGCGCTACCGCGTCTGGGCGTCCACGCCCCGGCAACATGGCCACACAGTGCCCAAGAGCGAATAAGCCGATTCAGGCTGTGTCGAGGGGGCGCCACCGGACTGCTTCCCCAGGGACCTATTCATTGCAACAGCGGGGGAACGGATCGGCTTCGCCCGGGCGGCCGGCCTGGATCGTCGGCGGACATTCCGCTTGACGATGAATAGGGGTCGCGACAGTGTCGCGAGACATGCTCAGGAACCGGAAACTCTGTGACCGACGCCGACGCCACTGCATCCAAGCGGCGGCTCTTCCGGCTGCGCGTCGATCAGCGTCCTTCCGCGTGGTGACGGCCTCATTCTAGGCCACCTGCCGGAGCGGCCCCGGCCCGCGTTCCTGAACCCCCGCAGCCCCTGGCTTCGGGGGTTTTCTTTTGCCCGAACCCCGGAAGGACACCACCATGAGCATTCGCGTCGGCATTGTCGGGATCAGCGGTTTCGGCGGCGGCGAGGCGCTGCGCCTGGTCGCAAGCCACCCCTCTTTCGAGCTGGTCTACGCCGCAGGCGAGGGCAGCGCCGGCAGCCGTCTGGTGGACCGCTTCCCCGGTGTGCCGGCCAAGCTGGCCGAGCTGGTGATCGAGAAATGGGACCCTGCGACCCTGCCGAAGCTCGACCTGCTGTTCGCGTCGCTGCCCACGGGCGCCTCGGCCGAGGCGCTGGCGCGCGTCGCCAGGGACGTGAAGATCGTCGATATCGGCGGCGACCACCGCTACGTCGCGGGGTGGACCTACGGCCTGGCAGATGTCTGGCCAGCCGAGATCGAGGGGCAGACCCGCATTGCCAACCCCGGCTGCTTCCCCGCCGCGACGCTGAACGCGTTGGCGCCGCTGCTGGCCAACAGGCTGATCGAGCCCGGCAACATCGTCATCGACGCGAAGACCGGTATCTCCGGTGCCGGCCGGGGCGGCGGCGACAGCAAGTTCGGCTATGCCGAGAGCAACGAGAACCTGGTGCCTTACGGTCTGCTCAAGCATGTCCACATGCCCGAGATGGCCAGGACGATCGAGCGGCTGAGCGGTGGCAGCGCCGCCGGGCTGGTGTTCACGCCACATCTGGTGCCGATGACCCGCGGCGTACTCGCGACCATCTACTGCCGCGGCAGCGCCACCACGCAGCAGTGCCTGGAAGCGGCCCGGCGCTTCTATGCCGGGCGGGCGTTCATCCGCGTGACCGACAAGCCGCCACAGACCAAATGGGCCACCGGCTCGAACCTCGCATTCGTCAGCTATGCGGCCGATCCGGAGCGCAACCTGGTGATCGCGATGGGGGTCGTCGACAATCTCGGCAAGGGGGCGGCCGGCCAGGCGGTGCAGAATGCGAACCTGATCTGCGGCCTGCCGGAAACCGCGGGGCTGGACGGCGCACCTGTCTGGCCATGATCAGGGCTCGTGGAATGTCCAGCCAGGCTCCGAGCAGACCAGGTCCGCGAGCAGCCCTGCGGCGGCGCCAATCCCTGCGCCGATACCGGCGCCTTCCGCGGCGCCGGTCCAAGTCATCAGGCTGCGCCGGTCCAAGTCATCAGGCTGCGCGCTGCCGCGCGCGAGGGGGCTGGCCACTGCCGGAATGGTGGATATCCGCTGCCGGGGTCACGCTGATAGGGCGCTTCTCAATGCTTGGAAGATTGGCATAGAGCTCGACGCGGTCGCGGCCGCCTCGCTTTGCCAGGTAGAGCGCCTGGTCGGCCCGGTCGCGCAGCTTCTGTGCACTGCAATCGGCCCGCCACAGGGCAACGCCCGCGCTCACGCTCGGTG
The DNA here is from genome assembly GCF_031456075.1 of Allobosea sp. BE125. Lineage (NCBI taxonomy): Bacteria > Pseudomonadati > Pseudomonadota > Alphaproteobacteria > Hyphomicrobiales > Alloboseaceae > Allobosea > Allobosea sp. BE125. The sequence goes on from NZ_JAVDTY010000006.1 coordinate 90,134, forward strand.
TGATCGTCTCCTTGCCCGACGTGAATCCCAGGATATTGACCGCCCGCCGGATCCGGTCGGCCATGGCGAAGCCGGTTGCCTCGGTCTGGTCGCGCAGAAACAGCGCAAACTCTTCGCCACCCAGGCGGCCGAGGGTGCATCCGGGCCCGGCCGCGGCGGCGATCGCCTGTGCGACGCCCGTGAGAACCAGATCGCCCGCCTCATGACCGTAACGGTCATTGACGCCCTTGAAATGATCGATGTCGATCATGACAAAGGCGTCCCCGGTCCTGAGCTGGTTTGGAATCGATGCCAGGAAATGCTGCCGGTTCGGTATCCCGGTGAGCGCATCGGTATTTGCCAGGCGCTTGAGCTGAGCTTCTGCGCGCTCCTGGACGAGGACGATCACAAATAATGCAATCGAGAAGTGGCACATGATCAGCATGAAAAACGCATAACGGGCTTCGAGCGGCCCATATTGCGGAGCGATCATCTTGATCACGACCAATGCAGAGAAGCCCATTGCGGCCGCGAGCGATGCAAGAAGTCCCCATCTTGCGGGCAGGCGTTCAGCGAAGAAATCTCTCAGGACGACAAAGCAGGAGAAACCGAGGAACGCGGCGGTGTCGGCGTTGAATATCGCGGCACGCGCTTGATTATTGGCATGCCAATGCATGCCTCCGACGATCGCCGATAGGCTGAGCGCGATGGCCAGGAGGAGCCAGCCCGAAGCCTTTCTCTGCCGCCCGCTCAGCCGGAGCAGCCCCATCGCCATCAAGGAATAGCCGGTGACGCCGATGGAAAAGCTTGCGAAAGTCCAGACCTCATAGGGCAGCGTGCCCTGCTCGCCGGCGCCGGCGAGCGTCGAGGCAAAGCCGAGAAGGCCATAGCCGATCGCCAGAAAATCGAGACCCGGCTCCTTGGAACGCCACCTGACGTAAAAAAAGCAGATCGCGCCGACGATGAACGAGGATTTGTGAAGCAGAAGAACTGTAGCAAGATCCATCGTCTGACCGAAAGCGAAGCGAGAGCGTGAGCCGCCTACGCCTAAAGACCTATTTTTGAATGAATCTCTGTTCGCAATCCGTGGCGGGCGGCTGACCCGATCCGGGGCGCTCAGCGCTGGTTTGGAACCTCCAGCCCTCATCCTTCGAGACGCCATTCCCTGCGGAATGGCTCCTCATAGGCTGGCCGATCATGTGAGCAAGGATTTCAGTGGGTTGGAATTTCGGGAAACGCGCCGTCATCCCGGGCGACTGCAAGGAGACCCGGGATCCATGCCTGAGCGTTGCCTGGCGAGGCTCCGGCATGGATCCCGGATCGGCGCCGCTGACGCGGCTTGTCCGGGATGACGGCGCGTTTGTCCTTGATGTTCAAGCGTTCGAATTCAGGGCATCATGACGATGCCGATCGCCAGCGTCGCCAGCGTCAGCGGCGCGCCGACCTTGAAATAGGTCCAGAAATCGATCGCGATCCCGTCCTTGGCGGCGCGCTCGGCCACGATCAGGTTGGCGACCGAACCCAGCAGCGTGAAGTTGCCCGCGAGCGTCGAGGCCATTGCCACGACGAGCCAGGCGCGCCGGGGGTCTTGCAGATGCTCGACGAAGGGCTTCAGCACCAGCACGGCCGGGACATTGCTGACGAGGTTCGACAGCACCGCCGTAACCCCCGTCAGCACGGCCACGTTCCCGAGGTCGAGACGGGCGGCCTGCGCCAGCAGGTCGGGCGTCAGCACCGCGTGTTCGAGCCCCCTTACCACGATGAACAGCCCCGCGAACATCAGCAGCAGCGGCCCGTCGATCTCAGCATAGACCTTGCGGGGCTCGATCCGGCGGGTGAGCAGCAGCAGTGCCGCTGCGCAGATCGCCACCTTGGCGACGGGGTGGCCGAGGAAGAACAGGGCGATCATCGCCACCGAAACCAGCGCTGCCTTGGTCGCAAGCCAGCCGTGATAGTGGGCGGGAACGGTGACGCTCCGCAGCGCCTGCCGCGTCATGTACTCGCGGGGATTGAGCAGGAGCACGAACAGGATCGTCACCAGCAGGCCCAGCGCCGCGATCGGCAGCAGCGCGCCGGTGAAGGCGCCGTAGGAAATCCCTGAGAGATTGCCGATGATCATGTTCTGCGGGTTGCCGGTGATCGTCGCCGTCGAGCCGACATTCGAGGCGAGCGCAACGGCGATGAGATAGGGCACCGGGTTGCGCTCGAGCGCGCGGGTCAGCGTGATGACGATCGGCGCCATCACGAGGCAGATCGCGTCGTTGACGAGGAAGGCGGAGAGCACGCCGGTCGTCATCACCACGACCGACAGCAGCAGCACCGGGTGCCGCGCCCGGCCCGCCGCCCAGCCGGTCACCATGCGGAAGAAGCCAGAGAGCCGCAGATTGGCGACCACGATCATCATGCCGAGCAGCAGCGTGATGGTGTCGAGATCGATCGCGCGATAGGCGTCCTCCAGCGAGAGCACGCCGCAGCCGACCATGAGCGCGGCGCCGATCAGGGCTGCACCGGCCCGGTCGACGCGCAGGCCAGGCATCCGGCCGATCGCAATGGCGACATAGGTCGCAAGGAAGATCGCGATCGCGAGGATCTGCGTCGCGTCGAGGCCCCAGACGGTCATGCAGATCAGGCCATTTTCTCGTTCGCGGGCGCGCGCGGCGCGGCGGCGCCGTGGTCGGTCGGCGGCTCATATCCGCGGGTCTCCGGCATGGCCACGAGATAGAGGACAAGCCCGCAGGCCGCGATTGCCGCGAGCGTGACGAAGGCTGCGGAATAGCCGGCGGTGACGATGATCACACCCGCCAGCGAAGCGGAGATCGAGGCCCCCACGCCCTGGACCGTCGCGACGGCGCCTTGCGAGACGTTGAAGCGGCCGGTGCCTCGCGTCAGGTCCGCCACCACGATGGGAAACAGCGCGCCGAAGATTCCGGCGCCGACGCCGTCGAGCGCCTGCACGGCCACCAGCCAGAACGGGTTGTCCGAGACGACATAGAGCGCGCCGCGCAGCGCCAGCACGCCGAAGGCGACGAGGAAGATCGGCTTGCGGCCCCAGGCATCGACCTTGGCGCCGACCATGATCGCCATCGGCACCATGACGCATTGCGCCGCCACGATGCAGGCCGCGATCAGCGAGGTCGCCTGTTCCTTGCCGGCGATGCGGGTGAGCAGCTGGCCGACGGAGGTGAGCATCGCGGCGTTGGAGAGGTGGAAGATGGCGCAAAGCAGCGCAAACAGCATCAGATGGCGGTTGTGCAGCAGCGCCTTGAGCCCGGACGGCTTCTCCTCGTCGACAGCCTCGTCGAGACCGCGCGCGAGGTCGTCGTCGATCTCCTTTTCCGGGACCAGCAGCATGGCGCCGACGCTGAAGACCGCGAGCACGGCCATGAGCCAGAACACTACGATCGGCCCGAAGAAATAGGCGGTCGCGCCCGCGATCGCAGCCGAGGCCGCGTTGCCGAGATGGTTGAACGCCTCGTTGCGGCCGATGCGCCTGGAGAACAGCTTCGGCCCCACGAGGCCGAGCGTGATCGCGGCCAGTGCCGGCGGGAAGATTGCGCCCGCGATCGCGGCGACCGATTGCGTGCCGACGACCAGATAGAAATTGCCGATGAAGGGAAGCGCCAGGCACGAAAGCGTCACCGCGAGCGCGGAGGCGATGACGATCGCCGGCTTGTGACGGCCCTTGTCGATCAACGCGCCGGCCGGGGTCTGTGCGATCAGGCCGACAATGCCGGCGATGCTCATGACGAGGCCTACCGTCGCCTCGTTCCAGCCCTGCTCCGGACCGCGCACCGCGATCAGATAGATGGCGAGATAGGGTCCAAGCCCGTCGCGCACATCGGCGAGGAAGAAGTTCAGGGCGTCCAGGCCCAGAAGCGCCCGCCGGGACGGCGAGCGCTCGCCCGATTGAGCTGTGGCGCCTGACTGGCTTTGCGTGGGCATGGGAGGGTCTCGCGGCAAGGAAGTGATCGACAGGCGGGGAGAGGCCGTCCGGCGTGCGCCGGACAGGGGCATTGCGTGGATCTGGTGGTGCGAAGGCCTGGTTCGGCGGGCGCGCCGCAGCGCGCTGACGATCGAGCCGGGAAGGGGATCGGCCGCGCCGGGCCGGGGATCGCGTAGGGAATTCCGCAAGGGAGCCCCGACGTGACCAGCGCTTCAAACCCGCAGAGCGTGCGGCGGTTCCCGCCGGCTCCGCGACATTCTGCCCTTGCGTCAATCGGCGCCGAGGCGCGGTTTCGCATGCCGCACCTCGCCGGCGAAGGTGACGTGCATTTCGAAGCGCCTGCCGTTCTTGGCCGCATCGATTTCGAAGTGCTTCGGTTTGCGGCGCGGCGCGCCATCCGGCTCGAACCCGGCCTGCCGCACCGCATCGACCGCCCTGGCAGAATCGGCCTGCGCCTCGGGGCCGTCATGCTTGCCGGGCTTGGTCTTGGGCTCTGGCTCTGGCTTGGGCTTGGGCGCGATCTCGATCGTGGTTTCGCCGCGCGTCAGCTGGCAAACCTTGATCTCCGACGGCTTGCGTTCGCCTGCGATCGCGATGCTGTCGCCGCAGGAGAGGCTGATCAGACCCTGACCTTCGGGAGTGAGGTCGGCCAATAGCAGGCCCTGGTCGGTTTCGAGGGTGAAGCGGTGGGCGAAGAGATCACGCACCGTGCCACGGAGATGAATATCCGGATGGGGCATTGGAAAATCCTGTCTGGGGTGCCGGCCGCGTCGGGAGACGGCGGCCGGCGCGTTCTGGAAGCTCAGCCGCGCGGTCCGGGAGGCGGCGGCGGCGCGCGATCGTCCGGACGCGGCGGCTTCGGGCGGCGCGCGTCCAGCTGCGCCAGGCGGTCCGGCGTGGCGCCGAGCGCGGTCGTCTCGATCACGGTGCCGAGCGCGTTCTTCGTGCTTTCGCCGCGAACCGAGATCGTCTGGTCGGGCTTGAGAACGTCGGCGAAGCGCTCGGCCTCATGCGGCGGCAACCGCAATTGGGCGCCGTTGTCGAGAACCGCCCCGTTGATCTCGCCGCGCTTGCCGTGCAGCACGGCGACGATCTTGCTCGTGATGACCTCGGAGGCGGCCGAACGGTCCTCCGGGCCGCCCTGGTCGAGCACCACGGCGCCGGTCGCGTCGTTGGTGACCGAGACGGCGTCGACCAGCGGCAGGGCCCGCGCCTTGAGGCCGCGGACGGTGACCGCATCGCCCGGCCGCAGTGCGAACGCCGTCTGGGTGGAGAGATGCGGCGGCAGCTTGACCTCGGTTCCGTCGGCGAGCAGCAGGCCGTCGATCTCGCCGCGCGGGCTCAGCGTGAACTGCTTCACGATGCCCTTGGTCTGCGGAAGCTGGGAGGCGTCATAGGCCAGGCCGCCACGGGCCTGGGCAAGGACGGTGGCGGCCCCGAGCGCCGTGCCGCCCAGCAACAAGAGTGCGGCGGCTGTCGAGCGAACTCTGTTCGTCATGATTTCACCTGCTGTCGTGCCGGCTGCCCGGCGGGATGATGTCTCATCCGCAACCGGTGTGCCAACAGCCAGGCCGTTATATTTCAAAGGCTTGCTTGGTCAGTCGTTCTCTCATCCGTCCGTATTCCTGACAGCCGCCGTCAGGGATCCGGACGCCTCGTCGGCGTCGAGCCCGTAGCGCTCGATCTTGGTGTAGAGAAGCTGCCGATTGATGCCGAGGCGCCGGGCGGCCTCGGTCCGGTTCCCGGCGCAGGCCAGGAGTGCGCGGCGGATCATCTCGGTCTCGAGCCTGGCCACGGCGGCGGGCAGGTCGCCGTCGAGCCATCCGGCAGGGGAGGTGGCCGGCCCCGTCTCGATACCGGCATCGCCCATATCTGCGACATCGAGCGCATCGCCCCGCGCCAGCACGACGGCGCGGTCGATGGCGTTCTTGAGCTCCCGGATGTTTCCGGGCCAAGGGCGGGAGAGCAGAGACGCCGCCAGCGCGCCCGTCATCCGTTTCGGACGTTCGCCCGGGCGCGCTGCCAGGCGCAGGAAATGCTCGGCCAGCGGCACGATATCGGCGAGCCGCTCGCGCAGCGGAGCGAGCGGGATCGTAAGCACGTTGAGCCGGTAGTAGAGGTCCTCGCGGAAGAGGCCCTGCGCGACGCGCTCGGGCAGCTTGCGATGCGTGGCCGCGACGATACGGACATCGACCTGGGCCGGGCGCCCTCCGACCGGCGTGACGATCTTGTCCTGCAGCACCCGCAGGATCTTGGCCTGCATGGCAGGCGGCATGTCGCCGATCTCGTCGAGGAAGAGCGTGCCGCCATCGGCATCGCGGAACGCGCCGTTCCGGTCGGCTGCCGCACCGGTAAAGGCGCCCTTCACATGCCCGAAGAGCTCGGATTCGAGCAGCTCGGACGGGATGGCGGCGCAGTTGACGGCGATGAACGGCCTCGGCTTGCGCCGGCTGTATTCGTGCAGCGCGCGCGCGACGAGCTCCTTGCCGGTGCCGGTCTCGCCGGTGACGAGGACGGTGGTGTCGCTGTCGGCGGCCAGTCCGATGGCCTTCTGCACCATCCGCATCGGCTCGCTCAACCCGACCAGGGTGAAGCGGGAGGCGCTCTGCCCGTCCTCCGCAGTCGTCGGAGCCGCCTGCTCCATCGCCCGCAAGGCGAGCATCCGCATCAGGGTGTCGGCGAGCTCGGCGCGGCCGATCGGCTTGGTGAGATGGTCGAAGGCGCCGAGCCGGATCGCCTCGATGGTGTTATCCGCCGTCGCATAGGCGGTGAGGATCGTGACCGGGGGCGGCGCGGGGAGGGCGCGGATCGCCTTGAGAACCGCAAGGCCGTCCATCTCGCCACCCAGGCGCAGATCGAGCAGGACCGCATCGATCGGCTCGGCCCGCAGGCGGTCGAGGCCGGTTCGCCCGGATGCGGCCGTTGCGGCCTCGTAACCGAGATCGCGCACCGTCTCTTCCAGGCTCTCCCGCAAGCCGGCTTCGTCGTCGACGATCAGGATGGTCGATGGTGCCATGGCAGCTCGATCTCGAAATGGGCTCCCCGATCCGAGGGCAGCAGGCGCAAGGTCGCGCGATTGACGCCGGCGATTTCCCGCGCGATGGCCAGGCCAAGGCCGGTGCCCTCCGGGTGGCCGGTCACGAAGGGTTCGAACAGGCGTTCGCGGATCTCGGCGGGCACGCCGGGGCCGTCGTCGCGCACCGCGATCACGAGATTCTCGCCCCGCCTTGCCGCGGTCAGCTCGACGCTGCCGCCGGCCGGCGTATGCCGCAAGGCGTTGCCGACGAGATTCTCGACGATGCGTCCAATCTCGCCAGCGTCGAAGCGCGGCGGCTCTCCGGTTGCGGCATCCGCGCCGAGCCAGTCGATCAGCTTGACCGAGACCGCGGCCGCCCGGTCGCCGAAGGCGGCGATGATCCCGGCGAGGAAGCGGGCGAGATCGACCGTCTCGGCCCTGGGTTCGCGCGGCTGGCTCATCGTCAGCAGGTCGCGCAACAGGCGGTCGAGCCTGGCGATCTGCTCGAGGATGAAGCCGAGCGCGGCTGTGCGGCGCTGCGCGTCTCCCGCGGCGAGAGCGTTCTCCGCCTTGAGCCGCATGGCGGCCACGGGGTTCCTGACCTCATGGGCGACGCCCGCGACGAGGCGTCCGACCGCCGCCAGCCGCTCGGCACTGGTGGCCCGTCGCCGGGCGTCGGACAGTCTCTCCCCGCTGGCATTGAGCGCATGCACGAGGCGGTCGAGCTCGGGCAGGCCCGTCGGCGCGAGGCGGGGCAGGTCGGCATCGTGGCCGGCCGCGAGATCGGCCTCCAGCCGCGCGATCCGCCGCGACCACGCGACCAGGAGCCAGCCCAGCCAGAGCGCCGAGCCCAGCACCGTCAGTGCGAGAACCGCGAACCCGGTCATGAGCCGGTCATAGGCCGGCCCGACGCCGGCCGCGATCCGCGTCATGGTCCAGCCGGTCAGCGTGGCGTCAGTGGGCCCGCCGAGCGGGCAGGCGTGCAGGAGAAGAATCTGCGACCGCCCCCGCCGCTCCACCGTCGCCGGCTTGCCGGCGGTGGCGGTAGCGGCGTTGACCTCGCCGATCGTCGCAAGCTCCGCCGCCGGCAGGTCCGTCTTCGGGCCGGTTCCCTCATAGGTCGGGAAGGCATAGGCGAGCGACCCCTCGGATTCGCGCCAGATGCCGCCCTCGATCTCCGGAGAGCGGGCGAGCGCGAGCTGGACGAGATTCGTCAACTGCCGGCGCAGCTCGTCGTCGGTCCGGCCCGTACCCGGCCCGCGCCAGCCGGACGCAAAGAACGCATAGCGGTCGGCGATGCCGCGGCAGGCCGAGACCAGCCTGTCCTGCGCCCGCCCGGCCTGAACGCTCGCCGTCTCCCGGTAGAACGAAACGAAGAGGAAGCCGGTCGCGGCCGCCGACAGGACGATCAGAATCCAGAGCCCGATCAGCAGGGAGCGCAGGGACATCAGCATGTCATCGGTCTGCGGCGAATGCCGGGATGCGCATGGTCGAGCCTCGACATATTCGGACGGCCGCCGGCCGAAGCAAGCGGCGCTCGCCAGGACAAGCTGCGGCACGGCGGTGAAAGCCGCAAGCCCGGCGCGCGACGCTGAACGCAGATGGTGGCTATGCGGCCAAGCCCTCGCATCGGCCGCCTGACAATGACTTCGTGGCTCTAGCGGAGCGATTGACCGAAGCGCTCGAGGCTTGCCGCCAGCGGTGTCGTCCCCGCGCCGGGATGCTGGGGCAGGGCGTAGACGCCGCCTTCGACGCGGATCGGTTCCTCGAAATGATCCTTTATCCAGGGAATGTATTCCAGGATCGTCGAGGCCGGGTGCCAGTAGGACAGGTGGACATGGACCTGGCTCATCTCGCCGGCATGCGGCACGACCGGGAGCCGGTGCGCATGGGCGAGGTCGGCGACCTGGATGTATTCGGTGATCCCGGCAAGCCGCGTCACATCGGGCTGTACGAAGCTGAGCGCGCCAGCCGAGAGGAAGGCCTTGAAGGCGTCGAGCGTATAGAGCTGCTCGCCAAGCGCGACGGGAATGGAGGTCGCCCTTGCCAGCGCGGCGTGGCTGGCGACGTCGTCATACCAGAGCGGCTCCTCGAACCAGAAGATGTCGAGCGGCGTGGCCTGCGCGCAGAAGCGCAGGCAGGTCGGCAGGTCCCATTTTCCGTTGCCGTCGATCGCGATGCGCACGGACGGTCCGACCGCTGCGCGCACCGCGGTGAGCCGGTCGATATCGGTCGTCGGATCGTCATGGCCGACCTTGAGCTTGATGCGGGTGAAGCCGTCGACCTCGACGGCGCGCTTGGACCCGGCGACCAATTCGTCCTGGGTGAAGGACAGCCAGCCGATATCGGTGTTGTAGCCTTCGAGCCGCTGCGTGCCCTGTCCGCCCAGGAACTTCCACAGCGGCATCTGCGCTTTCTTGGCCGCGAGATCCCAGAGCGCGACATCGACCGCAGCCAGCGCGAGATGCGTGATGCCCGCACGTCCGACCCATTGCAGGGCGGGATGGCGCGCGAGCTTGGTCCAGAGCCGCGTGCGGTCGTTCGCATCCTCTCCGATCAACAGCGGCGCATAGCAGTCCGAGATGCAGCTGGTGATCAGCCTGTCCGAGGTGAGGTGGGAATGCGTCCCGGTAAAGCCGTAGCCTTCCAGCCCGTCATCGGTGCGGATGCGGGTTCCCACGACGCCCCAATGCGTGACGTTGTGTGTGGAGTCGGAAATCGAGCTCTGCGTCAACGGCAGATGCATGATGAACGGTTCGACGGCGACGATCTTCATCCTGTTCCTGTCCCTTGAGTTCGAATTCGGCGCGGGCGGAAGCCAGGGCCCTTAGATAATGTGGTCAATGATTTCAGCAGGTTGGAGTTTCGTGCCGAAATGCGCCGTCATCCCGGGCGGAGCGAAGCGCAGACCCGGGATCCATGCCGGAACGCCTATCGCGAAAGGTCCAGGCATGGATCCCGGGTCTCCCTGCGGTCGCCCGGGATGACGGCGCGATTGTTGCCAAGGGCCAGGCTCCTCTGGATGAGGGCCGGAGTTTCCAAACAGGCTCTCAGCGGATCATCCCCATGAAGCGCGGCAACCACAGCGTCAGCTCGGGAATGAAGGTGATCGCAAACAGCGCCGCAAAGAGCGGCATCAGCCAGGGCAGGATCGCCATGGTGGTCCGCTCGACCGACAGTCCCGCGACGCGCGAGAGCACGAACAGCACCATGCCGAGCGGCGGATGCAGCAGCCCGATCATCAGGTTGAGCGTCATGATCAGCCCGAAATGGATCGGATCGACGCCGAGCTTGAGTGCGATCGGCAGCAGGATCGGCACGACGATGGTGATGGCGGCGATGGTGTCGAGGAAGCAGCCGATGAACAGCAGCAGCAGGTTCACCAGGATCAGGAACACCCATTTGTTCTGGGTCAGGCCGAGGATGAGGTCCGACAGGATCTGAGCCGTCTGCGAAACGGTCAGGAGCCAGGCGAAGATCGAGGCCGCGGTCACGATGAACAGCACGGAGGCCGTTGTCTCGATCGTGTCGAAGGTCGCCTTGGTCAGGCTGCGCAGCGTCATCGAGCGATAGCGGACGAGGCCCAGGAACAAAGACCAGATCACGGCTGCGGCGGCGGCTTCCGTCGGCGTAAACCAGCCCAGCGTCATGCCGCCGATCAGGATGACCGGCGTCATCAGCGCCATCACCGCCGAGAAGTCGAAGTAATAATCCAGCGCCAAGAGCGCGGCGAGCGCCAGCCCGATGGCGACGTTCTCCGACAGGCCCATCCAGACCAGCCCATAGGCGAGGACGGGAAAGCCGAGCACGACGACCACCTCGACGCCGGCCGTGCCGAGGTCGCGCAGGGAGAACTTGGCGTCGGCGCCCCAGCTGTAGATGCGCGCGAAGATCGCGACGGTGGCCATCATGAACAGCGTCATCACCACACCGGGGATGACGCCGCCGAGAAAGAGCGCGCCGATCGAGGTGTTCGACATCATGCCATAGATGACGAAAGGCAGCGAAGGCGGGATGATCGGCCCCAGCGTCGCCGATGCGGCGGTGACGCCGACCGCGACCTCGGTCGAGTAGCCATGGTCCTTCATCGCCTTGATCTCGATCGTGCCGATGCCGGCAGCGTCCGCGATCGCGGTGCCCGACATGCCGGAGAAGATCACCGAGCCGATGATGTTCACCTGTGCGAGACCGCCACGCATCCAGCCGACGAGCGAGACGGCAAAGGCATAGATGCGCCCCGTCACTCCGGCGATGTTCATCAGGTTGCCGGCCAGGATGAAGAACGGCACGGCCAGCAGCGGGAAGCTCTCGACGCCGGCGATCATGCGCTGGGCCAGGATGACGTCGGGCACCGTCCCGCTGATCAGGATGAAGGCCAGCGAGGCAACGGCCATCGCGATCGCGACGGGTACGCCCAGGATCATCAGGCCGAGAAAGGAGCCGAGGAGAATGAGCATGGCGGCCTCAGGCTTCCGAACCGTCGAAGGCGGACGGTCTCTCGAGAACGGAATAGCCGCGCTGCCAGTTCAGCCAGGCGACATGGATGGAGCGCAGCGTCATCAGCGCGAAGGCGAGGACGACGGCATAGAAGATCACCGCTTTCGGGAACTGGATCGTGGTCATCATCTCGTCGGGGATCAGCGAGGCGTAGCGGTGCATCAGCACGGTCGCATAGGCGAAGAAGCCGATGCGGACGATGTCGACGAAGCTGGCCAGCACCCGCCCCGTGCGTGGTGAGAGATAGCGGTAGAGGAAATCCACCTGGATATGGCGCGAGGCGCGCACGCACAGCGACGCGCCCAGGAAGACCACGACGATCAGCGCGTAGATCGCGATCTCCTCGGTCCAGGCGAAGCTGTCGTTCAGGACGTAGCGGGTGAAGAACTGCAGGATGACGCAGCCGACCATCACCCAGAAGGCGGCAAGCGTGACCCAGTCCTCGATGCCGTAGCCGCTGAGATCGGCGGGCGGGGGCGCCTCGTCGAAGACATGGGCGAGCTCGTCGCCGGTGACCTTGGTGTGGATTTCGGGCGTCGGTGTCATGGACGGGTCCAGCGGCGGGGTGGGGCGACGGGTGAGGCGACGCAGTGTCCGTCGCGATGCTCGCGCACATGGCGAGCATCGCCATCCTGATCACTGCGTTGGGTCGATGAAGCGAAGACCGTCATGGCCGGGACAAGCCCGACCATGACGGGAAGACGCGATGCCGGTCGCGAGAGCTCAGGAGCCCTGACCGTCCTTGATCGCCTGGATCTTTTCCCAGTCGGCCTTGCGGTAGCCGAACTGCTCGAAGGTGACGTTCTTCTGGACGTTGGCGAGGAAGTCGGCCTTGTCGATCTCGGTGACCGCAATGCCCTTGTCCTTGAAGAACTGCACCAGCTTGATTTCGTCGGCCTGGATCTTCTTGGTGGTGCGCGCGGCCGCCTCCTGGGCGACCTCGCTGAAGATCTTGCGGTCTTCCGGCGAGAGCTTGTCCCAGAGCTGCTTGGAGGCGACCGTGTTGAGGTGATCGACGATATGGCCGGTCAGGATGATGTTCTTCTGCACCTCGTAGAACTTCTTGGCCTCGATGGTGTTGAGCGGGTTCTCCTGCGCCTCGACCGTGCCGTTCTGCAGCGCGAGATAGACTTCGGCGAAGGCGATCGGCGTGGTGTTCGCGCCGCAGGCGCGCGGCATGGCGAGATAGGCCGGCACGTCGGGCACGCGGATCTTGAGGCCCTTCATGTCGGCGCAGGACTTGATCGGCCGGTTGGAGGTGGTGTGGCGCGTGCCGTAATAGCTCACAGCCAGGATCTGGTGGCCGCTCTTCTCCTGATAGCCCTTGGCCATCTCGGCGAAGACGTCGCTTTTGACATAGGCGAGCAGATGGTCGGGCCCGCGGAAGGTGAAGGGGTAGTAGGTCACGCCGATCGGCGGGTAGGCGCGGGCTGCGAAGCTGGAGCCCGAGATGATCATGTCGACGGTGCCGAGCGTCAGGCCCTGGTTGATGTCGGTTTCCTTGCCGAGCTGCGAGGCCGGATAAACCGTGACCTCGTAGCGGCCATTGGTGCGCTTCTTGATCTCGTCGGCGGCCCAGACGGACTCGGTGTGGAAGGGCTCGGAGGTCTCATAGACATGGGCCCATTTCAGCTTGGTCTGGGCCTGCACGGGGGCGTTGAGCAGGCCGATGCCGGCGGCGAGCGCGGCAATGGTGACGAAGGTCTTCATGGTGGCGTTCTCCCTGGGTCGTTGCGAACGAGTTGCGTCATTTCTGCCGTGGCGGACGCGCGCTGACGCTCGCTCGTCCGCTTGAGATCCGGTTCTCCAAGCTCTGCTTCTCGGAGGCATGGTTCTCGGCGCCCTGGCCGTCGCCAAAGCTGCGCGAGAAACGCATCTGCGAATTCTGGATGTGCCGGCGCATGGCGCGGCCGGCCGCCGCGCCATCGCGGGCGGCGAGCGCGTCGCGGACGACGCCGTGCTCGCCCCAGGTTTCGCGCCATGACTGGTCGTCTTCGAAATAGCGGGCCAGCCGCGCAAAATATGGGTTGATCCGCTGGTCGAACAATTCGCCGACGCAGCGCACCAGCACGCCGTTGCCCAGCGTGCCGGCGATCGTGACATGGAACGCCCGGTCGAGCCGGATCAGCTCGTCGCTGCTGAGGCCCCCAGTGCCCATCTGGAGCAGGATCGCATCGAGCGCGGCGATGTCGCCGGGAGTGATGACTTTCGCCGCCTCCCGGCAGATGCCGCTCTCGATGAGCTCGCGGGCCTTGAGCAACTCGAAGGGACCTTCGCCCTCGGGCGGGGTCGCCTTGCGGTGCGCGCCAGCGGGCTGATCGAGCACATAGATGCCCGAGCCCATCTTGATCCGCACGATCCCCTCGACCTCGAGCGCGATCAGCGCCTCGCGAACGGAGGGGCGGGAGACCCCGAGCTTTTCGGCGAGTTCGCGCTCGGGCGGGAGGCGCGAGCCGACGCCGAATTCGCGCCGCTCGATCAGCCCGCGCAGCTGATCGGCGATCTGGCGATACAGGCGCGGCGACTCGACCACTTCGAGCGGCAAAAACTCTCTCCCGGCGTTTCCTGGTCCCGACGTTGCGGGAATTTTGGCCAGTTGGTCAGGCCAATCCTGGCCAAGTGACCATTCGTCAGATCATGAGTCAAGGCCACGGAGCCGAACCGCCGGGGCGCGGCGGCGCATTCTCGAGCCCTGGCCGCCACCTTTTCCTGGAGCACTTCCGCGCGTCTCCGAAACGCGGACATGCTCCAGCTCCTTGTTTTACCGCATTGTCTTCAAGCGAGCCGGTCTCCGCTTCGCTCGAACGGCTTCTAATAGGACAGGCCACATGAGCGCTGCAATTCTCGAGCGAAACCCTGCTCGGCCGCGCCGAAGACGCCGTATCTGATGTTCCGGTCGGGAGAAGGCACTCGGGAAGCGAACGTCTCGAAGATACGTGCATAGCAGCGGCCGCTGGCTCCGTAGATATCACGATGTGCGGCCAGCCCAAGACCGATCCGGTAGGGGATGCTGCCGGCGCCGTCAGCCTGCGCCTGGCGACGTGGCGTCCGGGCCTGCAGCCGGTCGATACCGCAGCGCGAACGTTGCTCGGCATTGTACTCAGGCGTCGATGCCGCATGCCAGCCGCGTCTGCCGCTCTCTCTCTCAACGGCGACCGCATGCCGGGCAAAGACGCGCGCGTAGCAGTCGGCGTTGTCATACCCTCGTCCCTGCGCGATCTTCATCCCAACACGGTAGGCGGACTGCTCCTGCGCGGCAGCAGGCGCGCTCAGGACGAAACTAATCAAAGCCAATCGCCAGATCATCTTGCCAGCCTCGCCTATGGTAACGAAGCGGAACGCGTTTGAGCGGTTGAGTCAATACGTCGATATCGCAGAGGCGATTCAGGTCAATACTTCTCCTAGTATGAACGCCCTGTATGCGGGAGCAGTAAAGCCGGCGCGAGGTGGTCGGCATTCTCGCCGAACTGAACGCCGGCAAAAGATGACAAGCCCTTCCGGCGGCCGGACAAGACTCAACCGCGCCTCGGGAGCGTCAAGCCGAAGGCCGCGGGCTCGATCTCCGCTTTCCGGCGACCGCTTGACGTCAGCGGCCGGGCATCGCGTTCGATACATCCAAATGGCGTCCATTCCGGCTCTTCGCGACATACGGGTTTCGGGCGCGTGTGAGGGGCCGGCGCGGACGAAGCTCGACCGCTTGCGGAAGATCGCACTGGAGCGCGCCGAACCCGTACCGGCACGCTCTTGTCTCCGCACAAATTTTAGCATCATGCTCGTGCCTCGGCTCGTAGCCGGCAGGCCAGCGTCCTGCTCACGACGCCTTGCTGGGGGCCGGGTCGCGGATGGTTTCGGTAGAGCTCAAGGCCGTTTCGAAGAGCTGGGGCGGCGCGGCCGCCGTCGATGACGTCAGCTTCACCGTCGCGGGCGGCAAGCTCGTGGCATTGCTTGGCCCGTCCGGCTGCGGCAAGTCGACCACGCTCAGGCTGATCGCAGGGCTGGAGGACAGCAGCACCGGGTCGATCGTCATTGGCGGGCGCGACGTCACCGGCGCGGCTCCCTCGCAACGTGGCATCGCCATGGTGTTCCAGAATTATGCGCTGTTCCCGCATCTGTCCGTGGCGGAGAACATCCTGTTCGGGCTGAAGGTGCGCAAGGTCTCGCGCGCGGATCGCGACGAGCGGCTCGCCCGCGCCGCCTCGATCCTGGGGCTCACCACCCTGCTCGAGCGCAAGCCCTCGCAGCTGTCGGGCGGCCAGCAGCAGCGCGTCGCGCTCGGCCGGGCGATCGTCGCGCAGGCCCCAGTCTGCCTGATGGACGAGCCGCTCTCCAATCTCGACGCACAATTGCGCGTCGAGATGCGCCGCGAGATCCGCGAGCTGCAGCAGCGCCTCGGCATCACCATGGTCTATGTCACGCATGACCAGGTCGAGGCGATGACGATGGCCGACCAGGTCGTGCTGATGCGCAACGGGCGGATCGAGCAGGATGCGCCACCCGACCAGCTCTACGAGAATCCGGCGACGATCTTCGTCGCGCGCTTCGTCGGTACGCCGCCGATGAACGTCATCCCGCTCGCCTCGGTCCTGGCGGCCGGCGGCGGCGCCGACCTCACGCCTCCCGCCCATGCCGAGCCCGGCCTGCTTGCGGTGGGAATCCGGCCCGAAATGACCGAACTCAGCGATGCCGGCATCGCCGCCGATGTCGTTGCGGTCGAGTATCTCGGCGCCGACACGCTGGTCGAGACCCGGATCGACGGCCAGCCCTTCATCGTGCGCCGGCCCGGCAAGGTCCGCGCCGCGGCGGGCGAGCGGGTGCACATCAAGCTGTCACAGGCGGCGGTGCACTGGTTCGACCTGAAGACCGAGCAGAGGCTCGTCCTCGGCTGACGACTGGATAACCAAGGCGTTCAAGACGCCGTACGAAGGGGAGTACAACAGATGAGCAAGCGAGATCTGGACAGGCGTGAATTCATCGGCGGCAGCGCGGCTCTGGCCGGCTCGCTTGCGATGGCGCAACCGGCACTGGCCCAATCGGCCGAGCTGTCCTTCTTCTACCCGGTCGCCGTGGGCGGGCCGATCACCAAGCTGATCGACACCTACGCTGCCGGGTTCGAGAAGGAAAATCCGACCATCAAGGTCAAGCCGATCTATGCCGGCACCTATCAGGAGACCATCGTCAAGGCGCTGACCGCGCATAAGAGCGGCACGCCGCCGGTGCTCTCGGTGCTGCTCTCGACCGACATGTTCACCTTGATCGACGAGGAAGCGATCGTTCCCTTCGACCCCTTCATCAAGACCGAAGACGACAAGAAGTGGCTCTCGGGCTTCTTCCCCGGCTTCATGGAGAACAGCCAGACAGGTGGGAAGACCTGGGGCATTCCGTTCCAGCGTTCCACGGTGGTGCTCTACTGGAACAAGGAGCTGTTCAAGGAGGCGGGGCTCGATCCCGAGAAGCCGCCGACCAGCTGGGCGCAGCAACTCGAATTCGCGCAGAAGCTGACCAAGCGCGATGCTGCGGGCAACACCAGCCAGTGGGGCATCCAGATACCGTCTTCCGGCTTCCCCTATTGGCTCTTCCAGGGGTTGGCCACGCAGGCCGGCGCCATTCTCGCCAATCCGGCCGGCGACAAGACCGACTATGCCAATCCTGGCGTCGTCGAGGCTCTGCAGTACTGGGTCGACCTGGCGCAGAAATACAAGGTTCACCCGCCCGGCATCGTCGAATGGGGCACCACGCCACGCGACTTCTTCGAGAAGAAGGTCGCAATGATGTGGACCACCACCGGCAACCTGACCAATGTCAGGGCCAACGCAAAATTCCCCTTCGGCGTCGCCGTGCTGCCCGCCGGCAAGAAGCCGGGCAGCCCGACCGGCGGCGGCAATTTCTACCTCTCCAAGAAGGCGAGCCCGGCCGAGCAGGAAGCCGCGTTCAAATTCGTGCGCTGGATCACCACGCCGGAGCGGGCCGCGCAATGGAGCGCCGATACCGGCTATGTCGCGGTGACGCCGGCGGCCTACGAGACCGAGGCGATGAAGAAATACGTCGCCGATTTCCCCCAGGCCCTCGTCGCCCGCGACCAGTTGCCGACCGCCGTCGCCGAGCTCTCGACCCATGAGAACCAGCGCGTCACCAAGGCGCTGAATGACGGCCTGCAGGCGGTCCTCACCGGCACGAAGCAGCCGTTGCAGGCGATGACCGAGGCCCAGGCGGAAGCCGAGCGCATCCTGAAGGCCTATCGCTGAGCCGATGAACAGCCGCGCGACCGCAACGATCCATGGCTGGCTGCTGCTGCTGCCGGCCATGGCTTGCCTGGCCCTGTTCACGCATTGGCCCGCGCTCGCGAGCTTCGTCGACAGCTTCATGTCGACCCCGCGGGCGCGCCGCCCGGCGCGTTTCGTCGGGCTCGACAATTACCAGCAGATGCTGGCCGACCCGATCTTCTGGAAGGCGATGGCGAATAATCTCTGGTTCGCCACCGGCACGATCCCGGCCTCGATCGCGCTCGCCATGCTGATGGCGGTCTGGGTCAACGACAAGATCGCCGGCCGCACTTTGGTCCGGATGGCCTATTTCACCCCGACCATCCTGCCGATGATCGCGGTCGCCAATATCTGGCTGTTCTTCTTCACCCCGCAATACGGCCTGCTCGAGCAGATCGTGGGTGCCTTCGGCGGGCGCAGCACCAACTGGCTGGGGTCGCAGGACACCGCGCTCTACGCCGTCACCATCGTTGCGATCTGGAAGGAGGCCGGCTTCTTCATGATCTTCTACCTCGCGGCGCTGCAGGCGATCCCGCCCAGCCTCGGTGAGGCTGCGGCGATCGAGGGCGCCTCGCGCTGGACGTTCTTCCGGCGTGTCCAGTTCCCGCTGCTGATGCCGACGACGCTGTTCGTGCTGATCAATGCAGTGATCAACGCCTTCCGCATGATCGACCATATCTTCGTGATGACGCGCGGCGGCCCCGACAATGCGACGACGCTGCTGCTGTTCTACATCTACCAGGTCGGCTTCGGCTTCTGGGATACGAGCTATGCCGCGGCGCTGACCTGCGTGCTCCTGCTGCTGCTCGCGCTGGTGGCCTTCGTCCAATATGGCTGGCTCGAACGCAGGACGCATTATCAATGAGCGGCGCGCCTCAACCGCAGCCGGCGGCCACCACCCGTCCCGACCCTTACGCGCCCAAGGGCCTGGCGCTGACGCTCGAATCGACCGGCGCGATCCTGCTCGCTTTGATCTGGGTTCTGCCCCTGGCCTATGCCGTCTGGGCCGCGATCCATCCAGCCGAGTACACGACCCGTTTCGTGCTGACCGCGCCGCTGACGCTGGACAACTTCACCCGCGCCTGGGCGGCCGCGCCCTTCGCACGCTATTTCCTCAACACCTTCGTCCTCGTCACCATGATCCTTGCCTTCCAGCTCGTGCTGGGGACGCTGGCGGCCTATGCGCTGGCGCGGCAGGATTTCTGGGGCAGGGACATCGCGTTTGCGCTGATCCTGGCACAGCTGATGATCATGCCCGACGCGCTGATCGTCGAGAACTACCGCACGCTTGCCAGGGTCAATCTGATCGACACGATCCCGGCCATCGCCTTGCCCTATATCGCCTCGGCCTTCGGCATTTTCCTGCTGCGGCAGACCTTCAAGACCGTGCCGAAGGAGCTCGACGACGCGGCCCGCGTCGAGGGCGCAAGCCCTTTGCAGGTGCTGATGAAGGTCTATGTGCCGCTCGCCAGGCCGACCTATATCGCCTACGGGCTGGTCTCGGTGAGCTATCACTGGAACAACTTCCTCTGGCCGCTGCTGGTCACCAATTCGGTGGAGTCGCGGCCGCTGACGGTCGGCCTCCAGGTCTTCTCGTCGAGCGATCAGGGCATCGACTGGGCGGTGATCTGCGCGGCGACGCTGATGACCTCGGCGCCGTTGCTGGTCGGCTTCCTGCTGTTCCAGCGCCAGTTCGTGCAGAGCTTCATGCGTGCAGGAATCAAGTGACGAGAATCAAGTGACGGGAATCAAGTGAGATGCGGCTGATCACCTGGAACATTCAGTGGGCCCGCGGCATGGACGACCGCGTCGATCCGGCGCGCATCGTCGCTCATGCCCGGCAGATGGCGGATTTCGACGTGCTCTGCCTGCAGGAGGTCGCAGATAATTTCCCCGAGCTCGACGGCAATGACGAGACCGACCAGTTCGCCTGCTTCGCCGAATTGCTGCCGGGCTTCACCGCGATCGAGGGCATCGGCGTCGATGTCGACGACGGCAGGGGCGGCCGCAGCCGCTTCGGCAATCTCCTGCTGACGCGCTATCCTGTCGCCCAGGCGCTGCGCCATCTCCTGCCCTGGGAGGCGGCCGAGACCCGCAACATGCCGCGCATGCTGATCGAGGCGGTGGCGCAAACCCCGCTCGGCCCGGTCCGGCTGATGACGACGCATCTCGAATACTCGTCGTCGCGCTTACGCGCCGCGCAGGTCGACGGCATTCGCGAGGCCCATCGTATGGCGCTCGCCCGCCACGCCAGGCCGCGCGAGGCCGGGCCGCACACCTATCGGATGACGCCGAGCGCGGCGAGCGCCGTGCTGACCGGCGACTTCAACATGCGCCCGGATGATCCGGTGCTGGCGCGATTGCTGGCGCCGTTCGACGGTGGTGAGCCGCCATTCGTCGACCTCTGGCCCGCGGTGATGGGGCAGGCGCCGCATCCGCCGACCGCGAACCTGTTCGACCAGATCTATGGCGAGCCCAGCTGCCTCGACTATGTGCTGGCGACGCCCGATCTCGCGGCGCGCGCCCGCACCATCATCTGCGATGTCGAGACCAAGGTCTCAGACCACCAGCCGATCCTCGTCGAGTTCGACTGACCGCCGCATCGGGCTACCTCCTTATTTGATCACATTGTCTTCACGCGAACCGGTATCCACTTCGCTCGAAAACGCTCTGGATGTGAGCTGTTTTCGATCTGACTGAGCCGTCATTGCGAGCACCCGGGTCTTGCCTTCGGCAAGCCCGAGTACAGGCTCCGCGAAGCAATCCAGGAACGGCAGAGCTCTGCGTCTTCCTGGATTGCTTCGTCGCTTCGCTTCTCGCAATGACGGGTCCGTGTTTCACTCAGATGCAAAACGCTCTAACCGACTGGACCACAATGATCTTCACACGCCAGGACCATGAGACGCTTGCAGGAATCCTCGCCGAGGCGGGCCGCCGCGAGGTCATGCCGCGCTTCCGCAACCTGGCCGCGGGCGAGATCCGCGAGAAGCGCTCGGCGACCGATCTCGTCACCGAGGCCGACGAGGCGGCGGAGCGCTTCATCAGCGCCGAGCTCGCCCGGGCCTTTCCGGGCGCCGTGCTGATCGGCGAGGAGGCGGTCGCCGCCGATCCGGCGCTGGTCGAGCGTCTCGGCGATGCCGAGCTCGCCGTCGTCATCGACCCGATCGACGGCACCCTCAACTACGCCTCCGACCTGCCGCTCTTCGCCGTCATGGCCGCGGTGCTGGTCAGGGGCGAGGTCGTCGCCGCGGTGATCCACGATCCCATCGTCGAGGACAGTGCGATGGCGCTGCGCGGCGAGGGCGCCTGGCTCGGCTCCGCCGGCGGCAAGACCCGCGATCTGCGGGTGGCGCCGGCCGCGGCTCCCCGCGAGATGACCGGCATGATGAGCTGGCAGTATTTCCCGGAGCCGCTGCGCAGCAAGCTGCCCGGCCACATGCCGGCCTTCGCCAATGTCTCGTCGCTGCGCTGCTGCGGCCATGAATACCGGCTCGCTGCCGCGGGCAATGGCCATTTCCTGCTCTATGGCCGGCTCAGCCCCTGGGATCACGCGCCGGGATCGCTGATCTATGCCGAGGCCGGCGGCCATGTCCGCATGCTGGACGGAGAGCCTTACCGGCCGGCCCAGCCGACGCTCGGCCTGCTCTGCGCGCCCGACGCCGAGAGCTGGCAGGAGATCCGCACGATCCTGCTGAGCTAAAGAAGGCAGTGTGTGGGCGACACGACAGTTGTACTTCACGCTCGCAGTGCGCCTCGGCTTGCTGCAAGGACGGCCGGAGAATGAACGCGAACTCGTAGTTTACGTCAGCCGAGCAACCCGCATCGCGAGATCAGGAGCGGTTGTCAGTTTTTTGGCGGGTCCCCGACGCGTTGCGCCTGCGGTGCCGTCGCCTGCTGTCGCGTCTCGAGTTGAGAACGTAACCACTGCCCCGCGCTCCAAAGGCTGGGAAGAACGAAGGTCAGCAGCGCGAGAATAAGTGCTCCAATCACTCCCATCACGATAGTGCCCCAAACCAGCATCAGATTGTCGATAGTGGGCTTTTGCGCGCTCATCTCTTTCTCGACACGATGGTCGAGATCGCGAATTTTATCGGAGAGTGCCTGCAGCGAGTAGATTTCCCTGCTCATGCCCTTGACAAGATCGTTGCTGATCGCGCTCTGCGCTTTTCCCTTGAAGATGAAATCGCTTGAGGACTCCCTGTCGAGGTCAGCGAACCAGATCTTAAAGATTGCCGCGCCCTCTGAAATTAGGACTGGCGACGGGCTTGCGTTGAAGACCGCGTAAATTAGCTTGCCGCTGTAGCCAGGGTCGACGTGGAACCCCGAGACGTTGATCAGGCCCTGGAATTTGATGCCCGTGCGCATGGAAATAAACGCCATCGCGCCGTTGGGAATATGGATGGTCTCTTTTGACAAAAGGAAAGCGAACTGCCCTGGCGGGATAAATATTGATTCATTCTCCTTCAGAATAGCAGTTGGTGCAGGGTTCGCTCCGTCCGAAGTTTTAAAGTAGTAACTGCCCATGCTTAGGTTGTAAGCGTTGGCATCTACCTTACCTTCATCAAAAAATTCGACTACATCCTTGTTTTTTAGGATTTTCTCTCCACTCCAGAAGGTCATTCAGGTTTCCTCGACGAAAAACTGCCTAGAGGCCAGCTCTTTGCGCCTTTGCATAATGTTGGACCTCAGGTCGAAGTCGAAGTCTGCCGAGACAACCAAAATCCAGTTCAGGATATCCAGGTTCGCTTCGCGAGCGATCGACACAAATTCCTCAAGGTGATCAATCTTCTCGCATGCATCTGCGAAGCGGCCAGCGGCGTCCGTCAAGACCAGCAGGTGATCCTGCTGCCCAACATTCTTGGCTTCAAACGCATCAAGACGCTGATGTAGAGTGTTGGCGGCGCTAAAGCAGACCAACGCAGCGTCTGTAACCGTTCGCTCGAACGCAATGGCTTCCTTTGTTCCACGCGCCATCCGCCCAGCGTATTTTGCAAAGTGCAGACCGTAGTGCTTGAGTCGGTCGGGTTTCGACAAGCAGATGATATCGCTATGGTTGCGCTGGTCGTGGCGAAATTGCTCCGTCTGAAGCTTGTGCAATTCGCTCGCAGACAGAACGTCGCGGACTCGCTTGGAATCTCTGGCGGCGTTGCCCATCTCTCACATCACCTCTGGTGTCTGAATCGCCGATTTCGACGAGTATATCATCCTAGTCAGCGAACCGCAGTGCCGCATTATAGCGCCACCCTGACAGTCCACAGGAGCTCTGGACGATGGAAGAGCTCCTATCAAATATCTATCTCCCCTTTGAGAAAGAATGGCCTCGGCGAGCCATCCCCACGGCGAACAAGTCATGCGGCGAATGCGTAGCTGGAGCGACGCTCTCAACTGCTAACGGCAAGACAGAAGGATCGAGTTTCCAGCTCGGTGGGAAGAGGGCAGGCGGCACCGGTCGAGCTGCTGGGATAAAGCTCTGCTTGATCCGCTGGCGCCCCGAGGTCCCAATCACATCCGGGTGCGCAACCCGAGCGTATTTCGAGATCTCGCAGAACAGGTTCTGAACATCGATTGGTTGAAGTCGCCTTCCAAACAGACCCGGAAACTCTAGCCCCCGGCTGGCGAGTTCCTGTTCTTGTCGCTCTGTCACGAGATGGATGATTGCCTCGGGCGTTCGCGCCGCTGCCACACCGAAGCACTTAGCTATGCCGTCCAATGCGCCCGGCCCGGCAACGACGAAGCTATCTTCGTCGAAATCGATGAGCGAGGAATAGTTCAGATCGATGGCGTATTGGAACGCAAGGAATGGCCCAAGCCCTGGATAGCGCCGGATAGTCTCATAGACGCTGCCCAGGTCGGGAGCCTGTCTCAGCCGATCTGGTAAGCGGTCATCCATCATCTTCGCGATGAGATAAAGATGGTTACTGTGCTTGCGCCGTTGCCCGAAAGGAGGCGCCGGCATGATGTACGCAGCTGAATAGATCGTCCTGCCCCGCGCCATCTCCATGTCGAGCGTCTTGTCGAAATCCGCCAGCTTTGCCGTGCGCCAGACCATCGATCCGTGAACGGCTTCGAGCCGCTCCCAAGTCTCTATCTTGTTGAAGGTCTTGAAAAGCAGGGTGCGAAAGAAGACCTCCTGCGGCTCCTGCGAGCGGTCCTTCCCATATTGCACCTCGCGGATCAGATACTGGCTGACACGGTCGGTCACCCGATAGGTGTTTGTGAACCGGTAGCTGTTGAGGATCCCGTCAGCGGACCACGGTCCGGTCGGCTGAATCAGACGGCGATAATACATCGCAAGCCGCTCGGCCGCGAAGCGCCAGAACGTGTCATAGACGGCTGTTGGCGTAGGTAGCGACGACAGATGCGGTATAGCGTGAGAGATGTGCTTGTCCTCCGACTCCTGCGCGCCCGATCGGACTAGCGCGCGGTGCTTTTCGGACATCCATAGGATAGTCGCAAGGGCGCGAAGATGACGCGGTCGGCGCCAGTTTCGAAACGCAACTCGATGACGACAGCGACCCATGAGCTAGCTATGCCGCTGCTACCTGCGCTGCTGCAGCGAGTATAGCCGAACAGCGAGCATGCATTGCCTTCAGTTCAGCCTGCGACGCGTTGCCATTGTCCACCACCGCATGCGTCGAAACCACCGTGAGTGGCCCTACAATCAGCCCGGCTTCGTCGGCAACAAACTGCATCAGCCGACCCAGGCCTGCGAGGTTCCCGAGAAGTTTCTCGGTGTAGTAGTGGTTGCGATACATCGCCGACAGAAGCAGGCGATGGTCCTTATCTATCTTGAAACTCAGGAAACTCAGGCACTGCCCGCCACGTGGTGAACCTTCTGCATCCTTCATCGGATTATAGATCGGCAGTTCATAGATGTTCCTATAAGCGGACGTGCCCGCCACATTGCGCTTCATCTTCCGAACCAGCGTGTCGAGCAAATTTACCGGCCCTTTCGGCGTTGGATACGCGATCATGCGCTCAAAGTAGCGTCCCCAGTCCCGCGGCGATCGCTTCAGTTTCGGGAAAACCCGTGTGATGTAGGCTTCGTAAAAATCCGGCGAGCCATGATCTTCATACGTCGACTGGGGGAAGATCGTGTTCGCGACGGTTCTGACAGGGAAACCCGTCTCGGTGTGCCGGACAAGAAAGCCATCCAATTCCGCAATAATAGCGGTATCGGTAGCGCTTTCGACGGTCGAGTTCTCAACGTCGATCACGACGTGGTGAGCCTCGTGGCCAGACCGTGCGTGCACCGCTCGTGATGCCGCCAACCAAGCCCGCGCATTGCTAGGCTGCGAGATCCGCTCCAGAAACATCGACATCCTCCGTAAGCAGGGCAAGCGCTTGTAGCCGCGGTGTCAGGAAGCTCTCGGGAATCCAGGCATAGCCTGAGACGCCCCAATCATCTCCCCAGCTATTGCGTATCAAGATCGCGCGTTCTTCAGCGACGCTGCCGTGTGCGACGGCCACCACAGCGTGCAGCCGAAGCCGGTCAGGCTTCTCGCCCGGCGTGCAGATCACCACACCATCTGCAGAGGGCAAATAAAACGAGTCCGACAGCATCATCACAATTAGGCTCGGTACGCCGGCATCTAGACTGCGCACGATCTCGTCGACGCCTATCCCGACCAGCTCATTGCCGCGTCGGTAAACACGGAGGCCGGCCGGCGGACCGTAATCGTCGGTGTTATCGGGAATGCATGTCAGATAGGGCCAATCGCTCTCCACCGGTTGGCCATCGACGGCAACAGCCTCCAGGATATGCCCCAGGTATGCGCCCTCTGTCGGAGGAAGTCCGGCGCGTCGCTGGGCATGATAGAACACGAATTCGCAGCTCAACGCTCTCCACGGAGACCGCAAGGCGGCGTGGACGTCGCTTGCCGCAAAAGCCAGGCAAGTCGGACGGTCGCTCTGATCCCGAGCAGGCCCGAACAGTCGTCGCAGGTCCTGAGTGATGACTAAGGACACTACGCAGCAGCCTGGAGATGAGCCAGTCGCTGCGGCTCGTACCATCCCTGCCGCGAGGCGCCCGCCAGATTGTAGTGCACCGCAAAGGTGTTGAGCGGTTTCGCCCGCATCCACGGCCGTTCCTCTGCGAGCCGAAATTCGCCATCGCAACTATTGCGAGCGGCGGCGGTGATGCGCCGAAGCGTCGACCCGCCTATCAATCCAGTTTCCACCAGCCTCTCGCGACTGTCCGCCACGATATCAAGTGCTTCGCCGTCGATGGATTCAATCCGCCAAAGATAGCCTGAAGAACTATGTTCGGGCAGACGCACGACAACCAGATCGCCAGGTCCGCCTTCGAGACGCAGATTCTTGTCGGAATCGGTGACAAGCCACACGTCACCGCGATAGTCGTCAGGTTCGTAGCCGTGCAGGATCTTTTGCTTGACTGCCTTGAGCGGGAGCGCCGCCATCTCCCTCGCCACAGCCAGGTTGAACACACCATAGCGGAGCGCCGTCCAGATTGTGGCCTTGAAGCTCATGCCCACTCGCAAGGCGAGTTGATAGAGATTGATCGGGTCATGAAGATCCTGGTCCGTCCACTCCTGGCGCTCGCAGTGCCAGTCAAGCAGCCAACGAGGCAGCAGGAAGGCGGCGGCGAAGGATTCTGCCTCAACCTCTTGCGGGTCGTCGCCTGCCTTCGCCTGAAAGGGAGCGCGCCGCAGAGCGTCCTCATCATCCAGGCTGGGTCTGTGCCCGAGATAGTGGTGGCCAAGCTCGTGCGCGGCCGTATAGCGCTGCAGGTTCTGACGCCGCTGGGTAGTCACCAGAATTCCAGGTGATGGCTCACGCAAATAAACGCCCAGCAGCCCATCCAGCTTGGTGAAAAGCAGCGGAACGTTTAACTTGGTGATGGCCTCGTAAACATCGATGCGACCGTGACCTCGAACCACGCGCGCCTGGATGGCGAGGTCCCGGTGAAGTCGTCCTGCCTCGAGTGTCGCCCGGCGGATCGCAGCTGCGTAGTCCACCATCGCTTACTTCTCCTTGGCACGCATCCGCAGGAATTCAGCAAACCGACCGAGCTCCTCCCGATCGGTAGGAGATAGCTTGGCCGCCTGCCTGGCCAGATGCTCGACATCAGGTGGCAGCGCGTCGCTGGGGCCATCGTCGGTGAAATGGCTAATCGGTTTGCGATAAAGTTCAGCCAGGCGCTTCAATTCAAGGGCCTCGACTTTCCGTTGCCCGCTCTCGATATGCCCGATCGCAGTGCGTGGGATCTTCAAAAAACCCGCCACCTCATCCTGTGAAAACCCGACGTACTCGCGCGCCTCTCGGAGCATCTCGCCCAGCCGTTTACGCTCTGCGTCCCCATCCGGCAGATTATGTGTCGTCATCGGTGTTCTCCGCCATGATGGGTCTTCCATCTCTTCTCGATGCGACCCGTTACGTGCTCCACCGCATCCGTAATCGAGTTGTACCCTCCCGACCTCACAACGCTCTCGGTTACCGGAAATGGGAGAAGGTCATCTAGGCTGGAAAGAATCTCGACGACTGTCAGAGAATCGATATCAATCGTCTTGATCACAACGTCCTTGTCAGCCTTGGGAAGAGGCACTCCCTTACGGCGATAGCGGCTACGGACCCTGCTAAGGAGCTCGTCGCGCAAAACAGCGGCGACATCCGTCGCCGGAAAAACAGGGCTGACAATTGATCGAGTGGAAACAACGATTGCCATGGAGCCTCCTGATCTGAGTACCTCATTAGCACGGAATGTTCGAAAATCAAACATCGAGTGTCCGATTATCGTGAGTTTGGAGAAAGGCCTTGGTCCTAGGCATTGGTGTCGATATCTGCGAGATCGAGAGAGTGCGGGAGGCTATTCGCCGTTACGGTGATCGCTTCAAGAAACGAATCTGCACGCTGGCTGAGCTGCAGCTCGCAGACGGGCTTGTCGATGTTGCTACATTCTACGCTGGGTGTTTCGCCGCCAAGGAAGCGATGGCAAAAGCGCTCGGTACTGGCATTACAGATCGCGTGCGGTGGCACGACATCGAGGTGCTAAACCACAATGCGAGCCCACCAATCATGACACTAAGCGGTGGAGCGCTGCGGCGAGCGCGTTGGCTCGCGAGCAAGAGGGCATTCCGCATCCATCTTTCCATCGGCTATCGTGGCGAACTCGCACATGCGATGGTCATGATCGAAGCTGTTTGATCCTTATAGATGATAGCAGAATGGTCTTGCCGCCTCGCACCTCAATCAGCAACTCAGCCCAGTTGCTGCTGCAGGCGCGGCGGCTTGTGCGCAGTTGACCCAACTCGCGCAAGGCTGGTAGCGGGCTCGCGGTACGAGGTGCGTCTTGCTTGAGCACCTTCCTGGACGCCCAATGCTCAGCCTAGCCGTCAGCGCAATTTTGCTGCCGGGATTGGCGCTCATCCTGGTCGCTTCAACCGTCAGAGTCCGCAAGCACGGCGGATAGCCTGCCCGCGAAGTGAAAACTCAGTGACAGTCGAGCCAAACTCTTACAATGCCGCCCTACGGATGTCTGGTTTTGGGCAGGACACCAATTCCGGCATTGGCGCTCTGCTGGCATCGGGCAAGTTGGCTTTCGGGCAAGTCTTGGCGCGAGCTGCAAAGCATCACGTTACCTGGCCGGTGCGCGGATAGGGCGCTGTGCCCACGGTCATTGCGGCTCTGCGCCACACGATTGGCGACGACATCTCCGCGCCACGAGCGGCGAGGGGCTGGCAATCGCTCACTCCGGCTTTTGGCGCGGCTGGAGCAGGTGGCGACTACCCGGCCGCCATTGATCAACCCGGCCGTCATCGAGCGAGCGGGACGATCGGCCAGCGGGCGCGGCCCGGATGCCGGCCCACCTCACAGAACCTTCAAATCTCCGCGCCCGCGAGCATTCTGGTCAGTGCCGCCGCTTGCGTCGGCCGGGCGAGCGGGAAGGATTGGCCGGCCCAGAGCGGGCTGAAGTCGTCGCGGCCGGCGGCCTCCGCGGCGCTGCGCAGCGGCCCCAGCATTGTGCCGGCGGTCGGGAAGGGCGGCGCGAGGTCGCTGAGCGGTCCCAGCTCCGCCATGGCGCGGTTGACGATGCCGCGCGCCGGCCGGCCGGTGAACAGGTTGGTGAGCGCTGTCGGCCGCTCGCCCATGCCGAGCGCCTTGCGGTAGACCGGCGAGATCTTCGCCTCGGGCGTGAACAGCTAGGCCGTGCTCACCTGCACGGCGGCAGCGCCGAGCGCGAAGGCGGCGATGACGCCGCGCCGGTCGGATATGCTCCCATCCGCTTCACCGGGTGGAGAGCGGCAAGGAATTCATGCGTCTGCGGCGGATGCATCGGCGTTTTGATCACGCCCGCGCTCAGCCGCTGCGGCGGACGTTCCAGAAGATCGGCGTGGGCCACGGAACGAAGCCCGTAAGGTCGGCACGCGCCGCCGTCGCGAAATAATACTGGCCGAGCGGAATGAACGGCACGTTTTCGAAGGCGAGAGCCTGCATCCTGCGGGCGATCTGCTTCTGGGCGGCAAGGTCCGGCGCATCGATCCAGCTGTCGCGCAGCTTCTCCATGTCAGGATCGGTCGGCCAGCCGAACCAGCCGGCCTTGCCGGTGCCGCGCAGTGGCAGGTGCACGGCGGGGTCCATTACCGAAAGCCCGGTATAGGAGGTACAGAACATCGACCAGCCGCCCTTCTCGAGGGGCTCCTGGCTGGAGCGGCGCTGCACCAGCGTCCCCCAATCCGTCGTGACATGGTCGACATTGATGCCGATACGCTCCAGCGTCGCCGCCATCACCGGCGCGAAGGCCCCGAGCACAGCCTGATCGCCCGGCGCCATCAACACGGCGCGCTCGCCCTTGTAGCCGCTTTCGGCCACCATCGTCTTCGCCAACGCGACATCCGCCTTGAGGATGCCGATGCCCTCGTCATTGTCCATCGGCAGGCCCTTTGTGAAGACCCCGACGCCGGTGGCGAAGAGCTCGGGCTCGTTGTTGAAGGCGGCCTGCATGAATTCCTTCTGGTCGACTGCAGTCAGCACCGCCTGCAGCAGCTTGCGGTTGTTGAAGGGCGGATGCAGGTGGTTGATCGCCGCCATGCCGATGGCGCCGATACGGTCGTTGCGCAGCACGCGGGTCGCAGGGTTGCCGCGCAGGATCGGCAGCAGGTCCGGCAGCGGGCTCTCCAGCCAGTCGGCCTCGCCGGTCTGGAGCGCTGCGGCTGCCGAGGCAGGATCGGGCATGACGAGCCATTCGATCCGGTCGAAATGGGCGATACGCGCTCCGGCCAGCAGGCTCGTCTCGTCCTGGCGCGGCAGGTAGCGCTCGTGCCGGGCATAGGCCGCGCCGGCCCCGGGCTTCCATTCGTCGCGCAGGAAGCGGTAGGGGCCGGAGCCGACATAGTCCGAGATCTGCTTGAATGGATCGGTCCTGGCGATGCGCTCGGGCATGATGAAGCAGTAATCGGCGAGCGCGTTCAGCATCAGCCCGAAGGGCTTCTTCAGTCGGATCGTGAAGACCTTGTCGCCCTCGGTGGTCAGTTCGGCGCCAAAGCTCATCATGAGTTGGCCGAGCGGCCGGCGCTTGGCCCAGCGCTGGATCGAGGTGACAAGGTCGATCGAGCGCACCGGCTCGCCATCATGGAAGACGAGGCCGTCGCGCAAGGTGAAGCGCCAGGTCAGCTTGTCGTCGGAGAGTTCATGGCCCGCCACCATCTGCGGCCTGGGCAAGTAGTTTGCATCGAGCGCATAAGGCGTGTCCCAAACCATGAAGCCGTGGTTGTAGGCGACGGTCGTGGTCGTCCAGATCGGATCGGGATTGGCGAGGTCGGCCTGGGGAATGAACCTCAGGACCCGCTGGCGGCTTTGTGAGAGCGCCGGACGAGCGATTGCGGTCGCGGCAGCGGCGGCGAGGAAATCACGGCGTCTCATCACGAAGCCTCCCTGATACGGAGCGGATAGAGGGTGGGCGGGGCCAGGCGGAACGGAAAGCGGTTGATATCGAGCGCAGCGGGACCGGGCGCGTCGATGTCGATCATGGTCGGGCAGATCGCGGTGAAGGCGGCGCGGAAATGGTTCTTGGCCTTGGCGCAGAGCAGCGCGACCTGAGCGAAGTCGACGCCGTGCAGCGTATAGAAGGCCGGGTCATGCGCCGAGCCGCAGGCCGTGGTGACGATCACCCTGATCTGCCCGATGCCGATCACTGCGGTGGGGCCGAGCGACATCGGCAGGCCGCGCATCATCGGGCCGCTGTTAGCGTAATGGCCATCCGTGAGTTTGAGCACAGTCCCCGAGAACGGCACAGGCGAGCCGAAATCGGTGCTGATCCGCCCGCCGAGCGTGCCGCGGATCGCAGCGCCTTCGCCTGCCGCGACACATCGCTCGACCAGCGCGGGATCGGCGAAGAAGGCGAAGACGGTCGGCACCTGAGGGGCGACATCCAGCAGCGCACGCAGCATCTCCGGCGTGTCGCCGATGCCGCCCGAGAGCGGGTTGTCGCCTGAATCGATCACCGCTACGGGTTGCGCCTCCGGCCCGAGCCGGAGCGCCTGCGCGATGCCGGCTGCCGCATCGGGTAGCGCGATATAGAAGCGGTCGAGCCGCTTGCGGGTCTCTTCGACGATGCGCTCGGCGGCGCGCTTCGCCAGCTCCCGGTCGCCATCGGCATAAACCAGCGCGCCGGCGCCCGCGACGACCGTGTCGCCATAGGAGAAGCCGCCGAAGGGCGAAGCATCGAGGACGCGCGGATCGAATTCGAGGCCGCGCGCGAAGGCCTCCAGCTCCGCCATCGGCCCCTCCGCCGTGCGCATGTTGATGCTGGGCAGGATCGCGTCGAGCTTGGCGATGTGGCCGACGGGTCGGACCTCGCCCTTCACCGTGCGGTCGAGCACGTCGAGCACCCGCTCGGCGGTCTCCTTCATGTCGATATGCGGATGTTCCTTGAACCCGGCGGCGAAGGTGACGAGATCGGCGATGCGCGTGTCGAGATTGGCGTGCAGGTCGAAGCTGACGCCGAAAGGCATCTCAGGCCCGATCGCCTCGCGCACGCGCCGGACGATCTCGTAATCGGCGAGGTCCATGCCCTCGACCACCATCGCCCCATGCAGCGAGAGGAAGACCGCATCCCATTCGCCCTGCGTAAGGTCGGCGACGATCTCGTCGATGATCGTGTCGTAGGCCTCGCGGGTCACGGGGCCGGCGGGCGTTGCGCCCGTCATGCGCAGGAAAGTGCCGCGCCATTCGGGATGGGCGTCGAGGAACGCGACGGCGCCGCCGCCCTCGGTCGTGGTGCCGCGATAGACAGCCTCGGCCTCCTGGCCCTGATACCATTCACGCCGGAACTCGTTGAGCCCGGTCATCACCGGCGAGAAGGAATTGCCTTCATGCGAGAACCGGGCAACGGCGAGGCGGGGCATCAGCGATAACCTTCAGGAAGCAAGAGCCAGATCGACCGCTTCGCCGAGGATCTCGACGATTCGGTCGATCTCTTCGGCCGTGACGATGTAGGGCGGAGCGAGCAGCACATGGTCGCCGCGGACGCCGTCGACAGTGCCGCCGGAGGGGTAGCAGGCAAGGCCGAGATCGAAGGCGGCCTGCTTGACCCGCTCGTTGAGCCTGAGCGCCGGGTCGAAGGGTTCCTTGGCCGAGCGGTCGGACACGAGCTCGATCGCCTGGAGCAGGCCGCGGCCGCGGATGTCGCCGATATGGGGATGGTTGCCGAAGCGAGCGTTGAGCCGCTGCGAGAGCCGCTCGCCCATCGCCTGGACCCGGTCGAGCAACCCGTCCGACGCGATGGTCCGCTGCACCGCGAGCGCCGCCGCGCAGGCGACCGGGTGGTTCATATAGGTGTGACCGTGCCAGAGACGGCCGCTGCCGGCGCGGATCGCGGCGAAGATCGGCTCGCGCATCAGCACGGCGGCGATCGGCTGGTAGCCGCCTCCCAGCCCCTTGGCGATGGTCTGGAGGTCCGGACTCGCGCCGTCCTGCTCCCAGGCATGTGTCGTCCCGGTCCGGCCCATGCCGCACATCACCTCGTCGAGGATGAGCAGCGCGCCGTGTCGGTCGCAAAGGCGACGGGCCATGGCGAGATAGCCGGCTGGCGCGGGCATCGCGCCCGCGGTCGCTCCGATCACCGTCTCGGCGACGAAGCCGGCGACGCTGGCGGGGCCGAGGCGCTGGAACTCGGCTTCGAGCTCGGCCTCCAGCACATCGACGAAATCGGCTTCGCTGGTTCCGGCCGGGCGGCGATAGGCGTTGGGCGCCGAGACATGGCTGAAGCTCTCGGGCAGCAGCGGCGCATAGGGGGCCCGGCGGCCCGCATTGCCGCCCGCCGCCAAGGCACCGAGCGTATTGCCGTGGTAGCTCTGGCGCCGCGCGATGAAGTGCGTCCGGCCTGGCTGGCCGACCTCCAGAAAATATTGCCGCGCCAGCTTGAAGGCGCCCTCGCAGGCCTCGGAGCCCGAGGAGACGAAATAGGCATGGCTCAGCCCACCAGGTTCGTGGCCGACGAGACACTCCGCCAGCTCCTCCGCCGGCGCGCTGCTGAAGGCGCCGCTATGGACATAGGCGAGCTTGCCGACCTGTTCCCGGATCGCCGCGATGACCGCAGGATGGCCATGGCCCAGGCAGGAGACCGCTGCGCCGCCGGCGGCGTCGATGATCGTGCGCCCGTCGGCGGTGCGAATGAGGATGCCGCTGCTTTCGGCGGCGACTGGCGGGGGCAAGGCCGGTGAACGGTGCAGCAGTCGTGTCATCGCCGACGTGGCCCGGTTTCGAGATAGGGCGTATGGGCGGCGATGCGCGCCTCGGTGCGGCGCAACTGCTCGCGACCCGCATCCCCCGCGCGGGAATAGAGCGTGGCGGCGAGCGCCTGCACCAGCGCGATGCAGCCCGTGAGCGAAGGAAAGAAGCCGCTCGAATCCGTGCCGAAGGTGAGCACCGCCGCGGCGCCCTCGGCCACTGGCGCGTCGGGGCGGTCGACGATAGCGACGACCTTCGCGCCGGCATCGGCCGCAGCCTCCGCGCAGAGCAGGCCATCGCGCGAATAGGGATCGAAGCCGAAAAGCACGAGCGCGTCGCCGGATTTGAGGCCGCCGAGTTCGACATCGAGCACGCCGCCGACGCCCCCTATCAGCGCGGTGTCCGGACGGAACAGCCGATACTGGTAATGAAACAGAAGCGCCGGGGCGTGGCAGCTGCGGAAGCCAGCGACGATAACGCGCGGCGCGGCCTCCAGCAGCGTCGCCGCCTGCTCGATACGGGCTGCGTCGAGATTGTCGAGGATGGCCCGATCGGCCGCGATCATCGCGCCTGCGAGCGGCTCGGGTCCTCCCTCCGGCAAGGGCCGGACTGAGAAGGGCCGCCGCGCACCGAGGTCGTCGCGCGCATCGGCGATCAAACCAGCGCGCAATTCCTCCCAACCGGGGAGGCCCAGAGACTGGGCCATCCGGGTAAACGTTGCAGGTGGAAGGCCCGCGGCCCGCGCCAGCCCCCGCATCGGCATTGTCGCCGCCTCGAAGCTGCGCCCGATCACGAAGCGCGCCGCATCGGCCTGCTGCGGCGGCAGGCGGCGCAGCGCGGCGGTGAGAAGG
Source organism: Allobosea sp. BE125 (assembly GCF_031456075.1). NCBI lineage: Bacteria > Pseudomonadati > Pseudomonadota > Alphaproteobacteria > Hyphomicrobiales > Alloboseaceae > Allobosea > Allobosea sp. BE125. The sequence continues at coordinate 124,367 of NZ_JAVDTY010000006.1, forward strand.
GCAACGGTGTCTTGAGTTCTGGAACGCATGACTTCTCGTTCGAGATTGAACGAAACGAATGTTTCATAGCGAAGCGTCGCAAGTCAATGGGGCCGTCGGCCGCGAACGAGGGAAGCCGAGCCCGAGCACGGGCCTGCTGAGCGAGCCGCTGAGAGTTAAGCTGCCGACCCACGCAGACGGACACGACCAGCCTCCGCTTCGTGCAGAGGGCTCGATCTCCGCTCCTGGCGCCGAGCGGACGAGCCCGGTCGATGGTCGATGCGCCTCGGTCACGCAGAGATGGATGAGCCCTAAGCGCGCGCGGCCATGCCATGCCGAGAGTCGGAGCGAAGGGCGTCCCTCGGCAACGGTCGTCACGAAGCCGTGTGCCCCCTTGGGCGACGAGATTTCGACGAGTAGCTTCAGTAGGCTGCAGCTGAACGGGAGGCTCGTGGCCTTGGCCGACGGGCTATCACTTTGACCCATGGAGCACGCGATGCTGCCCATTTCGACGACACGCCGCGGCCTGCTCGCTGCAGGCTCCGCCTTCGGTGCGGCGGCGCTGACAGCGGGAGCGCCGGCGATTATTCGTCCGGCGCAGGCCCAAGGTTTGGCGCCGACGGACTCGATGCGCGGCGGCGCCAATAATTACCGTCCCGGCGCGCCGACTGTGCAGCGCATCGGCAATGGCGGCTTCTGGATGTCCGGGACGGTGCGCCGGGCCGGAGACGGCGCGCCGCTTCCTGGTATCCGCATCCAGATTTGGGCCCATACCACGGAGGGCTACGAGACCGATGCGCACAGCCACGGTGCGACGCTGACCGATCCCAACGGTGTCTTTCGTCTTGAGATGCCGCAGATCATCCCGGCCTTCGGGCAGGCGCACGGTCATCTCGCTTACGACGACGCAGCCTTCAAGACCGTGTTCCTGCGCCCGGTGATGCAGAGTCCCCGAGACAAGAGCCTGAAGGCTGACTTCGTGCTCCAGCCGGCGTGAGCCGCATGGCGTTGATGAGGGCGGCCCTGATCTGGGCCGTGGTCGCGGGCGCGATTGTTGTTTCGTTCGCGGTCGCGGCAACAAGCCCGCTGCTCGCTTGGCGTGGGCCGACCTATGTCGTGGCCGGTTTTGCCGGCGTCTTGGCTCTGGCGCTCGTTCTGCTGCAGCCGCTGCTCGCGGCCGGATACCTGCCGGGGCTCCCGGTCCCGCGCGGGCGTCAGGTGCATCGCTGGGTCGGAGCTGCTCTCGTCGCGGCGATCCTCATCCACGTCGCCGGCCTTTGGCTGACCAGCCCGCCCGACGTCGTCGACGCGCTTCTCTTCGACTCGCCAACGCCGTTTTCGGTCTGGGGCGTCGTCGCCATGTGGGCCGCCTTCGCCGCGGCGCTGCTCGCCGCGCTGCGCCGGCCCCTGCGCATCAGGCCGCGGCTCTGGCGTCTCGGCCATACCGTGCTCGTGGTGTTCGTCGTGCTCGGCGGGGTCGTCCACGCGCTGCTGATCGACGGGACGATGGGGAGCGTCTCCAAGCTCGTGCTCTGCGCGCTCGTCGTCACAGCCAGCGCGGTCGCGCTGTTCGATCTTCGCGCCTGGATGTTGTTGACACGGCGAAAGCTGCAGGACCGGCGCCCATGATCTTCGCGGCTCCCAGCGAGCCCGCAGCGGGCTGACAGCCCTCCAGCCACCCCGTCGGCCACGTGCGCGGCAGCGCGAGAGCCCCAGGCAATGAGCGAAGAGCGTGACTGCCGCCGTCGGTCGGACGCTGACAGCCGCGAATCGTTGTTTGGATATTTCCGCTTTCCGACATCGGTCGAATGTCGGCAGTTGGCGCCTCGCCGGCATCGGGAAAGTCCGCTACCGGGCCGTCATCGACCGAGCGGGACGATCGGCCAGCGTCGGCGCGGCCTGCGTGCCAGGCCACCTCACAGACCCTTCAGACCTCCACGCCCGCGAGCAGTCTGGTCAATGCCGCCGCCGGCATCGGCCGGGCGAGCGGGAAGGATTGCCCGGCCCAGAGCGGGCTGAAGTCGTCGCGGCCGGCAGCTTCTCCGGCGCTGCGCAGCGGTCCCAGCATTGTGCCGGCGGTCGGGAAGGGCGGCGCGAGCTCGCTGAGCGGTCCAAGCTCCGCCATGGCGCGGTTGACGATGCCGCGCGCCGGCCGGCCGGTGAACAGATTGGTGAGCGCGGTCGGCCGCTCGCCCATGCCGAGCGCCTTGCGATAGACCGGCGAGATCTTCGCCTCCGGCGTGAACAGATAGGCCGTGCCCACCTGCGCGGCGGCAGCGCCGAGCGCGAAGGCGGCGATGACGCCGCGCCGGTCGGAAATGCCGCCGGCCGCGATCACCGGGACGGAGACGGCATCGACGACCTGCGGCACCAGCGCGAAGGTGCCGATCTGCTCCGACATCTCATCGGTCAGGAAGCTGCCGCGATGGCCGCCAGCCTCGGCGCCCATCGCGATGATCGCATCGACGCCGCGCTCAGCGAGCCAGCGCGCCTCGGCGACCGTGGTGGCGGAGGAGAGGATCTTCGCCCCGCTGCGCTTGACGCGCGCGAGCAGATCGGCTGGCGGCAGCCCGAAATGGAAGCTGACGACCTCCGGCCTGTAGTCCTCGACCACGCCTGCCGCCACCGCGTCGAAGGGTGTGCGCCCCGTGGCGGGCTTGGGCATGTCGGGGTCGAGCCCGGCCTCGCCATAATAGCCGGCGAGGCGCTTCAGCCAGGCGGCCTGGCGCCCGGGATCATCGGCCGGATTGCTGTGGCTGAAGAAATTGAGATTGATCGGACGGCGCGTGCCGGCCCGCACCCGGTCCAGCGCCGCCCGCAGCCCGCTTTCGTCATATTGGGCGCTCGGCAGGGAGCCGAGCCCGCCGGCCTCGCTGACCGCGATCGCCATCTCCGGCGTCGAGGAGCCCGCCATCGGCGCCTGGATGATCGGAAGCTCGACGCCGAGAAGCTCGAGCAGTCGTGTCTGGCTTGACGCGGTCATGGCGGATTCCTTCAACGCTGTGTCGCAGATAGGGTGGGGTCAGGGCGTCGGCGAGACCAGAGCCTTCCTTGCGTTTCTCCGAAGCGCGGAAATGCTCCAGCTCCTTATTTCATCGCATGGTCTTCGCGCGAACCGGTGTCTCTAACCCGCCGCCCGGCGCTTGCGATATTCGGGGACGGGCAGGCCGCCCCAGCCCCAGTTTTCGAGCTCCACCTCCTCGATCACGACGAAGGTCGCGTCGAGAGGCTTGTGCAGCACATCGAGCAGGAGCTGGCTGACGCCGGCGATGAGTTGCGCCTTCTCCTCGGGCGTAACCGAGCTGCGTCCGGGGCCGGAACCCTCCCGCGTGACCTGGATGGTGACGATCGGCATGACGATCTCCCTTTTTGTTTTAACGCGTTTTCTTCACGCGAACCGGTGTCCACTTCGCTTGAAAACGCTTTAGTGCCCGGCGCTCTGGCCGCCATCGACATGCAGGATCTCGCCGGTGACGAAGCCGGCGCTCTCCAGGAACAGCACGGCCTCGACGATGTCGCGGATCTCGCCCATCCGCTTCACCGGGTGGAGAGCGGCGAGGAATTCATGCGTCTGCGGCGGATGCATCGGCGTCTTGATCACGCCCGGCGAGACGGCGTTCACGCGGATACCCCGCCCCGCATATTCGATGGCGAGCGCCTTCGTCGCCGAATTGATGCCGCCCTTGGTCAGATTGGCAAGAACGGTCGGGACACCTGCGATCGCATGGTCGGTCAGGCTCGTGGTGATGCTGACGATATGGCCGTAGCCCTGCTTCAGCATCGCGCCCGCGGCCCGCTGCGTGATGTGGAAGAAGCCGGCGAGGTTGGTCGCGATCTTGGTCTCGAAATCGGCGGCGGTGTAGTCGGTGAAGGGTTTTGCGATGAAGACGCCGGCATTGTTCACCAGCGTGTCGACCCGTCCAAAGCGCGCGAGCGCCTCGCGGATGACCGCCTCGGCCGTCGCCGGATCGGCGATGTCGCCGGGAACGGCGAGAATGTCGGGGTCGCTGCCCTGCCTGATCGAGCGCGACGTCGCCACGACGCGATAGTTGCGGTCGCGAAATCCCTTCACCAGCGCAGCCCCGATGCCCTGCGAAGCGCCGGTGATGACGGCCACTTTCCGTTCGTTGCTCATGATGATCCTCATCTCCTCGACAGCGAGCGAAATCGCCGCTGCCCGGCCCGTCTGGCCTGGTGAGGATCATTTTGGCGATTTCGCGGGGCGGCTGAATGCCCGTCGTTCGGCAGGCATTCTTCCGTCAAGCGGAAGAATGCTTCTCGTTAGCGATGCATCTCAGCCGTGCATGGCGATCGACTCGGCCGAGAGCCGGGCGAAGTCGACGCGCAGGCGTGGCACCGCGAAGTCCAGGAAGGCACGAACCTTGGGAACCGAGGAGCGGCCCTGCGGCAGCACCAGATTGACCGGGCGGGCCGGCGGCTCGGCGTCTCGCAGGAGGAGCACCAGCGAGCCGTCCTGCACGCGCTCGGCGACATGATAGGAGAGCAGGCGCGTGACGCCGAGCCCGCCGACCGCAGCGCCCAGCGCCGCCCTGACACTGTTGACCGTCAGCCTTGGCTTGAACGGGACGGAGCGGGGGATGGAGCCGCCCTTCACGGGGGGAAACACCCAGGCCTCGCGCCCGAAATCGGTGCAGGCAATGATGCTGTGCCTGGTCAGGTCGCCGGGCTCGTCGATGCGGGGATGCTGGCTGAGATAACGCGGCGAGGCGACGATCACCGGCTTGACCTCGCCGCCGATGCGGATCGCCGTCATCGCGGAATCCGGCAGCTCCAGGATACGCAGCGCGATGTCGATGCCTTCCTCGATCAGGTTCGCGCTGCGCACGAGCAGGACGAGATTGACCGAGACGGCGGGGAAGGCCTCGATATAGGCGTCGATGATCGGGCGCAGGATCTCCTCGCCGCTGATCGGCGGCGCCGTGATGGTCAGGGTGCCGTGGGGCGCGACGCGCTCGTCGCCTCCCACGGCCTCGGCCTCCTGCAGCTCGGCGAGGACGCGCCGGCAAGCCGCGGCATAGCGCTCGCCGATCTCGCTGAGCCTGATCGCCCGGGTGGTTCGGTGCAGCAGCGTGGCGCCGACCTGTTGCTCGAGGAAGGCGACCGCCCGGCTGACCGCTGCCGGGGAGCGGCCGAGCTGGCGGCCCGCTTTGGCGAGGCTTCCCTCATCGAGGGCGGCGATGAACACCCTCATCGCATCGATGCGATCCATGCACGCCCTGGGCTCCCGCGAGGCGCCTAAACTCGGTCATTCCCCGACCGGGTTCAAGCGCGATCGACCGCGATGATCGCCTCCGCGAAGGCTGCAGGCGCCTCCTGCGGAGGGTTGTGTCCGACCCCGCCGGAGAGGGTCCTGTGCTGATACCAGCCCGAGAACTTCCCGGCATAGGCCGCCGGGGCCGGGTGCGGGGCGCCGTTGGCGTCGCCTTCCAGCGTGATGGTCGGCACGGCGATCGTGGGAGCCTGGGCGAGCCGCTGCTCCAGATCGTCATAGCGGGCCTCGCCCTCCGCCAGGCTCAGCCGCCAGCGGTAGTTGTGGATGGTGATCGCGACGTGATCGGGATTGTCGAGGGAGGCTGCGCTGCGCGCGAAGGTGGCGTCATCGAAGGCCCAGCGCGGCGATGCGGTCTGCCAGATCAATCGCGCGAAAGCATGGGTGTTCTGCTGATAGCCGAGCCGGCCGCGCTCGGTCGCAAAATAGTACTGGTACCACCAGTCCTGCTCGGCCTTGGGCGGCAGCGGCGTCCGGTTCGCGCTCTGGCTGCCGATCAGATAGCCGCTGACCGAGACCATGGCCTTGACGCGCTGCGGCCAGAGCGCGGCGACGATGTTGACCGTTCGCGCGCCCCAATCGTAGCCGCCGAGCACGGCCTTCTCGATCTTGAGTGCGTCCATCAGCGCGATCACGTCGACCGCGAGCGCCGCTTGCTGTCCGTTGCGCGGCGTCGCATCCGAGAGAAACCGGGTCGTGCCGTAGCCGCGCAGATGCGGCACGATCACGCGGTAGCCTCTGGCCGCCAGCAGGGGCACGACATCGATGTAGCTATGGATGTCGTAGGGCCAGCCATGCAGCAGGATGACGACGGGGCCGTCGCTCGGGCCGGCATCGACATAGCCGATATTAAGGACCCCGGCCTCGATCTGCTTGAGGGCGGGGAAGCCGGAGGCGCGCGGTGGCGCTGCCGCCGGCTGGGCGATGGCCGGGCTGATCGGGCCAAGCTGCATGGCTGCGAGCGCAGCAGTTGCGCTTGCCAGCAGGCGACGGCGGTTCTGGTCGATGGGTTCAGCGGAGCGGGGAGGCTGCATTGTCATTCTCCTGGGATTGTCTTGCTGGGTTGTCCGGTTGTCTTGAAGGGGGCGCCGGGTTGGCGCCCTCAGCCGAAGGTGAAGGCGTAGGCGCGCACGCCCGGATCGAGGAACTCGATCTCGACGGTCCGATCCGTGACCGGGCCGGCCTGGCGCACGAGCTGGTAGAGCCGCCCGTCGCGGACGGTGCCAAAACCCTGCTCGTCGATGTCCGAGCCGTGGCTTGCTCCCGGCGCGGCGCCGTCGATCCTGACGCGAAACCGGACCGCGCGGTCGGGCGAGCCCGGAACCAGCACGAGATGCAGGTCGCGGGCATGGACGCGGTAGCGCAGTCCGCCTCCAGCCTGGTTCAGTCCAGCGAATTCGGGGCCGACCGTCCAGTTGCCCGAAAGGCTCCAGGCATTCGTCGGCAGCGTGGCGGGATGCCGGTATTCGCGCGGTTCGTCCGGGGTGAGCGAGCCCGGCGAGGCAAAGCGCTCCGCCTTGTCATGGCCCAGATAGGTTTCGGGCGAACGGAGATTGCTCCAATCCGCTTGCTTCTGGGTGCCCTGGCCTTCGACCGGTTGGCTGGCGCCGGCGGCGTCGATCGCATTCGCCTCAGTCAGCAGGCGCCGGATGACCTGCTCGGACTGGTCGTAGCGGCCTTCGCCGGTCACCTGATGGCGGATGCGGCCGTCGCTGCCGACGATATGGATGCCCGGCCAGCCGCTATTGCCGAAAGCCCGCCAGATGCGAAAATCATTGTCGAGCACGACCGGATAACCCAGGCCGAGCGATAGGCTGGCCTTGACCACATTGTTGCGATCCCGCTCGAAGGCGAATTCCGGGGCGTGCACCCCGATGACGACGAGACCTTGATCCTTGTACCTGTCCGCCCAGGCCTTCAGATGCGGCAGCGCGCGCAGGCAGTTGATGCAGGAATAGGTCCAGAAACTGACGACGACGACCTTGCCGCGCAAAGCTTCGGCGTGCAGCGGCGGCGAATTGATCCAGCCCTGCCGGTCGAGCAGCGCAGCGAGTGGACCGGGTAGCGTATCGGGGACGGCGGCGCCGGCGGATTGCCCGAAGCCGCCAAAGACATTTGCGATGCTTGTCATGAGCGTGTTCTCCAGCTTGGCGGTCTGCTCGGCGGAGAGGCGCTGCAGCAGGCTGGTGTCGAGGCCCAGTCCCAGCAGCGCCACGCTGCCGACCACAGCGGCTCCAGTGAGCCGGCGTGCCCGCTCGACCCAGAGCAGCGAAGGCCGCAGGCGGGCGAGGAGTTGCCGCCCGGCGAGAAGGGCGGCGGCGAGCGAGGTGGCGGCGCCGAGGCCATAGGCGAGCAGGAGCGCGCTGGTCTGCGGACCGGGCCCGCTCAACGCCGCGCCGGACAGGATCAGCCCCAGCACCGGGCCGGCGCAAGGCGTCCAGAGCAGCCCGGTGGCCACGCCGAGGACGACCGATGAGATCACGCCCGCCCGTCCGCCCTGCGCCCGTCCTCTCTGTGTCCATGCCGCCAGCCGCGATCCAGCCCCCACCAGCGGCGAGGAGAGGCGGGCGGCGAGCGCTGGAAAGATCAGGCTGAGACCGAAGCCGGCGAGCAGGACCAAGGCGACGGCGCGGCCGAAGCGGTTCGCCTGGACAGCCCAGCCCCCGGCGACTGCCGCCAGGCTCGCCACCGCGGCGAAGGCAAAGGCCAGCCCCAGCAGCATCGGCAAACCATGTCGACGGAAGGACTGGCGGTCGAAGGACCGGCTCGCCTGCGCCAGGACGAACGGCAAGACCGGGAGGATGCAGGGCGAGAGGATCGTCAGCACGCCTGCGAGATAGGCTGGGATGAACAGGGACATCGATACCCTCCTTCTCAGAGCTGGATTGGAAACTCCCTGAGCCCTCATCCTGAGGAGCGCTCCGCGTCAGCGGCGTCTCGAAGGATGCTCCAGCGGGTTCCGGAGCCTCCTGGAGCACCCTTCGAGACGCCGCTGACGCGGCTCCTCAGGATGAGGGCTCGAATGTCCAAACGGGTTTTCGGTGCAAGGCTTGCGTCCGCGTGGCGCTGGAAGTCAGGGCCGGGCGGCCGCACGCTTGCTGCGAAGTCTTGTCGCGAACCCTTGCCGCGATGGGCGTGCGGTCGCCGGAGCCGTGCAGCCGGTCAGATGATGGTGGTCTCCACCTCGATATTGCCGCGCGTGGCCTTGGAATAAGGGCAGGTCTGGTGCGCGGCTTCGACCAGCGACTGGGCGGTCTCGGGCTCGATGCCGGGCAGGCTGACATTGAGGCGGGCGCGCAGGAAATAGGCCCCGTCGGTATTGGCGAGATCGATCTCGGCATCGACGGCCGTGTCGGCGGGAAGCCGGATCTTGCGTGCGCCGGCGGCAAGGCCGAGCGCGCCGATGAAGCAGGCGGACCAGCCGGCGGCGAAGAGCTGCTCGGGATTGGTGCCGGCGCCCGAGGAGCCGGGCGAGGAGAGGGCGATGTCGAGGCGGCCATCGGAGCTGCGAGCGGCGCCTTCACGCCCGCCGGTGGTGTGGGTCTTGCCGGTATAGAGGATCTTGGTGGCCATGACGGTCTCCTTTCAATTTGCATCGTATCCGCTTCAATCGGATGCGATCCAAATGGGCGGCGCACCCCAAATTGTCAACCCCTTCCGATTTAATCGTATGCGATCTATATTGCTCCTGTCCGGCCCATGCCGGAGCGGAGACGTCCATGACCACATCGAAGGCCTCTGGCCCTGCAACGCCGAAACTCGCCGATTTCCTGTGCTTTGCGGTCTATTCGGCCAATCTCGCCTATGGCCGGGCCTATAAGCCGATCCTCGAGGCGCTCGGCCTCACCTACACCCAGTGGATCGCGATCGTGGCCCTGTGGGAGGAGGACAACCAGACGGTCAAGAGCCTGGGCGAGAAGCTGTTCCTCGAGTCGAACACGCTGACGCCGATGCTCAAGAAGCTCGAGGAATTGGGCTATCTGCGCCGCCGGCGCGATCCCGGTGATGAGCGGCAGGTTATCGTCAGCCTGACCGAGGAGGGGCGCCGCCTGCGCGAGAAGGGTGCGCAGAGGACATTGGTCAAGGCGACCGGCATGGAGGCCGACGAGTTTGCCGGGACGCAGAAGGCGGTGGTCAAGCTCCGCGACAATCTGATCAAGCACGCGCAGGAATGACGGCGCGTGTTGGGCATGCGGTACGCGGCGATCGAAAGCGAAAACCTCCCTCCGCAAGGGATTTTAAAAATGCCGTTGCGGCGCAGTCGATCCTGGGCTTGGGAGGCTCGGCGGTTGGCGAGTTGACGTAAGCACGTCGGCATGGCCCGGCCGATCGTCGACCGGGCCATGGATTTCGTCAGAACTGGCTTTCCCGCGTCAGAACATGTGGAAGGGCGGCTTGGCGTCGTCCGGCAGGAGCGGCTTATAGGGGTTGCGGACAAGACGCTCCGCGAAGTCGGCCTTGGCCTTTTCCAGCAGCCCCGGTTCAACGAGCACATCCGCGGCCACGCCCGCCATGATTTTTGCAACGTGAACCATGCCCTTATGCGCCAGCGGCGATTGACCATGGGCCGTCAGCTGCCAGGAATGCCCGGGTGTGCCGATCGTATAGGTCGCGCCGCGCGCCTGGACCGTGGGAACGGCCCAGGAGACATCGCCGACATCGGTCGAGCCCATCATCCGCGGCCCCGGCACCTCCCTGGGTGCGATCGCGTTGCACAGGGGGAAATCCGTCGCCGGCAAGCCCGAGCGGCGAAAAGCGCTTTCGATATGGGCGGGCGTCACGGTTGTCTGCATGCGCCTGGCGAAGGCGACGTCGTCCGCATCGAAAGGCGGCGGGCCGAGCCGATCGAAATTGCGCTGCATCGCGTCTTCCAGGGGCGTGTTCGCCAGCAGGCTGCTCATCGCGCTGACGACTTCGCTGGTGACGGTCGTCTCGGTCATCAGCGCCGCGCCTTCGGCGATTTTCCGGACGCGGGCGATCAGCTCATGGACCTGGGAGACCATCGTCGCACGCACGACATAGCGCAGCCTGGCCTTGGCCTGCACGACGTTGGGCGCGATGCCGCCGGCATCGAGATAGGCATAGTGAATGCGGGCGTCGGAGGGCATATGCTCGCGCATGTAGTTGACGCCGACATTCATCAGCTCGGCGGCGTCGAGCGCCGAACGGCCGAGATGCGGCGCGGCGGCGGCATGCGAGGCGCGGCCGGAGAACTCGAAGTCGAGCGTCGTATTGGCCAGGGATATGGCTGCCGTCACCGCCGCGAAATCGGCCGGATGCCAGGAAATGGCGATGTCGACATCCTTGAAGGCGCCGTCCTTGACCATAAAGGCTTTGCCGGCCCCGCCTTCCTCCGCCGGGCAGCCATAATAGCGGACGCGGCCCTTGAGCCCACGCTCCGCCAGGAAATCCTTGACCGCCGCGGCCGCCAGCATGGCGCCGGCGCCCAGCAAATTGTGGCCGCAGCCATGGCCAGCCGGCTGGTTGGGAAGCGGCTGATGCTCGGACACGCCAGGCGCCTGCGAAAGCTCCGGCAGCGCGTCGTATTCGCCGAGGATGGCGATCACCGGCCCGTCTTCTCCCGCTTCGCCCATGACGGCGGTCGGCAATCCGGCGATGCCCGTCTCGACGCGAAATCCCTCGCGCCGAAGCTGCTCGGCATGGGCTGCAGCCGATTTGACCTCGCGGTAGTTGAGCTCGGGCATCTCGAAGACGCGGTCGCTGAGCTCGATATAGTCCGCCTGCTTTGAATCGACGATCGTCCAAATCCTATCGGTATTCTGCACAGCCTTCTCCCGGGATTGCGTTCGCGCCCATAGCTCTTTGATCTTGCATCGGCTTCTTCCGAAAACCGGATTCCACTTTTCGGGCCCATGCTCTGAAGGCCGTCATCCGCAATGGCTCGGCAGCCCCAGCCGCGCGAGGCTACTACAAGGCGGATGGCAGAACGGCTGAATTTTGTGCCGAAGAATCGGCGATTATTGCGGGCTGGAGATTTGCTTGCGCCCTGCGGAATTCGCGGTGTCGGCCTTTCCCGCAAGCTGGTATTCGCCGAGCAGCTCCAGCTTGACTGCGCACGGTTTGGTGGCTTCGTCCGGATTGGCCGGAATGAACGAACTCTGGCCGCCGGCAAGCGACGCCGGCAGCAGCATCACCCGGACGAAAGCATTGGTCGCGCCGCTGATGTTGCGGCTTTCGGGGTATCGCTCGCGGACCCGATGGACGCAGATACGGGGCGGGGCGGGACACCGGTCAACCCTGCCGATCGGGCGCCACTGTTCGAGCGCCCTGAGCCTTTGGGCCGGTTGGCGCGGGCGGCCGCTACCCGGCCGTCATTCATCGCGCGGCACAATCGCGATCGAGCGGGAAGATCGGCCGGCGGGCGCGGCGATAGGGCAGTTTCGTCAGGTCCGGCGTGCACAGCGCGCCGCTGTCGCAGACGATGACCTTGCCGGCGATCGGCTCGAAGGCGGCCCGGAAATGCTGCATCGACTTCAGCGCCACCACGCGCTTGGCCGCGGGATCGATGCCGAAGGCGCGGAATTGCTGCAGGTCGTTCATCTGCGCCCGGATCGTGGTGACCAGGATCTCGATATCGCCGACGCGCAGCACGGCGCAGGGCCCCCAGCTCGCATGCAGGCCGCCGAGCATCGGACCGTCGCCGATATAGTCGCCCGCGCTCAGGCTGACGAGCGTGCCGGTGAGGGCAAGCGGCCCACCACCGATCTCGGGGTCGACCTTGCCGCCGAGCCTGACCGAGACCGTCGTGCCCGGCTGAGCCCGGTGCAGTTCGGCCGCGGCTTCAGGATCGACGATCGGGCCGAAGCAGGCATCTTTCAGGTCGGCCTCGATCATGGCCTGCAAAAGCCCGGTGGCGTCGCCATAGCCGCCGCCGCCGGGATTGTCGGCGTAGTCGGCGATAATCAGCGGGCCCGATGTCGCGACATAGGCGGCAGCCTCCGCGACGGCGTCCGCCACCGTGAGGAAGGGCGTCACCATCTCGAAGCGGCGCTGCCACATGTCGTCGACCAGCGCCTCGGCGAAGCCGCGATGACGATCGAGATCGCCCTCGCAGGTGACCAGCACGGTCGGGCCGACCTCGGCGATATCGGCATTGCCGAAACCGCCATTGACGCTGACGGCGAAGACGCCCGGCTCCTGCTCATAGGCCTTCGCCTTGGCGATGCGCGCGACCATCGGGCCGATATCGGTGCGCCCGCCATTGACCTCCTCCAGCATCGGCCGCTCGGCGCGCAGCGTCACCGGCCTGATCTCGCCCGCCATGGCGCGCTGCAGGATGCCCGCCGCCAGCCGCCCGGTCTCGCGGACATCGACATGCGGATAGGTCTTGTAGGAGACGACGATGTCGGCGAGCTCCGTCATCGCCCGGGTGACATTGGCATGGGGGTCGAGCGTGACGCCGATCGGCACTTTGGGGCCGAGCACGGCGCGCAGCCGCTTGAGCAATTCGCCTTCGCCATCCTCGCAGAACTCCGTCACCATCGCGCCATGCAGGCCGAGCAGCACGCCGTCGATCGTCCCGGCATGGACCTTGGCTGCGTCGACGATGACATCGGCGATGCGGTCGAAGGCATCGCCCGTCACCGGGCCGGAGGGCTGGGCAGCGGCGCTGATCGCATGGACCACCCGCCAGCCGGCGGGGCGGCCGATATCGAGGAAGCCGGCAATCGGCGTATTGGCCTCACCGCGCTCCGTGATGGCGGCGTGGCCGAGCCTGATGCCGCGATCCGTGAAGGCGGCGTAATCGGCCGGGCAGCGGCTGAAGGTGTTGCTCTCATGCGAGAACTCGGCGGTCAGCACGGTGAAGCTCATGGCGTTTCCCTGCGGTCTCTTTTTGCGTGTCTCGGATGGGTTTGGCTTGGATGCGGTTCTGTTTGGATGGCGTCGCGCGTCAGCCGTCGCGCAGCGAGGCGCGGATATCGAGCGCCTCGATCAGCGCGTCCCCGAACAGGTTGATGGCGATCACGGTGGTGGCGATGACGAGGCCGGGAAAGATGATGATCCAGGGCGCGATGAAGATCTGCGCCGTGCCGGAGCTCATCATCGCGCCCCAGCTTGGCACCGGCGGCTGCGCGCCGAGCCCGAAGAAGCCCAGCGTCGCCTCGAGCACGATGGCGTCACCCGTCGCCAGCATGCCGGCGACGATGACAGGGGTCATCGCATTGGGCAGGAGATGGCGGAAGAGCACGCGGCCGGGATGGGCACCGGCCGCCACCGCCGCATCGACGAAGAGCTCGCCCTTGAGCGACATCACCTGCGCCCGCGTCAATCGGGTGAACTGGGCGAGATAGGCGATCGCGATGGCGATCGCGGTGGAATGCAGCCCCGGTCCCAGGATCGCGATCAGGATCAGTGCCAGCAGGATCTCGGGGAAGGACCAGGTCAGGTCGACGATGACGGTCACGGCCCGGTCGAACAGGCCACCGAAATAGCCGGCGGCGGCGCCAAGCGTCGCTCCAGCGAGAACCGACAGCGCGATCGACAGCACGCTGACGCTGAGCGAGGTGCGCGCGCCCTGGATGATGCGCGAGAGCAGGTCGCGCCCGAATTCGTCGGTGCCGAGCCAATGCGCTGGAGAGGGCGGCGTGTTGGCGATCGAGAGTTGCTGGGCCGCATAGTCGTAAGGCGCGATCCAGGGCGCGAAGATCGCGCAGAAGACGAGCGCGATCAGGAACAATGCGCAGATGGCGCCGCGCGGCGAGCGGGCGAGGCGGGCGGGCAGCGACGAACGGCTCATCGTGGACGGCCCATCTTGCACCGGTTCGTCTTGGAGCCCGTCTGGAACCTCCAGCCCTCATCCTGAGGAGCCGCGCAGCGGCGTCTCGAAGGATGCGCCAGATGGTTCGGGAGCCTCCTGGAGCATCCTTCGAGACGCAGCTCTGCGGAGCGCTCCTCAGGATGAGGGCTCAGGAAACGTCCAAGCGGGCTCTCGGTCCGGTTCATCTTGCACCCATGGCTTCGCGCAGGCGCGGATCGAGCGCCGCCTGGGCGAGATCGCCAAGCAGCGTGCCGAGCATCACCGCGATTGCGAGCATCAACAGGCAGCCCTGCACCAGCGGATAGTCGCGCTGGCCCAGCGCGGTGATCAGCAGCGAGCCGAGGCCTGGCCGGGCGAAGACATATTCGACGGTGACGGCGCCGCCGAGGATCCAGCCGATGCGCAGGCCCAGGATCGTCATCACCGGCAGCATCGCGTGCTGGAGCACATGGCGCAGCTGGATGCGCCAGAAGGGCAGCCCCTTGGCGTGGAGCACGCGCACGAAATCGCGGCCGGCGATCTCGATCATCGCGGCGCGGGTGACGCGGGCGATCAGCGCCGTGCCGCCGATACCGATGGTCAGCGCCGGCAGGACCAGCGCGTCCCAGCTGCGCGCGCCGGAGACCGGGAACCATTCGAACTGCACGGCGAACATCAGGATCATCAGCAGCGCCAGCCAGAAGCTCGGCAGCGTCGAGCCGAGCAGGATGAAGCCCATCACCGCCCGGTCGAACAGACTGTCGCGGAAGGAGGCGGCAAGCACGCCGGTGACGATCCCCACAGTGGTGGAGAAGATCAGCGCCGCACCGCCGAGCGCCAGGCTGTGCGGCATGTTCTCCGCGATCAGCCGTGCGACCGGCTGGCGCATCACGATGGCGTCGCCGAGATCGCCCGTGACGACCTTGGCGAGCCAGCGCCCGTACTGCACGAGCAGCGGCTGGTCGAGGCCGTAGCGGGCGATCATCTGCGCCCGCTGCTCGGGCGAGGAGCCGACCTGGATCAGATGCTCCAGCGGATCGCCCGGCACGAGATGGATGATCATGAAGATCACCAGCGAGACGGCGAGGAACACCGGCACCAGCATGGCGAGCCGCCGGATCGCGAATTGCAGCAAGGCGCTCTCCCCTCCGCGACCCTGGCCGGGCTCAATTCGCCGGGGCGATATCGAGCATGGTCGGCCCATAGAGCCCGGTGCCGCGGATCACCTGGGGCAGGACGATGCGCTTGCCATAGGCCAGGCTCTGCGCCGGCTGGTAGATCGGCGCGAAGGCGTACTGCGACAGCACATATTCATGATAGCGGGTGAAGTTCGCGACGCGCTCCTCCCAGGTCTTGGACTTGTTCATGGCGATGTCGTTCAGCCGCTCCGCTTCCGGGTCGTTGAACATCGAGACATTGGGGTAGCCGGCGCGCTTGGCCGCGAAGAACCAGTCGACGATGTCGGCATTGGTCCATTGATAGGAGCGGATCGCGAGCTGGTGCTCGGTCTTCTTGCGGTACTGCGCGTTGATCGAGCCGGCATCGATGATGCTGATATCGGCCTGCATGCCGACAGCCTTGAGCTGGGCCTGGACGATCTCGACGAGGCGCTTGAACTCGGTTCCGTTCTGTGTCCAGAGCTTGACCTCGAGGCGCTTGCCGTCCTTGACACGGATGCCGTCGGGACCGGCCTTCCAGCCGGCTGCGTCGAACAGCTTCTTCGAGCGCTCCGGATCATAGGAGATCTTGTATTTCGGCTCGACCTGCGACTCTTTCAGCGAGGAGATCAGGAAGGTGTCCGCCGCCGCGCCATTGCCGCCATAGAGGCTGGTCAGGATCTCCTTCTGGTTGACGGCGAACGCGGTCGCCTCGCGCAGCTTGACGTCGGTGAACGGCTCGACGCTGGTGTTGATCGGCATATAGACCAGCTCATTGCCGGGAAGAGTGACGAGCTTCACCGCCTTGTCGGCCTGGATGCGCGGCAGGAAGTCGGTGGGGACATTGACCAGCATGTCGGCGCCGCCGGTCTTCAATTCGAGATAGGCGGTCGATTCCTCGGCGATTTCGCGGAAGGTCAGCTTCTTGAACTTGGCCGGCCCGCGATTGGCCGAGAGGTCGGAAGCCCAGGCATAGTCGTCATTGCGCACCAGCACGGTCTGCTGGCCGACGCTGAACTGCTGCATCTTGTAGGGGCCGGTGCCGATGGCCTCGGTCACGCCGAATTTGTCGCCGAGCGCCGTGTAGGATTTCGGCTCGGGAATGCACATGAAGGATGTGGCGAGGTTGAACAGCAGGTTCGGGTCGGGGTGCTTCATGTGGAAGCGCACGGTCAGATCGTCGACGACCTCGACACGCTCGATCGCCTCCACGGTGAAGGCGTTCTCGGTGCCCTTGAATTGCGGCACCCACCATTCGATCGTGCGAGCGTTGAACGGCTCGCCATTGTGGAACTTGACGCCGGGCTTCAGCTTGAAGGTCCATTGCATGCCGTCGGGGCTGGCCTCCCAGGAGGAGGCGAGCTGGCCATGGAAGCTCTGGTCGGCGTCCTGCACGACGAGACGGTCGAAGATCAGCGTCGTCGCCGTATTGAGCTTGGTCGCCTTGGTCGGGTTGTAGGTCGGCGCGCCGACGAGGCGCGCGGTCATCACGAAGGTCGCCTCCTGCGCCTGCGCGCCGGTTGCGGTGAGCCCGGTGAGGCTCAAGCCCGCGAGGCTCAAGGCCAGCAGGCTGCGTGTCATCATCGTCTTCATCCCGTTTCCCCTTTTTGTCGTGAGATGCTGCGCAGGCATGGAAGGTAGGCCCCTCAGTCGAGCGGGCCCGTATTGTCGCCGACATGGCCGGTGAAGCGGCCGTAGAGTTCCGCCATCCGGTTCAGCCGCGGCTCGACCTGCGGGCCGAGCTCGACGAAGACGGCGTTGATCATGAGGTTGCTCAGGCTCGCCATCTGGGCGGTCGAGTCCCAGAACAGGTTGAACTCGGTCGAGACGACCAGCATCTCGTCGACCAGCCCGCGCCCCCAGTCGCAGAAGGAATCGGTGACGAGCGTGGTGGCGATGCCGGCAGCCTTCGCTTCGCGCGCCAGCACCTTGGCCATGCGCGAATAGCGCCGCGCCTCGAAGATCACCAGGCAGCGCCCGGGCTCGTCCGGGAGCAGGAGCTCGGAGAAATTGCCGGCGGCGAGGTCGACCAGATGCACGCCGTCGCGCAGATACTGGAGCTGGTTGGCGAGGTATTGCGCCAGGCCGCGTTCGGTCTGGAAGCCGGTGATGTAGACTGTGGGTGCGCTGGCGAGGCGGCGCGCCACGCGCTTCCACTCCTCGCTCTGGGCAAGCTCATAGAGCCTGACGAGGCCGGCGATCTCGAGCTCGAGGCTGCGTGCGAGCTGGTCGTCGCCAGCGCGGCTGCGCTGCTGGAAATCGCGCAGCCGGTCGCTGATCAGCCAGGGGCTGTCGCCGATCTCATCGGCCAGGCTCGCCTTGAGATCCTTCAGGCTCCTGTAGCCCAGCGTCCGGCAGAAGCGCCCGACCGTCGGCTCGCTCAACGAAACCTTCTCGGCCAGGCTCGCCGCCGTCTCGAAGGGCAAGCTCGACATCCGCGCCAGCATGTAGCTCGCCAGCGCCTTGTCGGCGCGGGAGCCCCCAGCGAGGCAGGCCTGCAATCTCTGGCGGAGTGTCTGCGACATCGGTGCTCCCGGCGATGTCGCAATCAAGAAATTTTTCTATCACGCTGTCAAAGGATTTTTATTTTCTTGCAAATCATGGCGGTTTGAGGCTCGTCTGGGGTAAGGCCACAGGCAGCAATGCCCCAGGTCGCGCGCCCTATGAGACTGTTTGGAAATATCCTGAGCCCTCATCCTGAGGAGCCGCGAAGCGGCGTCTCGAAGGATGCTCCAGCCCGCACTGGAGCCTCCTGGAGCATCCTTCGAGACGCCATTCCTCGCGGAATGGCTCCTCAGGATGAGGGCTCACCTTTCCAAGCGGGCTCTAGGCCGCTGCCCGGTATCGGTCGATAGGGAGACGGGTTTGCCCGACGCGATGACGACTGCAACAGAACAGGCGCAAACGGGGCAGGCCGGAATGCGACAGGTTCAGCTACGCCAGGCTGACGTGATCGTGCTCGGGGCCGGCATCATCGGCGTCAGCGCGGCCCTGCATCTGCAGGAGCGCGGCCGCAGCGTCCTGCTGGTCGATCGCGGCGAACCGGGAGGGCAAACCAGCCATGGCAATGCCGGGCTGATCGAGCGCTCCTCCGTCGTGCCCTACGCCTTCCCGCGCGATTTCGCGACGCTTGCCGCCTTCGCCTCGAACCGCTCCATCGCCGTGCGCTACCGGCCGGCGACGCTCTTGCGGATGGCGCCGTGGCTGGCGCGCTACTGGTGGAATTCGGCGCCCGGCCGGCTCGAGCGGCAGGGGCGCGCCATCCTGCCGCTGATCGAACGCAGCATCGATGAGCACCAGCGCTGGACGGCGGCCGCCGGCACGCAGGCTCTGATGCGCGGCGAGGGCTGGATCGAGCTCTACCGCAGCCCGCGCACGCTCGAGCAGGCGGTTTCCGCCGCGGCGGGCTTGCACGGCTACGGGCTCACCTATGATGTGCTGGACCTTGAGACCCTGCGCGCCCTGGAGCCCGCTCTGCTGCCCGGCACCGTTGCCGGCGCCTTGCACTGGCGCGACCCGGTCACCGTCAGCGATCCCGGCGCGGTGACGCGCGCCTATGCCGGGCTGTTCGTCGCGCGCGGCGGCACACTGGTGAAGGCGGACGCGCTGGCGCTGCGCCAGGAGGGTGCGCAATGGCGCCTGCCGAGCGAGGCCGGAGACTGGCGGGCGCCCGAGGTCGTCGTCGCGCTCGGGCCCTGGTCGGGCGATCTTTACCAGCGCCTCGGCTATCGCTTCCCGCTCGCCTTCAAGCGCGGCTACCACATGCACTACGCAGCCGTGAATGAGGCTGCGCCGCGGCACCCGCTCTGCGACGCCCAAGCCGGTTTCGTGCTGAGCGCGATGCAGCGCGGCATTCGCCTGACCACCGGCATCGAGCTTGCCGGCCGCGACGAGCCCTCGGACAACTGGCAGCTCGACCAGGCGGAAAACGTCGCGCGCGAGATCATGCCGCTGGGCCCGCGCCTGGATGCGCAGCCCTGGCGCGGCGCGCGCCCCTGCCTGCCCGACATGCTTCCGGTCATCGGCCGGGCTGCCCGGCATAGCGGCCTGTGGTTCGCCTTCGGCCACGCCCATCACGGCTTCACCCTGGGCCCAGCCACCGGGCGGCTCCTGGCGGAAGCGATGACCGGCGCGCCGGCCTTCTGCGACCTCAAGCCCTTCGCGGCCGATCGCTTCTAGGGGAGGGTCAAGGCGAGGACAGGTCCGACATCGCAATCGAGCGCCAAAGTCGGAGAGCACGGACAATCAGCAAGCGGCGAGCGCGACCACGCCCACCGTCATGGCAGGAACTGATTGCTGACCTGCTCACCGGGCGGTGACGAATCGTGCCACCTCCTCATCGCTGATCGGTGTCAAAGGCAGATCGAAGGCCTCGCGCAGGCGCATGACAAGCGATTGTGCCCATAGCGCATTCCAGACAAGACCACCGTGATGATCCGCCAGCTCCGCATGAGTGGGCTCGTCCCCGATCGTGTTGGTGACTCGCAGCTTTCCGCCGATGGTGACGGTCTTGAATGCCGGAGTGCCGTCGGGGCCGCGTCTGCCCCAGAGGCCGTCAAACCAGGCTCCGAGATCGAAGAAGGCGATGCGTGCGTCGGCGCTGGTCAGCCCACGCAGTTGGGCGTTGAAGTCGTCGAAGGCGGTTTGAATATTGGCGATGGCCGCAGTGGAATGACGTTTGTCGATCGTCGGGTCACTCACCTCATTATCCGTGCCCACCAGCAGGATGCGGGTCTTGGGATGAGCGGCATGGATCAAGCGTATGGCAGCCGCGATCTGTTCCACGCAATACGCCGCCGCAGCAAGGACCTCAGGCGCCTTGGGATCGCGCGCCTGGTCATCGATCACTGCCGATGAGTCGTTATTGCCGATCCGGATGACGACGATGCCGTTGCGCCAGCGCCCCGGGTCATGGTCCATCAGCTCCACCAGCCGCGGCGCCTGGGGATAGCGGTGTAGCGGACCGCCCATCAGATTCCTGCAGGTGGCGCCGGAATTTGCGAAATTATAGAGGTAATCCTCCTTCCTTGGCGTCCGGCCGGCATGCAGCCCGATGAGATCGCGCAGCCAGGCCATTTGGCTGGGCTGTCCCCAACGTACCCAGGGTCCGGGATTGAGCTCATTGCCGCGCAGTCGCGCCAGCACTTCGATCCACTGGAAGGTGCGGGCGTGAAACGCCCCGCCCCGGTCGGCGGAGCCCGGCGGGAAGCTCAGGCTATCCTGATAGGAATGGCTGCTGGAATCACCCAGCACCGCGAGTGCAATCCTGGTCGGAGGCGAAGTGTCGGCTGGGGTGCCGCTGTGCCACGCGACCAGCATGGCTAGACCCAAAGCAGCGAGCCCGGTCATCGCGCCAAGCGCGCACCTCAACCAGAGGCGAGCCAGGGCGGCTTTCATCGGCCTGAGCGCTCCCAGATTCCGCTATTTTGCATGGAGTGTCCCCCGAACTTCCTGATGCGCCCGGTTGCAGCTCGGCATCGAACGCATGCGGCTCGACCGGTGCGACCTCTCTCATATAGGTGGGGTGATCGTCGGCTTCTCCCGGGTGAAGGGACCGGCTGGAGCGCCAGGCGACCGGCCGGCCCCGCGTCGAGGTCGTCAGACCATGCGTTTGATCTCGCTATAGACTCCATTGGTCTTCAGCCGGATCGTAACATCCTTGCTGCCGTGGTTGCGCCAGAACCGGCCATGAGCGCAATCGCCTTCGGCGGTCAGCACGCCTTCGTCGCCAGCCACGCCGCGGCCGGCCTTGCAGCTCTTCTCCTTGGGGCCGCCCGCCGGCTTCCGCTTTGACAATATCCTATCCAGGGGGATACGATACAGCGATGTCGGAACCGCATGTCCACGCCAGCCATCCCGACATAGCCAGGCGCCTGAAACGGGCCGAAGGCCATCAAGGCGATCACCAAGTACCTCTGACCCCGCAGCATTCCCGACCCGATATCAGGCAAGATTGATCTCATGCTCGCCGTTTTGGCCAACCGCACATATGGTCGCCTCTTTCTCGCGCAGATCATCGCGCTGCTCGGCACAGGGCTGCTGACCGTCGCGCTCGGGCTGCTCGCCTTCAACCTCGCCGGCGACAAGGCGGGCACGGTTCTGGGCACCGCGCTGGCGATCAAGATGGTCGCCTATGTCACCGTCGCGCCGGTCGTGGGGGCTTTTGCGGCACAGCTGCCGCGCAAGGCCTTCCTGATCGCGATGGACCTGGTCCGGGCGGCCATCGCCCTGCTGCTGCCCTTCATCACCGAGATCTGGCAGATCTACGTCCTGATCTTCCTGCTGCAGTCGGCCTCGGCCGCCTTCACGCCGACCTTCCAGGCGACCATCCCCGACGTGCTGCCCGACGAGAACGACTACACCAAGGCGCTCTCCCTCTCCCGGCTGTCCTATGATCTGGAGAGCCTGACCAGTCCGATGCTGGCAGCCGCGCTGCTGACGCTGATCAACTATCATTGGCTGTTCTCCGGCACGGTCGTGGGGTTTCTCGCCTCCGCTGCGCTGGTGCTCTCGGTGACGCTGCCGGTCTCGCCGGCTACGGCACGGGCGGGCGGCATCTACGACAAGACCACGCGCGGCATGCGGATCTATCTGGCCACGCCGCGCCTGCGTGGCCTGCTAGCGCTCGACATGGCGGCCGCCACCGGCGGCGCGATGGTGATCGTCAACACGGTCGTGTTCGTGAAGGGCCGCCTCGGGCTCGGCGACGGCCAGGTCGCGCTCGCGCTGGCCTGCTTCGGCGGCGGTTCGATGATCGCTGCGCTGACCTTGCCACGCCTGCTGGAGAAGCTTGCCGATCGACGGGTCATGTTCATGGCTGCGATCTATCTCGGCTGCGTGCTGCTGATCGCGGCCGCGTTCCTGCTCGCGGTCGACGGCATCGCCGTCTCGGCCGCGACGACAGTTGCGAGCGCCAGCCTCTGGCCGGGGCTGCTGGCGACATGGCTTTTGCTCGGCCTGGGCTATTCGGCCGTCCAGACGCCCTCCGGCAGGCTGCTCCGCCGCTCCGCCCATGCCGCCGATCGCCCGGCCGTCTTCGCCGCCCAGTTCGCATTGTCCCATGCCTGCTGGCTGATCACCTATCCACTGGCTGGATGGCTCGGCGCGGCATTGCCCGCCTCCCTGACCTTCGGCCTCTTCGCGCTGCTCACGCTGGCCTCGGTGGTCGTCGCCAGGCGTGTCTGGCCGTCCGATGAGATCGGCGACATCGCCCACAGCCATGACGACCTGCCCGCTGATCATCCCCACCTCGCAGGCATCGACGACAACGGCCACGCGCATGCCTTCGTCATCGACGATCTCCACCAGGAGTGGCCGGAGCGGACGGGCTGAATCTGGGTGCGGCGGTTATCATGGAATGGGCGATAGGATTTCGGCAGGCCTCCACATGCAGGCTCTCGCCGCCCTGAAGGCTCGGCCCGCCGCCGGCATGCCGGCGCTGATCGTCGCAGCCTTCAGGAGCCGTTCAGCTGCTGAACCGATCCTGCGTCTCAGCTCACCGATGGCAGCCTGTCGAGCAGCTTGTCCAAGGTGATCGGATAATGGCGCACGCGCACGCCGGTGGCATTGTAGACCGCGTTGGCGACCGCCGCGCCAACGCCGCAGATGCCGAGTTCGCCGACGCCCTTGGCTTTCATCGGTGACGACATCGGGTCGGTTTCATCGAGGAAGACGACATCCTGGTGGGGGATGTCGGCGTGGACGGGAACCTCGTAGCCGGCCAGGTCGTGATTGACGAAGAAGCCGCGGCGCCTGTCGATGACGAGATCCTCCATCAGGGCCGCGCCCGCGCCCATCGTCATCGCGCCGATGACCTGGCTGCGGGCGGATTTGGGGTTGAGGATGCGCCCTGCCGCGCAGACGGCGAGCATGCGCCGGAGCCGGACCTCGCCGGTGGCGGCGTCCACGCCGACCTCGACGAAATGGCCGCCGAAGGTCGATTGCTGGTGCGTCTTGTCGAGGTCGCCGAACTCGATGGTGTCCTCGACGGTGATGTCGGCCTCACGCGCGGCCAGTGCCAGCGGGACGGCGCGGTTGCCCGACCTCACGGCGCCATCCTCGAACACCGCATCGGCCGTGTTGATTCCGAGCTTTTGCAGCACGGCCTCGCGCAGTTTGACGCAGGCCGCGTAGACGCCCGCGGTCGCCGAGTTTGCGCCCCACTGGCCGCCGGAACCGGCCGAGACAGGGAAGGTCGAGTCGCCGAGTTCGACCTTCACCTTGTCGATGGTCAGGCCCATCATTTCCGCGGCCGTCTGGGCGATGATGGTGTAGCTGCCGGTGCCGATGTCGGTCATGTCGGATTGAACCGTAATGATGCCGTCGCGATCGAGCCGGACCCGCGCGCCCGATTTCATGACGAGATTGTTGCGGAAGGCGGAGGCGACGCCGATGCCGACGAGCCATTTGCCGTCCCGGACCGTAGCCGGCGTCGCCGAGCGCTTGTCCCAGCCGAAGCGTTCGGCGCCCAGGCGCAGGCACTCGACCAGGCGGCGCTGCGAAAACGGCCGCTGCGGCTTCTCCGGATCGACCTGGGTGTCGTTGCGAATGCGGAACTCGATCGGGTCCAGGCCGAGTGTCTCCGCCATCTCGTCCATGGCGATCTCCAGCGCCATCAGACCCGGCGCCTCACCCGGTGCGCGCATCGCATTGCCCTCGGGCAGATCAAGGACCGCAAGCTTCAGCGAGGTCATCCGGTTGGCGCCGGCATAGAGCAGGCGCGTTTGCTGCGTCGCGAGCTCCGGCCCGCCATCCTTCAGGTCCCCGGACCAGCTCTCATGCCCGATCGCGGTGATCTTGCCGTCGGGCGTCGCGCCAATGCGAATGCGCTGGATCGTGGCGGGACGGTGGGTGGTGTTGTTGAACATCATCGGCCGCGTCAGGGCGACCTTGACCGGCCGCCCGGCGGCGCGCGCCCCCAGCGCCGCCAGCAGCGCGTCGGCGCGGTTGAAAAGCTTGCCGCCGAAGCCGCCGCCGATGAAGGGCGAGATCAACCGGATATTCTCCCTGGGAATGCCCAGCGTCCTGGCCATGTCGCCCGTACTCCAGGCGATCATCTGGTTCGAGGTCCACAGCGTCAGCTTGTCGCCCTCCCAGCGGGCGATGGAGGCGTGCGGCTCCATCATCGCGTGAGCCTGATCGGGCGTCGAATAGCTCTGGTCGAGCTTCACCGGCGCGGCGGCGAAGGCGCCCGCGAAGTCGCCGGTGGCGGTCTGGGTCGGTGTCTCCCCATCCGCCGGGGCGTCGGGCGCGCTGTCCATGACGGCTGCGAGATCGAAGCTGCCCTTCGCGTCCGCGTAATGCACTTTGACCAGTTGCGCGGCAGCGCGGGCCTGCTCGAAGGTCTCGGCGACGACGAGAGCCACCGCCTGATGGTAGTGCTGGATCTCCGGGCCGCCCAGCAGCTTGGCCGTATTGTACCTGCCCTTGTCGAGCTTGCCGGCGCTCTGCGCCGTGACGATGGTCAATACGCCTGGAGCCTGCCGCGCGGCGGCAAGGTCCATTCCGGTGATCCGACCCTTGGCGATGGCCGCGCCGACGACATGGCCATAGGCCTGGTTCGGTGCGACATCGTGCTGCTCATAGGCGTAGCGGGCCGTGCCGGTCACCTTGCGCGGTCCGTCGATCCGGTCCAGCGGCTGCCCGATGACCGCGAGCCTGTCGATAGGGTTGGTGGTGGCTTGTGTGTCGAATTTCATGGCTTCAGGCCCTCGCTTCGACAAGCACGGCGGCGAGCGTGCGCTCGACCAGCGGGAGCTTTAAGGCATTGTCGTGGGTGGTTCTGGCATTCGCCAGCAGGCGCTCCGTCACGGCCCTGGCGCCTTCAGGCAATTGGGTCTCCGCCGCCTCGATCCGCCACGGCTTGTGGGCGACGCCGCCCAGGGCAACGCGCCCGGTGCCGTCACGCTGCACGATCGCGCCGACCGAAATCAGCGCGAATGCATAGGAAGCGCGGTCGCGCACCTTGCGATAGACATGCTTGCCGCCGACCGGTCTGGGCAGGGTCACCGCCGTGATCAGTTCTCCCGCGGCGAGGGTGGTTTCAAGGTGGGGTGTCTCGCCCGGCGCCCGGTAGAATTCGGCGATCGGCAGGCTGCGCGTCTCGCCATCGGGCCTCACCGTCTCGACCTGCGCGTCCAGCGCCCGCATCGCCACCGCCATGTCGCTGGGATGGGTGGCGATGCAGGCCTCGCTTGCGCCCACCACCGCCAGAGACCGGCTGAAACCGCCCAGCGCCGAGCAGCCGGTGCCGGGCTGCCGTTTGTTGCAGGGCTGGTTGGTGTCGTAGAAATAGGGGCAGCGGGTGCGCTGCAGCAGGTTGCCGGCCGTCGTCGCCTTGTTGCGGAGCTGGCCCGAAGCGCCGGCCAGAAGCGCGCGCGACAGCAGGCCGTAATCGCGCCGGATGCGCGCATCGGCCGCGAGATCGGTGTTGCGCACGAGGGCGCCGATCCTCAGGCCGCCGTCCTGCGTCGGCTCGATGGTGTCGAGCGCCAGGTCGTTGACGTCGATCAGGTGGCGCGGGGTCTCGATCTCCAGCTTCATCAGGTCGAGCAGGTTGGTTCCGCCGGCGATGAAGCGCGCATCCGGATTTCGGGCGGCGGCTGACGCAGCCTGCGCCGGCGTGGCGGCGCGCTCATAGGTGAAGGATTTCATGCCTTCCTCCCGGACACTTCGGTGATGGCGTCGACGATGTTGGAATAGGCGCCGCAGCGGCAGATGTTGCCGCTCATGCGCTCCCGGATCTCGGCTTGCGATCCTTCGGGAAGCGCGGTCAGGTCGGCGCTGACATGGCTGGGGATGCCGGCCTTGATCTCTTCGAGAACGCCGACCGCCGAGCAGATCTGGCCTGGCGTGCAGTAGCCGCACTGAAAGCCGTCATGCCTGACGAAGGCGGCCTGCATCGGGTGCAGGTCGTCGGGCGTGCCGAGGCCTTCGATCGTAGTGATGCGCTCGCCCTGGTGCATGACGGCGAGCGTCAGGCAGGAATTGATGCGCCGGCCCTCGACGAGGACGGTGCAGGCGCCGCACTGGCCGTGATCGCAGCCCTTCTTCGTGCCGTTCAGGCGAAGATTTTCCCGCAGCGCGTCGAGCAGCGTCGTTCGCGCATCGAGATTGAGTTCGCGTTGCCCGCCGTTGACCTCGAATGAAACGGGCAAGATGACGGGCCCCGGGCTGGCAGAGCCAGTCTCCGGCGGGGTTTGTGCGGCGAGCCGCGAGGCGGATGATGTCGTTGCGACCGCGGCTGCGGTGGCGACCAACACGTCGCGGCGCGTCGCCGCCAGATCGGTGGGTAAATTCATGCTCACTCCGGAATAACCGACGCTCGCAGCGACCTCGCGCTGACCGGCGACCGCCATGGAGAACTCGCCCCATGGAGGGCACGCCGTCGCGATGCCGCGCTTCGCGGATGCCTGTCCTCCTAACTGCTCAGAGTTTGGAAGCGTTCCAGAAGGAGGGCCGATTGGCTTTATGAGACAGGCTCATCAATCCGGCGTCGGACTCGCCCTAGCCAGACTTGCCATGATCAGACTTGCCATGAGCGGTGCGGCTCTGCACCATCGGGCATGCCCCGTCGCGCGACCCTTGCGGCTCTCCGGAAGGACGCCGCCTATCTTGGCCTCCTGGCTGTCCAGACGGCGGCGGCGACGGTGCTATTCTGGGTGATGTTTCCGCTGTTTCGCCAGATGATCACGCGGATAGGCGAACCGCAGCAGGTGAGCCGCCTCGTCGAGCTGGAAATCGTGCTGGCGACGTTGACCCTGCATTGTGCCTATTGGGCGCGCTATCGCTGGGTCGCGGTCGCTACGCCGGTCCACAACCCCTTTCTCGGTCATCTCGTCCAGTTTGCCGGCCGCGCCAGTTTCTTCTTTGGCGGCGCGGTGTTCTCGGTGCTGTTCTTCCGGCATCTGCCCGAGCTCGCCGCACTGCCCTCGCTCGACCAGGGCCTGGCCAGGGGCTTCATCGTGCTCTGGGTGCTGTTTGCCCTGTTCTGCTATTCGCTCGAGCTCGACCGGCTTGGCAAAGCCATCGAGGAGCCGCCGAAGCCGGAGCCGCCCAAGCAGAGTTGAAAAGAAGCAGGCTTGAAAAGCCGCGGATCTGGAACCAATGCGACCGGCCGGCGCGCTGTCTGCAGGGCCCGGTTGCGGGTTTCCCGCGACCTCTGGCCGAAACTCAGTGCTTTCGCGTCAGGTAAAGCGGTACGGAGAGCACGAGCTGGATGGAGGTGCTGGTCTTGCCGGTCGTGCTCCGCGACAGCGCTCCGGCCAGCCCGACGCCGAACATCTTGTTGTCGGCGGCATCGTATTTTTCGAACTCCACGACCGCAAAGACCTGTCGGGCCGGTGTGGCGCGAATGACCGTGCCGAGACTGCCGCCGCCAAAGCTGGCATAGCCGGCCTTTCCCGTCAGCTTCCAGCCGGATTCCCATTGATGGTAGGCCCCGACATAGCCGCCATAGAGCGGCTGAAGCTGGCCCAGCCCGAAATTGACCGTGACATAGGTGAGCGCGAGACCGGCGATGAGGCCGCGATGTCCCGCCTCGTCGAAGGAAAAATCCGCATCGATCCCGCCTGACCAGGTCGTCGTCAGGGCTGATCCGGCGGGAATTCTGACAGGGCGGGAGACCGAGCCGGAGACCGAAAGCTCGGGGAGAAACCCGGCCTGATCGAGGAAGGTATAGTCGAAACCGGTGGTGAAGCTGCCCAGCGCCAGCTGCGACCATGGCGTGGAAGCCGTCTTGGAACTGGCGAAATCGAAGCCCGCATAGAGGCTCAGATCATCGGTGATGTCGATGGTCAGCGGGGCATCGATGGAGAGGGACTTGCTGGAGCTGCCCGTGATCGAGAAAAACCCGCGCCGGCCAATGACGAAGCTGTTTCCCGGCGACCTCGCCATTGTCGCGGAGGCGTCGATATAGATCACCGGCCCTGTCGCTGACGGCTCGGCCTCCGAGGCGGTCGCCTCCGGGCCGGGCGCTGCCGGGCGCGGCCGCTCTTCGGCAAGGCTGGCCGGGGCGGGAAGGGCGCATGCGAGCGCAAGCGCCACCAGGAGCCGGTGGCGCGTCCAGCTGAACGGTGTCGGCCGCCGCGCGCGGCCGGGGCGGGCGAGTTCAGGAGACACGAGGTCCTGGGACATCAGCTCCGCATTCCCTAGTGATGGCTCGGCCCTGCCGCAACGCTCCAGCGGGGCATGCGATGAAGTGACTGCACATAAACTTGGCCTTGCAGAGGTCGTAAAGCTTGTCGGCGCGGTTCGCATCGACTAATCTTGATCCCATAGGAGGCGTCGGTCAATTCAGGCTGGGGCTATATAATTTTCGTATGTAAAATTGTTCTGTTATAAGTCATCGATGACAAAATTAGTCTTTACAAGAAGATATCTCTATGCGTTGTTGAATTCAGCTCTATAAAATGGCGGATGATATCGGCGCTACGGGCTTGTTTGCCAAGGCTGACTACAGCGATTTTTATAATCCGGTGACTAATGGTCGTGCGTCAATGTCTTATCAGAAATGCTTCATCAGGCGCCCCTTTACGTCAGCTTTGAGGTTTATGGCGATCGCGCCTTTATTTTGCCTGTTTTTATGTTTGCACGCCCTCTCGCTTCCAGCGCTCGCCCAAACCCCGGCTCCGCCTGCCGGGATCAGCCAGGAACAGTTCGACGCACTTGTCGAAGCTATCGGTCGGTCGGTCGCAGCGAAGCTGAAGGCACCCGCGCCCGCAGCGGGAGGAGGGACCTCGGACCCCGCCGGGGCCGCAACGCCGGACCCGCTCGAAGCCCGGGTGGCGCAGTTCGTCGACAGAGGCGCTGCCGCTTTGGCGGCTTTCCCCGAGCTCGGCCGCCGGCTGGCGGAATTTCCCCGGCTGATCGTGCAAGCCGGCGATGGCCGCGGATTGGCGGCGTTTCTCCTGCTCCTGTTGATCTCCGCGGCGCTGGCGCTCGCCGTCGAGCGGCTCGTGGCGGCGCTGTTCGGCGGCCTGCGAACGCGCCTGGGTGCAAGAGTGGCCGCGACACCCGGCCCGGCCGCGCTGCTGCCGATCGGCGCGATCCTGGCGCTCGATCTTGTCGGCGTCGCCGCCGTCTGGCTCGTCAGCTATGGCGCGATCGGGATCTGGTTTTCGCGCGGCGTCGGCCAGGACAAGCTGGCGGCCGCGATCCTGGCGGGGATCTTCGCCTGGCGGCTTTACATGCTGGCTTTCCGCTTCGTGCTGCGGCCGGGCCTCGCCGGCGCCCGCCTCGCGGCAATGGAGGATGGCGAGGCCGCTGCCCTGTATCGCCGCATCACGCTGATCGTCCTCCTGATCATGGCTCTGCGCATCGTGATCCGCCTGCTGCTCGCGACCGGGACCCCGGCGGAGGCGATCGCCGCCGGCCAGATCCTGGTGACGAGCCTCGTGCTGAGCTTCGTCTTCTGGATGGCCGCGCGCTCGCGCATCGCCGTCGGCCGCTGGCTGGCCGGGCTGGCCTCGGCCCGAAACAGCCTGGCCGGCTGGCTGGGCGCTCACTGGCTCACCGTCGCGGCGCCGCTTTTCCTGGCGCTCGGGCTCACTCAGATCTACGGCGCCGTGGTTGCGCGCTACACCGTGCCCAATGCCGTACTGCTGACGCTCAATGCGCTGATCGCGCTGATCCTGTTTCAAACGCTGGCGCGCTACCTGACCCGGCCACGCCAGGCGGCCCTGCCTGACATCATGCAGGGTGAGCCGGCCGCAGAGCCCGCCGCCGATGCGGCGGCCATGCCGGCCCCTCGCGGTTTCACCGATGTCGTCGTGCGCTGCATCCGGACGGCCATCCTGCTCGCGATCATGGTCTTCGTCGCACAAAGCTGGATCGTGGATGTCTTCGCGCTTGTCGACGAGCAGGGCTGGCGGACGCTCGCCCGTTCGTCTCTGGCGACGGCGGTGACGCTGTTCCTCGCCTTCGTGGCCTGGGAGCTGGTCGATTTTTTCACCCGCGCGACACCAGCTGCGGCCCACGACGTCGCGGCGGCAGGAGAGGGCGGCGGCGGTTCCGGCTCCCGCCTTGCGACCATGCTGCCGCTGTTGCGGGTCGTGCTTGCGATCACGATCGGTGTGCTGGCCCTGCTCATCGTGCTCTCGGAGATGGGGGTCAACATCGCGCCGCTTCTGGCCGGGGCGTCGGTGTTCGGGCTGGCCTTGTCCTTCGGCAGCCAGGCGCTCGTCCGCGACATCGTCTCAGGGATATTCTACCTGAGCGACGATGCCTTCCGCATCGGCGAGTACATCGACTGCGGCAAGGCGAAGGGATCCGTCGAGGGCTTCACGCTGCGCTCGATTCGTCTGCGCCATCAGAACGGCCAGGTCCACACCATTCCGTTCGGCCAGCTCGGCCAGATCACCAATTTCAGCCGGGACTGGGCGACCGTCAAATTCAACCTCCGCTTCAAGCGCGACACCGATCTCGAGAAGCTGCGCAAGACGGTCAAGAAGATCGGCGACCAGATGCAGGCGGATCCCGAATTCGCCAATGATTTCATCGCTCCGCTGCGCATGCAGGGCGTCGCCGACATCCTGGACAATGCGATCCTGGTTCGCTTCAAATTCACCGTCAAACCGATCCAGCCGAGCTATGTCCAGCGCGTCGCGGTGAAGACCATGGTCACGACCTTCCCGACCGTGGGGATCGAGTTCGCGGATTCGATGGTCGCGGTCCAGACGATGGGCGCAGGCGGCGATCAGGCCGCTGCCGCGGCCGCGAGCTCGGCCCAGAACCGATCGCGGGCCGAACTGGCCCTGTCCACGGAGGCGGGACAGTGACGATGGATGTGGCGCAGCCGATCAAAATCATAACAGGCCGCTGAAGGCCGCTTTACGAACCATCACGGGAGGAGAAGAGCATGATCAAGACCGCACTATCCCTAGCAATCGCCGGCTTCCTCTGGAGCGCTCCGGCCGGCGCCCAGCAACGCAATCTCGGGCCGGCGACTGGCTCGGTCAGCATCCGCCAACTCCAGGTCGCCTTCATCGGCTCGGGCGCAATCGGCGGCGGGGTTCTCAAATTCGGCGGGCGCTCCTACGACATCACCGTGGCGGGCCTGGGCGTCGGCGGCATCGGCGCATCGCGTCTGCTTGCCCGCGGGCCGGTCTATGGCTTGAAGCGCGTCGATGATTTCGTCGGTCCCTATGTCCAGCTGCGCGAGGGCTGGGCGATCGGCGACGAGGGGCGCGGCAGGCTCTGGCTGCGCAATGCCAAGGGCGTGACCTTGCGCCTCAACACCCAGCGGCGCGGTCTCCAGATCTCGCTTGGCGCCGACGGGGTCGTGATCGGCTTCAAGCAATAGCTCCATCATGCACCGAGGACGGGCGCCGTGCGCGGCGCCCGTCCTCGGTGTCGCCAAAGCGTTTTCGAGCGAAGTGGCTACCGGTTCGCGTGAAGAAAACGCGTTACAACAGGGGGAGTTTCGACATGACGAACATGACGACGGATGCGTCGGCACCAGCTTCGGCCGGATGGCGGTTCAAGCTCGGCATCTTCATCTTCATCTTCGCCTTCGCATTGTGGCTGCTCATTCCGATTGCAGCCTCTATGGGCGTTGCGGGGCCACGCATCGCAGCGATGACGGGTGTGATCTTCATCGCCAACAAGGTCCTGCTCCTGACTTGCATCGCGGTGATGGGCAAGGCCGGCTTCCAGCAGCTCAAGGGGCTGATCTTCGGCTATGCCAAGGGTTTGGCGCCGAGCGGCCCGATTGGCCCGGCACGCCATGTCATCGGATTGGTGATGTTTTGCCTGCCGCTCGTCACGGCGATGCTCGAACCCTATGTCGACCAGTTCTTTCCGGGGCTGAGGCCGAATATCTGGCAGCTCCAGGCGCTCGGCGACCTCATGCTGATCGCCAGCTTCTTCGTTCTGGGTGGCGATTTCTGGAACAAGATTCGCGCCTTGTTCGTGCGCACGACCACGGTCGTCGACCGCGGCGCAAGCAGCTAGGGCGTTCAAGCAGCTCGACCGCTTGCGAGCGAAGTGACGACCGCTTCACGTGAAGAAACCGCGTTGAAACAATGATCTAGAGCCATGTCCGATCAAACTGGATCGGACATGGCCCTAACGGCCGAAAGGAAGCCCGATGAGCACCGAGGCGCAAGGCGTCCCGATGGTGGAGGAGCCGCCGCCGCCTGCGGCAGGCGAGGCTAAAGGCAACCCCTTGCGCAAGACGGCGCTGGTGGTCGTGGCGGTCGTCGCGGTGCTGTTTGCGCTGTCGATCGCGATGGAACGCCTGACGCCATCCTCTGCGCAGGCGGTGGTTCAGGCCTATGTGGTGCGGATGGCGCCCGATGTCTCCGGCCGCGTGGTCGAGGTCGGTGTCGTCGACAATGCCCGCGTCGCGGCGGGCCAGCTCCTGTTCCGGATCGATGCCAGGCCTTTCGAGATTGCGGTGACGGAGGCGCAGGCGCAGGTCGAGCGCATCGGCCAGACGCTGGGCGCCTCGACGGCCGCAGTCGAGGCGGCCCAGGCGAAGCTGGTCAAGGCGGGGGCCGATTTCGAGAATGTGCAGTCCCAGACGCAGCGCACGCTCGAACTGGTGCAGCGCGGCATCACCGCCAAGGCCAAGGGCGACGAGGCGCGCGCGGCTCTGGAGGGGGCACGTGCGGCGGTCGACGGCGCGCAGGCCGACCTGGCGAAGGCGCGCCAGGAGCTTGGACCGGCAGGCGCCGACAACCCGCAATTGCGGGGAGCCCTGGCGCAGCTCGAGCGGGCCCGCCTCAACCTGCTGCACACCTCGGTCGTGGCGCCGGCAGCCGGCGTGGTCTCCAATCTTCAGCTCGCCACCGGCCAGTTCATCGGCGCGGGCCAGGCCGCCCTGACCTTCATCGATGCGAGCTCGATCTGGATTTCGGCGAACTTCAAGGAAAACAGCCTGGAGCATATGTCGCAGGCCGACAGCGCCGAGATCGTGATCGACGCGCTGCCAGGCAGCGTCTTCAAGGCAAAGGTGGAGAGCATCGGCTGGGGGGTCTCGCAAAACAGCGTCGATCCCAGCACGGGCCTGCCCACCATCCGCAACAGCAGCAGCTGGATCCGCGATCCGCAGCGCTTCCCGGTGCGATTGATCTTCGACGGTGACCCGCCCAGCCGGGTGCGTTTCGGCTCCCAGGTCAATGTGGTCGTGTATACCGGCCAAAATCCCGTCGCCAATGCGCTCGGCGCCGCCTGGATCCGGATTATCTCGGTCCTGACCTATGCCAGCTGAGGCATCCCCGCAAAGCCAGGAGATCGCCCGTCAGCGGCGGATGGGGCTGCGGGTCGCGCTGGCGGTCTCGGTCGGGCTGAGCTTCGGCATCGGAAGCGGCGCGTTGATTCCGTTTCTGGGCCCGCTTTTCGCCGCGCAGTTCCTGCTCGGCGGCGCCAGGCCGCTGCCGCTTGCGAAGGCGATCGGAACTGTTGGGCTGATCCTGCTGGCCGGACAATTCTTCATCGTCATGGCCGGCCTGTTCGGCAGCCGGCCGTTGCAACTGCTCAGCCTGCTCGGGCTGTTCTTCTTCCTGTGCTTTTTTGTTCAGGCGCAGGGCAAGGGTGGGCCGGCCATCTTCCTGTCCCTGGTCATCGCGGTCATGGTGCCGCTGCTCGACCTGCTCCATGGCGATCTCGACCAGAGCATGATCATGGTTCTGTTCCAGGGCGCCGTCAGCGGCGTCGTGCTGTCCTGGCTCGCCCATGCCGCTGTGCCTGAGCCTACTGGGGCCGCGGATAAATTGCCGCCACAGGCCGTCGCGCTGAGCAACCCGACCGCCCGCGCCTTGGCCAACACGGCCATCCTGCTGGGTTCGGTGACGCTGTGCCTGACCAACAGCGCTTTCTCCTCGGCGATCGTCATCCCGATCACCGTCGCGTCGCTGCTGCTCCAGCTCGATCTCGCCGGCGGCGCGCGCGCGGCGCTGGGCCTCGTTGCGGTCAACCTGCTCGGCGGGGTGCTCGCCTCGCTGGCGTTCACCTTCCTCGAAATCCGCCCGTCGCTGCTCCTGCTGTTTCTCGTCACGCTGCTGGTCGGCCTCATCCTGGGTGGCCGGGCCGCGATGCTGTCACCACTGGGCAAGGTCTATGGCGGGGCGCTGACGACATTCCTGATCCTGCTGGGAACCGGCCTGTCGCCCTTGCCGACATCGACGCCGGAATCGTTCTCGACGCGGGTCTTCTATGTGCTGCTCGCCATCGCCTACGCGTTGTGTGCGACCGCGCTGCTATGGTCGCGCGAGCCGGTTCAGCGACGCGTCAGCAGCCAGGGGTAGCGGCGCAGATATCTGTCGCAGACCCGTTGTTCCAGGCCTTTGGCGTGAGCCGCGGAGAACTCCTTGGCGAAGTCCGCACTGCCCA
This sequence comes from Allobosea sp. BE125, assembly GCF_031456075.1. NCBI lineage: Bacteria > Pseudomonadati > Pseudomonadota > Alphaproteobacteria > Hyphomicrobiales > Alloboseaceae > Allobosea > Allobosea sp. BE125. Next base: position 158,883 of record NZ_JAVDTY010000006.1, read on the forward strand.
TCGTTATTGCCCGTGACGAGATGCCCCCAGCCTTGCTGTCGCGATAGGCTTGCGCCTGCGATCCCGTCTCGACGAGCGCGAGGCCGCGGCAGCGCGACGCCGCCTCGTTGGCCGCGCCGATCTGGTAGAGAGCCCGGGGCGAGCCCGCCTCCGGCGGCGCCTGGGCGGACGCCGGCAAGGCCGCGACCAGGGCCAGCATCAGCAGCGCCGCCGCGAATTTTTCTTGCAACGACGCCTCCTGTAGTCGTGATCTCAACGCGATAGAATTCGTTATAATCACAAATGGTTACATAGAATTATTGAATCAGTTTCGAAGAATTCCAGGACGCTTCGAAGAGATCCAGGACGCTTCAAAAAAACCAAGACGCTTCGACTGTTTCAGCCATGGGCATGCCAGCATGCCGCCGCACCAGCCGGGACGCAAATCTCGGCTTTCCCAGGGCTGACCAGCTGCCGCTCATGAGCCTGTCTCGACGCCGCGAACCTCTGCGCCGGGGCAGTCAGGTTCAAGCCTCGGCGCGTGAATCTGCCGGGAGAGCGAGGCCGCGCGGGAGCTGCTGCGCCGCTGCGCAGTCTGAGCTTTCGCCCTGCCTCTGCTTTTTAGAACCCTGCTTCCAGAAATTGACATCGACAGCGCATCGAGCCTCGGGGCAGTTGAGTTCCCCTGCGCGATGCGCGTCGAATCGGCTGGCGCGTACCGCCGACAGGAGCGCTTCTCTTGTGAAGATCGAGCGTATTATAATAATTATAAAGTAATAGTTGCCGATTCAGCACATTAAGATTGAATCAAATTCTGAATATACAGAGTATATTGACGTAAATTACTCTCAGGAACGATAAGCGACGAGATTGTTGCCGCTTTGCCGGCGTGCCCGGCGCGCCTTGTTCCCGAGAGACTGCCATGAAGCTTGCCGATGTTCCGCCCGCAGATGTCGCCGCCCCGCGCTGTGGCGGAGGCCGCTACCGCTACCTGACGCAAGGGCTGGCGTCGCTGCTTCTGGGGAGTGTGGGCCTCGGTCTCGCGACAGCCGCAGCCTGGGCCCAGGAGCGGGGCGGGGGCGCGCTGCAGCTTGACGAGATCGTCGTGGACGGCCCGGCGAAGCCGGGTGCGGTTCCGCCGGTTTTCGCCGGGGGGCAGGTGGCGCAGGGTGGGCGGCTTGGCCTGCTTGGCAATGCCGAGACCCTCAAATCCCCCTTCAATATGACGAGCTATACGGCCGAGCTGATCGCAAATCTGCAGGCTTCGAGCGTCGCCGACGCGCTGATCCTCGACCCCTCGGTGCGCAGCTCTCATCCGAGCGGCGGCATCGTCGAATCCTTCAACATCCGCGGCTTCCCGGTGGGAGAGGGCAACAGCGGCGAGATCGCCTTCGACGGCGTCTTCGGCGTGGCGCCGAACTACCGCGTCTTCACCGACTATGCCGAGCGCATCGAGGTGCTGAAGGGGCCCGCCGCGGCGCTGTCCGGTATCGCGCCCAATGGCGGCATCGGCGGGGTCATCAACATCGTGCCGAAGCGCGCGGAAGCCGATCTGACGCGTGTCGGAACGGAGTTTTCCTCGAAAGCCTATGGCGGCGCCAGCTTTGACATCGCTCGGCGCTACGGAGCGGCGCGCGAATTCGGCGTGCGCGTCAATGGCAGCTTGCGCGGTGGCGACACGGCGATCGACAACCAGCGCAACACCACGGGGATCGGCTCGCTGGCGCTGGACTATCAGGGCGAGCGTTTCCGAAGCTGGGTCTATGTGCTGGCCCAGCGCGACAGCTGGGATGCGCCGTCGCGCCCCTACAGGATGAGCCCCGGCATTCCGGTTCCGAACGCGCCGGGTGGCGCCCGCAACATGATCCAGCCCTGGGAATTCTCGCAGGTCGACGACTCTTCGGCGCTGATCAAGAACGAATATGATCTCACAGACACTGTAACGCTGTTCGCCAATGCCGGAGGCTCGCGGACGCGGGTCAACCGCTTCTTCGCCAATTCGCCCTTGCCCACGATTCTCAATCTGAATGGCGACACCACTCAGGCGCCGCAATATTTCGACATGACGATCGCTCGGCAGACCTATGACGCCGGTTTCCGCGCTCGTTTCGATACTGGCTTCGTCAAGCATGCGCTGACGTTCCAGGCCTCCTACTACCGCGAGGAGACCGATCGGGCTCTGACCACTGGGCGCGCCTTCGCCTCGAACATCTACGCTCCGGCCCTGACGGCACCGCAATTCGCGACGCGCGCGCCCCGCATCAGGCTCTCTGACAGCGACCTGACGAGCGTCGCTCTGGCCGACACGCTGTCGGTGCTGGACGAGCGTGTCGCCCTGACGCTCGGTGTCCGCAGGCAGTCGGTCCAATCCACCAATTATGCGACGACGAATGGGGCGGTCACCTCGTCCTATGACGAGAGCGCCACGACCCCGCTGGTCGGACTCGTCCTGCGGCCGCACCAGAACCTGTCGCTCTATGCCAATTATGTGGAAGGGCTGAGCCGTGGCGACATCGCCCCCAACACGGCCAGCAATGCCGGAGAGACCTTCGCCCCCTATCGGACGAAGCAGTACGAGGCCGGCGCGAAGCTGCAATATGGCAGCTTCGGCGCGACGCTTGCCGGCTTTCAGATCACCAAGCCGAGCGGCGAGCTCAACGGCAATCTGTTCGTCGTCGGTGGCGAGCAGCGCGTTCGCGGGTTAGAGTTCAATGTTTACGGCGAGGTCGCGTCCGGGCTGCGGCTCCTGGGCGGGCTCGCCTTGCTCGATGGAAAACTGACCAAGACGGCAGTCGTCGCCAATCGCGGCAACGACCCGATCGGCGTGCCCTCGACCCAATTCAATCTCGGCGCCGAATGGGATGTGCCCTGGTTCAAGGGCCTGACGCTGACGGGCACGCTGGTCTACACCGGCAAGCAGTATATCGACGCCGCCAACACCCAATCCCTGCCGGACTGGGCGCGGCTCGATATCGGGGCGCGCTACGCCACCGAGATCGCCGGCCGCAAGACGACCTTCCGAGCCTCCGTCCAGAACGTCACGGCGGAAAAATACTGGTCGAGCGTCGCCTCCTTCGGGACCTTCTATCTCGGCGCGCCGCGGACCTTCCGGCTGTCCATGGCGGTCGACCTGTGAGAGCCGGTTTGGAAGCTCCGCGAGCCCTCATCCTGAGGAGCCATTCCGCAAGGAATGGCGTCTCAAAGGATGCTCCAGGAGGCTCCGGAGATATCTGGAGCATCCTTCGAGACGCCGCTTCGCGGCTCCTCAGGATGAGGGCTCGAATTTCCAAACGAGCTTTGAGGGTGACGGGGCTCGCCATCGGCTTGCCGGGGTCCATCCTGCTGTCGCTGAGCGTCATCCTCTGCAGCGCGGCTGCCGGCGCAGAGCAGGTCACGGTGACGGATGTGCTTGGGCGCAGCGTCAAAGTGACGGTGCCGGTCGAGCGGGTGCTGCTTGGCGAGGGGCGGCAGATCCACATCGTCGCCGCGCTCGATCGCGAGGCTCCCTTCCGCCGCGTGATCGGGTGGGGGGATGATCTCGAAAAGGCCGACCCCGACACCTACCGGGCCTATCTCGCCCGCAATCCCGAGATCGCCGCATTGCCCAAATTCGGCTCAGCGAGCCAGGGCGGCTTCGATATCGAAAAGGCCGTCTCGTTGAAGCCGGACGTAGTCTTTCTGAATGTCGAGGCGCAGCGTGCCGGGGAGGAGATGCAGCTCATCGAAAAACTCGCTGCTGTCGGCGTGCCGGTCGTCTACATCGATTTTCGTCATGCGCCGTTCCGCAACACCGAACCGTCGATAAGGCTGATGGGGCGGCTCTTTGGCCGGTCGGAGGTCGCGGAGGCGTTGATCGCCTTTCGCGCGAGCGAGATCGCGCGGGTGACCGAGCAGCTGGCCAAGGCGCAGGATCTCAGGCGGCCGCTGGTGATGCTCGACCGGATACCCGGCTATTCCGACGATTGCTGCATGACCTTCGGCCCTGAGAACTTCGGCAAGATGGTCGAGATCGCCGGCGGGACGAATCTTGGAAGCGAATTGCTGTCGGGGACATTCGGGACGATCAATCCGGAAACGATCGTCGCCCGCAATCCCGAAATCGTCATCGCGACCGGCGGCAATTGGGGCACGCTTGCTCCCGGGGGAGGCTGGGTCGGCCTGGGGCCGGGAGCCGATCTCGATGAGGCCAAGCGCAAGCTCGCGGCACTCGCCAGGCGTCCCGCCTTCGCCCAGACGGCGGCCGTCGCGAATGGTCGCGTCTATGCGATCTGGCACCAGTTCTACAACAACCCCTACCAGTTCGTGGCGATCCAGCGGATCGCAGGCTGGCTCCATCCCGCGCTCTTCGCCGATCTCGATCCGGAGGAGACACTGCGCCAACTCCATGAGCGCTTCCTGCCGCTGCCTTATCGGCCCGGCTACTGGGTTGGGCTCGATGAGAGGCGAAAGGGCGACAAGCCTGCACCGTGAAGCGTGGCGGCTCCGCGCGGTCGATGCCGTCAATCGGGCTTTCGGGCGGAGACCAGGAAGCGGTCCTGGCTGGCGCGCTCCAGCCGCTGGTGCAGCGGCATGAAGCGGCCTTGCGCGCGATGGATCGCATGCAGGTCGCGGTCGATCGCGATGTCGACGAAGCCTGCCTCGCCGAGCAGTCTTGCGACCTCTTCGGGCCGGCATCCCTGGGAGAAATAGACCCGCGAGACGATGCCGGCATGCACGGCGGCGTGCGCCGCCGGCGGCGGCAGTTTCGCGAAACGCTTGGCGATCCCGGCGAGCAGGCGCAGCGCCCTGCCATTGCCCGGGCGTGGATTGGTCATGTCGACATCGATGATCGCGACCTTGCCGCCGGGCTTGAGGACGCGGAACCACTCGCGGAAAGAGGCGGGCGGATTCGGCAGCGTCCAGACCAGATGGCGCGTCGCCACCACGTCATAGCTGCCGTCTGCCTCGAGCGTGTCCTCGGCGTCGCCGGCATAGAGGCGGATCGGCTTGCCCGCGGTCTTGGCGCGCGCCCGGGCAAGCATCGCCTCGGAGAGGTCGAGCCCCGTCACGCTATAGCCGAGCTCCGCCAGCAGCAGTGAAATCACGCCTGTTCCGCTGGCAAGATCGAGGGCTCTTCCGCCTTTCATCTCGCCGTCCTGGGCCTCGCCGAGATGGCGCGCGAACAGCGCAAGCCAGGCCAGCCGCTCATCGGCCGAGAAGATCTCGTGGCCGGGCTGGCTGTCAAAACTCTCCGAGCGCATCGACCAATAGTCGCGGATCTCGTCTTTCAGGCTGAGATTATGATGCAAGGCCGTCATGGCTGGGCGCCCGTCACGTTGGACGGTTTGCAGAGCACGAAAGCAGTGGCCCGGGCAAGCGCGGAATAGGGCCAGGGCAGGTCGGGATTCAACTGTACCGGATCGCGGCCAAATCTTTGTTTAGACCAATTCAAAAAGATAAACCTTGACCCTATACGGACCCAGACATACGAGCCCGAGACTTCTCCGAAGGGCTTTTCTGATGTTTTCTCTCCGCAGAATTCTTGGTGCTGCAGGCCTTGCGGCAGTGCTGCTGGTCGCGATCTCGCCGGCGCAGGCGGAGAAGGTCGCGGTCACCGACGTGCTCGGCCGCAAGGTCGAGGTCGAGGCGCCGGTCCAGCGCGTGATCCTGGGCGAGGGGCGGCAGATGTATTTCGTCGCCGCGCTGGATCGGGACGAGCCGTTCAAGCGTGTCGTCGGCTGGCGCGACGACCTGCCGAAGGCCGACCCCGACAGCTACAAGGCCTATCTCGCGCGCTATCCCGGGATCGCCAAACTCCCGACCTTCGGCGGCATGAAGGAGGGCGCCTTCGACATCGAGCAGGCGATTGCTCTCAAGCCCGACGTGCTCTTCCTCAATGTCGAGGCGAAGATCGCCAGCGACGAGGCGAGCCTGGTCGAGAAGCTCGCCGCGGTCGGTATCCCGGTGGTCTATGTCGATTTCCGCGAGAAGCCGTTCCAGAACACCGAGCCCTCGATGCGATTGATCGGCAAGCTCTTCGGCAAGGAGGCGATCGCCGAGGACTTCGTCTCCTTCCGCTCAGCCGAGATCGCCCGCGTCACCGAGCGGCTCGCCAAGGCTCCTAACCTGAAGAAGCCCGTCGTGATGATCGAGCGCGCCGGTGGTTATTCCGACGATTGCTGCATGTCCTTCGGCAACGAGAATTTCGGCAAGATGGTCGAGATCGCGGGCGGCAGGAATCTCGCCGCGGACCTGATCCCCGGCACCTTCGGCACCGTCAATGCGGAGGCGGTCGTCGCGGCCAATCCCGAAGTGGTGATCGTGACCGGCGGCAATTGGAGCGCCTATGTGCCCAACGGCGCCTGGGTCGGGCTTGGGCCGGGCAGCGATCTTCCTGAAGCGCGCCGCCGGCTTGCCGCGCTCGCCAAGCGCCCTGCCTTCGTGCAGACGCAAGCCGTGAAAAATGGTCGCGTCCACGCGATCTGGCACCAGTTCTACAACAGCCCCTATCAGTTCGTGGCGATCCAGGAGATCGCGACATGGCTGCATCCCGAACTGTTCAAGGATATCGATGCGGCTGCGACGTTGAAGACGCTGCATGAGCGCTTCCTGCCGCTGCCTTATGAGCCCGGCTACTGGGTCACGGTCGAGAGCAGGCCGGCGCAATGACCGTAACCGCTGCCCGGGACGCGGTGCAGGCGCGCTTCGCCTATCGCGCCCTGACATTCCGCCGGCGCCTGATCCTGCTTGGGCTGTTCGGGCTGCTGCTGGCGAGCTTCGTCGTCGACCTGATGCTGGGCCCGGCCCGCTACAGCGCCAGCCAGGTGCTCCAGGCGCTGTTCGATCCCGCGGGCGTGCCGGCTGCGCTGCGGGTGGTGATCTGGGATATCCGGCTGCCGGTCGCGCTGATGGCGGTCGTCACTGGCGCGTCGCTCGCGGTGGCGGGCGCGCAGATGCAGACCATCCTGAACAACCCGCTCGCCAGCCCCTTCACGCTCGGTATCTCGGCTGCGGCGAGCTTTGGCGCTGCGCTGGCGCTCGTCTTCGGCGTCGGCCTGCTGCCGATCGCAGCCGACTATATCGTCTCGATCAACGCCTTCATCGTGGCGATGGGCGCAGCGCTGCTGATCCACGTTCTCAGCCAGTCGCGCGGCGTCACCACCGAGACCGTGATCCTGCTCGGCATCGCGCTGGTCTTCACCTTCAACGCGCTGCTCGCATTGCTGCAATTCTTCGCCTCAGAACAGGCTCTCGGCGCAGTGGTGTTCTGGATGATGGGCTCGCTGACCAAGGCGAGCTGGAACAAGCTCGCCATCACCACCGGCGTGTTCGCCTTGAGCCTGCCCTTCTTCTTCCACCGCGCCTGGGCGCTGACGACGCTCAGGCTCGGTGACGACAAGGCGGCGAGCTTCGGCATCAACGTCAAGCGGCTGCGGCTCGAGATCATGCTGCTCGTCAGCCTGCTCGCTGCCGTCCCAGTCTCCTTCGTCGGCACGATCGGCTTCATCGGCCTCGTCGGCCCCCATATCGCGCGCATGGTGATCGGCGAGGACCAGCGCTTCTTCGTGCCGGCCTCGGCGCTGGCGGGAGCGGCGATCCTCTCGGCTTCCTCTGTCGTCTCGAAATCGCTGATCCCGGGCCTGATCTTCCCGATCAGCATCGTGACCGCGCTGATCGGCGTGCCCTTCTTCTTCAGCCTGATCATGACGAGCAGGAAGCGGTCATGGTGAGCCTCAGGCTCGACGGCGTCGGCGTGTCCTATGGCCGCCGCAGCGTCCTGGAAGGGATCACCACGCCTGTGCTCGCGGGCGGCGAAGTCGTCGCGGTGGTCGGGCCCAACGCGGCTGGCAAGTCGAGCCTGTTCCGGCGTATCGCCGGGTTGATCCCCGGCGTCGGTGAGGTCGCGATCGAAGGTCGCAGCGCGGTGGCGGGGCGCAGCCGGCCAAACGCTTGCTACCTGCCTCAGGACACGGCGGTGAATGCCGTGCTCACCGTCTACGAGTCGATCCTGCTCGCCTTCAAGCAGGGCGGCTCCTGGTCGGTCAGCGACGATGAGCTGAAGCGCATCGACACGGTGCTGCGCGAACTCGAGATCGAGGACCTGGCCTTCCGCGGGCTGGGCGAGCTCTCGGGCGGCCAGCGCCAGCTCGTCTCGATTGCCCAGACGCTGGCGCGCGAGCCCGACATCCTGCTGCTCGACGAACCGACCAGCGCGCTCGATCTCCACCGCCAGTTCGAGGTTCTCTCACTGGTGCAGCGGCTGGCCCGCGAGCGCGGCATGCTGGTGCTGATCTCGATCCACGATCTCAATCAGGCGCTGCGCTTCGCCGACCGCATCATGGTGCTGGCACGTTCGCGGCTGGTGGCGCTGGGAACGCCGCGGGAGATCGTGACGCCGGCGCTGCTCGCCGATGTCTATGGCGTGCGCGCCCGGGTCGAGATGCTGGAGGGCGAACAGCCTTATGTCGTCGTCGAGGGGGCCGTGGGGCGCGCGGCCTGAACCCGGCCGTCATCGCGCCGCTGGTTCAAGCTGACGACTATGCCGGCGACGCTGCGAATGTCCGCTTTCAGGCAGCCTCGTTGCCGTTCAAGCCATTTCACCCCTGAACGCGCCGGCGATATTCTCCCGGGGTAACACCGAGACATTGGCGGAAGACTGTCGTCAAATGAGACTGGCTTGAGAAGCCGCAAGCCAGCGCCACGTCGACGAGCCGCTCGTCCTTCCAGCGCAGCAGCGCACGAGCGCGTTCGATACGCCGCACCAGCACATAGGAATAAGGGGATATGCCGACTGTTTCCTGGAAGCGGCGGGCAAAATGATAAACGCTCATACCGGCGACAGCGGCGAGGGACGACAGCCGTAGGTCTTGGTCGATACGGTCCTCAATATAGTCGACGACGCGTGCGATCCCCCGTGCGGGAAGCTTGCCGAACGGCCCGTGCCCGTTTCGCTCGCCGTGGCTCGATAGCCGCTGGAGGAACGTTTCGGCGAGGATCAACGCCCAACTGTCGAGAAGCAGGTTCGTCGGCTCGATCAAGGAGGTCCTATGGCGAATGCGGTCCAGCCGACGGCATAGCTGGGCATCCGCGACGTCGGCGGGCATCCGGAGATGATCGTGGGTGAGCTCCCTTCCGAACAGCGAAGCGCAAACCATGCCCATCAGATCGAAAGGAAGATGGAACTGCACGAAGCTTACCGGCTGTTCGAAGCGCCATCGCGCGCCCTCGAACGGCAACATGGACACCAGGCCCGACGGCGCGGTATCGCGCCAGGCCGTTGCAGGGCTCGTTCGCAGTGAGGCACTGACGAATGTCGGGTCGCCCTCCTGCGGAGAATCCTCGATGGTCGAGAACCAGTAGCTCATCTTGAGCGACGTCGCCGTAGCTGCACCGATCGTGCGTACCGGGGCGATCAGATGGTCTCTCCAGTAAAGCGGTACGTGCGGGGAATGAATCGCCTTATAGGGCGCAAGGCCGGTGTCCACGCCATCACCCGTCTGGCCGTTACCGATCCCCTTCCAGGCGTCTTCGAATTTCAACCGCCCGTGCTCCGGGGTGCTTCGACGCATTTTGGCAGGCTCGAATTTACACCATCTGCAGCATGTCAGGAAGGCCGTGCCGGGACGGATCCACCCGCGCCGCAGCCTATCGAGACGTCGTCCAGAGGTCGGTGGGATCTGGGGAAATCCTATCGCCATCGAAGCTCTTGGCGCGGCAAAAAAGCAAGATTCTGTAATACACGCCGGCCGCGGCGCCCGCATCTAGGCGTCAACGGGCATTCGCACCGTTCGGCGCGGGGATGCTGGCAAAATTGCCTGCATACGAGGCGAGTTGCAGCGCAATGCAGCGGCAAGAGCGCCTGGCCGCTGTGAGAAGGGCCGCCGAGCGCCTGCGGCAAGTTCAGGGAGAGGGACGATGGAAAATCATGGACAGATTTCAGGGGGGCTCGATCGCCGGGACGCGCTGAAAACCGCGGGGACGGTGCTGGCGGCGTCGGTCACCGGAATGGCAGCGCCGGCCGCGGCGCAGGGGCGGCGGACAGCATCGGCCAAGTCCGACGAGCTGCCGATCGGCCAGCGGATGCAAGGCGTTCAACATTTCGGCCTCACGGTCCAGAACATGGAGCGAGCCTTCATCTTCTACACCGAGGTGCTAGGCGGAACCGAGGTGATGCGCGACGGCGATTTCCAAGGCGAACGGATCCACAATACGCTGCTGACTGGCCAGGAGATCGAAGCTCGCGCACGCGGCGTCAACCCACGCACGATGGGTATTCCTGACCTTCGCAGCGGTGCGCAGCGGCTCGACGTGCGCTTCATCCAGTTCGATAATGTCGTGGTCGAGCTCCTGCAATATCGCGATGCCGACCAGCCGATGGGCGGGCCACGGGCGTTCGCCGAGCCGCTTGATCACATGAGCCCCGCATTTCCGCGGATGATGCATATCTGCTTCCACATCCGCGACGATGTTGATTTCAACCAGTTCATTGCCGACCTCGAAGCGGAGTCTACTCGGCGCGGCATGACGAGCGTCCGCGCGAACCGCATCGTGACTGTGGCGAACGAAGCCGAGCGCCGCGCAGCCCCGCGCGACGCCAATTCCAACGGGATCGCCGAAGGCAAGTCGGACGGGTGGCGCTTGATCTACTGCACCGGCTCGGAAGGCGAGCAGCTCGAGTTCGTGCAGGCACTGGGTCCGGTCAAGCGGACCTTCGACGGCGCGCTCGAAGCGCGGCGCAAGATGGCGTCGTCATCCCGTTGAACGGGGCAAAAGCGGACCAGAATTTCGCATCTACCGCGGCATTGCACGCCCCTCCCCAGCGGGGGTGCAACTGGCTCCCGCGAGGCGTGAGCGCGACATACGAGCCGCGAAACCCAGGACGCAAGGAGATAAGCAATGCCGAGCAAGTTCTTGTCCCGCGTCATGCTGGCAACATTGGTAGCGGCCGCGCTCCCCATACCAGTGGCGATCGCCCGAGACACTGATGGAGTGCGCTACGCCGATATTCCTGCCGACGCTTATGCTGTCGTGGCCCAGGTTCGCGCCAAGCCGGGCAAGGAAGATGCCTTGCGTGCAATCACGCTACCGCTCGTGGCGCAGGTGCGCGCCGAGCCGAACAACCTGCTCTACTTTCTCCAGGAGAGCCGCGAGAGCCCCGGGCATTTCATCTTCACCGAGATTTTCGCCAGCCTGGCCGATTTCGAAGCGCATAATCGGACCCCGCATGTCCAGTCCTGGTTCGCACGCCTGCCAGAACTCGCCGATGGCGGGGTCACCGTGATCCGCATGGGCATCCTCGGGAACACGGCCTCGGGACGCTGACGAAAATGCGGCTTGAGGACCTGCCCACCCGGCCAACCACGGGAAGGGCTTGCGGTAGCCAGTTGCGGTGACCGCTGGGGGCGTAGCCATCAAGGCAATCGCTGTCCCGAACAGCAGATCCCCTGCCGGTGGTCACCGAAGCAGCAGAGGCACAACGAACAACGCCAGCGCGGATTTCCGCACTGGGCCCGGACCAGAAATCAGGCAGTCCATTGGGGACGTCAGCTTGCAGGCAAAGTCCCAATGTCTGGAAGTGTGGCGCCAGGCCGCCTCGAGTGCATACGGCAAGGCCTCCAGGAACCACCGGTTTGCGGCGAAGCGGTCGACGAACGACCAACGCCAAGCTGCTCAAGCGCGAACGCCATGAAGAAGCTGCTGAGCAGGAGGCCGCGTTCCGGCGAGGCGCTTGCAAGCTGGGCACCGATCTGCGGAAAGGCCGGCCGGATGATATTGATGGCCAGCGCGCCAAGCGCTGCCAGGCCGGCGAGCAGGAACAGGATCCCCTGGTCGCCCGTTGGCCGGAGAGCGTGGTCGTTGGAGCATCCCGCACGGGCTCAGTGCCCGCTGCGCTTGCGATGAGGGCCTCCGCCGAAGCGGTCGTCATTGGCGCGGGCTCGGCTGCCCATCGTGCGCAGACGACTGCGCCATGGCGCTAGCGGCCGCCGCCTGCAGGAACTGCTTCGACAGGCGCTCGTCGTTGACAGAGCGCGCGAGCAGAACTGCGCCGACCATCGTCGAGAGAATGGCCATGGCCTTGCCATCGGGCACGTCACCGTCTGCCTTGCCGACCCAGCTGCTCAGCATCTCAAGATGGTCTGCGATCCCGGCTTCGAACGCCGCCTTCACGTTCGGGCCTTGCCTGGCGGCATCCGAACCCAGCGCGACGATGGGACAACCATCGGTTTTCTCGGCGCAGTGACCCATGCTGAGATAGAAATCGACCACCGCCGCCAGCGGGGCCTCAGGATGGGACAGGGCGGCAGCCGACCACCGGCCCGTGGCGCTCTCCAGCGCGCGCCTGGACGCTTGCGCCGCGAGGTCGTCCTTGGATTCGAACTGCTTGTAGAAGGCGCCCTGCGTCAGCCCGGCGCCGGCCATCAGATCCTTCAGCCCGATGCCGTCGAAGCCATGCTCCCGGAAGAGACGGCTGGCCACCTCGATGACCATTTCCCGGTTTTCCTCGGCCTGCTGCCGCGTGACACGCATCGGGACCCTCCATAATTAGATTGCGTTCGACATCTATATTCGGTATAGCGGTCGAATGCAATCTAATTGGTTCAGGACGATGAGCAAGAAAAAGAAGTCGGTGATCGCCGCTGGGGGCGTCGTGCTCGCCGTGGCGGCAGTGGCGGGATTCGTCACCTTGTCGGCGCGCCCCCAGAGCGCATCTGCTGTCGGCGATCCCAGGCAGAATGCTCCGATCGTCAGGATGGTGACGCCGACGCCGGTGGTGGACGCCGAACGCCGCTTCACCGGTGCGGTCGCGGCCCGGGTGCAGAGCAATCTGGGCTTCCGCGTTCCCGGCAAGATCGTCGAACGCCTGGTGAATGTTGGCCATGCCGTGGCGGCCGGTCAGCCGTTGCTGCGGATCGACGAGACGGATTTGCGGCTCGCCCTCGCTGCCAAACGCAACGCCGTTGCGGCGGCTCGCGCTGTCCTGGTACAGGCCCGTGCCGACGAGAAGCGTTATGCCGTTCTGGTCAAGGACGGTTTCGCGGCCAGCCCACAGCGCTATGAACAGGCAAAGGCTGCACTCGACACCGCCGCCGCCCAGCTTGCGGCCGCCGAGGCCGACGAGAAAGTGGCTGAGAACGGATCGAGCTATTCGGTCCTCGTCGCCGACGCCGATGGAATCGTCGTCGAGACCCTCGGTGAGCCGGGCCAGGTCGTAACCGCCGGGCAGACCGTCATCCGGCTTGCCCAGGCCGGCCCGCGCGAGGCGGTCGTCGCGCTGCCTGAGACGATCAGGCCGGCCATCGGTTCTCCGGCCGTGGCCACTCTCTATGGCGCGGAGGCCCGCCGCTACGCGGCCACCCTCCGGCAGCTCTCGGATTCCGCGGATCCCCAGACCCGCACCTATGAAGCGCGCTATGTGCTCGACGGCGAGGCCGCCTCAGCGCCGCTCGGCGCAACCGTGACGATCCGGCTGGCCCATCAGACGAGCCAGCCCGAGATGGAAGTGCCGCTCGGTGCGGTGCTGGACGATGGCCGGAAGACGGGTGTCTGGCTGCTGGACGCTGCCTCCTCGACCGTGAAATTCCGCCCGATCACCCTGGTCCGGGTGACCAGCGAGACTGCGATCATAGCTGGGCTGAGCGCGGCCGAGCCGGTGGTGTCACTCGGGGCTCACTTGCTGCAGGACGGTGCGCGCGTCAGGACCGTGTCCCAAAGCGGGGGCACCAAATGAGCCTCAATCTTTCAGCGATCGCGGTTCGCGAACGGGCCGTCACCCTGTTCTCGATCATTCTGCTGGTGGCCGCCGGCATCTACGCCTTCTTCATGCTCGGCCGGGCGGAGGATCCGAGCTTCACCATCAAGACGCTGACCGTCACGACCGTATGGCCGGGTGCGACCGCGCGCGAGATGCAGGACCTGGTCGCCGAGCCGCTGGAGAAACGGATCCAGGAGTTGACCTGGTACGACCGCGTGGAGACGACGACCCGGCCGGGTTACGCCTATATGACAGTCACGCTGAAGGACAGCACGCCGCCTGCCGCGGTCGAGGGCGAGTTCTATCAGGCCCGCAAGAAGCTTGGAGACGAGGCTCGCAACCTGCCGCCTGGCGTTCTCGGCCCCTTCGTCAATGACGAATACTCGGATGTGAGTTTCGCCCTCTATGCCTTGAAGGCCAGGGGGATGCCGATGCGCGAGTTGGCGCGGCAGGCGGAGACCATCCGTCAGGACCTCCTGCATGTTCCCGGCGTCAAGAAAATCAACATCCTCGGCGAGCGGCCCGAGCAGATCTTCGTCGAGTTCTCGTTCTCAAAGCTCGCGACGCTGGGCATATCGGCGCAGGACATCATCACGGCCCTGCAGCGGCAGAACACCGTCACGCCCGCAGGCTCGATCGATACGAGCGGTCCGCAGATGTTCATTCGGGTCGACGGCGCCTATCAAGGCCTGAAGGCGATCGCCGACACGCCCATCGTCGCCGCGGGACGGACGCTGAAGCTCTCCGATATCGCCGATGTCCGCCGTGGCTACCAGGACCCCCCGACCTATCTGATCCGCCGTCAGGGCGAGGCCACGATCCTGGTTGCCGCCGTCATGCAGGCGGGCTGGGATGGCCTCGCGCTCGGCAAGGCGCTGGAAGACAAGACCGCGGCAATCGCGCAGACGCTGCCGCTCGGCATGACGCTCGACAAGGTGACCGACCAGGCCGTCAACATCACCTCGGCGGTCGACGAGTTCATGATGAAGTTCGCGATGGCGCTCGGCGTGGTGCTGCTGGTGAGCCTGCTCAGCCTCGGCTGGCGCGTCGGCATCGTCGTGGCCGCGGCCGTGCCGCTGACGCTTGCCGTCGTGTTCCTGATCATGCTGGAGACCGGCCGGTTCTTCGACCGCATCACGCTCGGCGCCCTCATCCTGGCGCTCGGCCTCCTGGTCGATGACGCCATCATCGCCATCGAGGTCATGGTGGTGAAGATGGAAGAGGGCATGGATCGCATCAAGGCGGCCGCCTATGCCTGGAGCCATACGGCGGCGCCGATGCTGTCGGGCACGCTGGTGACGATCGCCGGCTTCCTGCCGGTCGGTTTCGCACGTTCGACGGCCGGCGAATATGCCGGCAACATCTTCTGGGTCGTGGGGTTTGCTCTCATCGTCTCCTGGATCGTGGCGGTGGTCTTCACGCCCTATCTCGGCGTCAAGATGCTGCCCGACATCAAGCCGATTCCCGGCGGTGTGCACGCGATCTACGATACGCCGAATTATCGGCGGCTGAGGGGGCTGATCACCTTTGCCGTGCGCCACAAGTTCATGACATGCGCGATCGTCGTCGTGGCCTTCGTGCTGTCGGGCATCGGCATGGGCGGCGTCAAACAGCAGTTCTTCCCGACATCGGACCGCCCCGAAGTGCTGGTCGAGGTGCGCCTGCCCGAAGGCACCAGCGTTGAGACGACGACGGCTGCGGTCCAGAAGCTGGAAAGCTGGCTGGGCGGTCAGGCCGAGGCGACCATCGTCACCAGCTATGTCGGCCAGGGCGCGCCGCGCTTCTTCTTCGCGATGGCGCCCGAACTGCCCGATCCCGCCTTCGCCAAGATCGTCGTCCTGACAGCTGATGCCGGCGCGCGAGAGGCCTTGAAGCACAGGCTGCGCGAGGCCGTGTCCCATGGCCTTGTCCCTGAAGCCTTCGTGCGCGTCACCCAGCTCGTCTTCGGGCCCTATACACCGTTCCCGGTCGAGTTCCGCGTGATGGGCCCCGATCCGGCGCAGCTCTATGCGATTTCCGCACAGG
Organism: Allobosea sp. BE125; assembly: GCF_031456075.1. Classification (NCBI taxonomy): domain Bacteria; kingdom Pseudomonadati; phylum Pseudomonadota; class Alphaproteobacteria; order Hyphomicrobiales; family Alloboseaceae; genus Allobosea; species Allobosea sp. BE125. The sequence goes on from NZ_JAVDTY010000006.1 coordinate 174,619, forward strand.
CGCTGGAGGTGATGCGGGGCGTTGCGGACGTCCGTCAGGCCAACCGCGACTGGGGCAATCGCACGCCCGTGCTGCGCTTCGTGCCCGACCAGGACCGGCTTAACCTCATCGGCCTTTCGCCCGCGGCGGTTGGCCAGCAGCTTCAATTCCTGCTGACCGGCGTCACCGTCACGCAGGTTCGCGAGGATATCCGCAACGTGCCGGTGGTGGCGCGCAGCGCCGGTAGCGAGCGACTCGACCCGGCGCGTCTCGCGGACTTCTCGCTGATGAGCCGCGACGGTCGCCAGATCCCGCTCGACCAGATCGGTCACTCCGAAATGCGCCTGGAGGAGCCGATCCTGAAACGGCGCGACCGCACGCCCGTCATCACGATTCGCGCGGATATCAATGAGGCCACCCAGCCTCCGGAGGTCTCCAAGCAGATCATCACGGCCCTGCAGCCGCTGATCGCTTCACTCCCGGCGGGCTATCGCATCGAAATGGGAGGATCGATCGAGGAGGCGACCAAAGCCAATACCGCCTTGGGGAAGGTCTTTCCGGTGATGATCGCCGCCACGCTGATCGTCATCATGCTCCAGGTGCGCTCGTTCTCGATGATGGCGATGGTGCTGCTCACCGCGCCGCTGGGCGTGATCGGCGTCGTCCCGACATTGCTCCTCTTCAATCAGCCCTTCGGGTTCAACGCCATCCTCGGCCTGATCGGGCTGGCCGGCATCCTGATGCGCAACACCTTGATCCTGACCGAGCAGATCGAGGAAAACCGCGCTGCCGGCCTCGACGACTATCACGCCGTCATCGAAGCGACGGTGCAGCGAACAAGGCCGGTGATCCTGACGGCACTCGCCGCCGTGCTCGCCTTCATCCCCCTGACGCATTCCGTCTTCTGGGGATCGATGGCCTACACGCTGATCGGCGGCACTGCCGTCGGCACCGTGCTGATCCTGCTGTTCCTTCCCGCGCTCTATACCGCCTGGTTCCGCATCAAGCCGACGACCGATCACGAAAGCCGGGCTTCGTCGGGTAGCCCGGAACCGCACGTGGCATTGGAGGCAGGGGCCGAAGGCGCGCCGGAACTCGCCGGATGAAGGCCTGGTCCGCCACGACCCCGATTGGACCTGAGTGGAGCTCAGGCGTGTTGGTGCAGGCGCAGCGTGCGGCTCGCGTCCTGACGCGGCGTTTTGACAGCGCCTTGCAGCCCGCGGGGATCAACAGCGGGCAGGTCTCGCTGTTGATGTCGATCGATCAGGCGAAATCACCAAGCCTGGGCGCCATCGCGGCGCTGTTGGCGATGGACAGAACGACAGTGACGGCAAACCTCAAGCCGCTGGAGCGCCGCAAGCTGGTCAAGACGAGCATCGATGAGAGGGACGGGCGGGTCCGCATTTTAGCGTTGACGCCAGAAGGCCGCGCGGTGCTTGCCGAAGCCTTGCCGATATGGCTTCGGCTGCATTCCGCGATTGAAGCCCGCTTGGCAGAGCCCATGCGTCTGAAGGCTGATTTGAGCTTGTTGTCGGAATGATCATGCGACGAGCCGCGTCGGCATGTCTCCAGTCGCCGCGATACGGCCGCTCCGATAATCCGGGGCGACGTCAGATCGACAGGTCGCCCGTTTCCAACTGACGCTGAAGCTTGATCGCGCGGCGTGCCGGATCTATCTTTCGAGCGTCGGGGCGTTGCAGGCTCCCGGCGCCTCAAGACGGTTCCCCGTCCAAGTCCTGCTCGCGGTTGGCGTCTTCGCGCGCGGCCGGAGCACGATTGAATGGGAGCCGTTTTTTCATGTCCGAATCCAGAACTCGCCTTGGCCGCGTCGCCATTCTGTGGCGGGGCGATGAAGCGGAACGCCGCAGCGCCATAGGGGCGACCAGCCGCTTCAAGGCCGTATTCGCGGCGCTTGCGGATGTCGGCGTCAACGCCGAACCCGTCGTCTACGAGGACGAGGTTGTGGACGCCGTTCGCGCAGAGCTCGCCAGGTTCGATGGCGTGCTCGTCTGGGTCAATCCGATCCATGAGGGGCGAAACCGCTCAAAGCTCGACGGGTTGCTGCGCGAGGTCGCGGCGCGTGGCGTCTGGGTGAGCGCTCATCCCGATGTCATCCTCAAGATGGGCGTCAAGGAGGTTCTCCATCGGACCCGGATGATGAGCTGGGGTGGCGACACGGCGCTTTATCGAACAGTCGAGGCGATGCGCGCCGAATTTCCAGCGCGGCTTGCGGCCGGACCGCGCGTGATCAAGCGCAATCGCGGCAATGGCGGCCAAGGCGTCTGGAAGGTCGAGATGCCGGCAAGTCTTGAGATGCCGGCAAGTCCCGCCAATCGGCCGATGGCGCGCGTGCTGGACGCCACCAAGGATGTTTCGGAGGAGCTGGCGCTGGATGCGTTTCTGGAACGCTGCGTCGCGTATTTCGACGACGGCTGTGTGATCGATCAGGCTTTCCAGGCGCGTCTGAGCGAAGGCGTGGTGCGTTGTTATATGGCAGGCGATCGCTGCGCCGGCTTCGGGCATCAGAAGGTCAAGGCTTTGGTGGAGGCGCCGGCGGAGCGCGCGCAGGCCGGGCCGCGGCTCTACACATCCAAGGCCGAGCCGCGCTTTCAGCGTCTGCGCCGGTTGATGGAAGATGAGTGGACGCCACAGCTCACCACATTGCTGGGCATCCAGCAATGCGACCTGCCGATGATCTGGGACGCAGACTTCATGCTCGGCCCGCCGGGGGAGGACGGCGCCGATGCTTACGTGCTTGGCGAGATCAACGTCAGTTCGGTGTTCCCGATCCCCGAGGAGGCGCCTGCCGAGATCGCCAGCCGCGTCGCCGATCGGCTACGTTCGAGGCTTTGAACGGGAGGGGCCGGCGGTTGTGACCGCTGGCCGCATGGCGCAGCGCCCTCGCAGAGGCCGCTTGCTGGCGACGGCTTACTGTCCGCTCCTGGCGCCGAGCCGGAACGTTGTATCGCCGCCGCTGTTCGCCCGTGTCGTTGTGGGGGGAGGCGGCTCGCACCGTCTCGGCGCCTACTCAGCGCTCGGCATCCCGCGCCGCAGCCGCTCGTTCTCCAGGCGAAGCTGTGCCATCTCGTCGCGGACCGGTCCCAGGACGACCTCCAGCTCCGCTTGCGTGAAGCGCGGCGTAATGTGCTGGGGACAGTTCCAGTCGAAAGCCTCGACCGAGATCAGGACGAGGCGCTCGACGCGACCCGCATAGCGCGGCACCGCCAGCTTTTCCGCGAGCGCGGTGTCGTCCGCGGCGTCGATGATGCGCATGCGGCCGAATATCTTCAGGCGCGGCTGACGCGCGTAGTCCATCAGAAACACCGACACGCGGTCATTCGCCTGGACATTGCCGGTCGTGATGTACTGCCGGTTGCCGCGGAAATCCGCATAGCCCAGCGTCTGCTCGTCAATGACCCGCAGGAAGCCAGCCGGCCCGCCGCGGAACTGGACATAGGGCCAGCCGGTCTCGGAGACGCTGGCCACATAGAAGCCGTCGCGGGCGGCGATGAACTCCTGCTCGGCGCTGCCCAGTCGGTCGTTGTGGACGACCTCATCCTGATGATCGATTGCGCCCGCACGCATGGATCGGGGGGCGCTGCCATAGCGCTCGCGCGCAGCCCCGACCGATGGCGTCGAAGCGATCTCGAGATATCTGTGACGCATCATGCACGCTCCAGCTTCACCGGGGTCGGCACCATCACCGGCGCCACGTCAGACCGATCAGGTCTGCCAGGCCCAATCCGCCACTTGCCAGCGCGGTTGCCCTCGGTCGGAGACGATGCGGCCGAGGCCCGGGAAGGGCATATGCGTTGCAGCGATCAGGGCGCCTTCCGCCGCGGCGAGCGGAAAAAATCGATCGCGCATCGCCTTTGCCGCAGCGCGGTCCTGCTCGAACAGGAAATTCACATCGGTTGCAACCGGATGCACCACTGGGAAGATCATGTCGGACACCATGATGAGGCTCTTGCCGGCATCCTCGACCCGCACCCCGATATGGCCGGGCGTATGGCCGGTCAGGTCGACGATGGAGATGCCGCGAGAGATCTCGCGCGGGCCGTCGATCGCCTGCAGCCGCGGGTAGAGGCGCACGACATCCGTCGACATCCGAAAGCTGGTCTGCAGATAATCGGGGGCACCGTTACGCTTTGCCGGGTCGGTCCAGTGGGTGACGTCGCGCCGATCGATATACAGCTCGGCATTGGGAAAGTTGTTCTGCCCGCCGAAGATGAGACCGCCCATATGGTCCTGATGCATGTGGGTCACGATCACGGCGTCGATCTGGTCGCGGCGCAGGCCGAGCGCTGCAAGGGCCTGCGGCAGCGCGCCCGTCTGCCCGATCGAGCCGGCAGGCCCGGCATCCAGCAGGACCCTGCGCTCGCCATCCTCGATCAGATACTGGTTGAAGACGAAGCGGACGCCGCTGGCACGGGCAACGAACTGTGCGGTTGCCGCCTGTTCGACCTCGGCGGCCGTGCGGCCAGGGAAAAACGTGTAGGGCATGTCCGCATAGCCGTCGGTCAGCGCCGTCACGGTGAAGCGACCGATCCGGATCTGCGCCAGGGGCGTCACACTGGCTGCCGCGGGAACCGCGGCCACGCTTCGGGCTGGGGTGACGAGTGACAGAAGACCGCCGCCGACGATGCTGAGAGGAAGGCCGCTCGCGACGGCGCGGCGGGACAGGTTAGACATGACTTGCTCCGTCTGATCACTGACGCGACACAGGACATGCCCTCCGGACCGGCCCCTCCCGTCTGATCTCAAAGCTAGAGCCTCTATCGCAGACGTAGTATCCTGGGGTTTCGGGAGTTTTCCTCCCACTGCATGGGAGGAGAGATGGACCGGCTCGAGGCCATGTCGATGCTGCTGGCCGTTGTCGAGGCCGGCAGTCTTTCGGCCGGAGCGCGGCAGTTGCGTGCCCCGCTCTCCACAGTCAGCCGCAAGATTGCTGGGCTCGAACAGCATCTGGGCACCCGGCTGGTGATCCGCACCAGCCGCCACATCGCTCTGACGGAGGCCGGCCGCGCCTTCGTCGCCGCGTCCCGGCGCATTCTCGGACAGCTGGAGGAAGCCGAACGAGAGGCCGCCGGCGAGTACAAGGCGGCACGCGGCGCGCTGCATGTCACCGCGCCGATCGCTTTCGGGGAGCGCCGCCTGTTGCCGATCGCGCTGGATTTCCTGGCAGCGCAGCCCGAGATCAACTTGCGGCTTACGCTGACCGACCAGCAGATTGACCTGGTCAACGAGCATATCGACGTGGCCCTGCGTATCGGGCATTTGACGGACAGCGCTCTGATCGCCACGCGAGTGGGCGATGTGCGCCGGGTCATCTGCGCCAGCCCTGCCTATCTCGCCCGTCGCGGCGTGCCGCGGCTGCCGGAGGATCTGGCGCAGCATGATGGTATTAGCTTCCAGGGTTTCGCGACATCGCCTGAATGGCGCTACCGGCGAGACAGCGCGGCCTTCACCGTCGAACCGCACCCAAGGCTGGCCGTCAACACGACGGAAGCGGCCATCCAGGCCGCCCTGGCCGATCTCGGGGTCATCCGCGTGTTGTCCTATCAGGTCGCAGATGAGTTGGCGTCCGGCCGACTGCAGGTCCTCCTCCCGGATTTCGCGCCAGAGCCGCTTCCGGTCAGTCTCGTCTATCCGGAGGCCGTGCCGTTGCCACTGAAGGTCAGGTGTTTCCTGGACTGGACTGCGCCGCGCCTGCGGGCCCGGATGGCGGAGCCATATTGAGGGCCGGCAAGGGGCATCGGCCGCAACTGCGGTCACAGCATTGGGCCGCGAGACGCGACGGAGCCTCAGCCGCGCCGCGCCGCCTCGATCGCGGCGACATCGATTTTCCCCATGGTCATCATGGCCTCAAAAGCGCGCTTGGCCTCATCGCCGCCAGCCGCCATGGCGTCGGTCAGGACGCGCGGCGTAATCTGCCAGGAAAGCCCCCATTTGTCCTTGCACCAGCCGCAGGCGCTCTCCTGGCCGCCATTGCCGACGATGGCATTCCAGTAGCGGTCGGTCTCCTCCTGATCGTCGGTGGCGATCTGGAACGAGAAGGCTTCGTCATGCTTGAACGCGGGACCGCCATTGAGGCCCAGACACGCGACGCCGGCAACCGTGAATTCGACCGTCAGCACGTCGCCCGCCTTGCCGGAAGGGTAGTCGCTGGGTGCACGGTGGACGGCGCCGACAGCGCTATCGGGAAAGGTCTGCGCGTAGAACCGGGCGGCAGCCTCGGCATCCCTATCGAACCAGAGACAGATCGTGTTCATTGCCATGACGCGTCCTTTCGCTGTGAAGCCGATTTCCGGCCCGATATCCCCAGCCGCTGTCTTCTTAAGTCAGGGTGCCAAGCGCCTGTCTTCGCCCAAGCGCTCGTCTTATCCGGGCAGCGCCTTCACGCCGTGGCGAGTTGCAGCGGCGATTTTGCCGGGAACGGCCTGAAGGTGGCCAGCACCAGCGTTGCCGCCAAGCCTAAGCCCCAGGACGCGACGTACAGCGGCGCATAGCTCCCGAAATTGTCGTAGATCAGGCCGCCGAGCACAGGCCCCGTCGACATGCCGAGGCTGCCGGCCATCGCGGTTCCACCGATGATCGTGCCCATCATCCTCTGCGGGAAATTCTCGCGGATGATAACGGCGTAGAGCGGCATCGTGCCGGCGTAGATGAAGCCGACCAGGACGGCCACCGCATAGAAGCTGCCGAGCTGGCCTGCGAAGGCATAGGCGAGCACGCCGAAGGCCTGGGCCAGCAGCCCGGCGACAAGCACGCGCTGCGCCCCGAGCCGGTCCCCTGCAAGGCCGAAGCCGATGCGGCCGAACATGCCGGCCAAGCCTTCGACGCTATAGATCGAGACGGCCGCGACCATCGGGATGCCGCAGGTCACGGCATAGGCCACCGTGTGGAAGATCGGCCCGGAATGCGTGGCGCAACAGAAGAAATTCGCCAGCATCAGGGTGATGAATTGCGGCGAGCGCACCGCCTGGCCGACCGTCATGCCAGGCTCCGCCGCGTCGTTGGATGCCTGGGCCGGCTCATCATCCTGCACTGGCGGCCGGCGCACCAGCAGCGCAGCCGGGATCATCAGTGTGGCCGCGATGCCGGCGATGATCAGCATGGCGCCGCGCCAGTTGTGGATCGTGACCAGCCAGGCCGCGAGCGGGGCCATGGTCATCGGGGCCATGCCCATGCCCGCTGAAACCAGCGAGACCGCCAGGCCGCGCTGCGTCTCGAACCAGCCGGTGACGCAGGCCATCATCGGCGCGAAGACGGCTGCCGTCGCCGCCCCGACCAGCAGGCCGAACAGCAGCTGGAATTCGATCAGCGAATTCGCCCGGCTGGCGAGGGCAAGGCTCGCTGCGAGCACGACCGAACCGGTCAGGACCACGGGGCGCGGCCCGAACCTGTCGGAGAGGCCGCCCCAGACCATGCTGGCGGCCGCCATGGCGAGAAAGCCGATCGTCATGGCGGTGGAAATGCCGGTCACCGACCAGCCCGTGTCCTGCGCCATCGGCCGCAGGAAGACCGGCAGCGAGAACATGGCCCCAACCGCGGCGCAGCCGAGCAATCCACCGGCGCCAACGATCACCCATCGATAAGGACGGTTCATGCTGATCTCCTGGCTATGCATGACGGATCGGTCCTGGCGGCGTGTGTGCCGGCCCTGGCATCGAGCCGCGCCTGCCGCGTCAGCCCTGCGGCTTCCAATCGGCTGATGGAATGGTGTTGACCATCCAGGGGATGCCGAACTTGTCGATCAGCGAGCCGAAGCCCGGTGACCAGAAGGTCTCGCCGAAAGGCATGACCGCCTTGCCGCCGGCGGAGAGCTGCTCGAACCAGCGCTGGCCTTGCGCCTTGTCCGTGCTGTGCAGGGTGACGTCGAAGCCGTTCTTCGGCTTTTCGATGTTGGGCGCCCAGGCGGCATCCATATCGGCGCCCATCAGGGCCTGATCACCGACCTCCAGCCAGCAATGCATCAGCCAGCTCTTATACTTCTCGTCGGTGATCGGCATGCCGGGAGGCGCGTCGCCATAGGGAAACGCAGCGGTGATCTTGCCGCCGAGAACCGTCGCGTAGAATTCGAAGGCCTCCCGGCATTGCCCCTGAAAGCTCAAGCTGGTCACGATCTTCATGGTCTTCTCCCTGTTCGATCCAAGCCCCTGTTCGATTCAAGTTCTTGTTCGATCGAATCCCCCCGTCCGATCCAAGCGTCGCTGCGGATCGGCACGGACATCGATCGATGCTCGCTTTATTTAGTTGATATCAACCTATATAGTAGCCCGATGTCAACCCACCTGATGCACGCTGAAACCGAACCTTCCTTTGAAACGACGCTCCTGGTGCGCGATGCCTGCCTGTGCCTTCACGCACAACGGGCGGCCCGCGCGCTGGCACGGCGCTTCGATCTGGCGCTGAAGCCTGTCGGCATCAGCAGCGGCCAATTCTCGCTCCTGATGTCGCTGAACCGTCCCAAGCCGCCAAGCCTTGGCAGTGTCGCCAGCCTGCTGGCGATGGACCGGACGACGCTGACCGCAAACCTCAAGCCGCTGGAGCGCCGCGAACTCGTCGAGACCAGCCATGACGGAGCGGACCGGCGGGTCCGCCTGCTGTCTCTGACAGCGGCCGGCAGAGCCGTGCTGACCAAAGCCGTGCCGATCTGGAAGGAGCACCACGCGGCGATCGAAGCCGAATTGTCGGACTCAGGCCGTCTGCGTTGCGATCTGGTTCTGCTATCCCGATGAACGAATCTCTGCTGACCGGCGTCGAGCCGGTGTCAGCCTATGGCACTGAGCGCCGCGATGGGCTCGGCACGCATCGATATGTCCGGCCCAATCCGTCGCCATCATTGCTATAAGGAGCGCGCATGCCGGAGATATTCCGGCAGGGCAGGAGCAGATCATGACCGACCGATTTGAACGGCATCGCCAGCCCTGGACCTATGAGGAACTCGAGAAGCTGAAATTGCTCGCCAGGAAGGGCATGGCGCTCAAGGCGATTTCGAAAGCGATGACCCGCAGCGAGGAATCCATCAAGGACCGCGCCAAGCTCGACGGCATCGCGATCGCCAAGCTCCGTTAGAGCGTTTTCGAGCGGCGCAAGCGAGACGAGAACAGCAGGCCGCTTGCTCACCTGCTGCGCGTGAGCCCCAGCCCGATGTGGGAGGCGGGCACACGCTAACCCGCTCATTATGAACGGTTATTCATGGAACAGGCGATCAAGCCAGCCGTTTAGATTTGCGGCGGGGGCACATCAAAGGGAGAAGAACCATGATCAGGAATCTTGTTCTGGTTGCCGCGCTCGCTGTTGTTCCCGCGACGGCATTTGCGCAGTCGAACTCGGGCGCGGCCGGTGGAGCCGCGAGCGGCGCGGCCACAGGCGCTGTCGGCGGCGCGATCGTCGGCGGACCTGCGGGAGCAGCCGTGGGTGCAGTCGGCGGCGCTGCTGCGGGCGCGATCGTCGGCGGCATTGCGGCCGACCAGCGCACCGAGTTCCGCACTTATGTGACGCAGCAGAAGGTACCCTCTGTGGCGTATCGCGAGAAGGTTGTCGTCGGCGCCACCTTGCCCGAAACGGTGACCTATCGCGAGGTTCCCACTCGCTACGGCAAGACCGAATATCGCTACACCGTGGTCAACGACAAGACCGTTCTGGTCGAGCCGAAGACCCGCAGGATCGTTCAGATCATCGAGTGATCTACAGGAGCCCACCCCTGTCGGGGTGGGCTCTTTCGATCGGGTTCCATGCCGCCGCGGACGTCGCCTATGGGCTGGATCGGATCAGTGTCTGCAATGGCCAAGCCAGGCTCGCCGCCGTGGCGATAAGCAACGACTGTTGCGACGAACGGCACCTGTCATGGCCGCCTGAAGCCGGGCATGCCCGATGACCACAATCTGGGCCGGTAGCAGGTGCATCCGTATGGCGCCGAATCGGGGAAGGACTGCGAGGGCATGCACCTACCTGCGGCTTTCGGGCGCCAGTGCGTCGCGCCGCTCCCACCCGTAGAATTCGCTTTCCCACCCGGCTCATGGCCGCATCTGCCAACGCAGCTTGCGCTCGACTGGAACCATTCCTGCGCCTTTGGGTTCTCCTGAGTTGCCCAGGAATGGATTTGGAGCGCTCGACGGTATGACTTCGCAGGATGACGTGACGCAAGATCGCTATCGCCTGTTGATCGAGGCGGTCACGGACTACGCGATCTACATGCTTGACCCAGATGGCAACATCGTCAGCTGGAACGCGGGAGCACGGCGTTTTAAGGGCTATGAGGACCACGAGATCATCGGGGAACACTTCTCGCGCTTCTACACGCCGGAGGATCAGGCGGCCGCATTGCCGTCGAGGGCGCTCAAGATCGCACAGAGCGAAGGGCGGTTCGAGAACGAGGGCTGGCGCGTCCGGAAGGACGGGACCCGCTTCTGGGCCCATGTCATCATCGACCCTATCGTCCATCCCGTGAGCGGACGCGCCCTGGGCTTCGCAAAGATCACGCGCGACCTGACCGAGCGCAGGAAGCAGGACGAGGCCCTGCGGCGCAGCGAGCAGTCCTTCCGGCTCCTCGTTCAGGGCGTGACCGACTACGCCATCTACATGCTCGATGAGCAAGGCACCGTCACCAACTGGAATGCGGGCGCGGAGCGCATCAAGGGATATCGGCCCGACGAGATCATCGGCCGGCATTTCTCCGTCTTCTACACGCAGGAGGAGCGCGAGGCCAAGGTCTGGGAGCGGGCGCTGGCGGTAGCGCGCTCCGCAGGGAACTACCAGACGGAAGGGTGGCGGGTTCGCAAGAACGGCGAGCGCTTCTGGGCCAGCGTCGCGATCGATCCAATCCGCGACGATCAGCACAACATCATCGGCTTCGCCAAGATCACCCGCGACATGACGGAGCGACGCCAGGCCGAACAGGCCCTGGAGGCCGCACGCGAGGCCCTCTACCAGTCCCAGAAGATGGACGCCCTCGGCCAGCTGACCGGCGGCGTCGCCCACGACTTCAACAACCTGCTGAATGCCGTCGTCGGCAGCCTGGAACTGCTGCGCAAGCAGGTGACGGACGAAAGGCAACTGGGGCTGATCGAGAACGCCCTGAAGGGGGCCACCCGTGGGATAACGCTGACCCAGCGCCTCCTCGCCTTCGCCAGGAAGCAGGATCTCCAGGTCAGCTCGGTGAACGTCTACGAGCTCGTCGCCGGCATGACCGATCTTCTGAGCCGCTCTCTCGGGACCTCGATCGAACTGGAGACGTCCTTTCCGACAAGTCTCAAGCCGGTCGCAGCCGATCCCAACCAGATAGAGCTCGCCGTTCTGAACCTTGCCGTGAATGCACGCGATGCCATGCCCGAGGGCGGCAAGATCACGATCTCGGCTAAGAACGAGACGGTTCCCGCAGGGAGCGCCGGTTCGCTGCAGCCCGGCGAATATGTCCGCTTGGCCGTTACTGACACCGGCGCGGGAATGGATCAGGAAACCCTCGCGAGGGCCTCGGAGCCTTTCTTCACTACCAAGGGCATCGGGAAGGGGACGGGTCTCGGCCTGCCTATGGTAATGGGCACGGCGGCGCAGCTGGGCGGTCGCCTCGAGCTCGAGAGCCGGGTCGGCGAGGGTACCACCGCCGCGCTGTGGCTCCCGGTCAGCCAGCCGTTGTCAGGGTCGCTTTCAGATGCTCCGGAAGCGAATGCCGAGCCTGCCAAAACGACCCCGTCGATCAGGGTCCTGGCGGTGGACGATGATGCCTTGGTCCTCATGAACACGGTCGCGCTGCTAGAGGATCTGGGGCATGAGGTCGTCGAGGCCGGTTCCGGGCGCGAGGCGCTCAGGATGATGGGCGAGGACGCGGCCTTCGATCTCGTCATCACCGACCAGGCGATGCCGCACATGACGGGGAGCCAGTTGATCACCGAGTTGAACGACCGGTGGCCCGGCATCCCCATCATTCTCGCGACCGGATATGCCGAGTTGCCGGACAGTCTGCCGGCACATGTCAAGCGCCTGTCAAAGCCGTTCTGGCAAAAGGACCTTGAAAGGGCCATCGCGGATTCGAACGCGGGTCAGCCGCGGCGTTAGGGGCGCGACTTCGGCGGCCGCGCTTGAGCCGAGGAACGTCGCGTGAAGCGAGCCCCGCCGGGCCGTCTCGACGAGGTCGAGGTGGCTGCGCTGCAAGGGCGGTCGAAGCTCCGCTCTGAGCGCACCTTCTTTCGCAGCGGGTTGCGCGCCCCCTTTACCTCTCGCAGGCAAAGCTCGTCGCTTGGTCGGCGTCGCCGCCCCGATATCGGGGGTAGCCCGGATACTCGCAGAGGGGGCGGGTCCGGCCCGGCTTGAAATGCGTGTCCGTCACGACTGGAGAGGTCGGCGGGGTGCCGCCAGCGGACCACGCATCCAGTGCGCCGAGAGCGTCCCAGCTCGGATTGAAGGTGATTCCGAAGCCGCTATGGGCCGTGCCGGGCAACTCGTAGAACCGCAAGAACTGGGAGACGGCCTCACGGCCCATGGTGGCGACGACGCGCTCGTAATATTCGACCGACGCTTGAGGCGGCACGATCTGGTCGGCGAGACCATGCATCAAGATGATCTTGCCGCCGCGCTTTTGGAAGCTGGAGAGATTTGTGCTGCTCATGTCGAGCAATCCGGCGAGCATGCTCAGGCGATCCTGCCACTCGCCCGGTTTTTCAGGGTCGATATTCTGCCAGCTTCCCTGCGGGTTTCGCGTGACGAAAAAGCGCGCGTACTGGTCGGCGAAAGCATGAAGGAACGGCGTGCCAGGAGCGGCGGGATAAGCGGGGGCAACCTTGCCGAGCCCCTGCGCCAGGACGCCCTTGGCGAGGTCGTCGGTTTCCCGCCAGCCAAGGTCCACGCCCCAGATATAAAATCCCGGATAGCCCTTTTCCCCACTCGCGAGCGCTGCGTCGAGCTTCAAGGGGGAGCCCATGACTTTGAGGGCAGCAATCTGGATGTCCGAGAGGCAACTATCGCGGTCGACGGCATCTGCCAGACAGCGCAACGGTCTGCCGGCGACTGTGGCCTTGTCGGGGTCGAAGGTCTGTTGGCATGCGCGGGCATTCGAGATCACGCCATCCCGGATGCCATCCAGTTCGTCGCAACTCTCCAACGCGGCGTCCAGGACGAGCTTGCGCTGGGGCATCGACAGATAGGCGCCAGGCGCAGCGAAGGCGCGCGCGATGCGGCCGAACTGGAGATGGGCCGTGCCAATATGCGTCGCCGGCCAAAACACCATGGCGCCGTCGAGGTCATCGGGATATCGCTGGATGAGGCCCAGCGCCTCCTTGCCTCCGTTGGAGCTGCCATGGAAGTAAAGCTTCTCTTGCGGCCGCCCGTAACGAAGCTTGATCAAGTGCGCGGCCACGTCTCGCGTCTTCTTGACGGCGTCGAACGCGTAGTTTCCCAGCGCCTCATCGTTCAAGGCGAAATCGCCGCGGTTGGCGCCCTCATGTCCGGAATCGCCGCCGAAGGTGACAAAGCCACGCGCGAGCGGGATCGGCATGTCGGGCGGCTGCAACCGTAGGGTTCCGCTCGTGCTGAGGATCACGCCGTTATAGCCACCTCCGCCATACATCAGCGCCTTGCCGTTCCAATGCTCCGGAAGATTGACCTCGACCTTGATCGGCGGCGCCTTCGGGTCGAGGGAGGCAATCTCCAGCAGAACGCGGCAGAATGCGCCGACCGCCTTGGCGCCTGTGCCGGAGGCCGGCTGCGCCGCCACAGACGTGACCTTGGCCCCGCTCGTTGGCAACGGCGTCACGCTTGCCGGGATGGAAAGCCCGGCAAGTTCGTCGCAGGCGATCGGCTTCGTCTCGGCTGCCGGCGCCTGGGCGACCTGGTCGGCCCGAGCTGTCGAGGACAACCCTGCGATCAACGCCACGAAGACGGCAGCGTGGCGCATAAGCCTATGATATCGCAACATGGTATACCTCCCTGCTAGCGAGTGTGTGGCCGGGTGCGAAGCCGACCGATGGTGTCAAGCACGCTGGCACGTCGGGGGGCAAGGCTCCGCCGAGCGCTTATCTGAGTAGATGGCCCGGCACGACGTTCGGCCACCTTGTGCAGGGCCGGCAGCAGCGTCCACGTCTCCAATCCCACTCGGATCTCGCACCTCTCGACCCGGGCTGCCGGCTCACTCGATCGAGATCCCGTTCTCTTTCACGACCGCGGCCCATTTGGTGATCTCCCGCCCGATGAACTGCGCGTAATCCTCCGGGCTGCCGCCGCCGGCCACATAGCCGCCTGCCGCAAAGCGCTGCTTGATTTTGTCCTCCTTGAGGACCTCGTTGGCGAGCTTGTTCAACGTTTCTACGATCGAGCGCGGCGTCTTGGCGGGCGCCGACAGCCCGAACCAGCCTTGCGCTTCAAACCCCGGGAAACCACTCTCGGCAACAGTCGGGACATCGGGGTAGAGGGGGGTGCGGCTGGAACTCGTTAAGGCAAGCGCACGGATTTTTCCGCCCTGGATATGTGGAAGCGGGATATCAGCGTTGACGATGCCTACGGAAACGTGCCCGCCCAGAACATCGGTGACGAGCGGAGCTGCTCCGCGATAAGGGACATGCCGCGCCTTGATCTTCGCGGCGCCCTCGAGCATCGCCAAGGAGAGGTGCCCCGATGACCCGGTCCCCGGGCTTGCGAAGGAGAGATCGCCGCCAGATCGGCGAGCTCCGGCGATGAGTTCCTCCAGCGTTCGTATCGGCGAATTTGCCGGGACGATGATGACGTTTGGTGTCAGGGCCAGCAGGCAGATGTGTTCGAAGTCCTTGGTCGAGTCGTAGGGCATCCGGGCATAGAGCGAGTGGTTCATGGCGTTCTGGCCGTTGCCGGACACAAGGATGGTGTAGCCATCGGGCTCTGCCTTCGCGACCGCCGCGGCGGCGATGTTGCCGTTCGCGCCGGGCCGGTTCTCGACCACAAAGCCTTGGCGCAGGCGCTCGGCAAAGCGTTCAGCGAATAGTCGCGCCACAACGTCGGTGCTGCCGCCCGCGGGGAACGGCACCACGAAAGTCGATGCGCGCTCAGGCCACACCGCGGCGCTTGCCCCTCTTGTCGCAGCGACGGCGACAAGGGACAGCATGAAGGTCCGCCTCCTCATGAGCATTCTCTCCTCCCATTTCTCTTTTTTGATGGAGCTGCTGCCGCTGTCGGTTAGCGGCAGGTCCATGTTTCGCTTCGCCATGGCTCCAGACGCGCCGCATCGAGGTCGAGCCCCGTTCCCGGACGGTCAGGAATTTCAAGCGTGCCAGTCGCCGTGGGCCCGACCGCGCCCTGGAGCGAGAGAAGAGGGTTTCCGGAGATGTCGACCTCGACATAAGGGTAGGGCGCCGGACCACCACCCCGCCGCGCCGGAAGCAGGCTGGCGACCTGCAGCGCCGCCTGATGATTGACGATCGTACCGAACACATGAGGCATGATCGGTAGTTCGAAGGCCGCCGCCAAGGCTGCGATCCGCAGGAACCCGGTATAGCCGCCACAGACCGTGAGATCGGGCTGGAGAACGGACATCGAGCCCGCCAGCAGGACCTCGCGAAATGCCCCCGCGCTGGCGAGCGCTTCTCCCCCGGCCACCGCAGTGGAAACCGCCTTGGCGACCTCGGCATAGCCCGCGATGTCTTCCGGTCCCACCGGCTCCTCGATCCAGAGCAAGTCGGACGCTTCCATCCGGCGAGCCGAGGCGATGGCGGCGCGAGCCGTATAGGCCTGGTTGATGTCGACCATGAGCCCGATCTCCGGGCCGACCAGCTTGCGAACTTGCGCCAGCATCGCTCCGTCAGCTCGCGGAGAGACGCCCGCGCGGGGCTTCAAGGCGCGATAGCCTTCCTTCAGAGCCCGTTCGATCTCGTCCGTGTAATGTCCGTATGGGTCGTTCCCTTCCGTGATGAAAGGGCCGCTGCCATAGGCGAAGACCTCGCTGCGAAGCCCGCCGCCCAACATGGCGGCGACGCTGACGCCGCGTTCTTGCGCAGCGAGGTCGCAGAGAGCCATATCGAGCGCGGAGATCGCCATCATGGCAGGCCCTCGGCGATCATAGCCCAGGTTGGCGACCATATTCTCCCAAAGTGCGCGGTAGCGCGCCGGCGCTTCTCCGATGACGATCTGCGCATAACGCGAGCGAATGAGAGCGGCGGCCGCGTCCGGAGACGAAAACACCTCGCCCCAGCCACTTTTGCCGGTGTCCGTGACGACTTCCAGCAGAAGGAAATCGCGGCGACGGATCATGGTCCGGGCGTTGCCGATCGCCGGCGCTGGAGCGAAGCCGACATGATGGCCGCGGATCTCGGTGACTCTCATCGGCTTCCCACTCACGCGAACGATCGGGAACGATCTTGACGCCGAAGGGTTCATGCTCGCCAATACAAAGATCGCCTGACTTAATGTCCGTGGATTATGACATTCGACTCCCGTGAACTC
This sequence comes from Allobosea sp. BE125, assembly GCF_031456075.1. NCBI lineage: Bacteria > Pseudomonadati > Pseudomonadota > Alphaproteobacteria > Hyphomicrobiales > Alloboseaceae > Allobosea > Allobosea sp. BE125. The sequence goes on from NZ_JAVDTY010000006.1 coordinate 191,005, forward strand.
TCGGTGCTTCGTGCCGTGATCGAGAAAGGCAGCGTCACTGCAGCGGCCGCGGCGCTGAACGTGTCGCAGCCGGCCGTGAGCCGTACGCTGCAACAGATCGAGGAGCACATCGGCATCGTCCTGTTCCGGCGCGAAAAGCAACGACTGCATCCGACGCGGGAGACGGAACTTCTCTACGCAGATGTCGTGCAGGCGGTGTCTTCCATCGAGACCGTTTCCCGGCGCGCCCGCGATCTCAGGGAGGGTCGAACAGGCGCACTGAGGATTGCCACGATTGCCGCATTCGCGAACTCCATCCTGCCTTATGCCATTTCGCGTCTCCGAAGCAGGAAGCCCGGCGTCGAGTTCGTCGTCGAGATCCTCACGGCGCGTGACGTTGCCCAACGTGTGGCCAGCTTCAAGAGCGAACTCGGACTGCTCATCGACGCGGCGGCGGTTTCGGGAATCCTCCTGGAGGATCTCTGCACTTCGCGCTTTGGCTGCGTCCTGCCGAGCGGCCATGCTTTGGCGCAGAAGCCGTACCTCACGATCGACGATCTGTCGCCGCAGCCGATCATCTGCCTCGACCGGGTGTTGCCGCTCGGAGCGCTTGCCCACCGAATCTTCGAGCGAGCCGACCTCCAGCTGCGGCCCGCCGTCGAGGTCTCACAATCGAACATCGCCTGCGTGCTCGTCGAGGCTGGCGCAGGCATCGCCTTGATTGACAAGCTTGGCGTCCTGGGGCGGTCGGGCTCCGACAAGCTGGCTTTCGTCCCGTTCTTCCCCACGGAGACGATTGTCGGACGGCTCGCGCTTCCCGTCGGAGCGGCGCAGAGCGCTTCATCGCTGGAATTCTGCGCAGCACTGCGAGAGATCGTGGCCGAGCTGGCTGCGACAGACAGCGGCTTCTCGACGCCGGCGCTGCTGGCCTGAGCCTGAACCAGACGAGGTAGCGTTCGCACGATGGCGGGCGCATTGGGCCGTCGAGGTCATTGCGAAACCTCGCCGGTTGTCCGGCGAAATTCTTCGGAGGCCTCGTCGAGGAAGACATAAAGCGCCGTGATCCTGCCATCGCGGACGGTGATGACGTCCCAGCCGGTGTACTCAGGCGTCGCACCGCGCGGGCCGGAGCCCCAGGCCAAGCGGCCGGCGTTATGAAGAACCTGTGGCTTGCCAATCGGTGTATAGACATAATCTGGATGCGTCGCCCGCAGATCGCCGGCAAACTCGCCGATCGCATCGTGCCCGACGATCGCACCCGGCGGCACGTAAAGAATTCCGTCTTTTGCCCAGAGTTCGCTGATCGCCGCGCGACGGCGCTCGTTGTCGCCTTCGCCGAAGATCTCCTGAAGGTTCCTTTCAAGCAACTCGCGGATACGTTCTGCGGATTCGTTCGTCTGTATCATGAAATACCTCCCTTATGGCCTGAACCGCTGGCCTGGATTGCGCCGGAGGCGCGTGATTGATTCAGATCCGAGCTTGGCCGCCGTCGACGAAGAACTCAGTTGCTGCGAATGCCGCCCGCCATGAGAATACCCAAGCAGTCCGTCACTCCCCTGGAAGGAATGACGAATGATTGTCTCGACGAGATTTCGATCGTCAAACCGTAAGTCCGAGACGCCTTGCTCTCGGACGTGCGGTTGGAGGTGGGTCATCCGAGCTTCAGCGCAGCAGCCAGGTTTTCTAGGACGCCGAGCTGCTGAAGGACGACCGATGGAAGATTGTAGCAGTGGAAGGAGGTGACCTTGCCCTCCCTCAGGTGGAACACGTCGCAGCAGGGCGCATCCATTGTCTTGCCGGTCGGCGCCAGAACCCCGCCAGCTATATGAAAGTCGCCCTTGTGCGTTCCTTGCAGAGCCAGCTCGACGATGACCACATCGTCCTTGACGTAAAATTTGTAGAGCTCGCGATGCATGTCGGGGAACGCCGCCACCATCGCATCGACAGGCATGCCGATGTCCTTGCCATAGTATTTGCGGCCGCCTGGCACATCGTAGAAATAGCCGTCATCGGCGAATAGAGAGACGAACTTGTCCGTGTCCTTGGACGAAGCCTCGGCCACGGCATACAGCGTCCGGATGGTTTCTTCATTGGTCGGCATGACTGGATGAGCCTGTTCGATCGAGTTTGAGGGGGAGAGGGCTAGCGCCAGGTGCGGTTGCCCGATTGGGGCGAGCAACTCAGATTTGCGCCTGGCCGCCATCGACGAAGAGCTCGATACCGTTGACGAAGCTTGCGTCATCGGAGGCAAGGAACAGAACGGCCTTGGCGATTTCCTCGGGCTGACCGACTCGTCCCGCAGGGATCAAGCTGGCGAGATAGTCCTTCGTGCTCTGCGCCTGCTCGCCGCCGCCGAAGAGCTCATTGAGTCCCGCCGTCTCGGTCACGCCGGGACTGATCGCGTTGACGCGGATGCGCCGGCCCTTGAGGTCCAGAATCCAGTTTCGGGCAAAGTTGCGCACTGCGGCTTTTGTGGCGGAGTAGACGCTGAAGGCCGGCGTGCCGGAAATGCTTGTGGTCGAGCTTGTCAGAATAACCGACGCCCCATCCCTCAGCAGTGGCAGGGCTTTCTGGACGGTAAAGAGCACGCCCTTCACATTGGTGTCGAAAGTGCGCTGATAGTGCTCCTCCGTGATCGCGCCGAGAGGAGCCATTTCGCCGCCGCCGGCATTGGCGAAGACCACATCGATCTGGGCGTGTTTCTGCTGGATAGCATCATAGAGCCGATCAATGTCGGAAAGGCTCGACATGTCCCCGCGGACACCAGTGACATTGCCGCCGATCTGTTTGATCGCTGCATCGAGAGCATCCTGCCGGCGGCCTGTGATGAACACCGACGCGCCTTCGGCAGCGAATGCCTTGGCGGTCGAAAGGCCGATGCCGCTGGTCCCACCCGTAACGACCACAACCTTGCTTGAGAACTTACTCGTCATGGTCAATCTCCTGAAAGCGTGTTCGCGGCGACGCGCCGCTGTGCTTCAGAGATGATGCAAGAACGATAATGCGTGTAGTCGCCAATTGCGGCACTCATCGTTCCATGCAAGGGACGATGATGAAGATCGATCTCAACGACTATGCCTACTTCGCCGAGGTCGTGGCCCATGGTGGGTTTGCGCCGGCCGGCCGGGCGCTGCGCGAGCCCAAGTCAAAGCTCAGCCGGCGCGTCGCCGCGCTGGAAGATCGGCTCGGACTACGCCTCATCGAGCGCTCAAGCCGGCGCTTTCGCGTGACCGATACCGGCCTGGCGTTTTACGACCGGTGCCGGGCGATCATGGCGGAGGCGGAACAGGCCGAGGCACTCGTGATGCAAGCCCAGGCGGAACCGCACGGCCGCATCCGCTTCAGTTGTCCCACCGGCATGGTGGAGCCGATATCGAGCCTGATATCGTCGTTCCTAGCCAAATTTCCCAAGGTGCGGCTGCAACTCGTGGCGACCGACCGGCCGGTCGATTTGATCGCCGAGCGCATCGATCTCGCGCTGCGGGTCCGGGCGGCGCTGACGAGCGACGCTGCTTTGACGATGCGCACGCTCGGGCTGTCAATGCGCATTCTCGTTGCCGCTCCAAGGCTTGCGAGCAAGGTCGCAGATGTGGAGCAGTTGACGGCACTGCCGACCCTCTCGACCAGCGATGACGCGGACGATCTCGAATGGCATCTGGAGGCAAAAGACGGGCGCAGCCGTTCCGTGCGTATCGTGCCGAGGATGGGTTGCGCCGATATGATGGCCGTTCGCCGTGCTGCGATCGACGGGTTGGGTGTCGCGATCCTGCCGGATCATGTTTGCCGTGACGCGCTTTCCGATGGGCGCCTGGTCCAAGTATTGCCCGCCTGGCATGGTCTCGAAGGCATCGTGCATCTGGTCTTCACAACCCGGCGTGGTCTGCCACCTGCGGTTCGGGCGTTGATCGACCACCTCGCCATCGGATTTCAGAAAGAGGCGGCTGCGAAGCCAGCGAGCTGAGGCTCGCCTTCCGTGGCACTGCCGCGCAAACACCGTCAAGCATACGACCCGGCTTGGCTGGGTCCGCCTTCGGGCAAGAGGCCAGAGCCCGTTAATGGCGCAATCGAGACGACAGCAGGCCGCGTCTTCACCTGCGTCGCCTAAGCCTCAACCTGTCGCAGGAGCGGCCTGGCTGTTCATCGCCGCCGCCACGGATTGAAGCTCGGTGAAGAAGCCGGCCACAGCCGGATTGCGCCGCTCGCCGCTGCGACAGCCGAGACGCAAATCTCCGCTTTCTAGAGCATTTCCGCGTTTCTCCGAATCGCGGAAATGCTTTAACTATTTGTTTTATCGCATTTTATTCGCGCGAACCGGCGTCCACTTCGCTCGAAAATGCGCTAGCGCTCGGTCAAGGCCCGTCGGAAATGATCGCTGATCGGCTTGAGGAGAAAATCGATCGGTCGGCGGGCCTCCGTTTCGATGAAGACCTCGGCCTGCATGCCGGGAACGAGCCTGAGCGGCGCGAGGCGGGCGATCTCTGCCGGCTCCAGAACGATTCGCGCGGCGTAGTATGAGAGGTTGGTGCGCTCGTCGCGCCGGATATCGGCGCCGACCTGCGAGAGGCGACCGGTGATCTCGGGAACGCTGGCGCGATTTCCGGCGAGGATTTTCACACGTGCGCTGTGCCCGACCGCGAGCTGATCGACGTCCGTCGGCGCGACCCTGCTCTCGACGACGAGGTCGACGTCGCCTGGCACGATCAGCATCGCCACTTCTCCCGGCTGCAGGACGCCGCCGATCGTATGCATGGCGAGTTGATGCACGACGCCGCTCACCGGAGCACGCAGGTCGATCTGCCGGAGCTGCGCGTCAATAGCCGCACGCCGCTCCATCGCCTCGCTCTCGCGCGCCTTGACTTCGGTGAGCTCCTTCGAAACCTCCGCGCGCAGATCGTCGTCGATCTGCATGATCTGCAGCGAGGTCTCGGCAATCTTGCCTTCCGCCTGCGCGATGCTGGCGATCAGCTGGCCGATCTGGCCCTCGATTGCCGCCTGGCCACGCTGCAATTCGCTCAGGCGCGTCAGCTGCACCAGATTCTTCCTGTACAGCGTTTCGACGCCGGCAAGCTCGACGGCGATGATCCTTGCCTCACGGTCCTTCGCGACCTGCTGAGCCCTCGTTCCACGAATTTCCTCGTTGAGCTGGACGATGCGCTTGCGCAATTGGGAGCGCAGGCCCTCTCGCGATGTGCGGCGGACTTCGAAGAGCCTCCGCTCCGCTGCGATCAGTTCCGCGATGTCCGGCAAAGCCGCCCGACCAAGGATTGCAGCCGCGAAGTCGGGCTCCTTCCGCCCCTCCCGCTCGGCAACCAGCCTGGATGACTTGACGGAGAACTCGTCCAGCTGACGAGAGAGAATCTGGTGCGTGGTTCTTGTTACCGTCTCGTCGAGCCGCAGCAGGACATCGCCTGCTTTCACCGATTGCCCTTCCTTCACGGGAAGCGCCACGACCGTGCCCCCGGTCTGGTGCTGGATCTTCTTCACCTCGTCGGCCACGACGAGCTGGCCGCTCGACACGACTGCGCCCTGAAGGCTCGCGCTCCAGCCCCACGCAGCCAGGCTGCCCCCAAAGACCAGCATGGCTGCCAGCGCGACGCGCCGCTGCCGACGCAGCGCCTGCAGATAGTCGGGGCCATCCCCGGCGGTCGGCTGGGCAGGACGAAGAGCCTTCATGCGAAGGTCGGCCGGACATGGCCCGCCGGTGCGGGGGGCGAGGCCGGCCGCGTCAGTGCGCGAATGATCTCGTCGCGCGCACCCAGCATGGTGATCCGCCCGCCATCGAGCAGGGCGACGAGATTGACGGAAGCGAGACCCGAAGGCCTGTGCGTGATGATCACGACGATGCCGCCTCTCGACCTTACCGATGCGATCGCTTTCGACAGGGCCTCGTCGCCCTCGCGATCGAGATTGCCATTGGGCTCGTCGAGCACGATCAGGAAGGGATCGCCGAAGAGCGCGCGCGCCAGGGCGATCCGCTGGCGCTGCCCACCAGACAGCAGGACGCCGGATGGACCGATCTGCGTCTGGTAGCCATGAGGCAGGCCCAGGATCAGGTCATGGGCGGCCGCGGCTCTCGCGGCAGCAATGATCGCCGCAGAGTCGGTGACGTTCCGGAAGCGCGCAATGTTCTGGGCCACTGTGCCTTCGAAAAGCTCGATGTCCTGCGGCAGATAGCCGACATGCCGGCCAAGCTCGTTCCCCCATTGCGCGAGGTCCGCGCCGTCGAGGCGCAGTTTCCCCATGGCAGCGGGCCACACCCCGACCAAGGCACGGGCGAGTGTCGATTTTCCTGAGCCGGTGGGGCCGATGATCCCGAGCGCGTCGCCTGCGGATAGCTGTAACGAGACGCCCTTGAGGACAGGCAGGGACGCGCGGGGAGGGGCGACGACGAGATTCTCGACCTCGAGGCGCGCCTCCGGAGCAGGCAGGGCGAATTCGCGCTCGCCAGTCGGATGTGCCGCGAGGTCGCGATCGAGACGCCCGAGAGCCTGCCTGGCTGCAATGAAGCCTTTCCAATGCAGGATGGCGGCCTCGATCGGCGCAAGCGCACGTGCGGTGAGGATCGACGCGGCAATGATCGCACCTCCCGAGATCGCTCCGGTGATCGCGAGATAGGCGCCGAGCCCGATGGCTCCCGATTGCAGGACGAGGCGCAGGGTCTTGGCGAGCGCTCCGGTCGCGCTGACGACATCGCTCATGCGCAGCGCCTGGCCGGCGAGCCTGTTGTTGATCTCGCGGTAGCGCCCGGCGAATGCCTGCCGCATGCCCAGCGCGCAGATGACTTCGGCATTGCGGCGCGTGGCGTCGAGAAGTGCCTGGCGCTCGAGCGAGATCGCAGAGAAAGCCCGCGCTGGCGCACGGCTCTGCATTTCGGTGCAGGCGGCCACGGCGACGACGAGGACAGCGCCCAGCAGAGCAAACCAGCCGAGCCAGGGATGAAGCAGAAACGCCACGATGATGAAGAGCGGCGCGAAGGGCAGGTCGAACAATGCGGCAGGGCCTAGCCCCGCCAGGAAGCTGCGCACCTGGTCCAGATCGCGGATCGGCGCCACGCCCTGCTGATCGGGCGATCCACGGACCGGCAATTCTACTGCCATCGCATAAGCACGGGGCGACAGCATCTGCTCGAAACGCGCTCCGATGCGTGCGAGCATGCGTGCCCTTACGGCGTCGATGATGCCCTGGAAAAGATAAGCCGCGAAAGCGATCGCGGAGAGCGCCAGCAGGGTCGGAAGCGAGCGGCTGGTCAGAACCCGGTCGTATACCTGAAGCATGTAAAGCGTGCCGGCGAGGTAGAGAACACTGATGAATGCGGAGAAGATCGCGACCCAGAGGAGCCAGGAACCGATCGATTCCAGCTCGGATCTGACACCCGACATCACTCCGGCTAGATGCTCGCGCTGCCTCATCAGGCACCTTTCGGCGATTTTCGGCTTCCGAAACCGCGTCGGGATCGCCTGCGCCGCGACGACGAACGGCAAAGGTCGCGAATTCCGGTGGGGCGACTTCGGGCAGGGACGACTTCGGGGCACGGGCCGATCCGCTCGTGCGCTCTCGGTCGCATAGGCAAAGGCCAAAGCGCCGACCGTATCGCTCCAACGTGACCGGTTCGGCTCTCGGGCCCGGGCAGGCCAGGCCGAACGCTCATGCGAGAATCGAGCCACGGCACTTGCCGCAGATGCTGCAGCGCGTCATAGTCACGGTAATCGATGCCCGACGATCGGACGAGCCGAGACATCGGCCAGGTCCGAGAAGCTCCCTCGACAGCGGATACTCGCCGCGGCGACGCGGCGAAGATGCCTATCGATATGCCTGCCGGCAGTTCCCAATCGCCCTGGCGGATCTAAGAGCGGTCCGATCGGGCGGGCAAACTGCGCCTCTGGTTGAGATGGCGCGGGCCCGATCGTCATAGTCTCCGTTTCACAGGTTGCTTGAGTGTCATGAGCGAGGGCGGGCGCTGCCTCCCGCTGGAACGATTTCAGATGGCGAGGACATGCCTATGGTCGATCTCACCGGATACCGCCTGACCTTCGACGAGGAATTCAATACGCGAAGCATCTCGCTGACCGGCAGCGGGACGAGTTGGGCCAGCACGCGTCAGGAATGGCGCCACGATGGCTATTCCGACATCGGCTTCGGGATCAGTTCCTTCGTCGATGCGAGCTCTGGCTACGACCCATTCAATATCTCGAACGGCGCGCTCGCGATCACCGCCGTCCCGGACCGCACACCTTACGGCTATCCCGGCGCCTGGGAGTCGGGGCTCATCACCACGCAAGGAAATTTCTCGCAGACCTACGGTTATTTCGAGGTTCGTGCGGACCTTTCCGACGCTCCGGGTGGATGGGATGCTTTCTGGCTGTTGCCGAACGCACAGATTCCCGACCCGAACAACCTCGGGCACTGGCAGGAACTCGACGTGCTCGAGCACTACGGCGTGTGGGACAAGGGCATCTACAGCGGCATCCACACCACTGACGCCGCCCCGAACGAACACTGGCAGCAATATCTCCAGGTCTACAGCGAGATGCCCAGCCCGTCCGGCTATCACACCTATGGCATGAACTGGCAGGCGGACCGGATCAGCTTCTACATCGATGGGCAATTGGTCGGTTCGCAGGCGACGCCGAGCGACATGCATGCGCCGATGTATCTGCTGCTCGACCTCGCCGTGCAGGATCCGGCCGAGATCGCCGGCGTGCCGCTGACCTCGAAGATCGACTATGTCCGCGTCTACTCCGCCGATCCCAATGCGCAGGCGGTTGCCCTGGGCACCGTCTCGTCGCCGGACGGTTATGATCCCGGTCTCCACGGCGCCTCCGCGGCCGGAACCCCCCCGCCATCCCAGCCTGGCGGTGCGACCGCGGTCACGATCGGCAGCGGCTCCGACAAGCTCGTGCTCAAGTTCAGCCAGGACGCCTATCTCGGCGACGCGCTCTACACGGTGTCCGTGGATGGCGTGCAGGTCGGGGGGACACTCACGGCCAGCGCCTCCCATGGAACGGGACAGTCCGACATCGTCACGGTGCTGGGAAGCTGGAGCGCCGGCGCACACAACGTCTTCGTCCACTTCCTCAACGATCGCTGGGACGGCACACCAACCACCGACCGCAATCTCTATCTGGATTCGGCGACCTATAACGATGTCGCAGTTCCGGGCGGCGCTCTCGGCAATCTCCTCGGCCAGAGCTTCACCTTCCAGAATTCGGCGACGACGCCTCCTCCAGCAACCACCCCGCCGCCCGCGACCACGCCGCCTCCGACCCCCTCGGATCCGGCGGGGACGACGATCGGCAGCGGCGCCGACAAGCTCGTGCTCAAGCTGAGCCAGGACGCCTATCTCGGCGACGCGCTCTACACGGTGTACGTGGATGGCGTGCAGGTCGGAGGGCCACTCACGGCCGGCGCCTCCCATGGAACGGGACAGTCCGACATCGTCACGGTGCAGGGAAGCTGGAGCGCCGGCGCACACAGCGTCTTCATCCACTTCCTCAACGATCGCTGGGACGGCACACCAACCACCGATCGCAATCTCTACCTGGACTCGGCGACCTATAACGGCGCCGCGGTTCCGGACGGCGCTCTCGGCAATCTCCTCGGCCAGAGCTTCACCTTCTACGACCACATCGCCTAGCGCCCGGGGGGCGAAGCAGCGCCTGTGTCTCTCCGGCAAACCGCAGGACGTTGCGTAATAGAGCTCTGCCTTTTCGTCTGGATGGATCGCAAGCGCGACGACAGCCGGCCGCGTGTTCACCTGCTACGCGAAGACCTCAGCCTGGCGCAGGAGCGGCCTGGGTGTTCATCGCTGCCGCCACGGCTTGAAGTTCGGTGACGAAGCCGGCCACGGCCGGATTGCGCCGCTCGCCGCTGCGGAAGGTGACGAAGATCCGTCGCATGATCGCAGGCCGGATCTGCTTGAGCAGTAGCCTCCCGATATAGTCGCGCCCCCGCAGGCCGGGATTGATCGAAACCGAGCAGCCTGCCTCCACCATGGCCCGGACCACCTCGAAGCTGTGGCAGCGGCCATTGATGATCGGGTCGAAGCCGGCATCGCGACAGGCTCCGACGATGACGTCGGAATAGGTGGACGAATTCGTGTCGAGCGCCCAGCGTTCGGTCGCCAGTTCCTCAAGCGTGACATGGGCCCGCTCGGCCAGCCGGTGGCCGGGCGGCAGCAGGACGTGGAGCTGGTCGTCCAGCAGATGCAACGTTTCAACCTGCGCTTCCGCGAGACCGGACGCCGTGGTGAGGTCGTCGACGATCGCGACATCCGTCTGCCAGGCCCGCAGCGCGGCCAGGCTGTCTGTCGGTTCCAGCTCCTCGAAGGTCGTCATCAGATCGGGGAAGCGTGCCGACAAGGCGCGGATCGTCGGCGGGATCAGCGAAGCCGCGACGGAGGGAAAGGCCGCGACGCGCAATTCACCCGCGACGGTCTTCTTCAGCTCCGCGAGATCGGTCTTCGCCTCCTCCAGAATGCCGATGACGCGACCAGCATGCTCGACGAGGCGCTGCCCCGCTGGCGTCAGCCGCACGCCCCGGCCGCGACGCTCCACCAGCTCGATCCCCGTCTCGTCCTCGAGCAGGGCGATCTGCTGCGAAACCGCCGATGGCGAGATCAGCAGGGCCTCGGCCACCGAGGCCATGGTTTTTCGCAGGGACAGCTCACGGAGCGTGCGAAGCCGGGCCAGATCCATCGCAGGGAACCCCATTCTGCCTGAAGCGCAATCATGCATTTTCTCTAATGTATAGCTCAAAGTTAATTAAGTAGACCAGAATTGTTTTCCGGCAGTAGCCTCCTCCTCAAGACGCCGGGCTGCCCCAACAGGGTGCCCAGGGAGCACGGTCGATGTCTCGCGAGCGGGAGGAGCGCTTCGCCGAGCCCGGCCGCGGCTTTCGGGGGGCGTCCGGCGGCAAGGGGGCGCGTGGAGCGCGGTTCCGGAGCGGTCCCGCCAGCCTGTGTCTGCGCCTGTGATCTCGGCTGCCATGACTGAACTCAACGATGACTGAACTCAACGACGACTGAACTCAACGACAACGAAAAAGAGGGGTGTTCCTATGTCCTGCTTAAAACTGTCTCACTCGAAACGTCTTGCCACTGCGCTCGCTGCCACGGCAGCGCTCCTGATGACCGGGCTCTCGGCAACCGGCGCCTCCGCGACCGTCCTCGACGCCGTCAAGCAGCGCGGCGTGCTGAACTGCGGCACCGACAACACCGCGCCCGGCTTCGGCTATCTCAACACCAGGACGGGCAAGATCGAGGGGCTCGACGCCGATTTCTGTCGCGCCATGGCGGCCGCCGTGCTCGGCGACGCCGGCAAGGTCAATTTCGTCGTTGTCACCGACAAAAGCCGCTTCAACGCCCTGCAGACCGGGCAGGTCGATGTCGTCTTCGCCCACACCACGGTCAAGCCGGTGCGTGAATCCGCCATCGGCATCGATTTCCTGCCGATCAATTTCTATGACGGCACCGGCGTGATGGTGAAGGCGGCCTCGGGCGTGAAGTCGGTCGCCGAGTTGGACGGCGCCACGATCTGCACCACGCAGGGCTCGGGCACCGAGAGCACGCTGGCCGGCGTCATCCGGCAGCGCGGCTTCAAGGGCACGAAGGTGCTGACGTTCGAGAACCTCGAGAAGCTGTTCGCTGCCCTGCAGGGCGACCGCTGCAACGCGATGTCGACCGACAAATCGGCGCTCGCCGCCTGGCGCGGCAATTCGGCCAATCCGTCCGAGTACATGATCCTGCCGGACACGCTCGACAAATCGCCCTTCGCCGGCTTCGTCGTCGCCAACGACTCCAAATGGCGCAACCTCCTGCGCTGGGCGAGCTATGCGCTGTTCCAGGCCGAGGAATGGGACATCACCTCCGCCAACCTCGCTGAGAAGCTGAAGGACGAAAATCCCTTCATCCAGAAATTCCTCGGCGTGAAGGGCGGTTTCGGCAAGGATTTCGGCGTTTCGGACAGTTTCATCACCGCGATGATCAAGTCCGTCGGCAATTACGGCGAGATCTACGACCGCAGCCTCGGGCCGAAGACGCCCTATTTCATCGATCGCGCCGGCACCCCCAACGCCTCCTGGGTCAAGGGCGGCGCCGAATACTCGCCGCCGTGGAACTGAGCCGTTTCTCATCCAGGTGAGAGCAGGGGCGGGCCGTCCGGCTCGCCCCGATCGGGAGAGCGGGTCATGACGATGCAGATCGCCGAAGCTCATTACATCACCCCGAGGCGCCGGCGTGTTCTGGTGGCGTCCAGATGGCTGCTCCAGGCCGCGATCGTGGCCGTGGTGGCGGGGTTCGCGATCTGGCTCGGCCTCGCAGTCCGCGAAGCGCTGGCGCGCAAGGGCATCCAGTTTTCGTTCGGCTATCTCTGGAACGCCGCCAATATCAGCCTGAGCGAGGGGCTCAGCCTGTCGCTCGATGGCGTCTGGCCGGTTCTGGAGCCGTTCAGCCCCACCCATAGCAATGCGCAGGCGCTGTTTGCCGGCCTCTGGAACTCTCTCAAGGTCGCGCTCACCGCGATCGTCCTGTGCACCGTGTCCGGCACGCTGCTCGGCATCGGCCGCCTTTCCACCAACTGGCTGGTGCGAAACCTGTGCTTTGGACTGGTGGAGTGCGTGCGCAACACGCCGCTGCTGATCCAGATCGTGTTCTGGTACTTCGCCGTCGTCCTGCGCTTCCCGCCGGCCAATGCCGCTTCCAGCTGGCTCAGCGGCGTCATCGCCAGCCGTTCGGGCCTGTTCCTGCCGGGGCTGGCGGTGTCCGAGGATGCGAGCCTGGTATCCCTGGGGCTGCTGGTCGCGGCCGTCGCTTCGACAATCGCCGCGCTCGTCATGCGGGGAGGGCGGCGCAAGCTGGCCTGCCTGGCTGTGGCGCTTGTTGCACTTGCTCTCGCGGCTGCGCTCGGTTTCCCGCTCAGCTTCGACCTGCCGGTCGCGACCCGCTTCGGTGCGCGCGGCGGCTTTGCGCTCTCGCCGGAAATGACCGCGATCCTGCTCGCGATCACCGTCAACAGCTCAGCCTATGTCGCCGAGATCGTGCGCGGCGCAATCGACGCACTTCCGAAGGGGCAATGGGAGGCTGCCGCCTCGCTGGGGCTGTCGCGCTCCCACACGCTGCGCGACATCATCCTGCCCCAGGTCGTGCGGATCGTCCTGCCTTCGCTCGCCAACCGCTATATCAGCCTGACGAAGGACACGTCCCTGGGGATCGCGATCGGCTTTCCCGACCTGTTCAACGTCTACGGCACCGTCTCGAACCAGACCGGGCGGAATCTCGAAGGCGTCATCATCGTGATGCTGACCTATCTCGCCCTGAGCTGGATCATCAGCGCCTGCGTCAATGCCCTCAACGCCCGCATCAACGGGCAGGGAGGGACGCGATGAACGCTGTCGCGCTGCGCTGGCTCCACCGCAATCTCTTCGCCAAGCCGTTCGATGCCGCGCTCTCGCTCGTCGTCATTCCGGCGCTGGCCTGGGCAGCCTATGCCTCGCTCCATTGGGTGCTGGTCGAGGCGCGCTGGGAGGTGATCGGCGGCAGCCTCAAGGTGCTCATGGTCGGCATCTATCCCGCCGACCAGATCTGGCGGGCCTGGTTCTCGGCCGCGACGCTCTGCGCGATGTTCGGGGCGGGCCTTGGCCTCGCTATGCGCCCCGGCCTGGTTGCGCTGACGGCCGTCGCCTCGGTCGCCGTCCTGATCGCGGCGACGGTCGCGGCCGTGATCGGCGCAGGCGCCGGGGTTCTCGCGGCAGGCAGCGCTGCGCTCGGCCTCGCGGCCTGGAGCGGCGTCCATCATTCCACGCGCGCCCAGCGCCTCGTCCTGCCCGGGCTGTTTGCCGGGGTGGCCGCGATCTTCGTCGTGCTCTCGGCGCCGGGCTTCGAGGTCTGGGGCGGCCTGCTGCTCAGCATCGTGCTGACGATCACGGTTTCGATCCTGAGCGTGCCCTTCGGCATCCTGCTCGCGCTCGGGCGGCAGAGCCGCATCGCCAGCCTGCGCCTGATCGCGACAGCCTATATCGAGACGATGCGGTCGGTGCCGCTGATCCTCGTGGTCTACTGGATCTGGATCATCGTGCCGCTGCTCGCGCCGGATACCGCGGTTCCGAGCCTGCTGCGCGGCATGGCCGGCTACGCGCTGTTCTTCGCCGCTTATGTCGCGGAATATGTCCGCAGCGGCCTGCAGGCCGTGCCCAAGGGCCAGATCGAGGCGGCGCGTTCGCTCGGCATGGGCACCTGGACGCTCAATCTCGACATCGTCCTGCCGCAGGCGCTGCGCGTCGTCGTGCCCTCGCTGGTCGGGCAGATCCTCGACATCTTCAACGGCGCGACGCTGGTCTTCATCATCGGCCTGACCGATTTCCTGCGCGCCGGCCAGATGATCCTGGCCGATCCGCAGAATGGCGGGCGGACCTACGAGATCTACGTCTTCCTCTTCGCCGTCTACTTCGCCATCGGCGGGGCCATCACCTACGCCTCGCGCCGGCTCGAAGCCCATCTCGCAAGGGGGTCGCGATGAGCGCCATCCAGAACCTGTCCGCCGCTCCTGCGCGCGAGGCGATCGTCAGCATCTCCCGCCTCAACAAATCCTTCGGCGCCTTCCATGTCCTCAGGGATGTCGATCTCGCTGTCGGGCGCGGCGAAGTCCTCGTGATCATCGGCGCCAGCGGCTCGGGCAAATCGACCCTGATCCGCTGCGTCAACGGGCTCGAGATGTACCAGAGCGGCAAGCTCACGGTCGACGGCTTCCAGATGCCGACCCAGGCCGACCGCGAGATCGGCGGGGAGAAGGAGCTGGCAGGGATACGCAAGGGCGTCGGCATGGTGTTCCAGCAGTTCAATCTGTTCCCGCATATGAGCGCGCTTGACAATGTCGCGATCGCGCCGGTCAGGGTCCGCGGCCGGACACGCGAGGAGGCGAAGGCCATCGCGCTGCGCCTGCTGGAGCGGGTTGGGTTGCGCGATCACGCCGATAAATTCCCGGGCCAGCTCTCCGGCGGCCAGCAGCAGCGCGTCGCCATCGCCCGCTCGCTGGCGATGGAGCCGCACATCATGCTGTTCGACGAGCCGACCTCGGCGCTCGACCCCGAAATGGTCGGCGAGGTGCTCGACGTCATGCGCGAACTCGCTCGCGAAGGCATGACCATGATGATCGTCACGCACGAGATGGGCTTCGCCCGCGAGGTGGCGGACCGCGTCGTCTACATCGACCACGGTCGCATCCTCGAGATCGGCACACCCGCCGAGATCTTCGACAGGCCCTCGCATGAGCGCACCCGAACCTTCCTGTCGCGCGTGCTGCGGCACTGACGAAACGCAACGCTTGCTATCCCGCCCGCGCCGCGAGCGGGCGCTCACCCCCCTTCAAAGAGGACATGACATGTCACCGACGACGGCCGCCCTGCAGACACGCTCCCCCGATGCCGACTGGCATGGCTTCTTCGGCACTGACGCCCGGCAGCTCGGCGCCGATGTCGTCGCGCTGATCGACCAGGATCGCGAGAGGGAGACGCAATCCCTCAACATGATCGCCTCGGCCTCCTACGCCCCGCTGGGCCTGCGCCAGATCGAGGGAAGCCATCTCGTCAACCGCGCGCCGATGGGCCTGCCCGGCCGCCGCAGCGTCGCCAATTGCGAGCAGCTCGACACGATCGAGAATCTCGCCATCGACCGGGCGAAGGCGATCTTCGGTGCCGAATACGTCAACGTCCAGGCCCTCTCCTCGACCATCGCCAATGTCGCGGTGCTGCGTGCGATCCTGCCCGTCGAAGGCGCGCGGCTGCTCACCTTTGACGAGCTCGCCGGCGGCCATGTCAGCCACGGCGCCTTGCGCCACATCACCGGGGTGGGCCGCGAGGTCGTTTCCTTCGGCGTGACCGGCACCGGTGCGGTCGATCTCGACCAGGCCCGTGAGCTTGCGCGCAAGACGAGGCCGCATGTCCTGCTCGCCGGGCCTTCGTCCTATCCACGCGAGATCGATTTTGCCGCGCTGAGGAGCATCGCCGACGAGGTCGGAGCGCTGCTCTTCAGCGATATCGCCCATGTGGCGGGCCTGATCGCGGCCGGCCTCCACGCCAACCCGGTGCCGTTCTCCGACGTCTCCACCACCTCGACGCAGAAGACGCTGTGCGGACCGCGCAACGGCGCCTTCGTTTTCGCCAAAGAGCGCTTCGGCGCGGCCATCGATGCTGCCATCTACCCCGGGCTGCAGGGGCCGGCGGCGTCGAACATGATCGCGGCCCGCGCCGTGCAGATGGAGATGATCGCAAGGCCCGCCTTCGCGCAGCTGATGACTGATGTCGTGGCGAATGCGAAGGCTTTCGCGACGGGCCTCGAGGACGGTGGGATCGAGCTCTACACCGGAGGCACCGACTCCCACATGATCATGGCCTATACCGGCGAGAACTGGACGCAAACTGCGCTCGTCACCGGGCTCGCCGCCCACGGCATTCTCGGCAATGCGATGCGCGCGCCGGGGCAGGGGGGAGAGCCGCGCACCGCCTTCCGCTTCGGCAGCGTCGCCCTGACGATCCGTGGTCTCAGGCCAAGCGAGGCCATGAGCCTGGGCCGCGAGGTCGCCGGCATCCTGCGCGCCGGCCCCGCCGCTTCCGTGGAGCCCGCGCGGCTGCGCCGGCTGCAAGACCTGGCCGCCGCCCACCCGATCCCGTCATTTGTCGATTGAAATGCCGCGTCGACTGAGAAGCCGCGCCGCCGGCGCAAGCGTGAAGGGCAGCCGCGATGGCAGCCTTCACGAGCGCCGGCCGGCTTTACCACCCGATTGCCGGAGCCGATCATGACCCGCCATTACGACGTCGCCGCGATCCGTCGCCAGTTCCCGGTGACCGAGCGCATGCTCTATCTCGATTCCGCCCATCAGACGCCGCTCGCCACCAGTGTCCGCGACGCGCTCATGCGCTTCTACCGGGAGGGCAGCGAAACCGCCGGGCCCAAGCCTGTCTGGCTCGACCGGGTCGAACAGGTTCGTGCCAGGGTGGCGAAGCTCTTCAACGCGCAGCCTTCCGAAATCGCCTTCACCAAGAACACCTCGGAAGGCATGAACATCGCCGCGAACGCCCTGCCGCTGGCGGCCGGGGACAATGTGCTCCTGGTCGAGGGCGACCATCCCAATAATGCCTATGCCTTCCTCAATCTGCGGCGGCGGGGCGTCGAGGTGCGCTTCGTGCCGATCTCGGGCGCGACGGCACGGGCCGAGATGTTCGCCCCCCATATCGATGGCCGGACACGGGCGATCTCGCTCTCCCACGTCACCTTCCATGCCGGGCACCGCTTCGACCTTGCCTCGATCGGCGCGCTTTGCGCGGAGAAAGGCCTGTATTTCGTGGTCGATGCGATGCAGTCGACGGGCGTCGTGCCGCTCGACGTCACAGCGAGCGGCGCAAGCCTGATCGGCTCGGGCTGCCATAAGGGGCTGCTCGTCCCCCAGGGCCTCGGCATCCTCTATTGCCGGCAGGACCTCGGTGAGTTGCAGCCGGCCTATATGGCGATGTCGAGCCTCGCCGATCCGCCGGGCGATTACATTGCGCGCGCCGACAATATGGCGCTGAAGCCGGGTGCGGGCCGGTTCGAGATCGGGAATGTCAACCTGCCCGATATCCACGCGCTCGACGCCGCGCTGAGCCTGATCGAAAGTGTCGGTGTCGCCGCGATCGAGGCCCATCTCCAGGATCTCGGCGACCGCCTGATCGAGCATATCGACGCGCTCGGAATCCGGCTGGTGGGGCCGCGCGCCCGCGCCGACCGCTCGCCCCATATCTACGTGCTCGACCTGCCGGCGCAGGACTGGGCCGACTATCTCGCGAGCCGGCAGGTGCGCGTCTCGCCGGAGCGCGACGGCATCCGCGTCTCGTTCGGCCTGTTCAATAATGCCGGGGATGTCGACCGTTTCGCCCAGATTCTCACTGAGCGCGGCGCTATGCTGCCGCGGGCACGGGATGTGGCCTAGCAAGAGCGTTTTCGCGCGAAGTGGACACCGGTTCGCGCCCGGAAAACGCGTCAAAACAAAGAGCTAGAGCAATTGCTCTGGCTTTGGTGAGCGAGCGGAAGAGGACAAGCGCATGGGCAGGGGGCGGGTCGCGGTTATCGGCACGGGGGGCACGATCGGTGCGGTCGGACGGGATGTCTTCGACCTCCACGACTACGATGCCAACGGCGTCATCCTCGATGCCGGGCAATTGCTGGAAGCCTTGCCCCGCAGGGAGGATGACCCTGTCTGTTATGCGGTTCCGTTCAGCGCCGTGCCGAGCACGCGCATCGGCTTTGCGGAATGGCGCGAGCTTGCCCGGCTCTGCACCAGGCTCGTCGCGGACGATCCGGAGCTGACGGGGATCGTGATCACGCATGGCACCTCGACCCTGGAGGAGACGGCGTATTTCCTCAATCTCACCGTCACAGTGGCGATCCCGGTTGTCCTGGTCGGGTCGATGCGCCCGTCGAACGGCCTGTCGAGCGATGGCGCGCTGAACCTGCGAAACGGCATCCGCGTCGCGGCCTGTCCGGAGGCTGTCGGTCTCGGCGTCCTCGTCGTCCTGAACGACGAGATCCATTCGGCCAGGGACGTGACGAAATGCTCCAACTCCCGCGTGCAGGCATTCCAGTCTCCCGTCCATGGACTTCTGGGGCAGGTGGATTCGGACCGGATCGCATTTTATCGCCGTCCACTGCGCACGCACGCGCCCGATACGGAATTTGACATCGAGCGCATCGAGGCCTTGCCGCGCGTCGACATCCTCTATGCCTATGTCGGCGGGGACGATGTGCTGGCCCGTGCCGCGATCGGGGCCGGGGCCAAAGGCATCGTCTCCGCGGGTTTCGCACCCGGAGCAACCACTCAGGCGGAGAAGGCAGCGCTACGCGAGGCTGCCGCGAATGGCATCATCGTCGTCCAATCCTCACGCGCAGGGATGGGGCGTGTCCCCGAGACCAGCGGGCTTGCGACAAGCGGCTTCCTCAGCGCCGACGACCTGACCCCGCAGAAGGCGCGCATCCTGCTGGCGCTCGCACTGACGCGATCGGATGACGTCAACGAGATCGAGGCGATGTTCCGGCGTTACTGACGGCTTTCAGCGATGAGCGCGGGTGTTGTTCTCTGCCGTGGGTCGGTGTCGATGGCCATTGGTCTCATCCGTCATGGTCGGGCTTGACCCAAGGCTGTCCGGTTCGCTGTGAGCGCCCGTCGAGAAGCCTCGTTCATTGAAGGGTTCCCCGCGCCCTTCATCTGGCACTTCGCTTCGTCTCGCCCGCGAGGGGAGAGCCCTGCATGATCTGCTCAGGGCCAAACCCCAACCGGACAGCAGTGGGTCAGGCTAAGCCCGAGAATGACGGCGTGGTTCAAAGCGCACCCTCATCCTCGCTTTACGCGTCGCTTGCGATTTTGATCGTATAAGTTGAATCGTGCCTCTCGGTGCTGGCTCTCGGTCTCGTGCAAATCGCTGCGCTGTTGTCGGTCTCGCAACTTTCCCTGGCGCGCGGCGACAATTTCATCATGGAGGGGCTCACCCCCGTCCTGAGCGCCTATATGCTCGCCTTCGCGGTCTTCCTTGCCGCGGTCGGGCTGGGTCGGCCGCATTCCGCCCTGCTCGCGCGGATCGGGCTGATCAGCTATTCGATGTATCTGTTCCACGGGCCGGTCAACGCGCTCGTCTATCGCGTCCTGCCCTTGACCGGAGAGCGCGGCGACATCGCCACGATGCTGCTCTGCATCGGCTTGACCTTGATGGTCTCCTGGCTGGTCTACCGAACGGTCGAACGCCCGATGATCGCGCTCGGGCGTAAGGTATCGTCGAAGCGCGACGCGTCCCTCGTTCCGTCTTCGCGGCTCGCATAAGCGGCCCACGGGCTGTGCTTATCAGCGCCAAGAACTATATGCGCCCAAGGCCCATCAGCGCCCAAGCCTCTGGACACTGTCCGGGGCAACGCCGATCACGGTCGGCGGCAGCATGTCGACGCCGCGCTGGCGGGCCACGGCGCGCAGCTCGCGCGGGGCCATGCCGAAGCGCTCCTTGAAGACGCGGCTGAAATGCGCCTCGCTGCGGAAGCCGTAGGAGAAAGCGATGGCGCTGAGCGTCTCGCTGCTGCGGTCATCGCCATTGATGACCTCGTAGCAGCGCTGCAGCCGGCGTTCGCTGATATAGGCCTGCACGCCGCCATGCTCGCCGAAGGCGCGGTAGAGTGCGCCTCGCGTGGCGGCGAGCTTGCGCGTGAGTGAGGTAACGGTCAGGCCGAAATCGCCCAGCGAACGTTCGATATGCATCTGGGCCCGGCTGAACAGGTCGAGATCGGCGGGCGTCAGTTCCTCGCGCGGGCCATGCTCGCCCTGCGAGGCCGCGATCGCCAGCTCGACGATGGCGCTGGCGGCGGCGATGCCCTGGCCCAATGTCAGGCCCGGCAGGGCTGCGTAAACATCCCGCATCAATTGCGACAGGAGGCGCGTCGCCGGCAGCTTCGCATCCGGCACGAGGCCGTGGATCGCGCGCTGGCGCAGGGCTTCGGGCATGGCGCTGCGCGGCACCGTCAGCGCCAGCGTGCGGTAGGGCGCGGTCTCGAAGTCGAAGGGCAGGCCGAAATCGATGAAGCTGACATCGCCGGGCCTCGCATGGAAGGCGCGGCTTCCGCAGCGTCCCTCATAGCTGCCTTCGAGATGCAGCGAGATGTTGACATGGTCGACGCCGGTGCGCGCCGCATCCTTGGCCGTGCGGACGAGGTGGTTGGCATGCGAGCTCGTCGACAGGCTGAGGATGAAGCGGTCGAGCATGTAGAGGCTGGTCGAGGCGTGGAACGCCGGGGCCTCGCTCGGTGTGACGAGTTCCGCACTGCAGGCGAAGGTGAGATGGTGCTGCCAGGCCTTGAACGAGGCGCCGTCCGCCGTCGGCGGCAGCACGATGGCGATCTGCGGGCCGCCGAGGACCTGCTCGGCGGAGGGCATGGTGCCGCCCGAGTCGCCCGGTTGCCGATTCTCGTCCGTCATCAACCATCGCCCCCGCGCCCGTTGCAAATCAGCAACGCCTCATTCCCGGAACGGAATATCAAAAGATAGCGGACGCAGCGTCAAGTAGGCCCGGCCGCCCTGAGTTACATTGCTGAACGTATCGCGCAGCGGATCGCTGCAATGGCGATGGCTGAGGGATTGATGAGCTACGATTTCTGCCGCGCTCTGCGCCGGACGACAGCCTTCGTCGTGCCGTCACTTTCAATGTCGCTTTCGCTTGCTGGTGCCCGCGGTGGCGACGGCGGCGGTGCTGGCGTGGGGACAGGAGGCGCCGGCAGCAGCCCGGTAGCTTGCACGACAGGCGGCACCGGCGGTGTTCACGGCGATGTGGCGGTGGGCTCCGGGCATCGTCGCGACAGGGCCCCCTGGCTCTGCCGGCCAAACTACGGCCGGCGCTGCGAGTGCACAACAATGGCTCCTGACGCTGACCTGACTTCCGTAGGGCTTTTTGGGCAATGTGACAGGGTTGGGCCAGCCTCCGCCAATAATTCGATGCTCTGTGGGCGGGCATAAAATGACACTTTTGATAGGCCCTGACCTCGCCGCCATGACGTTTTCGCGGTGGCGCGGTGCGCTGTTGGGCACAACGATGATGACCGGTGTCGCCATCGCCGTTGCTGCGATGATGCCCGGCACCGCGCGTGGGGCGGACTGGCTAGGCGCCACCGGGGACTTCAACCTCGGTTCGAACTGGGTTGGCGGAGGGGTGCCGACAACGGCGACCTTCACGAACAGCCCCACGGCGGTGCGAAATGTCACCGTTACGTCCGGCGGTGGTACACTCACGCTGCTCGAGTACAACAACAACGCGCTCGGCTACACGCTGTCGACGGCCCCCGGCAACATTCTGTATATCGGCAGCATCACCAATAACTCGACCTTCGAGCAGACGCTGTTTGCAGGAGCGGGGGGCGGGTTCGCCATCTCTGGCACGGTTGCGGGCGCGATGGCACTTATTGCTGGACCAAGCAACGGCTCGATCCAGTTTAACGCCGGGGCCTCGGCTGCGGGCTCGCGATTTATCGGCCAGAATGGGTTCCTGAATCTGACCATGGGCGCTGGTGACTCGCTGTCGATCGGTTCGATCGAGGGCACCGGGATAATACGAGCCCTCGGGGTGGCACAAACTCTGTCGGTGGGCGGCCTGGGTTCGAGCACGACCTATGCCGGCACGATCCAGGAATTCGTTGCCCTCACCAAAGTCGGTACCGGCGCGCTTACTCTGTCAGGCACCAATCTCTATACCGGCGGAACGACGATCAATGCCGGCTCAATCATCGCAGGCAGCGATTCGGCCTTCAGCACCGGTTTAGTCACGCTGAATGGCGGCACGCTGGCGACCACGGGTGCGCGCGCCATCGGCAACAACGTCTCGCTGACCAGCTCCAGCGCGATCCGTGTGCTGGACACGACCGCGACCTTCAGCGGCACGATCGCTACGGGCGGCAATGCGCTCAGCCTCGAAGGCGCAGGAAACGGCACTATCAGCGGCGTCATCTCGGGCTCCGGCACTGTCGCCAAGAGCGGCAGCGGCACGTTCACCCTCTCGGGCACCAACACCTACACCGGCGGAACGAGCATCTCTGGCAGCGGGGTCGTCAATCTCGCCAATATGGCGGCGTTGGGCTCCGGACAGATCTCGATGGGCGGCGGCCGCCTCAACGCGACATTGACCGGCACGCTCGCGAACAACTTCCTGGTCATAAGCGCGAGTCAGGCCTGGCTTTCCGCCTCGACAGGCCAAACCCTGACCATGACTGGCGCGTTCGCCGGGGGCGGCGCTTCTTTCCGCACCGGGCATGCCACGGACAACGGCACGGTCATCCTTAGCCCGTCATCCGTGACCATGTCGGATATCTTCTTCTTCGTCGATGGCGGCATCGTGAAATTGGGAAGCAACGGCGCGCTCATCACCGACGCTGCGACCAGCACCGAAATCGCCGCCGGCGCAACGCTCGACATCAACGGCCCGGCGACAGTGCATAGCCTGGCAGGTGGCGGCACGGTCACCAATGACAGCGGCGCGGCGGCGACGCTGACGGCCGATAATAGCGCCTTCGCCTCGACCTTCTCCGGAGTGATCCGCGACGGCACCGGGCAGACATCGCTGACCAAGGCCGGCGGGGACGTGCTGACGCTGTCGGGACTGAACACCTATACCGGCACGACCCTGGTCGATGCCGGCACCTTGCGCGCGGGGGCGGCAGGTAGCTTCGCACCGAACTCGGCCTTCACCGTGGCGACCGGCGCGACGCTCGACCTCAACGGTTTCAGCCAGACGATCGGCTCGCTTGCGGGCGCCGGCGCAGTGACGCTGGGGGCGGCAACCCTGAGCGCGGGCGCGGACGGCGGCAGCACGACCTTCTCTGGTGTGCTGTCCGGCGCCGGCGCGCTGATCAAGGCGGGCACTGGAACCCTGACGCTGACGGGCACCAATGCTTACACCGGCACGACGACGATCAGCGGCGGCACGCTGCAAATCGGGAGCGGTGCCACCTCCGGGACCCTGGGCACCGGTGCGGTCGTCAACAATGGCGTCCTGGCGTTCGCCCGCTCGGATGCGCATGTCGTCAGCAACCCGATTTCCGGAACCGGCTCTCTGGTCCAGTCCAGCAGCGGAATGACGATCCTGACAGGGGCCAACACTTACACGGGGACAACGACGATCAGCAGTGGTGTGCTGAATGTCGGGGGCGGCGGCCCTTCCGGGACGCTGGGCACGGGTGCCGTCGTCAACAACGGTCTCCTGCATATCCAGCGCTCCGATGATGTCGTCATCGGCAATGACATTTCA
This sequence comes from Allobosea sp. BE125, assembly GCF_031456075.1. Lineage (NCBI taxonomy): Bacteria > Pseudomonadati > Pseudomonadota > Alphaproteobacteria > Hyphomicrobiales > Alloboseaceae > Allobosea > Allobosea sp. BE125. Next base: position 214,774 of record NZ_JAVDTY010000006.1, read on the forward strand.
GGAACGGGTCGGCTGTCCAGCGACGGGGCAGGAACGACGATCCTGACAGGAAGCAACAGCTATACCGGTACTACGGAGATTTTCGGCGGCCCGCTGCAGATCGGGAACGGCGGCACCTCCGGGACGCTCGGCACGGGTGCCGTCGTCAACACGAGCACCCTGGCCTTCAAGCGCTCGGATGTGCTGACGGTGAATAATGACATTTCCGGCACGGGAGCGCTGATCCAATCCGGCACCGGGACGACGGTCCTGACCGGCACGATCACCTATACCGGAACCACCCACGTCGATGCCGGCAAGCTGGTGGTGAACAGCTCGATCGCCTCGTCCTCCGGTCTCACCGTGGCAGCCGGTGCGACGCTCGGCGGCTCGGGCCAACTGCCCTCGACCACGGTCAACGGCATTCTGTCCCCGGGCAATTCGCCGGGCACGCTGACAGTCAACGGCAACCTCGTGCTGGGGGCGGGCTCGCTTTATCTTGCCGAGGTTCAGGGCGCGGTGTCGGACCGGGTCAATGTCACGGGGACGGCTGCGCTCGCGGGCACTTTGCGGCTGGTGCCGCTCGGCGGGGCCTATCTCTTCTCCGCGCCCTATACGCTGCTCTCGGCGGCGGGCGGGCTCGGCGGCACGAGCTTTGGAACCCTCGACACGGCCGGCTCCTTCGGCGACGGCGTCACCACGAGCATCGCCTATAGCGGAACCGACGTCACGCTGACCCTGGTGCCGAAGCCGCTGGCGCCGATCGTCGCCGACCCCACGCCGCCGCCGGTTGTTACGCCCATTCCGACGCCCGCCCCCGCGCCGCGCCTCGGCCTGGGCCGCCCGGCCAATGCGCTTGCGGTGGCGACGGGCATCGACGCGGCGGTGGCCAGTGGTGCCGATCCGTCGGCGCTGTTTGCGATCTACAACCTGCCGGCCGCGGCGATACCCGCCGCCGTGAACCAGCTTTCGGGCGAGGTCCATGCGGCCGCGCCCGCCATGGCCAACAGCGCGGCGGGCCAGTTCCTCGCCACCATGCTCGACGGCTCCGCCACCGGCCGGCTCGCGGGCGCGTCGGGCGGTCCCGCCGCCGCCGCCGGTTTCACCGCCGACCGGCCCTCCAGACAGGACGGGCCGGGCCGGGCGAGCTTCGACCCCTCGCGCTTTTCGGTCTGGGGCGCGAGTTTCGGCTCGACCGGCCGCACGGATGGCGACCGGACCGTGGGCTCGGCCAATCGCAACCTCTCCGACGGCCATGTCGCGGTTGGAGCCGACATCCGGCTCGGCTCCAACACGGTGGCGGGCGTCGCGGTCTCGGGCGGCCAGTCGCGCGCCTCGCTCTCGGGCGGGCTCGGCAAGGCGGAAGCCGATGTCTTCCAGGCTGGGCTTTACGGGCGCACGACGCTGGGAGCCGTCAACCTCGCTGCAGCGCTCGGCTATGCCCGGCTCGACACCGACACCACCCGTGCCATTCCCGCGCTCGCCCGCACGGGCGTCACCGCCTCCTATGCGACGCAGGCCTGGAGCGGGCGGATCGAAGCGAACCTGCCGGTGGCGAACTGGGGCGGCCTCACGCTCTCGCCGCTTGCCGCCTTCCAGGCGGTGCGCGCGACCAGCCCGGCCGCGATCGAGCGCGACGGGTCGGGCGCGGCCCCCGGTACGCTGACGCTCGCCCGCCGCTCCGACATCACCAGCCGCAGCGAACTCGGCTTGCAGATCGACGTGAAGCTGATGGCGGGCGCGACACCGGTCACGGGCTTCGTCCGCGCCGCATGGGCCCACTATTATCAGCGTGACGCCGATCTTACCGCCTCGCTCAACGGCCTCCCCGGCGCGAACTTCTCCGCCGCGGGCGTCCGGCCCGCTCGCAACGCGGCCCTGCTCGCCGCCGGCGCGGATATCAGGCTGAGCCAAAGCGTCAGCCTCGGCCTGCGCGTCGATTCCGAACTCTCGGCAAACACCCGCCGTGTTGGCGGCACAGCGCAGTTGAGGGTCAGCTTCTAGAGCAGGTTCCGACCCAATCGGATCGTTCAATGGCTCCTGCGGTTTGTTTTGACGTGTTTTCTCACGCGAACCGGGCTCCACGTCGCTCGAAAGCGCTCTAAGAGCCCGTTTGGAAACTCCAGCCCTCATCCTGAGGAGCCGCGTCAGCGGCGTCTCGAAGGATGCTCCAGGAGGCACTCGAACCATCTGGAGCATCCTTCGAGACGGCAAGCCGGCAGAAGTTGCGCCGGCAGGGGCGTTTACCGCTTCCGGGAGCCCTGCGGGCGTTGTGGCACGATGAAGCCTCCGGATTGATGCGCCCACAGCTCGGCGTAGAGCCCGCCGCGATCGAGCAACTCCGCATGGGTGCCTTGATCGACGATGCGCCCGCCATCCATCACCACAAGCCGGTCCATGAGTTGCAGCGTGGACAGGCGATGCGCGATGGCGATGACGGTCTTGCCCTGCATGAGGTCCGAGAGCGCATCCTGGATCGCGGCCTCGACCTGCGAGTCGAGGGATGACGTCGCCTCGTCGAGCAGGAGGATCGGGGCGTCCTTCAGGATCACCCGCGCGATGGCGATGCGCTGGCGCTGTCCGCCGGAGAGCTTGACGCCGCGCTCGCCGACGAAGGCCTCGAAACCTTGGCGCCCCTTGCTGTCCACCAGCTTGTCGATGAAGCTTTCCGCCTGCGCCTTCCGGGCCGCGTCGCGCATCATCCCGTCATCGGCGTCGTGGCGGGCGTAGAGGATGTTCTCGCCGACGGAGCGGTGCAGGAGCGAGGAATCCTGGGCCACCAATGCGATCCGGGCGCGCAGCGTTTCCTCAGTGACACCGGCGATGTCCTGACCGTCGATCAGGATACGGCCCGATTGCGGTTCGTAAAAGCGCAGCAGCAGATTGACGAGCGTGGACTTGCCCGCGCCCGAGCGCCCGACCAGGCCGACCTTTTCACCGGCACCGACGGTCAAGGACAGCCCGTCCACCACGCGGTGCGGCTTGGTGTAATGAAAATGCAGGTCCTCGAACCGGATCTCGCCATGGGGAGCCGCGAGCGGACGCGCATCAGGCCGGTCGAGCTGGCTCAGCGGCTGCGCGATCGTCTTCATGCCCTCCTGCACGACGCCGATATTCTCGAAGATGCCTGAGATTTCGAACGCCACCCAATTTGACATGGCGATGATCTGGGTTGTCAGGAGAACGGCGGTCGTCAGCGTGCCCGCATCAACGCGTCCCAGCGAGAACAGCCAGACGCCGATACCGCCCGTCGTCGCCAGCAGGATCGCGTTGAGGCAGACCAGGCAGAACACATAGACGGTATTGAGCCGCTGCTGGCGGGCGAAAGCGGCCTGGAAGCGTCGGAAGCCGTCGCGCATATAGGCGTCATCATCGCTCCGGCGCCCGAACAGCTTGACGGTCATCATATTGGTGAAGGTGTCGACGACCTTGCCGGTGATGGCCGAGCGCGTCTCCGAGGTCTCGCGCGAGCGGACCTGCACCTTCGGCAGCGTGTAGGCGAGGAGCGCTCCGTAGAACAGAAACCAGGCCATCATCGGCGCGGCCAGGCGAATGTCCTGCGTGCCGAGAAGACCGATCGCGGTCGCGCCGAAAATGAGGATCTGCCAGACCGCGCGAACGAAGGAGACGATCGTATCCCGCAGCGGCCGGCCCGTCTGCATGACCCGGTTGGCCAAGCGCCCGGCGAAGTCGTCATGAAAGAAGGCGAGCGGCTGGCGGACGACATGCCAGTAATTCTGCCAGTGAACCAGCGTCGTGAAGGAGACGGCGATCGAGTGGTTCACGAGCAGGCGAAACAGGATCGTGCCCAGCGGCCGCACCAAGAGCACGATCGCCGCCAAGATCAGAAGCAGATGGCCAGCAGCATCGAAAACGCGCTCGCGCGGCACCGACGACAAGGCAGATACGAGGCGTCCGACAAGATAAGGCACCACGGCCTCAACGACGGCAAGCGCAAAGCCGAGCAGGAACAGCGCTGCGAACAGGCCCTTCGCCTGACGGACGAAATGCCAATAGAAGCTTCGTAGTCCGCTGGGAGGCTCGCCCGGAGGCGATGCTGTCGAATCAACGAGAGTGTCGAAGAAGCTGAACATCGTTCCTTATGGTTGCTGTGGTGTCTGCGTGGCAACCGTGAATGGTCGCGGTCAGAGGCGAGTTCTAGACTGGTCAGTCGCGTTTCCACCCAGGCGCTTGGTCCCGGAGGGTCGTGATGCCATTCCGAGCCGAAAGGCGAGGGACACACCCCACGCTTTCGTCAATTCTGGCGCGAGCCTCCCCGGCTCAGCAGCCAGATCAGATAGGGGCCGCCGATCAGCGAGGCGAAGAGCCCGACCGGCACCTGGTAGGGAAACGCGACGATACGCGACAGCCAGTCGGCGGCGATCATGATCGCCAAGCCGCAGAGCGCGGCTGCGGCGAGCTGATGGCGGCCGCGTGCGAAACCGAGCAGCCGCGCCAGATGCGGCGCAACGAGCCCGATCAGGCTGAGTGGTCCGACGAGCAGAGAGGCGATGGCCGTCAGCAGGGCCGCGACCACCGCAAGCAGCGCTGGCGCGCCGCGGCGCGCCAGGCCGAGGCCGGCGCTTGCCGCCGGGCCGAGCGGCAGGATGTCGAGCCAGCGCGACACCAGGAAGAGCGGCGCAATCAGGACGATGCTGGCTGCGATACCGGTCCAGGCCTCGAGCGCGCCAGTGCGGTTGGTCGAGCCCGACAGCCAGAGCAGCAGCGTGTAGGAGCGCAGATCGCCCTGCGCCAGCGCGGTCGAGATGATGGCCATGCTCAGCGCGCCCATGGCGATGCCGGCGAGCAAGAGCCGCGTCGAGCCGAAGCCGGCGCGGGCTGCGAGCGCCACCATCACCGCGATGACGCAGAGCGAGCCGCCCGCCGCGCCGAGCATCATGACGAGCGGTGTCATCGCCGGGGAGAGGTAGAGCGCGGCGGTGAGTCCGACGCCGCCGCCGGCGCTGACCCCGAGGACCTCGGGCCCCGCCAGCGGATTTCCGGTCAGGCGCTGCATCAGCACGCCGGCGGCGCCGAGCATGGCGCCGGCTGTGCCGGCGGCGACGATGCGGGGGCCGCGAAACGGCAGGAGATCCAGGAAGAGCGCGCCGCTTGCCAGGCTCCAGCCCTGCGGCCCGCGCCCGATCACGAGCGCGATAAGCAGGAGGGCCGCAGCCAGCGCCGCCAGAATGATGGCGCCGCGCCAGGGCCGAGCGAGGGCGCGCATCGGGGACGGCGGCAGCCCGGTGCGCGCCGAGGCGAGCATGGGCAGGCGCGGCAGCAGCCAGAGGAGCAGGGGGCCGCCCAGCAGAGCGGTTGCGGCGCCGGTCGGTGCGAGATCGGCGAAGCCGCTGCCGAGAAGCTGGACCAGGCCGTCGGTCAAGGCGAGCAGCACCGCACCGATCGGCGGGGTGGCGAGCAGGATCTGCCGCGCCGAGCGCGCGCCGCTCAGGCGCGCGAGCGCCGGCGCCGCAAGCCCGACGAAGCCGATGACGCCAAGCTCGGCCGTCACGCTGGCGGCAAGCCACACGGCAACGGCGAGGACGAGAAACCGCGCGCTGTGCAGGGCCAGGCCAAGGCTGCGGGCGCCGGTATCGTCGAGACCGAGCAAGGCGAGCGGCCGCAGCAGCAGCACCGCCGCCAGGCCGCCGAGCAGGATGCGCGGCGCCAGTGTCAGGGCCGCATCCCAGCTCTGCTGGTTGAGCGAGCCCGCTCCCCAGATGAACAGCGAGAGGACATATTCGCCCTTGGCCAGGATGAGCGTCGCGCTCAGCGCCGCCGCGACGAGCGAGATCACCATGCCGGAGAGGACGACGGTGACGGGATCGAGCCCGCGCCGCCAGCTCAGCCCCAGGATGAGCGCAACGGCGGCAAGCCCGCCCGCGAAGGCGACGGCTTCGCGCGAGATCGCCAGCAGCGAGGGCGCGAAGACGGTGGCGAGCGTCAGCGCCAGCTGTGCGCCCGAGGCGATGCCGAGCGTCGAGGGATCGGCGATCGGGTTGCGCAGCACGCGCTGCAGCAGCGCGCCGGACAGGCCGAGCGCCGCCCCGGCGAGCAGGGCCGTGACGAAGCGCGGCAAGGTGCTGCGCCAGAGCAGGATGGCGTCCAAGATCTGCGCCGTGGCGGGATCGCCCGGCACAAGCGGGCGCGTCGCGATGACGGCAGCGAGCAGCCCGAGACTCACTAAGGCGAGGCCACTCCAGGCGAGCACTCCGCGTGAGGGCGTCGAGACGGCCAGGCTCATCGTCGCGCCGCCGCGTTCAGGGCTTGCGCGAGCTGTCGCGCGAAGCGGCGCGCCGCCGGCAGCGCGCCATAGGGATTGATCGAAGGCAAGATCAGGAGCCGGCCGGCGCGGATATTCGGCAAGGCGTTCCAGAAGGCGCTGCGCGCGAGCACCGGCATCGCTTCGGGCGGGACCGGCGGGATGAGTGCGATCCAGGCCTCGGGAACGCGCGCCAGCGCTTCCAGCCCGACCGGCGCCATGGCCGAATAGCTCGTCGCCTGCGTCCAGGCATTGGCGATGCCGAGGCGGGCCAGCGCCTCGCCGAACATGCTGTCGGCGCCGAAGACGCGGAAATGGCGGGCATCGCCGAGATTGATCGGGATGACGGGCCGCCCATCCCCCGGTAAGCCAGCGCGCAGCGCCGCGAATTCGGCCTGCGTCTCCGCAAGATAGCGCTCGGCCCGCTCGGAGACCCCGAGGCGCTCGCCGATGCGGCGTGTCATCGCCTCGCAGGCGGCGAAGGGCTCGCCGCCGCGCGTATAGATCGAGAAGCTCTCGACGGGCGCGATGCTGCGAAGCTGGGGCTCCGAGGCGGCATAGAAGCTCGAACTATAGATCAGCTCGGGCTCGACCAGCCGCAGCATCTCGAAATTGACCGTGCCGCGCAGGCCGAGATCGGCCGTCGCTGCCGGGACGGCGGGCTCGACCGCGATCTCGGCGAACTGCCTGAGTTCTGTGGCCGCAACCGGCGCGACACCGAGCGCCAGCAGCGTCTCCAGCACCGACCAATCGACCGTCGCGATGCGGCGGGGCAGGGCGGCGCGCCCCGCGCCAGGCAGGGCCAGCGTCAGGGCAAGGCCACCGGCAAGCGCCTGGCGGCGGGACGGTTGCGACCCTGTCACAGCACATAGCCGATCAGCTCGTCGCGGCTGGGGTGAGGCATCACGCCCATCGGCACGCCATAGATCGCGCCGAGAACATCGGGCTGCATGATCGCGGCGACCGGGCCATGCGCGACGAGGCGGCCGTCGCGCAGCGCCAGGATGTCGTCGCAGCTGCGCGCGGCGAGGTTGATGTCGTGCAGCACCACGATGACGGTGGCGCCGCGCTCGCGGCTGATCTCGCGCACGAGCTTGAGCATCTGCGCCTCATGCGCGATGTCGAGTGCCGAGGTCGGCTCGTCCAGGAGGATGCAGTCGCCGGCCTGCGCGAACATCAGAGCGAGCCAGGCCCGCTGCCGTTCGCCGCCCGAGAGCGTGTCGACCATGCGCTGGGCCATGCCGAGGAGGTCGGTGCGGGCGAGCGCCTGCTCGACATGTTGGGCATCCTCCGCCGTGAAGCGGCCGAGCGTGCCATGCCAGGGAAAGCGACCGAGCGCGACGAGCTCGCGCACGCTCATGCCGTCGGCGGCCGGGGTGAATTGCGGCATATAGGCGACGCGGCGGGCGAAGGCACGGTCGCGCCAGTGCTCGAGCGGAAGGCCTGCAAACCGCGCGCTGCCCGCGCTCGGCGCGAGCTGGCGCGCTAGGAGCTTGACCAGCGTGCTCTTGCCCGAGCCGTTTGGCCCGATCAGGCCGTGGATCCGGCCGGGCTCGAGCGCGAGCGAAAGCGGCTTCAGGATATCGCGGCCGGGGACCGCGCGGCCAGGGACCGTGAAGCTGATGTCGGCGAGATCGAAGCGTGGCGCGGTCACATCTGCTCTTGCTGTGCTGCGGAAACGGGACGCGACTGCTGTGCCCCACCCCAGTCGATCCTCCTGTCTACCACTTGTAATTGGCGGAGACAGTGACCGTGCGGGCGTCGCCATAGGCGCAGCTGGAATAGCCCTGGCAGCTCTTCACATACACCTTGTCGAAGAGATTGGTGACGTTCAACGCCAGCCCCCAATCGCCGATCTTGTAGCGCAGCGCAGCGTCGACCAGCGTCGCGCCCGGCACCTTCAAGGTGTTCTCGTTGTCGGCCCAGGAGCTGCCGACATAGCGCACACCGGCGCCCAGGCTCACGCCCTTCAGCATGCCCTCGTTGAAGCTGTAATCGACCCAGCCGGAGGCCGTGACCTCGGGCACGATCTGCGGCGTCTTGCCGACATAGGCCGGGCGGGTGTCCTTGGTGGTTTCGAGATCGAAGGCGGTGAAGGCGGCGATGAGCTTGAGGTTCTCGGTCAGGTTCGCCTTGGCCTCGAGCTCGACGCCGGTCGAGGTCACCTCGCCGAGTTGCTGCTGGGCGAAGGCGTTGTAGGAGGTCGGCGCCGGGGTCAGCACGTTCTGCTTGACGAGATGGAACACGGAAGCCGTGATCAGCGCATCCATGAAGGCCGGCTTGTACTTCACGCCCGCCTCGAGCTGATAACCCTTCTCCGGCTGGAAGGGCACGAACACGCCCGGCACATTGGTTCCGTTGGCGTCGAATACGGGATTGAAGAAGGTCGCGGCGCTGACATAGGGCGTCAGCCCATTGGCGAATTCATAGGCCAGGCCGGCGCGGCCGCTCCAGGCGGCTTCCGTCTTCTCGAAGCTCGGGGAGAAGGCGAGCGAGGCTGGGCTGACGGATTTCTTGTCGACATAGTCGTAGCGGCCGTTCAGCGTCAGGAGCCAGCCGCCGCCGAAGCGGATCTGGTCCTGCAGGTAGAAGCCGAGCTGGTGCTGCTTCAGGTTCTGGTCGAGATAGGTGAAGGTCGACCCTTGAGGCGCGCCATAGACCGGGTTGGTGACGCTGATCGTCGTCGCTCCGCCCGAGGCCTGGACATGGTCGATGTTGAAGTATTTGTAGTCGACCCCGAGCATCAGCGCATGGTCGAGGAAGCCCGTCGCGAATTTGCGCTCCAGCCGGTTGTCGATGGTGAAGGTCTCGACGCGCGTGCGTTCCTGGAAACCGATGCGATAGAGCTGATAGTCGGGCCCGACCGGCAGGTAGCGGTTTCCGAAGGGCGAATCGGCGGCGGAATAACCGTAGCCATAAGGGCCGATCTGCGAGCCCGTCATATGGCCGTAGCGCGCGTTCTGGCTGAAGCTCCAGCCATTGTCGAACTGGTGCTGGAACTCGTAGCCGACGAGCGCCTGGGTGCGATCCTGATTGTCGATCGAGGGTTCGCCCAGAAAGGCCTTGCGCGCGATCTTGCCGAAGGGGGCGTCGACCACCGTGCCGACATAGGGCAGGAAGCCGCCGCCAGCTCGAACCTGGTCGAGCGCCTCATACATTGCATAGGCGGTGAAACGGGTCGCGCCTGACGGCTGATAGGTGATCTGCGGCAGGATGACCCCGCGGAAATCCTTGGAAACGTCGGTATATTGGTCGCCGCCGGCGAGCCGGCCGGTCAGGCGCGTGCTCCAGATGCCCTGCTTGTCGGTCAGCCCCATGTCGATCGCGACATAGGCATTGCCGGAATTGTTGATGCCGACCTCGGCGAAGCCGAAATTCTTGAAGTTCGGGCGCTTGCCGACCAGGCTGACGATGCCGCCGGGATTGGCGCCGCCATAGAGCACCGAGGCCGGCCCCTTCAGCACCTCGACGCGCTCGAGCAGGAAGGGGTCGATCTGGAAGCCGCCGAAGCCATAGGCGTAGAGCGGCATGCCGTCGAGGAAGACGCCGGTCTGCGTCGCCTGGAAACCGCGGATGAAGAACCAGTCCGTATCCGGATCCGGCCCGAAGGGCTGCGCCGTGACGCCCGAGGTGTAGCGCAGCGCCTCATCGACCTTCAGGGCCTTGCGATCGTCGATCTCCTCGCGGCCGACGACCGAGACGCTCTGCGGGATCGCGGCGATCGGCGTGTCGCTTTTCGAACCCGTCGCCGAGCGCGTGGCGACATAGCCATTGACCGGCGCGGCCGGGCCGCCCTGTCCCTCGACGACGACCGTGTCGAGCTGGACCGTGGCCTCGGGCTGCTGCGCCAGCGCTGCTCCGGGAAGATGAAACGCGGCCAGCGACACTGTCGACGCAAGGATAAGGCGAGTAATGATCTGTCTGCCGCAGCGCATATCCGGTTCCGAGCTGATATTAGCCCGCCATCTCAGAATTATTCAAATTTAGAATCATTCAAAAGCGGGTCAATCCTGATAGAGTTGCGAATATCAGCGATATTGGTATTTTGATTGATCGTTCATGCTTTGCATTGAACGTTCTTGCTCATGGAATTATCATGGCTGGTACCTGCCAACAATGCGCGTTGACGCGAAGCTGAGAGTCCGTTTGAGAATTCCCTCAGCCCTCATCCCGAGGAGCCATTCCCTTGGGAATGGCGTCTCGAAGGATACTCCAGGAGGCTCCCGAACCATCTGGAGCATCCTTCGAGACGGCCCTTTCGGGCCTCCTCAGGAAGAGGGCTCACATTCTCAAACGGTGTCTGAGGCCTCATGACCTTCCAGCCCTCGATGACCTCGACCCATGAGGGCGTGACGGTTCTGGAGCCACTGCGCTGGCGCCGCTGGAACGGCGTGGTGGTGGATCTCTGGCATGCCGCCTGCGAATTCCAGGCGCGCGGTCACTATGTCTCGGCGCATCCGCGCCTGTTCATCGTGCTGGAGGCGGAGGGCGGGTCGTTCGAGACCCGATTGAAGCCGCATGGCGACGATCTGCGCGGGTTTGGCGGCCGGGGCTCGATCAATTTCGTACCCGCTCATCTGCCGCTCTGGGGACGGGTGGAGGCGCCGATGCGTCTGCGCCACCTCGATCTGCATTTCGATCCCGAGGCTCTGTGTGAACAGATTTGCGAGCGGCTTTCGGCGCGCCAGATGGCCAAGCCGCGGCTGATGTTCGATGATCCGCATCTCTTCGCGCTGGCCGGGCTGATCGCGCGCGAGGTGGCCGAACCCGATGCGCGACACGACCTCTATGGCGACAGCCTGATCCTGGCCCTGCTGATCGATCTGTTCGGCGTCGAGCGGCGCGAGCCGAGCCGCGGCAGCACCTTGTCCGCCTGGCAATTGCGGCGCGTGACCGACTACATCACCGAGCATTGCAATGGTTCAATCAGGCTGCAGGATCTGGCAAAGCTGGTCGGGCTGTCGCAATCCTATTTCAGCCATGCCTTCAAGGCCTCGACCGGGGTGCCGCCGCACCAATGGCAGATTCAGGAGCGCGTCCGCAAAGGGCAGGAGATGCTGCTCGCCGGACAACGCTCCCTGACCGAGATCGCGATCGAGGCGGGTTTCTCCGATCAGGCGCATTTCACGCGCGCCTTCCGCCGCGTGACCGGCGAGACGCCGGCCGTCTGGCGCCGGGCCATGCGCGGTTCCGCCGCCGCCGGTTGAATCCAAGGCCGCTTGAATCCAAGGCTGCGGCCGGTGCCGAAGCGGCGCAACGCCTCCACCTGATAGGCTGCTGCATTCAACCGCCTCCAGGGCGCTTCCTTCTCACGCCAAGCCTGCTTTACCCGGCCAGAGGCCATCGCTACGAATTGCGCGGGCGCTCCACTCGGTCAGGTCATCATTTCATGCAGCTCATCATCTCATGATTGCGCATGTGCTCAGAATTCTGATGGCCTTTGCCTTGAGCGGCCTGTTCTCATCAGCTCAAGCGGCAAGCCGGCCGCTATGGCTGCGCGAGCCCGCGATTTCGCCCGACGGAACCCGATTGGCTTTTCGGTATCAAGGCCAGATCTGGACCGTGTCGACTTCGGGAGGGGACGCACAGCCGCTGACGCCGGCCGGTTCTCATGCGGCCACGCCGATCTGGTCGCCTGACGGCAACAGCATCGCTTTTGCCGCCGATCGTTTCGGCGCGATGAACATCTTTGCGGTGCCCGCCAATGGCGGGGAAGCGAGGAGGCTGACCTGGTATTCCCTCGATGAAAGGCCGTCGAGCTTCACGCCGGACGGCAAGGCCGTGATGTTTTCGGCGCGACGCCTTGGCGATGCCGTCGAGACATTCGCCATTCCCAACCGCTTCGAGCAGGGCAGCCAGCTTTATCAGGTCCCGATCTCCGGCGGGCGCGACACGCTCGTTCTGCCGAACGCCGCTTTCGATGCGCGCTGGGACGCAGACGGCAAGCGCCTGCTCTATACCGCGCCGAGCATCGAGCAGTCCTTCCGCAAGGGACAGACATCGAGCGCGGCCCGTCAGGTCTGGCTCTATGAGGCCGGCAGCGGCCGGCATGAGCGTTTGACCGACGACACGCATGAGAGCCGCGATGCCGTGTGGTCGCCCGATGGCGCCGTCTACTATCTTGGCGAGGCATCGGGCTCGCTGAACATCTGGCGCCTGTCCTTGAAGGACCGCAAGCCCGAGCAGGTCACGCATCTCACCGGCGATCCCGTCCGGTCGCTGTCGATGTCGCGCTCCGGCACATTGGCCTTCTCGCGGAGCGGCGAACTTTATCTGCTCCGGCCTGGTGCGAAAGACCCCGAGCGGGTCGCGGTCAATGTCGCGCAATCGGCCCTTAGTGGCGAAAGCCCAAGCCAGACCTCCAGCTTCAACGACATCGTTCCGTCGCCGACCGGCAAGGAGATCGCGCTGGTGACACGTGGCGATATCTTCGTCGCCTCGCTCAACGGCCGCTATGTCAAGCGGATCACCAGGACGCCGGGAGAAGAGCGCAATCCGAGCTTTTCGCCCGATGGCCGCAAACTCGTCTACGCCGCGGAACGCGACGGGCGCTGGGGCCTCTATGAGGCTGGGATCGTCGACCCCGACGAGAAGAGCTTCTTCGAAGCGACGCGCATTGACGAAAAGCTGCTCCAGGCCGGCAAGGAGGACGCGATGACGCCGGTCTACGCGCCGGACGGCAAGCATGTCGCCTATATCGCCAACCGCGACTCCGTGCGGGTTGTGGATGTCGCGACCAAGGCCGATATCGAGATTCTGCCCAAGGGGATGAACTATTTCTACGGGGATTGGTCGTGGTGGCTGTCCTGGTCGCCGGATTCGAAATGGCTCGCTTTTCCCATCCAGCCCAGCCAGCAGATCGACAACGTCGCCGTCGCGCCGGCCGATGGCCACGCGCCTGCGATGCGGGTTGCTCCCTCGGGAGAAGACCAGTCCCCGGCGCAATGGAGCCAGGATGGCAGCTTCCTGCTCTGGGCCTCCGACGCGGAAGGCCTGCGTTACATCAATGGCCGCACCTGGAGTGCCGACATCGAGGGAGTCTATGTTTCGCGCAAGGCTCGCGACGCCTTCGAGCAGAAGCTGCGCGTGCCCGTGATCGGCGACGCGCCTTCCGGATCGGACGAAGAGGAACGACGCCCCGGCACGCCGGACGAGAAAGAGGCGAATACCCCGCCAAAGGACGGCGCCAGGCCAAGGACCTCCAAGCCGCGCGAGGCGTTCACCTTCGAACCGGCAGGCATTGAGGACAGGACGATCAGGCTGACCCAACAGCCGGCGAACCTGGTCTATTTCGGCTTCCTGGCCGATGGCGTCAGCGTTTTGTCCGTAGAACGGTATCCAACCCCGCAAGGCGATGGCTTTACCGTCACCGGCGTCGTGCGCGACCTCCGCCGGGAGCGGCGCAGGACCCTGTTCTCCGGCTTGAGCTATGTCCGCTCCGGCCCCGTTCGGATGAGCAAGGATCAGAAGAAGCTCTATTTCCTCTCCCAGGACGGCGTCACCGAGGTCGATACGGGCAAAGGCAGCTCGCGCGTCATCAAGATCACCGCCGACACGACGCGCGACGCCGCGGAAACCCGACAGGCGGCGTTCGACCAGTTCTGGATGCTGACGAAGAAGAAATTCTACGACCCCAATTTCAACGGCGTCGACTGGGAGGCGGTTCGGGTCAAATACAGCAAGCTCCTGCCGTCCATCGTCGATACCAGGGATCTGGCCGAGCTCCTGTCAGAGATGGCCGGCGAGCTGAACGCCTCTCACACCGGCGGCAGGCTGCGCAGCAGCGTTCCCCCGGCCGAACAGACGGCGTCGCTGGGACTCTATTATGACGAGCGCTATTCCGGCCCGGGGATGAAGGTCACGGAGGTCCTGGCGAACGGCCCCTTCGATAGTGCCGATTCCGCCCTCAGGCCAGGCGACGTCATTCTGGAGATCGATGGCGAGCCGGTGCCGAATGAAGGCGGTATCCGACGCTCCCTGCGGGGCCGCGCCAAGCAGCTCCTGGCGATCACCGCGGAACATCCCGGCGGCCAGCGCTTCACCGAAAAGCATGTCCCCGTCAGCCTTGGCAAGGAACAGGAGCTTGCGGCCGCCCGCTGGCTCAAGCGCAAGCGCGACTATGTCGTCGCCAAATCCTGCGGGCATCTGGGCTATGTCTATGTGGCTGATATGGACGAGAAATCCTATCGCTGGGTGTTCTCGGAGATTTTCGGGCGCTTCCAGCAGGCCGATGCCCTGATCGTCGACGTTCGCTACAATGGCGGCGGCAATCTCCATAACCAGTTGCTGACGCTGCTCTCGGGCCGGAGCTATATGACCTATGTTCCGCCGCGCGGCGGCCCGACGCAGCAGGAGCCGCGCGACCGTTGGTCCAAACCCTCCGCCGTCATCATGAATGCGGTGAGCTATTCCGACGCCTCGGTCTTCCCGCAAGCCTATCGTGACCTGAAGCTCGGGCCGCTCGTCGGAGATTCCGTCGCCGGGACCGGCACATTCGTCTGGTGGGCCGAATCCAACCTCATCCCGGGGCTCGTCTACGGCCTCCCGCAGCTTCCGATCCGCAAGCTCAACGGCAAGCTCATCGAGAACGAGGATATCACGCCCGATATCCCGGTTCTGTCGAACCCCACGGCCTGGTCCAAAGGCCAGGACCCCCAGCTCGACGCAGCGATGCGCGCGGTCTTGCCGGCCAATTCGACAGGCTGTCCAAGCCCCTAGAGGCTGTTGTGATCATCAGATTTTCCCGCGATCCCGCGGGCTGTGAGACAGAGCTGCTGAAGGGCTTCGATGTCGCGGCGCTGGCCGAACTGGTCTGACGCGACGCGATACGCCGCTTCTGAACGTTTTCGAGCGAAACGAACTCCGGTTCGCGGGAAGAAAACGCTCCAAAGGCAAATAAAGCTCGAAGTCGCAGGGGTAGACTTGCTCTACCCCTGCGATTCAGTTCGGGTAACGAGGGACAATTCGCTTCCTTCGTTGTCGAGAGATCGGCGTCGCGGCGATCGACTACTGGGCGCCCAATGTCGATTTTAGGAAAGCCTGGACCGCTGACGTGACGGCCTGCGTGGCCTCTGGATCGAATCCGACGGTCGGGCCTATGCTCACGCATTCATCATTGTAGCTGAACGGCTTCTGGGTAGCGTCATTCACGAGAACCGCATTTGCGTCTTCGCGAATTTTGCAGGCGCGAACGGATTGGTCGGCTTTGGTGGGCGCAGGCGGATTGGCGCCATACGGATTGTCGAAGCCGTGCGGCGCATTGGGATACTCAGTCAGCTGGATATCGGCGCCAGCCTGCTTGAGCCGCTCGACATAGGCTTTACAGGGGGCAACCGGATTATAGTTGTCCGGCGTGCCATGAAAAATACGGATCGGGCGCGCGGAAACCTTGCCGTCGTCGCGATACGTCGTGCCACAATCGGGGTAAAACACGACATAGGACGCGAAATTGACGCCGCTTTTGTTCCATAGCTTCTGAAAGCGATCGACGCTCGAATAGAGCGCGGCCTGTCCGCCGCGGGAAAAACCCATCATCACGATCCGCTCGGGGTCGATGCGAGGATGTTTGGCCATGATATCGAGCGACCTGTAGATATCGAGGACGAAGTTCAGGCGCCCGAGCGCGGCCTGCTTGTCCCCGACGCCGGAAAAGCCCCGGCCGGTCACGCCGTCGATGACAAAGGTCGCGATTCCGGCGCCATTGAGGACGCGTTTCCAATATTGAATATTGCCTCCGATCCCGCCTGAGCCGTGCATCAAGACGGCGACCGGGAGGCGGCCGGTCCCCGGCGCCAGGCTCAATTCGCCGGTGACGACGGCTGGCTTGGCGTTAGCGTCACCGGACAGGAACTGGCTGTCGGACAAGGTGAGCGTCGGGATCGCGTAAATTTCTGCCCGCGCCGGCAGATCCTTCGGGACTGAGCCTTGCGCCAGAGCGGCGCCGCCGAGCCCGCACAGAGACATCGCTATGCCAGCAAAAAATGACCGATAGCTCATTTAATCCTCCCTGAGTCATTGTTGACGGTCGGCTGTTTCGCCTGTCGCCCCTGCTCTTTAGTCAGGGCAAATTGAACCAGTTGGTACATTTGTCAATTCGTCGCTTGCGTGGAAAGTTTTGGCTAGCCAGTGACGGTCCACACGAGTTGCTGGACGCCTTTGAGCGCGCAAAGGCTCGCCCGGGATGGCCGCTAAGGATGGCCGGCCAAGATGGCCGCCAAGGTATCCGCGGGTAACTCGGCGTGGCTGGCGTGATGGTGCCATGGAACGACCCGGTCGTGCTCGCGCGAATGCGCTCGGGAGCATGGCGCGAAAAAGTGGGTACCGGTTCTTCGCATGAGCGATGCTCTCAACTTTGAGCATCGATCATCTAGGTGCGGTCGTGGTGCATAACGCTTGCAAGGTATTTCGCCGGCGGCTTGCCGAGTGCCTTCTTGAACATCGTGATGAAGGCCGCGACGGATTCGTAGCCGAGCTCGGCCGAAACCTGCTGGACTGTCGCGCCATTGGACAATTCCCTGATGGCGACGATCAGGTGCAGCTGTTGCCGCCAGCGCCCGAAACTCAACCCTGTTTCCTTGATCACCAGGCGGCTCAGGCTGCTCTCGCTGAGCGCGACGCGACTGGCCCAGGCGCTTAAGCCGGTCCGGTCGGCAGGGTTGGTGGCCAAGGCATCGGCAATCCGGCGGAGGCGCGGTTCCGATGAGATCGGCAGATAGAGCTGCTGGACAGGCATGCGCGGCAATTCGGCGAGCAGCAGCCTGGCCAGAAGCGCGTCAGCGTCATCCGTGCCCGGACGTTCGGAAAGCGCGACGATCAGCTCGCGCAACAAGGGCGAGATCGAAACGGTGCAACATCGCACTGGGAGATCGGCCGCACCAGGTTCGATGTAAACGAAGAACAGCTTCGCATTGGCGGTCGCGATATTGCTGTGTTGCATGCCGCCTGGAATCCAGACCGCGCAATGCGTCGGCACCATCCATAAGCCGCTGGGAACGCGACAGGTTACGCCCCCAGTCAGCGCGAAAACGAGCTGGCCCTTGCGGTGCTGGTGAGCGGCGACCTCCGCTCCCGTTTCGAGGACGTCGACGCGCACCGCAATCGCCGGAGCGACGGTTCCGTCCACATCGAAATCCGGCCATGGATAGTGAAGCGGCTGCCGCATGGATTGACCGATTTTGAAAATAGATTGGCAGAATATCTAAATTCCCGCATGGCCAAAAGGGCTAAACCTTCCCGAATGCGGCGTGATCGAGCCGGGCATTGACGAGGAGTCGACGGATGGCGAACGTCGTTATCGTGGCGGGTGGCTGGCATGGCGGCTGCGAGCTCACGCCTTTCGCGCGCAGGCTGCGTGCACTTGGACATGAGGTCTTTACGCCGACGCTCACCGGATTGGGCGAACGGGTGCATCTCGCGGCGGCGCGGCCCAACCTCGACACACATATTCTCGATGTCGCCAATCTGCTCGAATTCGAGGATCTCTCCGACGTCGTTCTGTGCGCGCACAGCTATGGCGGGATGGTGATAACAGGGGTGGCGGACCGCATGCCCGAGCGTATAGCCGCGCTCGTCTATATCGACGCGCTTGTGCCCGAGGATGGCTGTTCCTGGTGGGGCCTGGTCAACGACCATTTCCGGGCGATCGCCCTTGAAGGGGCCGGCGAGGACGGCTTCAGCGTTCGACCGCCCGCGCATATGGATCCGCGTTGCCGGCCGCATCCCTTAGCGTCGTTTCTCCAGAAGATCCGATTGGCCGGGCGCTGGAAGGAGGTTCGCGAGAAGCTCTTTATCTACGCCACCGGCTGGGCCGACAGCCCGTTCCCTGCGACGGTCGAGCGCCTCAGAAAGCTCGCGGACTGGCGGGTCGAAGAGATGCCGACTAGGCACAACGTCATCGCAGCCGCGCCTGACCAGTTCCTGGCGATCCTGACCAGGCTCGAGGCCATGCGATAGCCGGCAGCCGCCCGATGTCCTGGCTTTGGTGGAGATCAGAGGCTGGCCGCCGTCGGCCCAAGGATAAACTCCGCGCAGATCCGGGGTCCATGCCGGAGCGCTGCCTGGTCAGGCTCAGGAATGGATCCCGGATCGGCGCGGCGGAGCCTGTCCTTGGGCCGGCCTAAGGCCGGACCCGGGGGGCGCTTGTCCGGCATGATGGCGTGCTTCCGAGGATAGTCAGCCAGCGACGTGGCGCCGGTCCCAGCGGCGGACGGCCTGGTTCAGCGCCTCAAGCTCCGCCTCCTCGCTCTGCGAGCGCTGAGACCCGTTCAGGGCCTTGATGCGCTTGAGCGCCAGCGCATAATCTTCCGAGGTCTCGATCTGGATTCTCATGGGAGCTTCTGATGCCCGCTCGGCAGGATCATGTTGCACGTGCGTTTTCATGGCGACCTCCAAAAACGCCAAACGGACAAGGCGGTGGCTTCGTTCCATACTGACCTCGCGCAGGCCGGCATTCTCGCCGTGTTGCAGCCTGCCTGGCTGGGGAGCCACGAATGAAGCCGTTATCCGGGGCGTACACGGTCGCGATGCCGTGGTACGAGGAGGAGGATTTCGCGCGACTCTGGTCGCTCGCCCATGAGCGCGACGAGATTTCGCCCGATTATGCGGAATGGCATCGCAATGCCAGCCGCGTTCTGGCCGAGGCCCTCGCTGCCGGGAAAGTGATCCAGATCATCACGATCAAGCCTGACGCCTATCTGGCCTGGCTGGGCTCGGCTCCCAACACCGCCGCGGCCCGGCTCCGCTATGTCGAGGAGATCGCGGCAGGCATGGTCAGTAAGGTAGCGCCGGACGCGTAGGGCGCGCCACGCGCCAGCGCCGTTCGATAGGGGCCGGGGCAGGGGAACCCGACCCCATGACGAGCGGTTCTTCCCTGGAAGGAGGACCGCCCTATGACGAACACTTCACATCGCGCCACGGATGCGCCGGCGCCCTACAGCACGCCGCAGCGCCCCGGACAATCCGGTGAGGATGCCGAACGGCGAGCCGGGCCGAACCCGCGCTCGGTGAACCCCACCGGGCCGCACGCGCCCTATGATCCAAACGACTCTGAAGGCACTGCTGCCGAAAAGCATTGGACCGAACCCGTATCCGAACCGGTGAAGAAGCCGCCTGCCACGCCAGCGCTGGGCGAAAACTTCGTGGTCATCGACAGCGGGAAAACCTAGAGCGCTTTCCGATCCGATTGGATCGTTCAATTGCTCTTTACGCGAACCGGTATCCACTTCGCTCGAAAGCGCTCACCGCTAGCGCAGCGAGATTGCCCTCGTGAGACCCAATGGCCAGTGATGCCACTATTTAAGCGAGGCGCAGGCGTTCCGTGCTCTCGCTCCCGGGCAACACCAGACCTTCAGATATGCGGGTCCGCCATGCGGTATCGAGGGCCGGAGGCTTCGGCCAGATCGGAGCCTGCAGCAGGCGCTTCAGCGCGTCCCTTAGCAAGCCCGAAGCCTCTGTTCCTGAACCGGCAATGCCAGATTTTCGCAGTGATGAAGAGCGGTAGCGGGACGCACTTCAGCCACCTACCCGCTGACCATCAGTTCCCGCACCTGCTCCTGCGGGAGCGCGTTCGCCACGGGCAGCCCGACCGAGCGCCTCGGCAAGGTCGCGCGCTTCTATCGGCGTCAGTACGGCCACGCGGTTGTCCGAAATCCTGAGATCGACGACGTCACCGATCCGCTCGACGGTCAGATCGAGACGCCAGACCCCCGGGCCGGGCTCGAAGGGTTGTTCGATTTCGATGCGCGTTCCGCCGCTGACGCGAATGACGCTGTGTTTACGTCGTATATTTCCGTTCACACGCATCGTTATCCTCTGCGGACCACCTTCCCCTTTTGTATGTTGGCCGCCTCCCGCCTGATATGTCATTTGACAATGTCGACGTCCCGCACCCGTTGCGCGCGTCGACGCAGTGCCGCAAGGAGCGCCGCCCTTCTAGAGGCCGGCTTCAGTCGGGCAGGCGTTTCTCAACCCGTCTTCTCTTCCATGGCCTCGCGCTGCTTCACGAGTTCCTCCAACAAGGATTGCTGATCCTCAATTCGCGATGCCAATCGCTCTTCAGCGGCGGCGCCAGACGCGCTGGTCGCCTGCGCGGTCAGCTCGGAGATGTTCCTCCGCAGGATCGCAATGCGATCGTCCAGCTCACTCTTAGACATATCCAGCTTCATCCTTTTTCAGGCCACGTGCGACGATCTCCAGCGTACCGTCGGGGAGAGGACGCTGAAGCCCCCGCGCAAGTTCCCAAGGCGCCGTCATCCAAGCTTCACACTCTTCCGGAGTAGTCAGGATGACCGGCATGGCCTTCGGGTGCACGGCCCCGACTTCAGCGTTCGGCGTCGTGGTGAGGAAGGCGAAGACGTCAATCGTTTCCAGCCCTTTGCTGACCTTGCGGACGCTGGTCCATTGCGGCGCCCAGATGCCGGCGAAAAAGGCGAGCGGCCGATCCTCATCAAGTGCGAACCAGATGTCGCCGCCCAGGTCGCGGTTGAACTCGCTGAAGCTGGAGAAGGGAACGAGGCAGCGATTATCGACACCAAGCCAGCGTTTCCAATGGGCGCTGTTGGTATTGCGGACGTTCGTTGTGCCGCTGTCGGGCTCCATGGGTAGCAGAGCGTCGAAGTCGACCACCTTGCCCTTGGCCCGCAACTTGTCGGCGCGCTTGCTCGCTGCCTCGAAGAGCGCCAGCTTCGAGCTGGGCATGCCCCAGCGCGTCATGACGAGCTCGGCAACGCCTTCACCGTGATTGCGGATGATCGGGGCCTCGTAGTCCGGGAAGATGCCCGGCAGGGGCGGCAGGTTGGTCTCCGGCACGTCGAACTTCGCGAAAAGCTTGCGCATCGCGTCGATGCTCTTCGTCATCGAGTAGAGGTTGCACATCGGATTGGGTCTCCGGAGTCCATAGGTCGCGCCGATCTGCGTTGCGGGCGGCCTTCTCATCCTGCAGCCGCCGCTGCTCGATCCGTGCTTCGATAAGGGGCCGTCTCGAGGACATAGGCGAGCCTGCCGAACCCGCGACGCCCGGTATCCTTCGTCAGCTCTTCGATACGCGCTACCAGATCGCCGACGCGGCGTAGCGGGATCTGCGGCACAACCGACTTCACTCGTCCTCACCGCTGATGCGCCGCCGACGCTCAGGCGGCAAAGGCTCTGCCGGCAGCATGTCCGACACGTCCCGCGACATCAACCGATGCCGAGGCACGCCGGCTCGTGGAATCCGCGGCCGCCTCATTCCTCGCCCGCGTCAATGTCCATTCGATACAGCCCGTGGAACTTGTCGGGTTCGTTGCTGCCGGCCGCCACATTGAGCTTGCTGTTGGCGAGGTGCAGGGCGAAGTTCAACACGTCTAGAGCGATGTAGATCTCGCTGCTGATGGGTATTTCTCCACACCATCGCCGCACGGTGTAGTGGAAGTCGCGGGTCACGGCCTGCATTTCGCGAGCCTTGCCCGGCGACATGCTGCGCTTTGAGCGCTGCACCATCACGCTTCCCCCTCCGGCTGCGGCCGCGCGCCATGCTAAAACAAGCCGCGGAGGAAGCCCCTCGATACGGATCTGTCGCCGTCCCGCGCCAGCTCAGCTAGGTCATGCAGCACCGCCCGGAGTGCGGCCCGTTCGCTGCCATGCTCGGCGATGAGATCGTCGATCTCGCACTCGATCTCCGTCGCAGGGTCCGTGTCTTCGAGCCTCTTCGCCGCCATGTCGTGCGCCCTCCGAAAATGAGAACGTACTGAGAACGGATGCCCCGATCGAGTCAACCCGTTGCTGCGTACCGGCTGTGAGAGATTTGGGGGTGGCGGCCGATATGAATCCGCAGCTCCTTGATCGGCGGGCTGACGCGCGAACGAAGCATCTGCTCGATGCTCTCAGGTGAATGTCGGGCACCGTCAACGGGGCTGAAGCCAACGGCAAGGCCGTTTTCATCCTGGGCAATGCCGTAGATGATCTGACCGCCATCAGCGTTCGCCATGGGTGAAACGTCCTTGGACATTTCATTCCGCTCGCGATCCCGAGTGCCGATCGCCTCACCGGCTTTGAACTCAAGATGGAGATCTTCTCGGATCTGCTCGTCGATAAGCCGCTGCAGATCGGCCTTCGTCGTCAAATTCAGCATGCTTCGGCTCGCTCCTTAAACATGCCTCCAAGGCAGGCTGTCTGGATAGCGCGGATTCTCTGACTGAAGAACGCCAATGCCTTCGCGAACCAAGAAAGGGCCTTTGCCTCGCCCCTAGTGCTGCGTCCCCTGCGCCTTGGCGGCCCGCCTAGCGGCACTATTCCCCACGGATGGCGGAGCGGGCGGAGCCGGTTCCGGCATCGCAGCCGCCTCGCGCAGGCCGACGCTCCCGTCTCAGAACCTCACCGCCAGCACGCCCTTGAAGGCGTGGTCCTGCGTGTCCTGCGCGAGCTGGCCGGTATATGACAGGCCGAGCGTGGCGCTCTTGCCGATAGCGAGGTCGAGCCCGGCCTCGACGATTGTCGCGTCCCTGGCGATCGGGATGCCGGTGACGCTGAAGGCACCCGAGCCGGCGAAGGCGAGGGTCGTGGTCGGGTTGACCTCGCCGAAGGCGTGACGCCAGGCGAGCCCGCCGCGCAGCGTCAGATCCATGGCCTGCAAGGCGAAATTGGTCGAGGCGCGCAGGCCCAGCGTGGAGTAGCCGAGGCTGGTGTCGTCACCGCGGGCGCTCAGCGCCGCCGCGCCGCCGGTTTCGTTGAGCCCGTCCGTATGCAGGTTGACATAGGCCAGCCCCGCGAAGGGCTCGAACGCCACCCGGCCGAGATCGATGCGGTAGCCGAGTTCGCCGAAGAGCTGCGCCGTGCCGGCGGTATAGTCGCTCCTGAGGCTGTCGCCGAAGCCGGAGAAGACGACTGTGCGGCGGGTCTCGATCTCGTGCCAAGTATAGCTTGCGCCGGTCCTGAAGCCGAGCGCGCCCCATTGGCCGCCAGCGTAGAGGCCGAGATGATAATTGTCGCTCTCGCCCGAGGAGCGCCTTGCGTTCAGGTCGAAGGTGCTGCGGCTGTAGCCGGCGACCGCGCCGATGCGCAGGGTGTCGAACAGGGCGGCATCCGTGCCGAGCAGGAAGCCGCCGGTCGAGCGCGTCAGCCTGGCGGCGTTGCCGTCGCTGCCGCTGCGACCCCAGGCGCCATAGCCCTGGCCCCAGACCGCGAAGCGGTCGGCGTTCAGCGTCGGCATCGGCCCCTTCACGCTCGGGGCGAGGTCGGCGGTGAAGCCGTAATTCAGCGTCGCCATCGGCGCCGCGCCGACGCCTCCGAAGGCCGCGCGCAGCCGGTCGGTGACGGCGGCGCTTAGGAGCCGGCTCTCGTCGATCAGTGCGGTTTTGGCTGAGGCATGGATCTCGCCGGAGAGCTGGTTGAGCGCCGTGCGGGCGGCGCCCAACGTCGGCTGGTTGATCACGCCGATCTGGACGGGATTGCCGCTGGGCAGGCTGTCGACGCTCCGGCCTACCTCGGCCTGGTTGCTTGTCGAAGCGGCGGAGGCAACGGTCCGGGTCTGGATCACCGTCAGATAGGCGTTGGCGGCGTCGTAGCTGTCGCGCAGGTTGAGGAAGGGCGTCAGGACCTGGTCACTAAGGGCATAGCTCCCGGTCAGCCCGGTCGAGGTCAGGATCGTGAAGCGCTGGCCGGGGAGGTAAGGCGCGCCGGTGTAGTTGACGACGGAGAGCCCGGCGCCGCTCGCCAGCGTCGCCGCGCCATTCACCCGGATCAGGTCGGAGGTTGTCGTCGCCGGATCGACTTCCACCTGATAGGTCGAGCCCGCCGCCTGCACATAGGCGCCGTTGATGGTCAGCGTGCCGATCGAGTTGCCCGGCGTGATCCGGCTGCCGGCGAGCAGCGTGGTCGCGCCCACCGTGCCGCTGCCGGCGAGCGTCGCGCCGGACTGGACCGTTAGCGCGGAGCCTGCAAGCGAGCCGTTCACCGAGAGCGTGCCCGCGATCAGATTGGTCGGGCCGGTGAAGCTGCCGGTGCCGGTCAGCGTCCAGGTGCTGGCGCCGGTCTTCTCGAAGACATCGAAGTTCTGGTACTGCGCCCCGATGGCCGAGACGTCGAAGCTGGCATTCGCCGTGCCGCCCAGGCGTAAGGTATCGCTGGTGCCTGGGCCGGAGGCGACGACATTGCCGATGATCTGCGAGCCAGCCTGAAGCTCGAGGCTGGCTACGCTCGTCAAGCTCGAGCCGAACTGGATGGCGATAGTCGATCCCGCGCCGGCGCGGATCGTGCCGCCATTGACGATCCTGATATTTGCCGTGAAGCCCAAGGGCACGATCGCGGCCAGGCCGTTCCCACCCTCGATCGTGCCGAAGTTATTGATCGTCGCGATATTGACGGGGCTGCCTTCGATGAGGACCGCGGCGCTGCCGCCGCTGGCGGTAGACGAGCCACCGCGCACTGTGCCGAAATTGGTGAGGGTTGTCGGGGCCCCCAGGTTGCTCATGTAGACGCCCGCGCCGGCGGAACCGATTTCCTGAGCGTTGCCGCCCTGAATGGTGCCGGTGATGGTGTTGATGGCGGTTCCGCCGTTGGGCATGTTGAGGCCGGCGCCATTGTTGATTGGGCCGCCGCCGATCCCGACTCCGCCGTTATTGGCTCCGCCGTTGATCGTGCCGTTATTGGTAAAGGCTGTTGTGGGGTCCAGGAGCGAGACGCCAATACCGCCGCGAGCCGTGGTCGTGGCGCCGCCGGTGATCGAGCCGTTGTTGACGACCTGGGCGGTGATGCCCGCGCCTGTGTCGATGACCAGGCCTGCACCGACACCGATGCCGCCTCCCTGAGCACTTCCCACCAGAGTGCCCGCAAGCGTGAGGATGTTGCCTGAAGCGGGCGATTGGACGTTGACGGAGCCCGGGGTTCCCGGGGCGGGGCCAACGGGTGTTCCCAACAAAACGAAGCCGTTCGTGTCGATCGTCAGGTTTTTTGTCGCTGTCGGCAGGCTGGGCGTGCCCAACATCTCGAAGCTCTGCGTCATCAGGATCGTCGAGTTGGCATCGGCGTTGCCATTCGCGGCGATGATGGCGTTCTGCAGCTCGGTCGCGTTGCTGACGAAATAGGTCGCCGCCGAGGACGGCGCCGACAGCGAGCAGACCAGGGCGAGCGCGACGCAGGAGGCGCCCGCGAGAAGCCTCGCATTCCCGATATATGTCATGCCCGGAACCCCAATCACGCCCGATTTTTCCGGGAGACATGCAACACCGCAGGTTGCAAGAATTCCGAGAGTTGCAAGAATTCCGGAATTCGGCATTTGCGACAAGGCCGCTGGCAACATAGCGAACAGAATATTTACAGAGCAGCAAATATATCACAGCGCCGCGGCAGGTTGCCGGAGCTGCCGCGTCTCGGCTTGGAGCATCGCGCCAAAAACTGGGAACCGGCTTTCGGCTTGAGTCGATGCTAGATCACTGGAGCGTCGGCCCCGAAAAGTGTGAGCTGGTTTTCGGGACAAGCCGATGCTGGATAAAGCTCTGCAGCATCGGGCTTGATACGATATTCGGCCTGATGCCGCAGGATCAAAACCCTACGGCAGCTTACGAGGCGAAGGCCATGCGCGCGGCGGGCTGGCGCACTGGGGCCGCCCTGATCGCGAGATCGGAGGCCTGCCGGCCGCGCATGGCCTCCGCGAAGCTTTCGATCGGCTGGGGCTTGCCGAACAGATAGCCTTGCAGCGCCTCGCAGTCTTCGCCGACCAGGAAGCGCATCTGGCCGGCGGTCTCGACACCCTCCGCCACCACGCCGATGCCGAGGCTGCGTCCCAGCCCCAGCACGGCGCGCACGATCACCGCGGCCTGCGGGCTGGTTTCGACCTGCCCGACGAAGGAGCGGTCGATCTTGATCTTGTCGAAGGGGAAGGCCTGCAGGGTCGCGAGCGACGCGTAGCCCGTTCCGAAATCGTCCATCGCGATGCTGATGCCCAGCGCCTTCAGCCGCAGCACGATCGAGAGCGCGCGGTTCATATCGGCGAAGATCGCCGTCTCCGTGATTTCGATCTCCAGGCGGCTCGGCGGCAGGCCGGTCTCGGCCAGGATTGCGAAGATGCGCTCGGGAAGATCGCCCTGCTGGAACTCGCGAGGAGACAGGTTGACCGCGACCTTGAGAGGCTGCGTCCAGCGCACCGCCTCGCTGCAGGCGCTCCGCAGCACCCATTCCCCGAGCGCCGAGATGAGGCCGGTCTCCTCGGCGAGCGGAATGAACTCGCCGGGCGGGATGAGGCCGCGCACCGGATGCCGCCAGCGCGCGAGCGCCTCGAAACCCAGGAACTCGCAGGTGCTCGCCCGCACCTGCGGCTGATAGTGGAGTTCCAGGCCCCCATCCGTGAGCGCCGTTCTGAGATCGCGTTCGAGTTCGCGCCGCCGCGTCACCGCCTCGTCCATCGCCGCGTCGAACATGCGATAGCAGTTACGCCCCTCGGCCTTTGCCTGGTAAAGCGCGAGATCGGCCCGGCTGAAGAGCTGCGTCTCGACCAGACCGTGCTGCGGCGCCCGCGCGATCCCGATGCTGAGGCCGACCTCGATGGTCTGTCCGCCGAAGGAGACCGGCTTGCCGACAACGGAAATCAGCTCCTGCGCCAGGCGGCGCAGGCATTCATCGCTCGGGTCGCTCCTGACCAGGACGGCGAACTCGTCGCCGCCCATGCGCGCCACGGTGTCGGCCGGATGCATGCTCCCGGCGAGCCTGCCGGCGACACGCTTCAGCAGCTCATCGCCGGCCATGTGACCGGCTGTATCGTTGACGCTCTTGAAGCGGTCGAGATCCAGGCACAGCACCGCACAAGTGCGGCCGT
The DNA here is from genome assembly GCF_031456075.1 of Allobosea sp. BE125. NCBI lineage: Bacteria > Pseudomonadati > Pseudomonadota > Alphaproteobacteria > Hyphomicrobiales > Alloboseaceae > Allobosea > Allobosea sp. BE125. The sequence continues at coordinate 241,797 of NZ_JAVDTY010000006.1, forward strand.
CATCGGCTGCCTCCTGCAAGGCCAGGCGCAACAGCTCGTAGAAGCGGGTCCGGTTGGTCAGGCCGGTCAGCCCGTCATGACGCGCCATATGGGCGATCTGCTGCTCGGCGAGCTTGCGCGCTTCGATGTCGATATGCGTGCCGACGATGCGCTGGGGCAGGTCCCCGGCGTCGCGCTCCACGACCTTGCCGCGCGCGTGCACCCAGCCCCAGCTGCCGTCCTTGCGGCGCAGTCGATACTCGCACTCATAGACCGGCGAGCGGCCGTCGAAATGCGCCTGCAGGAGCTCCACGGCCTTCGGCTCGTCTTCTGGATGGAGCAGGCGTCGCCAGGTCCCGACAAGGCCTTCGAGCTCTCCAGGCGCGTAGCCCAGCATCGTCAGCCAGCGGTCGGAGTACCAGGCCTGGCCGGTCCCGATATTCCAGTCCCACAGGCCGTCGCTTCCCGCATCCAGAGCTCGCGCCAGGCGCTCCTCGCTCACGCGCAGCGCCGCGCCATGCGAGGCGAGGGTGCGGTTGGCGCGCCTGAGGCGGTCGGCGAACAGGCTGAGCGCGGAGAACGCCAGGATCGTCAGCATCACGGCCGCTACGCCGGCCGCCAGCGCCCCGCGCGCCAGTTCGTCGTCGGGAGCGGCGATCGAGGGGTCCGGCAGCACGCGCGCTGCGGCCATCGAGACGAAGTGCATGGTGCCGATGGCGCCAGTCAGAAGCGTTGCGGCAATGGCGCGGGGGTAGCGGGCCGGGCGGAGGGTGAACACGAACAGCGCCGCGCAGGTCAGCACGGTGCCCGACGCCAGCGCCGCCGCGACGAGCGTCTCGTCCCAGATGAAGCGGCCGGGAATGCGAACGCCCGCCATCCCGGTGAAATGCATCGCAGCAATGCCTGCGGTCAGCACGAGGCCGCTGACGACGATGGCGATAGGACCGGCGGCGCCTCGGATCAGGCTCGCGGCACAAAAAGCCGTTGCCATGGCGACGCCCAGCGAGGCCAGCGTCAGGCGCACATCATAGCTGATGCTGAGCGGCGGCGCGTAGCCGAGCATGGCGATGAAATGCGTGCTCCAGATGCCTGCGCCGGCCGCCGCGCCGGTGGCGGCGAGCCAGATGGCTGTGGCCCAGCCCGCGCTTTCGCGGGCCTGCTTGAGCAGGCCGAACGCTGCATGGCATGACACCCAGCAGACCAGCGCCGACAAGGGCAGCACCCAGGCGGCATGCTCATCGGTCAAGCACGTCAGTGTTCGATACATGGCGCCTGCGCAATTCTAACGATCATGCCGGTCGTATAGGGCAGAATGCGAAGGACATCGTGCCAAGGAACGCTAAAATTGCAGAGGACAGTTGCTGACGTCATTCAGGCTGTGACGTCATTCAGGCGCTGAAGCCATGCAGGCGCGGCAGGGGCCGACTGCGCCGGGTGTCGCGACCGGTGACCGGGATGCGGGCAGGGTCGTTCGGGGCGGGTTTATCATGCGAGGCGGCGACGCGCCGGACCTGTTCCAAAAGGTGTAGGTTCGGGGCTCGAGCGTTTGGTCGGTGCCCGGTTTCGGCGTTGAGGCGAGGCGGCAAAGCATGCGTCGGGTTTTGGTAGTCGCGTTCAAATCGCGTGTCGCGATCGTGCTTCTAGGGGTTCTGGCGCTGGGCGGGGGATCGCGCCATGGCGCGCCAGGACGGAGAGCGCGCTGACCTCGCCGGTTTCATCGTCGGCGGTGACATGGATCACGGCGAGCCCCTCGGCGGTGCGCGCCATGCGCTCTCGTCGTTGACCGCGTGATGTTTCGTCCTCGCCAGGACCCGCTGCACCGGCACGAGACGCTCGCGATGCGTTTTCACGGGTTGAAGGAAGAACGTCTCGACAGTGCCCATGGCTTGACTTCGCAGGCAGCTATGTTCTCATTACGTTCGCCTTTCCGGGAACGCAATCGATGTCGTCACAGCCGCTTGAAAAGACCGAGTTGGAGGTTTCAGAGCAGGAAATCGACGACGTCCTGGCCGAATTCGGCGGCGACGCCCGGGCAGCGATTCGAGCCCTGCTGCATGATCAGGCCGCGTTGATCCGGGATGCGCAGCAGGCGGTATCCCGCGGCTTTATCCGTGGCGTGTTCTCGGCGGGCGCCCGACGCCTGGACGTTGAGGACGAGGTCTGATGGTCCAGAGAACCAAGCGGGGCATGTCGCCGGCGTTCGCTTCGAACGGCGTGCCGGCGAGGGCGGGCTGGAATAGATGAACGCCATAACCCCGATTTCCTATCTGGACACGCTGAACCCCGCGCAGCGTCGCGCCGTCATTCACGGCGTCGGTTCCCTTTTCGCTTCCCCGCTCCTCGTTATCGCGGGTGCCGGCTCGGGCAAGACCAACACGCTCGCCCATCGCGTGGCGCATCTGATGGTCAGCGGCGTCGATCCACGCCGCATTCTGCTGATGACCTTCTCCCGTCGCGCCGCCACGGAGATGGCAAAGCGCGTCGAGCGGATCACCCGGAAGGTACTTGGCGATGGCGCCGGCGTCCTGGCGGATGCGCTGACATGGGCCGGCACATTCCACGGGATCGGCGCGCGTCTGCTGCGTGACTATGCCGACCAGATCGGGCTCGATCCTGCCTTCACGATCCACGACCGCGAGGACGCCGCAGACCAGATGAATCTCATCCGGCATGAGCTCGGCTTTTCCAAGACCGAAGCGCGCTTTCCAACGAAGGGGACATGTCTGTCGATCTATTCGCGCTGCGTGAATGCGGAGATGCCGATCGAGGATGTTCTTGGCCGATCCTTTCCCTGGTGCGCGGCCTGGGCGGCAGAGCTGCGGGATCTGTTTGCGGCCTATGTCGAGGCCAAGCAGAGCCAGAACGTGCTCGATTACGACGACCTGCTGCTCTACTGGGCCCAGGTCATGGCCGACCCTGACCTTGCCGCCGATATCGGCGGGCGCTTCGATCATGTCATGGTCGACGAGTATCAGGATACCAACCGGCTCCAATCCTCGATCCTGCTCGCGATGAAGCCTGGCGGCCACGGGCTCACCGTCGTCGGCGACGATGCCCAGTCGATCTATTCCTTCAGGGCAGCGACGGTCCGCAACATCCTCGACTTCCCCGCGGCCTTCTCGCCGCCGGCCGAGATCATCACGCTCGATCAGAACTATCGCTCGACCAGCGCTATCCTGGCGGCAGCCAACGGCGTCATCGACCTGGCAGCCGAGCGCTTCACCAAGAACCTCTGGACCGATCGGGCAGCCGGCGCGGCGCCGCAACTCGTCAATGTGCGTGATGAGGCCGATCAGGCTCGTTTCATCGCCGAACGGGTCCTGGAGAACCGCGAGGCGGGCTCGACGCTCAAGCAGCAGGCCGTGCTCTTCCGGGCGTCGCATCACAGCGGCCCGCTGGAGATCGAACTGACTCGGCGCAACATTCCCTTCGTCAAGTTCGGTGGCCTGAAGTTTCTCGACGCTGCCCACATCAAGGACGTGCTGGCCTTGCTGCGCTTCGTCGAGAACCCTCGCGACCGGGTTGCCGGCTTCCGCATCCTGCAGCTTCTGCCCGGCGTCGGGCCGACTTCGGCGCAGCGCGTGCTCGACCACATGGCCCAAGCTTCGGACCCGATCGGGGCGCTGCATGACGCGCCCGCACCGCCGCGCGCCGGCGAGGACTGGACAAGCTTCCAGAATGCCGTCGCCGAACTGCGTTCGGGCTGCTGCGGCTGGCCTGCTGAGATCGAGCGCGCGCGGCTCTGGTATGAGCCCCATCTGGAGCGCATCCATGAAGACGCCTCGACGCGACAAGCCGACCTTGTCCAGCTCGAGCAGATCGCCGGAAGCTATCCGTCGCGCGAGCGCTTCCTGACCGAGCTCACGCTCGATCCCCCCGATGCGACCAGCGATCAGGCTGGCGTACCACTGCTCGACGAGGACTACCTGATCCTCTCGACGATCCATTCGGCCAAGGGGCAGGAGTGGAAATCGGTCTTCGTCATGAACGTCGTCGATGGCTGCATTCCGATCGATCTCGGTGCCGGCACATCCGAGGAGATCGAGGAAGAACGCCGTCTGCTCTACGTCGCAATGACACGGGCCAAGGACGAGCTGCATCTCGTCGTGCCGCAGCGCTTCTTCACCCATGGCCAATCATCGACCGGAGACCGCCACGTCTATGCGAATCGGACGCGGTTCATTCCCAACGGGCTGCTCGGGCATTTCGAGCGCTGCGTCTGGCCGCGTGTCGCGACGCTCGACACCGGCCGGACAGCCAGCAATGGGCCGAGGATCGATGTGCGTGCGCAAATGCGAGGCATGTGGCGATAATCGACCGCGCGGATCGCTTGCCGCACTCGAAATTCAAGCCGCCCCAGCAGCCGATTTGGACGATGAGGCGTTTCATGAGCGCCCTGCCGATCTGAAGCCGCTTCCGGTGCCTGGCGGCAAGGCGCAGCCTGCTCCCGAGCCCGAGAAGCCGGCAGCGCCGTCGGCGTGTCTCGCCACCTTGCCGAGAGCGGCGGCATCGCGCTTCCTTCGCCATCGGCGAACGGCGGTGGCGCATGCGCTATCGACGGTCCCGTCACGTTCCGCAACATTGCGATGGCTGACGGGCCCAAGGTCGAGCTCGACAGCGCGGTTACTGTCAGCTGCACCTTTGCACTGGAAGTCCTGGGCTGGCTGCGCGACGATCTGCCCGGCATCATGAGCGGTGAGAACGGCAAGCTGACCGGACTGGCCGGGGTCGGCGGACATGCCTGCTGGCCGCGCAATGGGATGGCAGGGCGCGCCCATCAGCGGACATGCGACCGGCAATGCGATTGATCTCAGCGGCTTTCGTCCGCAGGGCGGCCGCCTTGGGACAGTTTCAAAGGCTCAGTGCGTCTGGCCTTCCGCGCCCGCATGTCACGTCGGGCGCGTTTTCGCCGGAGCATCCGGGGCCGCCTCGGACGCGCGTTGCTCCCAACCAAAGACGCTCCGCCCGCCATACTCGGCCGAACGCCGGCGTTCCTCGGCCACATATCCGCACAGTGTCGGGCCAGTGGCGATCTGCTCCAGCCGGCGGCTCTCGCGGTCGAGCCGGGAGATCGCGGCGAGGCGATCATCCTGCCCTAGCTTTGCCCGATCGACCGCGGATCTCAGCACTGCGATGGTCTGGTCGTAGACCTTGGTGGGCACGGCGAAGGGTTGCCGGTCCTTGCCGCCATGGGCGAGTGAGAAGCGTGCCGGATCGGCGAAGCGACACGGCGTGCCGTGGACCACTTCGGCCACCATCGCAAGCGAGCGCACGGTGCGGGCCCCGACGCCTGGTACGAGGAGCAGCTCAGAGAAATCGGCCGGGGCACTGTCGGCGGCTGCAGCGAGCGCGCCGTGCAGGCGCCGGGCGATCACGTCCTTGGGCCGGACATCGTGATGGGCCGGCATCACCAGATGTGGCAAGGCGAGCTGCGCGGACGACAGCACCGGCGGGACCCGGTCGCGCTCCAATGCGGAAAATTCCCTGACGATGGCGTCGGGCCCGATCTCGCGCAGCATCGCAACCTGGCCGTCGCGGGACGATCTCGCGCGCGCATCGGTGAGATTGATGATGCAGCCCTGGTTCTTGCCATCGATGGCGGCATGGGGCGCCTCGACGAAGCTGCCGAGCCCTTCCGACTGCCAGTGATAGCGCCGGGCGAGGCCGCCATCGCCGTTCATGCCTTGCTGCACCACGACCCATTGGCCATCATCGGTGACGAAGAAGCCGTGCAGATAAAGGTCGAAACCATCCTGCACGGCGGCGCTGTCGACCTTGGCGACGAGGCGGCTTGCCTTTGCCAGCGCATGCCCGTCGAAGCCGACCCGGGCGCCGATCCGCTCCAGTTCTGCGGGCGTCTGCCGCGAATGGCTGCCTCGCCCACCGCACACATGCAGGCCGAGCTCGCCCGAGAGCGGTGCCAGTCCGCGCTTCAATGCGCCGATGACGCTCGTGGTGATGCCCGAAGAGTGCCAGTCCATGCCCATCACCGCACCGAAGGACTGGAACCAGAAGGGATGCGCCAGACGCCGCAGCAACTCGTCCCGGCCATAATGATGGATGATCGCCTCGCAGATGACGGCGCCGAGTCGCGTCATGCGCTGGGCGAGCCAGGCCGGCACCCGGCCGTGATGCAAAGGCAGATCGGCACTGCCGGAGCGACGCGTCATGCCAGTTCTTTTAGAACGAAACGGGAACTTTGCATAGCGCAATTCGGCGGATGCCGCCAAGAGCGCATCATTGGTCTGTCGCACGTCAACGCGACCTGGGCGCATCGCCATTCCGCATGTGTGGAGGTGGCGGCACTACGCTGATGACGGCCGAGGGGGGTGAGCCGATCGCGCGGGAACGTCTCGGCGGTTGGCCGGTTTAGGACATGCCGTTTGAGAGTGGCTTTATTCGAGGAGGCGGACATGCCGGCGAAATCAGCAGCTCAGCAAAAGGCGGCAGGCGCCGCCCTGGCCGCCAAGCGCGGCGCGATCAAGAAAAGCAAACTCAAAGGCGCTTCCAAATCGATGGAGAAATCGATGAGTGAACGCGAACTCGACGAGCTCGCCTCGACCAAACGCAAGGGCAAGCCCGAGCATGTGTCGAAATCGTGAGCCCCGTCTCGGTTACGAAGGCCGCAGAATAGCATGTCGGATGGCGCAAGAGAGCTTCGCTTCGCCTTCAAGCGCATCGAGCGGGAACTACCGCACAGGCTGGCGTCATGGATGCGTTGGTTGCGGTATCCCCAATCGCGCTGGGTCAGACTTCCGGCGGGGATTGTCCTGATCTTCGGCGGCATCTTCGCGATCCTTCCGTTCCTGGGATTGTGGATGCTGCCGCTCGGCCTGATGCTGATCGCAGCCGACGTGCCTTTTCTACGGCGGCCGATGGCGCGGCTGACCATGTGGGGTGCGGCCTATCTCGACCGCTACCGCCTACGACGGGCAAAGCGATAGCGGCTGGACGGGTACGTCCGTTTTCCGGAGCGATCGCATCCGCGACCGCCTCTTTGCTTGCGCCCGCGCAGGAGCGTCATGACCTGGATGAAGGCCGCAAGACGAAGCAGATGAGCCGGCATTTCGGTGACGATGACCTCCAGCGCTAGGCCGCAACGGGGGTGGGCAACGGACGCCTTCAGGGTTGTGATCGGCGGCTATTCCGGATGTCGGGCGTTCCAGGCCTCGGCATATTCGGCGCACATCCGATTGACGGCGTCCCGGTCCGTGACGCCGGCCGGCTTCGCGCGGGAGGGCAGGCGGTTTGAAACGGCGCATAGCCTTGATGCGCCAGCCGCCAGAGCCGCCTAAGCTCCTTCAGGGGCTCGGAATGGTCGTCGACACGCAGATCGAAGCTCGCAAACGGGGCATCGCTCCAGATGCGGATGGCGCAGGACTGACGCCCGCGGCTGTCGCCGCCCGCGCATTCGCCGGCTTCCATCGCGACGATGAGGCGCTCGTCGAAATCGAGTGCGGACGCCGCGAGATAGGCGTTAAGCGTCGCTTCGACGACCTGCGGCCCTGCCAGCACGTTCCCCGCGACGGAGACGTTGGGAGCGCTGACGCTGCCGCTCCATGCGATGCAGGCCGCGCCGGTATGGCAGGCCGCGCTGCCCGTGCGATCGATCACATGCACTTGCCTGTGATCGCGCCCTTCATCAGCCGCCGCCAGGGCACAGACGATATCCTGGGAAGAACAGCCTTCCCCAAGCATCCTCAGGCCGTCGACGCCGAAGAACGGATTTGCGAAAGCCTGCGTCGCGATCGCGCCGGTTCGACCCGCCCCGTGGGGAACGACCGCCCCAACCGCCAGCGCCCGCGACGCGCACAGCACGCCAAACGCACCGGTTTGCGTATCCCGCGCGATGATCGACCACGTCATGCGGTATTCCCTACTCTTCAGGACGCCGCAATATCCGTGTTCCTGCCGTTCTCAAAGCAACGTCTACGCAGCGGAACCTCCACATGCGGAGCAGCCAGGCTCACCTGTAAGCCGTTGCCGGCAGGCGCCGGTTCCCTGCCAAATCGCAAGATCGGTCGAGCGCGGTATCTTGAGAAGGGCGTAGCTGGTGTCGCCGCGGTAGGAAGAGACCAAGGGACGATGACGGCGGCACTTGAAAACTATCATGCCCGGATGCAGCGGGTGCTGGACCATATCGACCGGCATCTCGACGATGATCTGGGCCTGGACGTGTTGAGCGGCGTCGCGGCGTTCTCGAAATACCATTTCCACCGGCAGTTCATGTCCACCTTCGGGGTGTCCGTGCATCGCTATGTCCAGCTTGCCCGCATGAAGCGCGCTTCGTACCGGCTGGCCTACAGGGACGCCCAAAGCGTCACGGACATAGCGATGGATGCCGGTTACGATGCACCCGATGCCTTCGCCCGTGCCTTTCGGCAACGGTTTGGGCAATCGCCTTCGTCGTTCCGGAAATCTCCCGACTGGGAGCCGTGGCTTGCGGCCTTCGGGCCTTTCGACGATGCGAGGAGCAAGCTCATGCAGACGAATTTTACCGCTGACGACGTGATGATCCGTGATGTGCCGACAACGCGGCGATCATGGAGCATCGGGGCGATCCAGCGACGCTTGGCGCCACCATCCAGCGCTTTATCGCCTGGCGAAAGGCCGCAGGCCTGCACCCCAGTACGAGCCCGACCTTCAATGTCTGGCGTTCCGAAAGGCGGCCCGCCTCTCTGGCGGACTACAGCAACGACCTCTGTGCCGGGACCGACCGGCCGATCGAGGCGCATGGCGAGCCGATCAAGGCCGGCGAGATCCCAGGCGGGCGCTGCGCGGTGCTGCGCGTCGTTGGCAACACCCATAATCTGGAGCCCGCCGCGCTCTATTTGTATCGCGACTGGCTCCCAGTCAGCGGCGAGGAAGCGCGCGATTTCCCGATCTATTGCCAGCGGCTGAGCCTCTTCCCGGAGGTGCCGGAGCATGAGGCGGTCGCGGAGCTTTTTCTGCCGCTGAAATAGCGCCCGCCGACGGCGGCCTGTCCCTTCCGATCGCAGGAAGCGGACAGGCCGTTGTCCGCCTCATCTCCTGCGGCGGCACATCCTCACATCACAGGCCGGCCGATGAGGCGGTCGCCTAAATGATGCGACGAGATTTCGCCCAACTACCCTGAATGGCATGGCAAAGCGCGCCGTGTTCTGGCCGGCGGTCTCGTCCCCTCCGCCACGACGCTGGTGCCTAGGCCGCGTCCCACTCCCAGGACAGCGCGGACAATTACCGCCGCCTGCGGGCTGGGTTCGACATGCCCGACGAATGCTAAGAGATGATCCCGCAGACACTTTGCACACTGTTGCGCGACGCACACGAGCTTACTTAGTAAATTCAATATCTCAGATCGGCTTGAAGTAATTCGTATGGGCCAGACAAAAATGTAGTTGCAGTCGTCCCATCTCCTTTTTGTAATAACTGAATGTAGTGCTGGCCGACAATCGGGTTTCCACTAAAATAAATAGGAGATTGAACCGATGATTGAGACCCTCCTATTCCTACGAATGATGTGCTACTTCCAGTCGAGATAGCATTATTGTTATCAAGTCCAAATGCTAAACTACCCACGCCGCCAACAGAAGTTTGAATTAAAGCTATCGCTGTTGCTGTGAAGCTATCTTCCGCCTGTCCTGTTACAAAAGTCACCCTATTTCCATTTGATCCGTTGAATGATCTATACGTGGCTGAAGCATATGTATGCGATATGCTCGCATCGTTAACAGATGCAATAATTCTTACTCGATTAAACTGGTTCCAAAGGCCAATGTTAGAGGGCCCACCTCCACTAATTGATGATCCGCTATTGAAAGACACCGTCGCGCTGCCGTTATCAGTAGCGATCGTTCCAATATAAGTGCCAAATCCTACTGCTGGTCCATTCGCGATGGCCGTTGAATTGGTGAGAAGCCCATTCACGCGCGTTAGAGCAGCGCTGCGTGTGGTGGTGTTTGTCCAAGCCGGTCCTCTGGTCAGCGTTATGGTCCCGGCATTGGACCACACGAACAGGTCATAGACCGCACCGGCTGTTGCTGCGGCCGGGCCGGCATTTCCTGCGGTCGAGTTGGCTAAAACATTTGAAAGTTCGGTAAAGGTTCTCGCGACGAAGCCCGTTCCGCTCCAGATCGGCACCAGATTTCCGGTATAGGGCGTGTAGTAGACCGTCCCCCCGCCATTGACCGCCGACGTCAGCACGGGCGTGCCGATCGAAAGCGTCAATCGCCCTGCCGGAGCAAAGACCAGGCCGGGCTGCGAATTGATGCAATTCAACAGATTGTTGAAATTGGCCATGACCTGGCTTGCGTCGGCATTCGTCCCATTCGTCAGTGTGTACGGGCTGGACGGACAAGTCTGAGCCAAAGCGGCGTGATTCATGCCGAGGGCGAGGATCGCCGCTACAATAAGTTTCCGCATCAGGCGCATGTGGGATTCCTTAAGGCAAAATGAAGGGCGACGAAGATGGGGATGATCACTCAGCGGAAGCACAACGTCTGATTGCTGATCAGTGCAAAAAATCTGCTTGATTGCAAGGGGACGTCTCGGCACATTCGAAAGGACCGAGGCTGATTGACGAAAAGCAGCCGGTTGTAGGCGCAGAATTTCCGGAGTTGATAAGAGATTGTGATCGAATCTCTTAAGAATGGAGCGAAATATGAATCTCATTTTTACGAAATTAAGGATCATATTCGTCTTTATACTTATGTTTTCGGCCGCGATGTGTTTGTCCGCCGGACAAAACAGCGCGAACGCGGCTAACGCCTCTGTGGTTTACACATATGACGCCCTTGGTAGGGTAGCGACAGCGAGTTATGATACCGGAATTATTATTTTATACTCGTATGATTCGAATGGGAACCGGACTTCCCAAGCCATAAACGTAAATAGTGCCGTCGGATCGTGGAATAATTTCTCCTGGGGGTCGGCGGTTTGGCAGTGAATTTTCTAAAATAGGCTTCATCAGAATCTTGTATACAGAAGAAATATGATATTGATTGAATAAGGATGATTTTATGTTCAAGGCATCTAGCAATAAATCACTTTTCAATAGAGCTTTAGTCGGTGCCGTTTTTGGAATCATACTTGCGTCGTTTTCGCCGTTGTTTTTTCCGAACGCTCACGCGCAGGTTGTAGCGCAGGGTCAGCGCGTAAGCATTGCCGAAGCCAACGAGATTCTCGACCAAAGCGTAGCGGGAGCGTCTGCCGCTGGTTTTGCCCCGGCAGGGTCGGCGCGAACGGTTGGGCCACAGGCCGCGGTTGGCGCCTCCGCTTTCGCTGCGGCATCTGCGCCGGTGACGAGCTCCTGCTTGGGCTCCCTGCCGCAGCCTCTGGAGATCGCGACCCTGGCCGCGGCGCTTAAATGCGACCCGGATCTGATTTTCGAGTATGTCTACAACAACATTGAGTACGAGCCGCTATTTGGCAGCAACAAGGGGGCTTTGGGCACCCTTCTGGGCGGGCTCGGCAATGATTGGGATCAGGCAAAATTGCTGATCGCATTGTTGAATGCGGCAGGCGTCACGCAGACGAATTTCCAATACGGTTACATCAGGTTGACGGGTGCAAATACTCCCGGATGGCTCGGCGTCAAAAATGACGTCGTTGCGATCGCAAATTTGTTTGACAATGGAGGTGTTCCTCTGGGGTCAGTATTTGCCAATCCAGATGGAACTTTGAATCAGATCGATGTTGCTCATGTCTGGGTTAAAGTCAGTATTAATGGGATAAATTATGTATTTGATCCGAGTTTTAAGCAAAATACAATCATAAATGGTATCTCAAATCTAGCATCTTCTCTCGGGTACAACAAGTCTCAATTTGCGGCGAGCGCCGGAGGCTCGGTGGATTCTGTTTCTATCGCGAATATCAACAGATCTTCCATTCGATCGAATCTCGTCAATTTCGCGAACAATCTGATAAATTATGTCAAATCGACGAATCCGGCTGCGACCACGAACGACGTTATCGGCGGCAAGATGATCATCCCATTGACGGGATCGCCGATCCGTCAAACGACACTGCCCTATCTGTCACCGAGCCAGCCGATCGGAGTGCAGACATGGGCTACGATACCCAACGCCTATCGCACATGTTTCACAATCTCGATGCCAGGAGTGACGCCCTCGACCTGCTCGGCTCCTTCGGCGCAATCCGTTCTGCTCTATGCCGATGAGACCTTTGGTCAAAGGATCACGGTCTTCTCGCAGCCGGACCCGGCCACACCGAACAGATACATCCCCAAGCTTTTGATCGATGGCTCTGCCCCATCCTCTGGCACGAGCATCGGCCCTTCGACGGCTTTTGGAGACGCTTGGAACGTCAATACGGCGATCAAGCACCCCTATACTGGCTCTCTCGCAACCATTTTCAATCAATCAGCCAATCTGGCGATTAGGGCAGGCGGCTCCTATCTGATCGGCGCCGGCTGGGGACGCGTCGGTCGCGGGATGGTGGACAAGCACCGGCGGCTGCTCGCTCAAGCCTTGGCCGTGCCCGGGGCCCATCCTGCGTCTGAGGCCGTTCTGGGCGAGAGCCTTGCCGTTGTCAGCTACAACTGGCTTGCGGAGAACGCCGCACAACAATCGATCGGGGATCGCCTCGGCCAGCTCACCTCGCAATATCACCATGGCGTGGGCATAACGGCGCAGTCGCAGATTCAGACGGATACCGGCGTCCAAGGCCCCTATGTCGATTTGCCGCTGAATGGCTATAGCGTAACATCGCAGGCCTGCTGGCCTCAGCTTCAGTGCCCATTCTTTGTTCCGCAGATTTTTTCCTGGGTTTATTCGATATCGGGAGCATCCAGCATTCTTGAATCTGGTGTCCTTGAGCAAACTCAGGCGCCAACGCCAAATATGGTCGCCGCCTCGACCGTTAAAATCGTCGACATGAACGCTGCAACGTCAGCGCGAATATTCTTCGCAGACGGTACGACATCAGCGGGCCTGCAGGCGTATTTCAGCAGCATTCGACCGAATTTGACGTCGTATCGTGACGCGGATCTCGCTGCGATCGATTGGTCGATTTCGACGAATGGCCTAGCGTCGGGGAGCCCGGCCGGAAATCAGGTTCTGATCCCGACGAACGGCAACACTGCCGTAGGAGTCTGGCACGGCGCGGGCTTCACGATTATCACGCAGACCTCCACTTCGCTGAACATCATTCAAAGAATCAGCGGCGGGCTGAGCGGTGGTTTCAGCGGAACGGGCGTGTCCATTCCCGATCAGGTTTCGAACACGTTCGATACGATCCCAACGCTACCGAGCATGATCGGCGTTCCCGCATTCTTCAACCCACAGCCCTGGGTTGATTCACCGAAGGTTTCCGACCCCATCGATCTGGCGACGGGCGCAAACGTCTACAGTCATTCCGATCTGTCCGTGGGAAGCGGCTCATTTCCTTATGCGCTGTCCTTCGCGCGAACCTATCGTTCATCCGCGAACAAGAGGGATGTCGGCCTGGGCAATGGCTGGACACATAGCTTCAGCTACAGCGCGGGCTTCAACAGTGACCCCTATGCCGGCTTGGGCGCCGGCTCGGCGATCGATGCCGCGTCTGCCATCGCTGCGATCTATGTCTCGCAGGATCTCCTGAAGAACAGCGCTCAAAGCGCCCAGTCGCTCACCCTGGCATGGATGGTCAATCGCTGGCTCAGCGACCAGTTGACGAACAACTCTGTCGTCGTTTCGCAACCGGAAACGTCCGAGGCCTTCATTGCCTTGCCCCGTAGCGATGGCGCCATGAGCATCAGCTACTCCGCCCCCTTCGGATCGGCGGCGACATTGACCGGAACAGCGCTGAATTCCGGCATTCCCAACACCTACAACTACATCGCCAAGGACGGCGTCACGCTCGGCTTCGGTGCGCCGCCTGCCGGAAAAACCGCTTCGAACATCGCTACCTGGCGTCATCCCAACGGCATGGGGATCGATTTTACCTATGACGCGTCCGGCAATCTTCTGACAGTGGCGAATAATTTGGGGCGGCAGATATCCCTGTCCTATGCGGGGTCCCACATCAGCGCGGTGTCCGACGGCCAGCGGAGCGTGACCTTCGGATATAGCGGCGACAATCTGGTCTCCGCGACCGATCCGCTCGGCAGCATCACGACTTATGCCTACGACGCCGATAGTCAACTGACGCAGGTATTCTATCCGTCCAATCCCAGCATCCCCTATGTCAGCAACGACTATGACGGGCTGGGGCATGTCATCAGACAGGCCAATGCCAACGGCAATGTCTCGCAGTTTTATTTCGCCGGCTCCCGCAGCGAAATCGTCGATCCGGCCGGCGGGCGCCGCATCACCTACCAGACGCCACGCGGCAAGATCGTCAGGGACGCAACCGTCCTCAGCGGCAGCTTCGGAACGGTTTTCGGCGACACGGGGCAGCAGAACGGCGCCGTCAACATCACGACCAATCAATATGACGGGCAAGACCGGCTGGTGCTGACCACGGCCCCGGAAGGCGGCGCGACGGCCTATGCCTATTCGCTGGATCTCAAGCACAACGTCATTGCGACGACGCGGACCGCCAAACCGGGCTCGCCGCTTTCGCCGCTTACCACCACATTCCAATACGACACGCCCTTCAACCAGCCGACGCGGGTCACCGATCCACGCGGGCTCGTCACGGCGCTGAGCTATGACCCGGTCACCAGTAACCTGCTCTCGGTGGTCAGGGACGCGGATGCCTTGGGATTCAAGGCGACGACCCGCATGAGCTACAACGCCTATGGCCAGCCGCTCTCCTCGGTCGATCCAGTCGGCACCACGACGCAATATGTCTATGACGAGCGGGGTAACGCCGTTCAGATCGTCAGGGACGCCGGAGGCGCCGGGGCTCTCAATCAGACCACGCGATCGGCCTATAACAGCCTCGGCGACGTCACCTCCACGACCGATCCCAATGGGAACGTCGCCGGAAACAGCTATGACGCCAATCGCCGCCTCGTCCGCAGCGTGGCTCCACCGACCGGCGCTGCTTTCGGCAGCATCGTCACCGAGCTGAATTATGATCCCGATGGCCGTGTGCTGCGGACGCAGCAGAGCGCCAATGGCGTGTCCCTGCGTTCCACCAGCGCGACCTATACCCCGAGCGGGCAGACGGCGACCTCGACTGACGCGAACGGCAACATCGCGCGCTACGCTTATGACGTGGCCGACAGGCCGGCGAGCATCCGTGACGCTCTCGGCCGGGTGACGCAGTATGGCTACGATCTCGCGGGGCGGCGCATTTCGGTCTCGAACCTCGCCGTGCAGAGCAATCCGCTGCTGCAGCAGGATTATACGCCGGACGGATTGCCGGCGAGCCTGACGATCGCGCGCGGCAACAGCCAGACCAATGTCACCTCTTACATCTATGACGGCTTCGACCGCCTCAGCGTCGCGACCTATCCCAACGCCAGCACCGAGACCTTCACCTACGACAACGACAACAATGTCCTGACGCGCAAGACGCGCGCGAACCAGACGATCTCCTTCGCCTACGACACGCTGAACCGCCAGACGTCCAAGGCCTCGAGCGGCCAGCCGACGGTGAGCTATGCCTACGATCTCGCCGGCCGGGTGATCTCGGTCAGTGATACCGGCGCGTCGCTGGTCAATGCGTTGCCGCCTTCAGGCGGAACGGCGAGTTTCGCCACCAGTCTGAGCTATGATGCGCTGAACCGTCCGCTTGCGGTGAGCTGGAATCCGGCCCCGGCGCCGGCCGTTGCCCCCGCAGCCAGCAGCGTCGCCTTCAGCTACAGCTATAACCAGGTCAATCAGCGCATCGGTCAGACTGCGAGCGATGCCAGCTGGTGGCTCTCGCCGGCGGCTGCGAGCACGACGGCCTATGCCGCCAATAATCTCGACCAATACACCGCCGTCGGCGCGGTCACGCCGAGCTATGACGGCAACGGCAACCTGACCTCTGACGGAAGCTTCACCTACGCCTATGACCCGGAGAACCGGCTGACGGGCGTGATGCAAGGCGCGACGACAGTCGCGAGCTATGATTTCGACGCGCAAGGCCGGCGCAAGCAGAAGACAGTCGGGGCGGCCAAGACGGTGTTCGTCACCGACGCCGATAATCGCGAGGTGCTGGAGTATGACGGCACGAGCGGGCAGGTGCTGCGCTGGTATGCCTATGGGCTGGGCTCCAACGAGGCGCTGAACCAGATCGAGGTTTCGCCCGCGACGCGCACGAGCTTCATTCCCGATATCCAGGGTTCCGTACAGGCGACGCTGGCCTCGGCCACCGGCACGCTCGCCAAAACGGGCTATTTGCCCTTCGGCCAGAGCGCGGCATCGACGGGGACCTTCCGCTACACCGGCCAGCGCATCGACACCGAGACCGGGCTCTACTACTACCGCGCCCGGATGTACGCCCCCGCGCTCGGCCGCTTCCTCCAGCCCGATCCGATCGGGACGCAAGGCGGGCTCAACCTCTACGCCTATGTCGGGAATGACCCGCTGAACCTGATCGATCCGACTGGTTGGGTGCAGGAAGCGGCGGGTTCCTTTGGTCAGCGGTTGTTGTCGTCGTTCGTCAATGCAGTGCCGGGGGCTTACTATGGCGGCCGTGTCCCGGAGGAATTCAGAGCCGGCAACTATGGAAACGCAGCCATCTACGGGGCAATGGCCTTGGGCGATGCAGCGCTTGGAATTGCAACTTTTGGTGCTAGCACGGAGGTGCAAGCCGGCGTTAGATCTGTGAGTTCTATAGCAACCGCGACCGCACGAGAGATTGGTGTGGCTGGTGAAACCGCGGTTCGAAGTGCGTATGATATCGGCCCTAAGATTGCTATCCCGATCAATGGCCTAGTGAGGTTTCCGGATGGCCTCACCGGTCAAGTGGTGAGTGAAGTGAAGAATGTTGCGAATTTGAGCTTTACCCGGCAATTGAGAGATTATTCCGATTTTGCTCAGTCAACTGGGCGAAGTTTTGACTTATATATGAGAGGGACAACAAATATCTCTGGACCATTGGCCCGCGCCATAGAGAGTGGAAAGATCAATCCTCTCGTTATACCCCCATATTGACGAGGATTATCGACATGAAGAAAAGAATATCGGCGTCAGAATTGATAAATAATTTAAAATTGAATCGCGATTATGTTTTAGAGAAATCTAAGAGGGATAATTTTAGAATCGCTCTTGATGCGAGAGATAAAATTGAGCAAAATAGTATTTTGATTGAGCTTAAGGAGGAGGGGTTCAATTTTGAATCCGTTTGGGAGTTAGTCAATAGTAGTAATAATTATGCGATATTAATACCCATACTCTTGAGGCATCTTTCTATCGATTATTCAGATCGTACAAAAGAGGCGATCGCTCGCTCATTAGCTGTCCCTGACGCTTCATATGCTTGGTCAACAATATTAAATGAATATAAAAACTCAAACGCAGGGACTGGATTCAAAAATGGGTTGGCAACCGCGATCTCTGTGATTTGCTCTGACGAATTTATTGATGAAATAAGTAATTTACTGGATGATAAGAGGCATGGAGATAGTAGGCTGTTAATTTTACGCGGATTGAAGAAATTAAAATCAGCGAAAGCTAGGTATATTATTGATAAACTAAGTAATGATCCTGATTTTTCGAAAGAAATAAATTCATGGAGTAAATTATAGAATTAAATTCTATTTGTTTTGTGAGATTTTATAGTTTAATTATCGCGCGAATATCAGGTGGGGTATGCCTATGATCTCGCCGGGCGAGGGATCTCGGTCAGCGATACCGGCGCGTCGCTGGTCAATGCATTGCCGCCTTCGGGCGGAACGGTGAGTTTCGCGACGAACCTGAGTTATGATGCGCTGAACCGCCCGCTCGCGGTAAGCTGGAGCCCGGCGCCGGCGCCGGCGGTTGCCCCCACAGCCAGCAGCGTCGCCTTCGGTTACAGCTATAACCAGGCCAATCAGCGCATCGGCCAGACCGCGAACGATGCCAACTGGTGGCTCTCGCCAGCGGCTGCTGGCACGACCGCTTACACCGCCAATAATCTCGACCAGTACACCGCCGTCGGCGCGGTCACGCCGAGCTATGACGGCAATGGCAACCTGACCTCGGATGGAAGCTTCACCTATGCCTATGATCCGGAGAACCGGCTGACGGGCGTGATGCAAGGTGCGACGACAGTCGCGAGCTATGATTTCGACGCGCAAGCAGAAGACGATCGGCTCAGTCAAGACGGTGTTCGTCACCGACGCCGATAATCGCGAGGTGCTGGAGTATGACGGCACGAGCGGGCAGGTGCTGCGCTGGTATGCCTATGGGTTAGGCTCCAACGAGGCGTTGAACCAGATCGAGGTTTCGCCATCGGCACGCACGAGCTTCATTCCTGATATCCAGGGTTCCGTGCAGGCGACGCTGACGTCAGTCACCGGCACACTCGCCAAGGCCGGCTATCTGCCCTTCGGCCAGAGCGCGGCATCGACCGGCACCTTCCGCTACACCGGCCAGCGTGTCGATCCCGAGACCGGGCTCTATTACTACCGCGCCCGCATGTACGCCCCCGCGCTCGGCCGCTTCCTCCAGCCCGACCCGATCGGGACGCAAGGCGGGCTCAATCTTTACGGCTATGTCGGGAACGATCCGCTGAACCTGATCGATCCATGGGGATGGCGATGGAAGCGGCCGGTGTTATTGGCGGGCAGTTGCTGACGTCCACCGTCAATACCGTACCAGGGGCCTATTATGCTGGCCTGGCGCAACAGCAATTTAATGCGGGCAACTACGGTACAGCCGCGATCTATGGAGCTGTGTCTTTCGGTGATGCCATGGGAGTTGCAACGCTCGGCCTTGCTACAAGAGCACAAGCCGGTCTTAGAGCTGGCGCAACAGCAATCGAATCGACCACCCTCTTTCGGGCTGTGGGGCTTGGAGAACTTGCAGATATTCAATCCACCGGCGTGTTTCGGAATCTTGGATCCGCTGAAGGTACGTATTTTACCAGTTCGGCAGAGTCGGCAGCCTTCTACGCGAAACAGGCGGTTAGTACGTTCGGAGATTCGCCTTACACTTTGATAAGAACGCAAGTTCCAACGGCTTTGATCAAAACTCTTTCGCAAGCCACCGTCGATCGTGGTATCCCCGCATTCGTCATTCAGAACGAGCAACTGAAAGGCCTCGTTCCTCAAATCTTAATGTCGATGCCAATTCCGAGATGATCGCCATGCTGAAGCCTGATGCGCTGATCGAAATTCGCCTCCTGACCCCCGATCAAGGTGGGCGTCAGACCCCCATCGTGGGAGAATATTTCGGATGCCCACTCTACGTGAAAGGTCGAGCCTTTGATTGTCGGCTCTTTCTTGAAGGAAAATCTATAGAATTTGGCCGCTCGTGCCTAATTCGTGTCAAGTTTTTGATTTTTGAGGATGCGAAGCCTTTTCTCAAGATTGATGGACAGATCTCGTTGTGGGAGGGGAAAACAATCGCAACTGGACGGATTGTCGAGATTTATAATTAAGGACCTGAATTCACGGCACGCGTGACGCCCAGGGCCGGCGCAAACAGAAGACCGTCGGCACGGCCAAGACGGTGTTCGCCACGGTTGTCAGGCGCGATGTTTCGCCAGGTGAGAGCTACGACCCTCGAGGCTGAAGTTCGGGACCGCGGCGAAGGCGTTTTTCAGATGCTCGCCCATCATCTGAGCAGCCTTCTCGCGGGCGCCGGCGCCGACCGCGTCGAGAATGGCCAGGTGCTCGCGGCACCAGTCCTTGACCCGGCGGCGATTGACATAGCCGCCGAATTCGAGAAGCCGCCGCATGCGGTTCTGCTGCTGGATGGCCTGGAGGAAGAACGGGTTGCCGCCGAATTCCGCCAGCATTTCGTGGAACTGGGCATCCGTCTCGAACAGCTGGGCCCGGTCCACGGTTTCGATCGCAGGATGGGCCACGAGGTAGAGGTGCTGCAGGCGGCTGCGCTCTATCATGGCCGCATCCGCCCTGAAGTCCTGCAGCAGCAGGATGGCGGGCTCGATGATGCTGCGGAATGCGTAGCTGCCGTGCATGCCGATCTTGGTGTCCAAGGTCGGCACGAAGCTCCAGCCGCGCCCGGTATTGCGATGGATGAGGCCATCGTCGAGCAGGCGTAGCAGCGTCCTCTGGAGCGCGGCGCGGTCCACCTCATAACGTCGCGCGATGTCGCTTTGAATGAAGGTCACCGGCAGTCGCCCGACCAGGCGATCCTGCACGATCAGCGCATACAGATCCTGATCGGATGTGGAGGGCACCTCCAGTTCGAGCCGGTAAAGCTCTTCAGGGCGCGCCAGGAGGAAATAGCCGTGGTTGCGGCGCGCTTCGAGGATGCCGCGTTCGGCGAGAAGCTGTAGCGCCGAGCGGATCGGCGTCCGCGAAACCTGAAGCAGGTCGCCGAGCGCCTGCTCGCGCAGATGGTGTCCGGGTTCAAAGCGCGCCTCGCGGACGACATCGAGAATTTGATTGGCGAGCTTGTGCCGCCGCTGGCTCGAACCGCGGGCCATCCTGTCCCTATCTGATCGCACTGATCGAACAATCTCAAACAATCGATACAATGGGGTGGCTGTTTTGAGCAAGCGCAGCGGCGCCACCATTGAGCCCGCGGCCCCAAGCGGTGCGAGCCTCGCTCTCACATGGTGCGGGGCGCAAGCCGATTCCGGCGCGGATTTCGCCAGGACGTGCCCGGTATTTGATCAAGCGCCACGCAGGGGCTGCGTTGACTCCTCTCCGGTTCCGGCTTGTATTGTTGCTGATCAATAGAGCAATCTGTTCGCAACGAGGGGAATGGCATGCTTCGAAAACTCGCTTCAGCCTTCATCGTGCCATTGGGGTTGGCCCACGCCGCAATGGCTGCAGAGCTGCCCAAGAGCGGCCTCGTCGAGGCAGGCGCGCTGACCTATGGCGTCGCGGCGACATTCGCGC
Organism: Allobosea sp. BE125; assembly: GCF_031456075.1. Lineage (NCBI taxonomy): Bacteria > Pseudomonadati > Pseudomonadota > Alphaproteobacteria > Hyphomicrobiales > Alloboseaceae > Allobosea > Allobosea sp. BE125. The sequence continues at coordinate 262,645 of NZ_JAVDTY010000006.1, forward strand.
CCTTCGAGTTCCAGAAGGATGGCAAGCTCGCCGGCTTCGATATCGATTTCATCGAGGCGATCAGCCAGAAGCTGAAGGCCAAGGCGGCGCCGATGAACATGGAGTTCAAGGGCCTCATCCCCGCGCTGCAGGGCGGGCGGCTCGATATCATCAATTCGGCGATGTACATGAACCCGGCGCGGGCCGAGCAGGTCGATTTCGTGCCTTACATGAAGATCGGCAACATGGTGGTGGTCCAGGCCGGCAATGCCGCCAAGATCACCGGCCGCAACGAGACGCTCTGCGGCAAGACCATTGCCGTCACGCTCGGCGGCATCCAGGAGAGCCAGGCTCGCGCCGATGACAAGAACTGCAAGGACAAGGGCCTCAAGAGCGTCGATGTGAAGACCTTCCCGACCGCGCAGGATTCCTGGCTGAACCTGCGCCAGGGGCGAGCGGACGCAGTCTACGACTCGACGCCGGGCGCTGCGAAGGTGCTCGACGAATTGCCCGGGATCTTCGAGACGGTCGGGGCGGAGTTCGAGTCGAACACCTCGATCGGCATCGCCACCCGCAAGGGCGATGAAGCGATGCAGGCCTCGCTCAAGGCTGCCATCGCGGAGGTCGTTGCGGACGGAACCTATAAGGGCCTGCTGGCGAAGTGGAAGCTGCCGGCCTCGGTCTCGATCTTCAACTGAGTTCCGCAAGACTAGAGCCGGATGATTTCAGTCGGGATCACCAAGTGATCGCGACTGAAATCTGAATCCGTCTCTCATCTAAGAGTTAGAGCAGGATCAATGCGAAAAACCGGTTCCCACTTTTTCGCATCCTGCTCTTGCGGTCTCGCCTGACGAGGCCGCCATGACGTTGCCGCGCAGCCGAGATCTCAGAGCCATGCAAGATCTCAGAACCAAGCGAGACCTCAAAGCCCGTTTGGAAACTCGGCGAGCCCTCATCCTGAGGGGCCATTTCCTTGGGAATGGCGTCTCGAAGGATGCTCCAGGAGGCTCCCGAACCATCTGGAGCATCCTTCGAGACGCCGCTTCGCGGCTCCTCAGGATGAGGGCTGGAGGTTCCATACGGGCTCATCGAACCATGCATGGCCGAGTGTCCTGATGTCCTTACAGCTCGTCCTCGATTACGTGCTGTCGCCGATCTTCTTTCACGGCGCGATGATGACGCTGCTCATCACCGTGACGTCCCTGTTCTTCGGCATCCTGGCGGGGCTGGTCGTCGCCCTGCTTCAGGAGGCGAGGCTGAAGCTTCTGCGCGTCATCGCGCTCTTCTATCTCTGGCTGTTCCGCGGCACGCCCGTGCTGTTCCAGATCATCTTCATCTACAATGTCCTGCCGGGCTTCGGCATTCGCCTGTCGGCCTTCATGTCGGCGGTGATCGCGCTTTCGCTGAACGAGGGCGCCTATATGGCGGAGATCCTGCGTTCCGGCATCAAATCGGTGACCAGGGGCCAGCGCACGGCCGGCCTTGCGCTCGGCATGACGCGCGCGGGCGTCATGCGTCACGTCGTGCTGCCGCAGGCGCTGCGCATCATCCTTCCCCCGGTCGGCAACCAGATGATCGGAATGCTGAAGACGAGCGCGCTCGTCTCCGTCGTGGCGGTGGAAGAGCTGCTTTTGATCGCGAACCAGACAGCGAGCGCCAATTTCCGCTATTTCGAGGCCCTCTCGGCCGCCGGCATCTACTATCTCGTGCTCACGACCATCTTCATGGCGGGCCAAGCCTGGATCGAGCAGGCGCTGGACCCCAAGCGGGCCCGTGCACGAAGGCAGGCCAAGCCGCTCGTCGAGCGCCTGACTGCGGCGGCTGACATCCGATGAGGCAGGCATTCCCGAGGCAAGTATTCCTGAAGCAAATATTCCCGAGGCACGCATTCTGTCCCGATCGCGGGAGGCCGTCATGACCGCGCAACGCCCGCTGCTTGAACTGATCGGCATCGAGAAGAGCTTCGGCCAGCTCCAGGCGCTGAAGACCTGCTCCCTGGAGGTTCACGAGAAGGAGACCGTCGTGCTGATCGGGCCGTCGGGCTCCGGCAAATCGACCCTGCTGCGCTGCGTGAACCTCCTGGAGCCGCCCGACCGCGGCAACATCTTCTTCAAGGGGCAGGATATCGGGCGGGATCTGAGGGCGGCGCCGATGATCCGGCAGGAGATCGGCATGGTGTTCCAGAATTTCGAGCTGTTCCAGCATCTGAGCGCCGCCGAGAACATCATGCTCGCACCGATGAAGGTTCTCGGCCTGTCGCGCCAGGATGCCCATGACATTGCGCTCGGGCTGCTCAGGAAGGTCCGCATCCCCGACAAGACCGACAGCTACCCCGACGAACTGTCCGGCGGGCAGCAGCAGCGCGTCGCCATCGCGCGGGCGCTCGCGATGAAGCCGGCCGTGATGCTTTACGACGAGCCCACCTCGGCGCTGGACCCGGAAATGATCCGCGAGGTGCTCGATGTGATGGCGGAGCTGTCGGCCGAGGGCATGACCAGCATCGTCGTCACCCATGAGATGGGCTTCGCCAAGCGTGCTGCCGACCGCATCGTCTTCATGGAAGCCGGGCGGATCGTCGAGATCGCCAAGAGCGCGGATTTCTTCGGTGGCACCGTGAATGCGCGGGCGCGGCAATTCCTCGACCAGATCCTGCATTGAGAGCGAGCATGACGTCGCCCGAAAACCGGTTCCCACTTTTCGGCGTCATGCATCAGGCCTTGAGCGGCCGGTTTCGAGGCACGCCATGACAATCTCCCCCGACGCATCCCGCATGAAGCGCGAGCTCGCCGAACTCGTCGCCATCCGCACGGAAAACCCGCCCGGGCGCGAGCTGGAGGCGGCCGACTACGTCGCGGCGCGGCTGCGCGAGATCGGCCTCGACGTCGCGCTCGACGAATACAAGTCCGGCCGCGTCAATGTGGAGGCGCGCCTGCTCAACGGACCGGGGCCGGTCTTCGCCTTCAACACGCATATGGACGTCGTGCCCGCCGGCGACGGCTGGACGAGCGATCCTTTTGTCCTGCGCGAGGCGGAGGGGCGCCTCTACGGGCGCGGCGCCTGCGACTGCAAGGGCCCGCTCGCAGCCATGCTGGAGGCCGTGCGCATGCTGGCAGCGACGCGTCAGAGCTGGTCGGGCACGCTGCTCGCCATCTTCGTCGCCGATGAGGAGATCGCCAGCGAGGGGGCCAAGCACTATGCCGCCAAGCGGCCGAAGATCGATGTCGCGGTGGTCGGCGAGCCGACCTCCAACACGATCTACAGCGCCCATAAGGGCAGCCTGCGCCCGCTCGTGCGCGTCCACGGCGTCCCCGCCCATTCGGGCACGCCGCATCTCGGCGAGAACGCCGTCCTGCGTGCCGGGCAGCTTCTCGCCATGGTCGCCGAGGAGCATGAGGCGAATGTCCGGCGCCGTACCCACCCGCTCGTCGGCGAGGCGAGCCTCACCGTGACGCGCATCCATGGCGGCCATGCCGACAATGTCTTGCCCGGCGCCTGCGACCTGCTGCTCGACCGACGGATGGTGCCGGGCGAGGACGAGGATGGCGTCAAGGCGGAGATCGCGCTGCTGCTGAAACAGGCCCATGCGCGCTTCGGCCTGCGCGCCGATATCCTGGAGTGGAAAGCCACCACAGGCGGTGCCACCGAGACCGCCCCCGACCGGCCGATCGTGCAACGCAGCCTCGCGGCGGCGCGCCGCCACGGCATCGCCGAGCCGGGCCCGTTCGGCTTCCAGGGCGGCTGCGACCTCGTGCATTTCCGAGCGACGGGGGCCGAGGGCGTCGTGATCGGTCCGGGCTCGCTCTCCGTCGCGCACAAGGCCGACGAGTTCGTGCCGGTCGACGAATTCGTGACCGCGAGCCTGATCTATCGCGACGTCGCCGCCGCGATGCTGTCGGGTTGAGGGGAAAGCCGATGCGCCTGTCCCTGCACCGGGCGATGCTGAGCTATGGCGGCGGCCTGCTGCTGCACACGGCCTCGTCGGGGCCGGTCGCGGGCCTCGACACGCTCTATCTCGCTTTGCAGGACGCCGACGGCATCGCGGCCACAGGCGAGGTCCGGATCAACATCGCCTATCTCAACGGGCTCGCCGCGGAGGCTGTCGTCACGGAGGCGCTCGCGCTGCTGCCGCGCCTCGACCTGACGCCCGCCCCCGAGACGCTCCTGGCCGCGCCGCCGCCGCTGCTCTCGCGCGCCGCTGCGCCGCTGCGCATGCTGGTCGATCTCGCCTTGCACGATCTCGCCGCCAAACGCGCCGGCCAGCCGCTGGCGGCGTTCCTGGGCAAGTCCGAGCTGGGCAAGTCAGAGCTGGGCAAGTCCGAGGCCGGGCCGGTCACCTATGCGACCAACCAGACCCTGTTCATCTCGGACGATGCGACCTTCCAACGCCAGGCGCAGGCCTATGTCGCGCGCGGCTTCAGGGATCTGAAGGTGCGCATCGGCGCGGCCGATTTCACTGAGGATCTCGCCCGTATCCGCAGCCTGCGCGCGCGCTTCGGTGCCGGCGTCAAGATCGCGGTCGACGCGAATGCGGCCTGGAGCCTGGCGGACGCGCCGGCACGGCTTGAGGCGCTGGCGCCGTTCGATCTCGCCTATGTCGAGCAACCGGTCGCGCCGGTTGGCTTCGATCTGCTGGCGCGGCTCGCCGAGGCCAGTCCCATCCCGATCATGCTCGACGAGAGCGTCAGGGGCGAGGATGACGCGATGCGCCTCGCCGCAGGCGGCCACAGGCTGATGGCGCATCTGAAGCTGGTGAAGCTCGGGGGCCTCGCGCCTGCTTTGCGCGCGGCCCGGGCGCTGGCAGTGGCCGGCGTGCCCTGCATGATCGGCCAGATGAACGAGGGTGGCCTCGCCACCGCCGCCGCGCTGCATCTATGCGTCGCCACGCAGCCGCGTTTCGCCGAGCTCTATGGCGCCGACGGCCTGAGCAACGATCCGGCGCCGGGCCTCGTCTATGCGGATGGCCTGGTGTCCGCTCCGGCGCTGCCTGGCCTCGGCCTTTCCTTCGCGCGCGAGCGCACAGAGACACTCTGGGAGAATTGAGCGATGGATATCGGCAGCGTCGTACAGGGTTCGGAATCGGCCTTTCCTCGGGGCGAATATGACGGCCGCGTCGCCAGGGCACGCCAGCGTCTCGCTGCGGCCGAGCTCGACGTGATGGTCGTCACCGGACCTGAGAACATCTTCTACCTCACCGGGCAGCAGACGCCGGGCTACTACACCTTCCAGGCGCTGGTGCTGCCGGTCGAGGGCGATCCCGTCTTCGTCATCCGGCAGCTCGAATATTTCAATTTCATCGCCAACACCTTCATCGCGGACGCCGCCATCTACCAGGACGGCGAGGATCCGGTCGGCTTCCTGACCAAGGTGATCCGCGACAAGGGCCTCGCCGGCAAGCGCGTCGCCATCGACAAGCGCGGCTGGTTCCTGCCGATCGCCGTCTATGAAGCGCTCCAGGCCGAGCTCGGCACTATTGGCGATGCGGCTGGTATCGTCGAGGCGCTGCGCGCCATCAAGTCGCCGCTGGAGCTGGAGAAGCTCGACTATGCCGCAGCTTATGTCGACGCCGGGATGAAGGCGGGCCTGGCCGCCGTGAAGCCGGGCGCGACCGAGAACGATCTCGTGGCGGCGATGATGGGCGCGGCGATCGCGGCCGGCTCGGAATATATGGGCATGGAGCCGCTGGTCTCGTCCGGCCCGCGCTCTGGTGTGCCGCACGGCACCTGGAAGCGCCGCCGCATCGAGGCGGGCGACCCCGCCTTCCTCGAAATGGCCGCCTGCCACGATCGCTACCACGCCGCGCTGATGCGCTCGGCCTGGCTCGGTGCGCCGCCCGCCGTGGCGAGCGACATGATGAAGGCCTGCCAGGACGCCCTTGCCGCCGCTTTGGACGAAATCCGGCCGGGCGTCGCCTGCGAGGTGCCCCATCTCGCCTGCCAGGCCGTGATCGACAAGGCCGGCTATACCGACGCCTTCCGCAAGCGCCTCGGCTACAGCGTCGGCATCTCCTTCGCGCCCGATTGGGGCGAAGGCGCGATCCTGAACCTGAACAAGGGCGTCAAGACCGAACTCCAGCCCGGCATGGCGTTCCACCTGCCGCCGGCGCTGCGCATCTATGGCCGCTTTACCGTCGGCGTCAGCGAGACGATCGTGGTGACGCAAACCGGCCACCGCGTGCTCGGCACCATCGACAGGGCGCTGCTGCAAGTGGCTTGAACCAAGAAGTGGCTTGAACCAAGACGTGGCTTGATCGATCTCGACCGCCCGCTTCGCAATATGGGGACGCCGTGACCCTCCATCTCGTGATCGACCACACGGCTCGTCCGGCCCGGTTCGGAGCAGCGGCGGCGGTCGCTGCGCTCCGGCGCGGCGCGCGCTTCATGCATCTGCCCGCGCTGTTCGATCTCGCGGCTCATCCCGACGCCGAGCAATATGTCCACGCCGCAGGTGGCCTCGGACCGAGCGGGCTCTATTTCGCCGAGCGCATTCTGGGCCGCCCGATCGCGGCGGCGGCGAGCGTTGCGGAGATCCTCTCGGCGGCGCACCAGGCCGATGTCGTGGTGCCGATCCATCCGAGCTTCGGGCAGGACAGCCGCCTGCTGCGCGAAGGCGCGCTGCAGGGCGGCATTCCGATCGATGAGGAGATCGCGGCGCTGGAGGAGGCGGGAGCGGCACCGGTCCAGGCCTGGCCCACCCAGCCCTCCCGTTCAATCTGTCTCGTCGGGCGCGAGCACGACCATCGCAACGTCTACCCGGCTGCGCTCGCCTCGCTGCAGGACGCCATTGCGGCCCTCGATCTCGCGATCACCATCCGTTTCACCGATCCGCGGGACAGCGATGCAGCGCTGTACGAGGATGCCGCGGGCATCCTCCTGCCGGGCGGTTCGGACATGGGCAATGTCCCCGGCCAGATCCGTGCGGCGCGATTTGCGCTGGCTCGCGGCGTTCCGGTGCTCGGCCTATGCCTGGGCATGCAGACCATGACGACCGCCTTCGCGCAGAGGGTTTTGGGGGATGGCATGGTCAATCTCGCCGAGGCCGATCCCGAGGCGCGAACCAAGAGCTTCGTCGCCATGGCGGCGGAGATGACCGCCGATGGCTCCGCGATCCTGCCCGAACATCGCACCGGCGATGCAAATGTCGATCTCGTACCGGGTACGCGGCTTGCCGCCTTGATGGGAACGCAGACGATGCGCGTGCGCTGCAACCATCGTTTTCATCTCGCACCGTCGCTGCGTCGCGACCTGCAGGAGGCGGGTCTCGTCGTCAGCGCGACCAGCTTCGCCGGCCGCGTCGTCGATGCCGTCGAATGGCCCGGTCATCCCTTCTTCCTGGGCCTCCAGGGTCACCCCGAACTGGCGCCGGCGGCGAGCGCGCCGCATCCCGTCTTTCTGGCCTTCCTTCTCGCAACGCGCGACGGAACCGTTCGCATTGGTGAACGACGTGGGCTCTTGGGCCAGCGTATTGACGCGTTGAAGAGCAATGTCAGGCCTCGGCGTTCTTCGCCTCGACGCCGACAACGGATTCCGGAATTTTGAAAGGCGGGCGTTGCTGCCCTTCTGGAATTCGGTGCCAGTGAAACGCAGTGCCGCGCGAGGGCGCTCTCGAGCGAGGCGGACACCGGTTCGCGCGAAGAAAACGCGCTAAAACAATGCGTTATAACAAATACCTGAATCAGTTTCCGATCCAGTTGAATCAGAATCTGATCCGAAGCCTGCTCCCGGGGCGCAGCCGTCAGGCGCGTTGTTCCTTGCCGCCTTGTTCCTTGCCGCCTTGGCTGTCGCGGCCCGTCGCCGCGATCTCGAGCATGACGACCTTGCAGGCCTTTTCCAGCGCGGTCGGGCAGCGTTCGACGCCGCGCGGCACGAGGATGAACTCGCCTTCCTCGATCACCTCGTCGCGGTCGCGGAACTTCATCAGCAGCCGGCCCTGATGGACGAAGAAGACCTCGTCTTCCCGGCTGTTGAAATGCCAGCCGGTCTCGCCCTCCAGCGTCGCCAGCCTGATCCGCGGATTATTGGCCGAAGCAGCGAGGCGAGGGGGCCAGGCGTCGGAAAAGCGCCGCTCGGAAAAGCGCCCGAAAGCGTGCGTCAGATTATCCTTGTGAAACGGCGAGATGTGCCGGTTGAGCTGCGCGACATCGCGGATGATCGTGGCCAGCTGGCGCGGCACATCGGTGCCGTCGGCCGGATATTTCCCGTCGAGAGCGGCCGTGCCGATGGTGAAGCCGGCGGCCCCGGCCCGCTTCAGGGCGGCGATCTGGCCCGGCGTGTCGATCGACCCCGCCACATAGACGGGCTTGGACACCGCGCCGCAGACGGCAGCGATCAGCGCCGGCACGTTCTCATGCGAGCGATAGGCCAGGAGATCGAGCCCGTGCACGCCCTCGCGCGCGGCGAGCGCCCGTGCGCTGGCGACGATCTCGTCGATCGTGCCCTCTAGAACACTGGGATGTCCGGAGATCGTGCCGGGGAACGGGCAGTACTGGATCGTCGTGCCGGCAATGATCGGCAGCACGTCGTCGACCCTGGTGCCGCCGAGCAGATTGTCGATGCCGATCTCGACGGCGGCTTTCGCCGAGGCGATCTCGCTGTCTCGATCGAGCGAGACCACCTCGAGATAGGATGTCGCGCCGCCCGCCCTGATCGCTGTCTTGAGCGCCTTCAGCGCGTCGAGCGGCAGGCCGATATCCTTGAAACCGATATGCCGGACGCCGAGCGCCAGCGCGGTCGCAAGCTGCTCCATCGCGTCGCTGACCGTGCGGTCGTTGCGCGTGAGCATGAAAATGAAGCGAAGGCCCATCAGGACACCTGTTCCGTTCCGTTCGCCCAGTCGTGGGGCAGCCAACCATCATGCTTTTGCGAGCCTGCCTTCGCGACGATGCCGGCTCGGTCTGTGAGTTTGGCGACCTCGTGTGAGTTTGGCATGCTCTGCGCGTTTCGCAACCGCTGGGCGCTTGGCGGGGCTGCATCGGGCGCTCTTTCAGCAGGTCCAACACCCGCCCTATCAATGAGGCCGAGCTTTCCTCCCCGTTCGCCCATCTCTCCCATTCTCCTTTGGCCGGTGCCTGATGAACTCTCGCGTTTCCCCTGCTGACGTTTCCCCTGGTGGCGCTGCCGCGGCTTCGGTCGAGATCGGCCAGCGCGTGCCGCGCCGGGAGGACGCGATCCTCGTGCAGGGGCTGGGGCGCTATACCGATGATCTCAGCGTCGAGCGGCAGCTATTCGCGGCCTTCGTGCGCAGCCCGCATGCGCATGGGGAGCTGAAGGCGGTGGATACGGCAGAGGCGCACGCGATGAAGGGCGTCGTCGCCATCTATACCGCAGCCGACCTCGAAGGGCAGGGCTACGCCACCATCATGGCGCCCAATGACCTGCCGGCCCGCGATGGCACGGCGATGCGAAAGCCCCGGCGGGCGGCGCTGGCGGAAGGCAAGGTCCGCTTCGTCGGCGACCCCATCGCGGTCGTCGTCGCGCGTACAGCTGATCAGGCCCGCAACGCCGCCGAAGCGGTCAGGCTCGACATCGATATCCTGCCCGCCGTCACCGAGGCCGAGGCGGCGCTTAAGCCCGAAGCGCCGCAACTCTATGACGACGTCGCCGGCAATCTGATCCTCGATTTTCACTCCGGCGACGCTGTTAAGGTCACGGCTGCCTTCGCTGGGGCCGCGCATGTCGCCCGGTTGCGGATCGTCAACAACCGCGTCGTCGTCAACCCGATCGAGCCGCGCGCGGCGATTGCGAGCTTTGACGGAAAATCGAAGCGCTACACGCTGCACGCGCCGAGCCAGGGCGCTTTCGGCATGCGCAACAGCCTGGCTGCGGCTATGGGTGTGAAGCCGGCAGCAATGCGCCTGGTCACCGGCCATGTCGGCGGCTCCTTCGGCATGAAGGCCTCGGTCTTTCCCGAATATGTCGTCCTCCTGCACGCCGCCCGCATGCTGAAGCGGCCGGTCAGATGGACCGATCAGCGCTCGGAGAGCTTCGTTTCGGATCACCATGGCCGCGACATGGTCTTCGAGGCCGAGTTGGCCCTGGACGCGCGCGGGCGCTTCCTCGCGACGCGCTTCACCGGGGTGGCCAATATGGGCGCTTATGTCACGCCCGCCGGGCCGCTGATGGCGACGCTGAATATCGGCAAGAACTCGGTCGGCATGTACCAGACCCCGCTCGTCGAGGTCGCGACGCGTTGCGTGGTGACCAATACGGCCCCGATCGGCGCCTATCGCGGCGCCGGCCGCCCGGAAGGCAACTATCTGATGGAGCGGCTGATCGACAAGGCCGCCCGCGGCATGGGCATCGACCGGGCGAGCCTGCGCCGACGCAATCTGGTCCAGCCCAAGAGGCTGCCCTGGGCGACGCCGGTGGGCACGGTCTATGACAGCGGCGATTTCCCGGCGCTGTTCGAGCGGGCGCTCGAAGCCTCCGATTGGAAGGGCTATGCCGGGCGATTGAAGACGAGCCGCAAGGCCGGGCTGCTGCGCGGGCGCGGCATCGGCTGCTATCTCGAGGTCACGGCGCCGCCGAGCAATGAAATGGGCGGCATCCATTTCGAGCCGGACGGCAGCGTGACCATCGTCACCGGCACGCTGGATTACGGCCAGGGTCATTGGACGCCCTTCGCCCAATTGCTCACCAGCCAGCTCGGCGTGCCCTTCGACAAGATCAAGCTCGTGCAGGGCGACAGCGACCGGCTGATTGCGGGCGGCGGCACGGGCGGCTCGAAGTCGCTGATGGCGAGCGGCTCGGCGATCATCGAGGCGAGCGATCTCGTCATCGAAAAGGGCAAGCTGATCGCCGGCCATGTCCTGGAGGCTGATAGCGCCGATATCGCGTTTGCGGCGGGCCAGTTCAGCGTCGTCGGCACCGACCGCGCGATCGGCATCATGGAACTGGCGGCGCGGCTGCGGGCCGGCACGGCGCTCGCGCCAGGACTGCCGCAGTCGCTCGACGTCGATCATGTCTTCAAAGCGGCGCCTTCGGCCTATCCCAATGGCTGCCATGTGGCCGAGGTCGAGATCGATCCTGAGACCGGGCATGTCGCGATCGCGCGCTATGTCATGGTCAATGATTTCGGCACGGTGGTGAACCCGATGATCGTCGAGGGGCAGCTCCATGGCGGCGTCGTCCAGGGCATCGGCCAGGCCCTGTTCGAGCGCACCGTCTATGACGATAGCGGCCAGCTGATGAGCGGCTCCTATATGGACTACGCCTTGCCGCGGGCGGCCGATGTGCCCTTCTTCTCCTTCATCAGCCAGGGCGTGCCGACGCAGAATAACCGGGTCGGCGCCAAGGGCTGCGGGGAGGCGGGTTGCGCGGGCTCCTTGCCCTCGGTGATGAACGCGGTCGTCGATGCACTCGCGCCCCACGGCATCACGCATCTCGACATGCCGGCGACGCCTCAGGCGGTCTGGCGGGCGATCCGGTCTGGGCGGGCGGCCTGACCATCGGCAGGGGCTCGCGGCTCCGGCCAGCCGTGGATCGGCGGTTCAGCCGTCATTGAACGCCGGCCTGTGAATTCCGGCATGCGTTCGGAGTCGGCCCCGCCGGCATGAACCAGCGTATTGACAATCGGTCGTCCGGCATTTTTTATACGATACGGTTTAGTAAAGCTGGAGGCGATCAAGTGGCTTCTCCTGCGGTCTCGTTCGATCATGTCGCGCTGCATATTGCAGGTGCCGCGATCTATGAGGATCTGAGCTTCGAGGTGGCCGCGGGCGAGTTCCTCTGCCTGCTCGGGCCGTCGGGTTGCGGCAAGTCGACGGCGTTGCGTCTGATGGGCGATCTGATGCCGCATTCGGGAGGGGAGATCCGGGTCAAGGGCCTGCCGCCGGCCCGCGCCTGGGATCAGATCGCCTATGTCTTCCAGTCGCCGCGGCTGCTGCCGTGGAAGACCGCGCTCGAGAACGCCGCGTTCGGGCTCGAGCTCCGGCTGCCGGCGATGCAGGTCGCCGAGCGCCGCGAACGCGCGCTGCTGCAAATGCGCCGCGTCGGCCTCGGCCAGGACGGACACAAGCTGCCGGCGGCGCTGTCTGGCGGCGAGAAGCAGCGCGTCGCCATTGCGCGGGCCTTCGCCATCGATCCCGACATCATCCTGATGGACGAGCCGTTCTCGGCGCTCGACCCCAACACGCGCACGCGCCTGCGCCGCCAGGTCGTCGAGCTCTGGCAGGGCTCTGGCAAGACGGTCGTCTTCGTCACGCACGACATCGACGAGGCGCTGATGCTGGCGGACCGCATCGTCGTATTGCGGCCCAAGCCTGCCACGGTGGCGCGGACGCTGGAGATTGCCGGGCCGCGCCCGCGCGATGTCGAGAGCGACCCGTCGCTGCGCGCCATGCGCGCCGAGCTGGCCGCTCTGTTCCACGAGATGGGCGAACCCGAGCACGAGGAGATCACGGCATGAGGCAAGGCCTCACGAGGCGAACCGCATTGGGCATCGGGCTCGCGCTGCCGCTGGCAACCGGCGCGCAGGCCCAAATCGCCACGCTCAAGTTCGGCTATCTCGCCGATCCCTCGCACGAGGCCGCGCTCTGGGCCTTGCGGAACGGCAAGGTGACCTCGCCGACGCTGCGCATCGAGAGCACGCCGCTCGACATCGCGGCGCTGATCCAGGCGACGGCCGCACGCAGCTACGACGTGATCGAGACAGCCGCCATCGCGGTGCCGCGGGCTCGCGAGCGCGGGCTCGACCTGCGCATCGTCGGCACCGGTCTGCGCTACCACATCTCTGGCGAGGGCTCCGACATCTGGGTCAAGCGCGGCAGCCCGATCCGCTCGGCCGCCGATCTCAAGGGCAAGAAGGTCGCAATCTACGCGATCGGCTCGGCTGGAACGACGCTGATCCGCATCGCGCTCGCCGACGTGCACGGCTTCAACGTCGCCCAGCGCGGCGGCGACATCGAGTTCGTCGAGATGCCGGCGCCCGCGATGCCGGCCGCACTGGCTGCGGGCCGGGTCGATGCGGCGACGCTGATCCACGCCCAGGCCTTCCAGGCGCAGAAGACGGGCGAATTCGTCTCGATCGCGCGCACGGCCGGCGACATGACGCAGCGCTTCGGTGTCCGCATGGTCTCCGCGGTGCTGGCGGGCTATGGCGACAAGCTCGATGCCCAGCCGGCGCTGTACGAGGAGTTCCTGCGCGTGCTGCGCGCCTCGGTGGACTACGCGCTCGCCAACCAGGACGAGGTCTTCGCAGCCGTCGGCAAGGAGACGCAGACCGACCCCGACTTCTTCAAGGCCTGGTTCACGCGCTTCTCCGAATTTCCGGTGACGCTGCTGCCCGACGACGTGAAGGCGATCGACATCCTCTGGAAGCGCTCTGTCGAGATGGGGATCCTGACCAAGCTGCCGCCGATGAACGAGGCGATCTGGCAGAAGGTCAACCGCAGTTGAGGCCTGCGCGCTTGATGCCTGTCTCGTCGGCACCGGGGGAAGCCGCGCCAAGTGAAGCCGCGCCAAGCCTGTGGCGCCTGATGCGGCGCGACATCGTCCTGCACGGTTTCACCGTCGTCTTCGTCGCGGCGTGGTGGGGTTATGCGCAGCTGGTGCCGGCCTATCTGCTGCCGGGTCCCTGGCCCGTGCTGCAGCGCATGGCGCAGTTCCTGACCGACCCGACGCTGACCGTGCAGCTCATGGCATCGCTCGGCCATGTCGCGGCCGCGCTCGTGCTCTCCTTCCTGATCGGCGGCACGCTTGCGGTCACCGCCCATGCCGTGCCGGTGCTACGCCTGCTGATCGATGCAAGGCTGACCCCGTTCCTCAATGCCTTTTCCGGGATCGGCTGGCTCTTCCTCGCCATCCTCTGGTTCGGGATCAACAGCGTCACCGTGGTTTTCGCGGTCACGCTGATCCTGACGCCGTTCACGACCATCAACATCAGGACTGGTTTGAACGAACTCGATCGCGACCTCGTCGAACTTGGCCGCAGCCTGACGCGCAGCCGCCTGCCGCCGATCCGGACGCTGCTCGTGCCGATGCTCGTGCCCTATGGTTTCGCTGCGCTGCGCACCGGCTTCGGTGTCGCCTGGAAGGTCGTGCTCACGGCCGAGCTCTTCGGCGGCAATGTCGGCGTCGGCTACTTGCTCAACACGGCGCGGCAGGAGTTCGACACCGAGACGATCTTCGCCGTGATCGTTTTCATCATCCTGTTCGTGGCCCTGACGGAGACGGTGCTGTTTCGGCCGCTGCAGCGCCGGCTCGACCGGCGCTATCGCCATGGTTGAACCGCAAGCCGCCCGTCCCGGCGCTGCCGGCTTCACGTCGCATGGCCTCGCCGAGGGTGCGATCCTGCTCTTCGTGCTGCTGTGGTGGTCGACGGCGCGAGGCTTGCCCGCTTTCGTCCTGCCGGGACCCTGGGATGTCCTGCGGACCTTCGGAACGCTGCTGGTCGAACCTTCGCTCCTGATCCATGTCGGCGTCAGCTTCGCCCGGATCACGGCCGCGCTCGTGCTCACCATGGCGCTCGCGATCGGGCTGGGGCTGGCGGCCCGCGCCTCCGATCTGTTCGCTGCCGTGCTGGAAGCGCGGATTTTGCTTGTCCTGAACTCCTTTCCCGGGGTCGGCTGGGCCATCCTCGGCGTGATGTGGTTCGGCGTCTCGAACGGCACCGTCATCTTCATCCAGGTTGCGATCGTGCTGCCCTTCTGCCTCATCGCCGTGCTCGAGGGCTTTCGCCAGATCGATGCCGATCTGGAGGAGATGGGCCGCAGCTTCACGCGGCGGCGCTGGCGCAGCTTTACCAGGGTCACGCTGCCTCTGCTGGCGCCTTTCCTGATCTCGGGCCTGCGCGTGGCGACGGGGATCGCCTGGAAGATCGCGCTGGTCGCCGAGCTCTTCGGCGCCCAGACCGGGCTCGGCTACCTGCTCGTGCAGGCCCAGTCCAACGCCAACGCCGCGATGGTCTTCGCCATCTGCCTCGTCATCGTCGTCATCGTCTTCGCGCTGGACCGGCTGCTGCTGCGTCCGCTGGCGCAAGCCTATTCGCGCAACCAGGGAGGAAGCTCATGACCGCTTGGACCACCACAAGGATCGGGCCCGCGCCTTTCATTGCCGTCGACCACGCCGGCAAGGGCGAGCTCGTCGTCTTCATGCACGGCATCGGCGGCAACAAGCGCAACTGGCACGATAACCTGCCGGCCTTTGCCGAGCATTTCCATGCCGTCGCCTGGGATGCGCGCGGCTACGGCGAAAGCGATGACTATGAGGGCGACCTGATTTTCCGCGACTTCTCGCATGATTTGGCCCGCGTGCTCGACCATTTCGGCGCCGCGAAGGCCCATATCGTCGGCCTGTCCATGGGCGGGCGCATCGCCATGGATTTCATGGAGAGCTATCCCGAACGCGTCCTGACGCTCTCGCTCTGCGACACCCATCGTGGATTCTCGCATTTCAGCGAGGAGAAGAAGGCCGAGTTCATTCGCCTCAGGAAGGAGCCGCTGATCAATGGCGGCGAACCCAGGGATATCGCCGGCCCGGTCGCCAGAACGCTGGTCAGTGCCCACGCCAGTCAGGAGTCTCTCGACAAGCTGATCGACAGCATGACCCGCCTGCACAAGGCAAGCTACATCAAGAGCATCGAATCGACGGTGCGGACCGACACGCATGACAGGCTCGGCGAGATCGCGGTGCCGACCCATGTCGTGTGCGGCGGCGAGGACCGGCTGACGACGCCGGAGATGGCGCGCGAGCTCGCCGGCATGATCCCCGGCGCCGAACTGACGATCATTCCAGGCGCCGGCCATCTCGTGAACATCGAGAAGCCGCGCGAGTTCGATGCAGCGGTGATCGGCTTCATCGCCAGGCACAGCGGCGCTGCCGCCTCATGATCGCTCCCGCTCCGGTCAAGCGAGGACGTCCGGCCGCGTCGTCGCGCGAACGCGTGGCAAAGGTCGCCCGTGATCTGTTCGTCGCGCATGGCTTCGCCGCTGTCAGCATCGATGAGATCGCGCGCCGCGCCCGTGTCTCGAAGCCGACGATCTACGCCCATTTCGGCGACAAGGAGCGGCTGTTCCTGCATATCCTCGAAACCGCTTGCGCAAGGCTGATCGCACCGCTGGTGAGCGAGGATGCGCGCGGCCGGCCGATCGCGGAAATTCTGCGCAACCATGCACATCACTACAGCCGCGCCGTGCTGGCGCCCGAGGTCGTGGCGCTGCACCGCCTCTGCGTCGGCGAGGCCCAGCGATTTCCGACCATCAGCCGGCGCTATTTCGAGCAGGGGCCCGAAATGGCTCACAAGGCCCTTGCAGCCTTCCTGCAGGAGCGCGCCGATGCCGGAGAGATCGATTGCCCGGACTGCGACCTTGCCGCCTGGCACTATGCGTCGCTCGTCATCGCCACCGCACGCACCCGCCTGCTGTTTCGCGTCGATGACACGCCTCAATGGCAAGAGATCGATCGTATGGTGGCATCAGCCGTCGAGCTTTTCCTACGGGGTATCGCGGCCGACACCCGATGAGCTCTCCTTAAACCCCCCTTGTGTTTTTTGAGGTCCGGTTTCGGGGTATGATCGGACGTCGCTCGTGCGTCACGCATCTCGACATGCCGGCTCTAGGCGGTCTGGCGGGCGATCCGGGCGGGCGGCCAGATCGGCCGAGGGGCGGGGGCGGCCTGATGGTGACGCGCGACGGCATCTCTCATGAAACCGTCTCATAAGCCCGATCGCGTGACGGCGGCTAATCACCCGGACCAAGCCGCCTTATCGTCGAGGCGCTCCCAGACGTGATGTCTTCCATGGTTCAACAAGGTGAGGATCCAGATCATGAAGATTGCTATCGTGCTGTCCGCTCTCGCCCTCTCCGCCTCCTCCGCGATGGCGTGCTCGCTTAGCAAGACCGACACGCAGGCTTCGCTGCGCAGCGATCGCCAGCAGGCAGCGGCTGCCTCCCAGGCCGAGCAGGCGACCGTTGTCGCCCAAAATGCCTCCGGGACGAATGCCACCGAGACCGCTGCGACCGCGACGGAGTAACCGTCGTAAGCGAAGGCGTCGCCCGCTGGGCGGCGCCTTTTGCATGCAGGACCTTCAAGATAACGGCGTCGCCTCAAAGGCCGCGCCGCGCTTCGATCATCATGCGGACGGCTTCGCGCAGGTTCTGGCGCGAGGCGTCGCGCGAATAGAACATGTGGCCGCCTGGGAAGAGTTCGAGCTTGACCCGCGCCTCGTCGCCGAGCGGCGGCAACTGGTCGAGCAGGAGCTTGCTTTCGAAATAGGGCGTGACGAGATCGGTCATGCCATGCGCCACGATGACCTGCAGATGCGGATCGAGGGCCAGTGCGCTGCGCAGCTCTCGCATCGACTCCCGATCTCCCCGGCCTTGCCCATAGCTCCAGCGCCGGGAGACGTCTTCGTTGAGCAGAAAATAGCGGCCGTCGGGCTGCCATTTCAGCTCTTCGGCGTAGAGGCGCAGCATCGCACCGGTTAGCGGAGCGGTGATGGCCTCCAACACCGCATCGGGCGCCCGGGTCCGGGCCGCGTCAGGGTCGGGGTCGAGAGCAAACACCGCCCCGTCATAGGGGCTGCCGACCAGTTGCCGATCGCGGCCGATCTCCCTCAGGAACGTGCCCGTGTCGATCTTTCCACCGAGGCGTTCGACAAGCATCCGGTCAAGCCCCGTCAAGGCGGTGACCCTCTCGACGATCCGCTGCACCGCCGCCTTGTCGCGCGGCCCCTTCAACAGATCCGCGAGATAATCGCCGGCGGCATAGCTCTCGGTCTCCAGGAGCGCCTGGCGCGACAGGCGGCCTTCGCGTTCGAGCGGGGTCGCTGCCAGCGACGGGAGCTGAACCGCCCAGCGCAATGGCGATCCCCGAGCGTCGCGCTGATAGGTGAAGTCGAGCACGGGCGAGAGCAGCAGCATGCCCGACAGCCCGACTCCGTCGGAGGTCTGCAGTTCGCTGACGATCTTGGGCGCACGAAAGCCGCCATAGCTTTCGCCGACGATGAATTTGGGCGAGCCGAGGCGGTCGTTGAGCCGCAGCCAGTTCGCGATGAAGCGCGCCAGCGACTTGTAGTCGCCTTCGGCCGACCAGAGCAGGGCGCGCGCATCGTCATTGCCGGGTGCGAAGCGGCTGAAGCCCGCACCGACGGGGTCGATGAAGACGAGATCGGTGAAATCCAGCCAGGTCTCGGCATTGGCGACGAGGTCGGTGGGAGAGGAGGGCGTGTCGCCCTGCCGGCCGAAGGGCAGGCGCCTGGGACCCATGAGGCCGAGGTGGAGATAGGCCGAAGCGGCGCCCGGCCCGCCATTGACGGCAAAGGTGACGGGACGCTCGGCCGCGACAGCAGCGCCTTCGCGGTCGAGCGCGTAGGAGACATAGGCAATCTCCGCCAGCAGCCGGCCGGATTGGTCGCGCACCGGCAGCGCTCCGGCCGTCGCCGTGTAATGCAGGGTCCGGCCCGGCAGGTCGATCGCGTGGCGGGTCACGGACTGGGGTGGCAAGGACTGGGACGGCAAGGACGGGGATGGCAAGGCCGTGCCGGCAGCCCCCGACGATGCCGGAACCGCCTGCGATGGGCCGCCGCCTCGTGTCGCTCCGGCCCCTTGCGCAAAAACGCCTTCCGACTGGACCCAGGCGAAACTGGCGATCAAACCAGCGAAAGCGAGGCGGCGGAGGAAAGATGTCATGCAAAACCTCTGTAGGGCGCGACGAGTGTAGCCGAGGGAGGGAAGCTTGGCCCGCGGCGCCGTTTCACGAAGCCGTCAGAGCTGCCCTGCCTTTGGAAAGGGGGCGCTTGCCGAGCCGGCGCCGGATGCTTCGGGCCCGGCGGTTACTTCCGGTACTGCTCGTCCGAAACCTTCTCCAGCCAGTCGACGGCCCTGCCGTCGAGTTGCTCCTGGATGGCGAGATGGGTCATCGCGGTCGTCGGCGATGCGCCATGCCAATGCCGCTCGCCCGGTGGAAACCAGACGACGTCGCCCGGCCGGATCTCCTCGATTGGCCCGCCCTCGCGCTGCACGCGCCCGAAGCCTTCCGTCACGATCAATGTCTGGCCGAGCGGATGCGTGTGCCATGCCGTCCGGGCACCGGGCTCGAAGGTGACGCGTGCGCCCGAGACCCGGGCCGGCGACGGGGCCGAGAATAGCGGGTCGACGCGAACGGTTCCGGTGAAGTAGTCGCTCGGACCCTTGCCGGAGGGCTGGGAGCCGACTTTCCTGATGTCCATGGTGACCTCTTCCATACAGTGCGTCTGTCTGCACCGAGCCAAACCGACGATGCGGGTGTCGGCTTCGCAGCGATGGGCGACCATCGTGGCAACCGGCCGGAGCGCTTCGTCCACATGCCGGGGCCATAGGGGCAGCCTGGCGTCAATCTGGTGCTGACGCAGCCCCGGGATAAGGTGGACCAGAACGGATGGGCCTAGAAACTGCCCTCATCAATGCCGTCGCCTGCAACACAGAGAGACGGCCTTGCGCCCGCCGCTATTGGGTCTGATGACGGGCCGGCAATGAGAAGGGTTCATGAATGTCGCGGGAGAACATCAACGACTTGCTGGCCTTCCTCGCAGTCGCGCGCGAAAAGAGTTTCACCCGGGCTGCCGCCAAGATCGGCGTCTCGCAGTCGGCGCTCAGCCACACCGTCAAGCATCTCGAGCAGCGGCTGGGCGTGCGCCTGCTGACCCGTTCGACGCGCAGCGTCTCGCCGACGCAGGCTGGGCAGCATCTGTTGCTGAATGTCGGGCCGCGTTTCGAGGAGATCGAAGCCGAGCTCGCCTTTCTCAGCGAGTTCAGGGACAAACCGGCCGGATCTATCCGGATTTCCGCGTCGGACGTCGCGATCGACACCGCCATCTGGGAGAAGCTCGTCCCGTTCCTGAGCGAATATCCCGACATCAAGGTCGAGCTCGTCAGCGATTACGGCCTGGCCGATATCGTCGCCGAAGGCTTCGATGCCGGCGTTCGCATGGGCGAGCAGGTCGCCAAGGACATGATTTCGGTGCGGATCGGCCCCGATATCCGCTTCGCCGTCGTTGCCGCACCGGGCTACCTCGCCGGCCGCACGACGCCTGAGACACCCCAGGACCTCGTCGGGCACTGTTGCATCAACTTGCGCCTGCCGACCCATGGCGGGCTCTATGCCTGGGAATTCGAGAAGGATGGTCGCGAGGTCCGGGTGCGGGTGGAGGGCCAGCTGATCTTCAACAGCATCTTCCAGAACCTCAAGGCCAGCGTGGCCGGGCGCGGCATCGCCCACATGCCGGAAGAAATCGCAGAACCCTATCTCGCCGATGGACGCCTGGTGCGTCTGCTCGGCGACTGGTGCCCGGTCTGGCAGGGCTACCACATCTATTATCCGAGCCGGCGCCAAGCCTCGCCGGCCTTCTCGCTGCTGATCGATGCACTGCGCCATCGCAAGTAGCGCGGCGCCCGACGCCGGCGCCCGGCTACTTCTTGCGGGACTCGAAAACGGTCTTTGCGACCGGCACGGTCGAGAAGGCATTTGGCCAGCCGGCGTAGAAGGCTATGTGCGAGATCACTTCCGACGCCTGCTCCTGCGTCAGGCCGTTATCCATGGCCCGGCCGAGATGGTAGGGAATCTGCGCGACCTGTCCGCCCGCGATCAGCGAGCTGACCGTCACCAGGCTGCGGTCGCGCGGTGCAAGATCGGGACGCAGCCACAAATCGTTGAACAACAGCTTCCCGGTGTCGTCGACCAGCCCTTGCGAAATCGGGCCGACGTCGGTCTGAACGCGGGTCGCCCGGTTCTGCTCGCTGGCCTGGTCGAGCGGAAGCGGAGCGGGCGAGGCGGCGGGCAGCTGATCGGGCCGCACGCCGCGCTGCGCGAAAACGTCCTTCGCCACGGCCACGGCCGAAGTCGCGTTGCCCCAGCCTGAATAGAAGGCGAGATGCGTGATGATCTCGGAAATCTCGGCCGGCTTCACGCCATTGTCGAGGGCCAGCGCGAAATGGAACGGCATCTCGAGCGTCTGGCTGCGCGCGATCAGCACCGAGAGCGTGACGATGCTGCGGTCGCGCGGGCTTAAGCCCGGACGCTTCCAGAGATCGCCGAGCAGATTGTCCTGCGTGTACTTCTCCAGGGCAGGCGCCACCGAACGGACATCCGCGGAGGAGAGGACGCCGGCGGGAGTCGAGGCGCGGGCCGGGCCGGAGCCGGCTTCGGCGACAGCCGAAGTCAGAGTACCCAGCGAGACCAAAGCCGCACTGACGAGTTTCATGTCATGTCCCTTCCGGTGATCCAATGACGGCGCCGATCGCCGTGCGATCTTGCGTCGTGCGATCTTGCCGACGCGTCGCCCGTGTCCGCGGCGCCCATGTCAGCTCCAAATTGGTATCGCCCGAGCCCGGGTTTTAGACCGCCTTTGGCGATAGGGCTCAGCTGCGGGATTCATGAATGGTGCTGCGGACGCAGCCCATCTCATTCATGAGGCCGGTCGCTAGGCCCTAGCCGTGACTGCCGGCTAATCGCGACCGCGTCGCCGACTTATCGTCCCTGCTCATCAAAACGACGGCAGGTATCGATTCCGTGGACGGGTATTTTCAAGGCAAGGTTGCGCTGGTGACGGGCGCTGCGTCCGGCATGGGGCTGGCGACGGCGCGGGCCTTCGCCGAGGCAGGGGCGGCCGTGGCGCTGGCCGACGTCAATGCGGATGCGGTCCGCTCGGTCGTCGAAACGCTGACAGGCGCCGGGCATCGCGCCATCGCCATCGCCTGCGATGTTTCCGATCTCGACGCGGTCGCGGCGATGGTCACGCAGACCGTCGCGAGCTTCGGCCGTCTCGACGCTGCCTTCAACAATGCCGGCATCCAGAGCCCCGTCGTCGAGACCGCCGATGCGGACCCGGCCGATTACGCCCGCGTCATCGGCGTCAACCTGACCGGGGTCTGGAACTGCATGAAACACGAGCTGATCCAGATGCGAAAGCAAGGCAGCGGCGCGATCGTCAACAACTCCTCGCTCGGCGGGCTCGTCGGCATTGCCGAACGCGGCATCTACCACGCCTCCAAGCACGGCGTCGTCGGGCTGACCAAGAGCGCCGGGCTCGAATATGCGGCCCGGGGCATCCGGATCAACGCGGTCTGCCCCGGCATCATCGAGACGCCGATGGTTTCGGGCATGCTGGAGACCCAGGCCGACGCCATGGCGGAGATGATGAAGGAGGTCCCGATCGGCCGGCTTGGCCGCCCCGAGGAGATCGCCGATGCGGTGCTCTGGCTCTGCAGCCCGGCCTCCAGCTTTGTGATCGGCCACGCCTTGCCGGTCGATGGCGGCTACACCGTCCGCTGAATGCGAAACGGCAGCTTGAATACGAAACGGCAGGTCGACGGCTTATGCCGGCGGGCCCGTCTGAGATCGATGCGACCGACTATCCTGCCGAGGAGGCGATGATGAGCATCAAAGATGTGTCGATGGCGGCTGCGATCAGCATCGGCGCCCTGATCGGCGGTCATGCCTCCGCTCAGGACATGCCGAATGGCGTCGTCGTGCGGATCGCCGAGCTCGATATCGATCCCGCCAGGCTGGACGACTACAAAGCGGCCGTCAGGGAGGAGATGGCGGATGCCGTTCGGCTCGAACCGGGTGTGCTGGCGATCTATTCGGTGGCCGAAAAGGACAACCCGGCGCGGCTGCGGTTCTTCGAAATCTACGCCAGCGACGAGGCCTACAGATCACATCTCGAATCGCCGCACTTCAAGAAATACGTCGCCGTGACCCCGACGATGATCACGGCGCGCAAGCTGATCGAGACCATTCCGGTCCAGTTGAGCGCGAAATCGAGATGAACCGGCACCTGCCTTTGTGGCCCGAACCCGCCGGCCCATGGCAGCGCGATGTCCCGCCGTTCGAGGCGCGATGATGCAGCTCAGGAGCAAGCAATGAAGACCCCTCTCGTATTGTCCGTCGCCGTGACGGCGGCGATCTCCGGTGCGGCTGCGCTTCATGCGCAGACGGGCGCGAGAGCGCCGCTGCCGGCCTTCTACATGGCGGATTTCGAACTGACCGATCCGGAGGGCATCAAGCCCTATAGCGCGCAAGTGGCATCGACCTTCGAGCCGTTCGGTGGCCGCTTCATCGTGCGCGGCGGGCGAACAGCCAACCTGGAGGGCGAGCCGTCGAAAGGCCGCCTCGTCGTCATCGCCTTCGACAGCATGGAAAAAGCGCAGGCCTGGTATGATTCTCCCGCCTATCGTGCGCTGAGGCCCATCCGCCAGAACTCCGGCCGGTCGCGTACCTTCATCATCGAAGGCTCGGGCGGTTGACGCCGTTCACGCGTCGCGCACCGCCTGCTCAAGGGCGCAGGCTCATGACATGCCGATGCAGGCTCAAAGCGCCGGAATGGCTGCTCAGGATGAGGGCCGAGTGAATCTCAAACGCTCTCTGAGCACAGCCGCCGGCGCTGCCGGCCAGTCTTCGGGATTGTGCTATCGCGCTGCGGCCTCGGCGGCCAGCCGGGCCAGCGCCCACTCCGCGCGCGAACAGCCGGCGCGGCCGCGCGCGCCGTCGTAACAGGTCTTGAGCCGGCCGCTCGCATAGGCGTCTACGACGATCTCGTGGACATAGCTCTTGCGCACCACCGCCGGCGTGTTGGCGAGTTGCTCCGAGACCTTGCGCATGACCAGGGCAAGCTCGCGCTTCCGGTCGCCGGGCACGGCTCCGTTCCCGCTCGCGAGCAGAAACTCCGCCGCGGCAGCATTGGCGGCCAGCATGCGCAGATCCTTGCTGCTGACCGGAAAACCCGAAATACGGCGCAGATAGGCGTTGACCTCGCCGGCGCGGATTGGCGCGACCGTGCTATCCTCGCCGTGATATTGCAGTAGCCGGCGCCCCGGCAAAGCCATGATGCGTGCGAGCGCGCGCGCCAGGGGCGCATCCTCCAAGGCGCATGCGATCCGCACCCCGCTCTTGCCGCGAAACGCCAGCGCGACCCGTCGCCCGGTCAGCGCGACATGCCGCTTGAGCAAGGTCGCGGCGCCAAAGCTGCCATTGGCCGTGGCGTAAGCCTCGTTGCCGACCCGGATATGACACCGGTCGATGATGGCGACCGCGCAGGCCAGCGCCTTGTCGCGCCCGAGCCGGCGCTGCCCCAGATCGCGCGCCACGCTCGCGCGCAGCTTCGGCAGCGCAGCAAGGATGCCAAGCAGCCGCTTGGCTTTGCGGCGCTCGCGCAGCCGCTCCCAGGCGGGATGATAGCGATGCTGCAGGCGCCCGGCCTCGTCCCTGCCGATAGCCTGCAGATGGGCGCGCGGATCGGCAGCAATGCGGACATCCTCGTAAGCGGGCGGGATCGCGAGCGAGCGAATGCGGTCGAGCGCGTCGGCATCGCGGATCGCGCACCCCGCAGCATCGCGATAGCTGAAACCCGTGCCGCGCCGCAGGCGACGGATCGTCAGCTCGTCCGCCGCGACCCTGCGCAACTTTGCACCCGGCTGTTGCTGACCCGCCATGATCGCCTCATCCACCTCAAGAGGCTTCCGATTCAATTTGATAGGAAGCGTCTCCAACTCTTTGTTTTAAAACGTGTTCACGCGAGCCGATGTTCCATTCGCTCGAACGCGCCCTAGGCGCGCTTGAGTCCGCGGGCGGGTTGCCAGAATCCGCTCCAGACCGTGCCGCTCAGGGCTTGCCCGGCGGCGATGTCGGCTGCCCTCGCGCCGTTCGGCTCGCTGCTGGCGAGCGCCTCCCAGCCGATCGGCATCGCCACCGGAGCGCCTGGGCGGGCGCGTGTCGAATAGGGCGCGATCGCGGTGGCACCGCGCGCATTGCGCAGGTAGTCGATGAAGATCCGCCCCTTGCGGGCCTTCTTAGACAGGGTCGCGGTATAGCGCTTGGGATCCGCCTGCTCCATCGCCTTGGCGAAATCACGGGCGAAACCCTTGACCTCGGTCCAGTCGGCCTTGGGCTTCAGGGGAATGACGACATGGAAGCCCTTGCCTCCGGAGGTCTTCAGGAAGCTCGTGAAACCCAACTCGCCGAGCTGTTCGCGGATGCTGAGCGCGGCTTCGCGCACGCGCTCGAGCGGCACGCTTTCATCGGGATCAAGATCGAAGATGACCTGGTCGGGGGTTTCGATCGCGTCGATCGTCGCGCCCCAGACATGGATTTCGACCGTGCCGAGCTGGACCAGCGCAGCCAGCCCGTCAAAATCGCGGATATACAGCAGCTCCTCGCCATCCCTGTCCTTCCGTGTCGCGACCGCCTTGTTCAGGCCGGGGCCGGCGTGCTTCTGGAAGAAGGCATGGCCGGCGATGCCGTTGGGAGCGCGCAACAGGCTGAGAGGCCGGTCGACGACGAAGGGCCGCATCAACGGCCAGACGGTCGCGTAATAGTCGAGCAGGTCCTGCTTGGTGAGCCCGATATCGGGCCAGAGCGGCTTGTCGGGGTTGCTGAGCCTGACCGTGGTCTCGGCGCGCGCCGGCGCCGCTCCGGGTTTTGTCGAGATGGGCTTCGTCGACATAGGCTTGGCCTTCGAGACCGGAGCTTTGGAGGCCGGAGCCTTTGAGCCCGTCCTGGACGAAGCCGGCATTTCCGCGACGACCTCGGCGGCGGGCTTGTCCTCCCGCAGGCCGAGGAAAGAGGCATGCCGCAGCGTCTTCGAGGCGGTCCAGGCGCGAAACTCGATTTCGGCGACGAATTCGGGCTTGACCCAGACCACCTCGCGGTCACGCCCGGTGGCTCCCGCGAAGGGCGGGTTTTCGGTTTTTATCGCATCGAGCCTGCGCTTGAGTGCGGCGGCGGATTTGCGGGTGAAGCCGGTCCCAACGCGTCCCGCCGGCTGCAATGCGCCATCGGCTTGATAGCCGAGCACGAGCGAGCCGAGCTCACGCCCCGAACCCTTGGACGGCACATAGCCGGCGATGACGAATTCCTGGCGCTGGGTGCATTTCGATTTGATCCAGTCGCGCCCGCGGCCGCTGCGATAGGGCGCGTCGACCCGTTTGGAGACGACGCCCTCCAGTCCCATGCGGCAGGCATGGCGCAACATGGTCTGGCCGGGCTCGACGAAATGCTCGCTGTAGCGCAGCGGGCCATCGGCTGCGGCGGCCTGGAGCAGGGCTTCGAGCTGCTCCTTGCGCGCCAGCAGCGGCTCGGCCCGCAGATCCTCGCCGTCGAGATGCAGCAGATCGAAGGCGAAGAAGACGAGAGCGCCGGTGCGTCCTTCGGAGAGCGCCTCCTGCAGCGCCGAGAAAGACGAAATGCCGGTCTCGCCCAGGGCCACGACCTCGCCGTCGATCAATGCGGTTTCGCAAGGCAGCTTCGCGAGGGCGTCCACCAGAGTTGCGCCGAAGCGCTCCGTCCAGTCGAGCCCCGAGCGGGTCGACAATCTCACCTTGCCGGCCTTGCCCACTTGGCCGGCCTCGATCCGCGCCTGCAGCCGGTAGCCGTCGAACTTGACCTCGTGCAGCCAGTTGTCCCCGACGGGTGGCTTGTCCTGCAGGGTCGCAAGGCAGGGCGCGACGAAAGGCGCAAGCGCCACGTCAGCTTTGGTCGTTCTCTTGGCCGCGCGCCGTTTCGTACCCGCCACCGTGCCTGCGCCTGCCCCGGGCCGCTTCGTCTTTGGCCAGAGCTTCGTGCCGTCCGCGCCGATCTCCTCGATGCTTCGCCCGGATTTCACCGAAAGCGGCGCGATTTCGAGGATGTCCTCATCATCCCTGGCGAATTCGTCCCTGACCTTGATCAGGAGCCAGTTGTCGCGCTTTTCGCCGCGCCGGGGTTTCAGCCGCACCAGATGCCATTGACCGGCGAGCTTATGCCCTTCCAGCGTGAAGGCGAGATGGCCCTTGCTCATGCCGAAGGCGGGGTCGCCCTCAGGAAGCCACTGGCCTTCGTCCCAGATGATGACCGAGCCGGCGCCATATTGGCCCTCGGGGATGGTTCCCTCGAAGGCGCCATATTCGATTGGGTGGTCCTCGACATGCACGGCGAGGCGCTTGTCGTCGGGGTCGAGACTGGGGCCGCGCGTCACCGCCCAGGACCAGAGCACGCCGTCATGTTCGAGCCTGAGGTCGTAGTGCAGGCGGCGTGCCGCGTGTTTGTGAATGACGAAGGCGCCGCCCCGGCTTATCGCCTTATTGCGCGCCGCTGCGCCTTTCGGCTCCCCGGTGCGTGAAAAATTCCGCTTGGCGCGATAAAGCTCGAGACTGGCCATGGCTCAGGCCTCCGCCGATCAGGCGCTTTTTTGGGATTTGGCGGTCTTGCGGGGTTTGGCGGCGGATTTTCGGTTGGCCGCTTTTCCCACTGCCGGAGTTTTCGATGCAGGAGTCGATGTCGATGTTTTGGCTCCGCTGTCCCCGGCGAGGCTCTGCTTGAGCGCGTCGAACAGGTTGACGACATTGGCCGGCCGCTCGGCCGCCTGCACCACCGGCGGCGTCTTGCCCTTCTGCTTGGCCTGGATCAGCTCCAGCAGCGCCGCCTCATATTCGTCCTCGAAAGTGGAGGGGTCGAATGCCGCCTGTTTCTTGTCGATGATGTGGGTGGCCAGTTCGATCAGCTCCGGATCCAACTTGGCCTTGGCGAGGCCGGCAAAGACCTCGTCGGGCTTGCGCACCGTCTTGTCGTAGCGCAGCGTCGTCAGCAGCAGGCCCTTGTCGAAGGGCTCGATCATCACCGGGCGCTCGCGGCGATACAGCACGATGCGCGCGATCCCTGCCTTGTCTTGCCGCGCCATCGCCTCGCGGATCACCGCAAAGGCCTCTTCCGAGGCGTTGTCCGACGGGGTGACGTAATAGGGCGTGTCGAAATAGATCTGCGGAATATCGTCGCGATCGACGAAATGCTCGATCGCCAGAGTGTGCGAGGATTCGATCTGAACCGCGTCGATCTCATCCTCCTCGACCAGCAGATACTCATCGTCGCCGATCTCATAGCCCTTGACCTCATCGTCATCGGGCACCGGCTTGCCGGTGACGCTGTCGATATATTGCCGGCGGACGGTGTTGCCTGTCTTGCGGTTCAGGATGCGGAAGGAGACCTTCTCGCTATGGTCGGTCGCACCCGTCAATTCGACGGCGCAGGATACCAGCGAGAGCTTGAGATAGCCTTTCCAGGCGGGACGCGGAGCCATTATGCCGCCTCCCGCCGTGAGGGCTTGCCGCCACGCCGGGACGCAGCCTTCCGGGACAGATCTTGCCGGGACAGATCTTGCCGGGATAGATCCTTCCCAGAGAGATCCTGCCGGGACAGAGCCTCGGCGCGATTGAGATCGTCCTGCGTGAACACCGGAACCGGGTCCGTCAGAATGGCGCTGAGCACGGCGCCGTCCAGTTGGCCGTTGGAGATGACGAAGGCTAGCGCCTCGCGCGTCTCACGTTCGGCGCGAAGCTGGGCAGCCAAGGCCGCGATCAATCTGTCCTTCGCCGTCAGATGCATAACGCCACTCCCGAAGAGGCCTCACCCTTACCCAAGCTCACGCCTTCAACGTGCCACGCACGGGGGTGTTCCCAGGCGAGCGGCAAACCGCCACCGCATGGTTGATGCGAATGCCTTCGGCGCCGGAAGCTGTTGTGTCGAGCGGACGGACCACCAAGTCAGGCCGCTATAAAATCGGGGGCGCCGGCTTGGTCTTCAGTCGTCAAGTCTTCAGCTGCCACAAGTCTTCACTCGCCAGAGGCGTGACGGCATCTCAGATCCGTCAGGGGGCTTGCTTGGGTGCCTGACTAGCCGGCCTCGTCGCTTACTTAGCGAAACAAGGCCAGGAGAATAATGATCGGTAGGGGAACTCCCAACATCCAGAGTAGTATGCCGCGTCCCATGATTGGACCTCCCGTTTGATGCCTGATGAACGCCTCGATCTTCCCGAGGGTTCCATTCATCTCGGTTCCTAGTGGAACCATGTCACCAGCGATCTCGTTCTACAGACGTCACATGAGTGACGATGCAACGGGAGGGCATCATGGACGGCATCATTTATCTCGTCGGGCTTATCGTGGTCGTGTTGGCAATCCTTTCTTTCCTCGGCTTGCGGTAAGGGGCGGCATCATGTCGATGGGCACAACTGACGTCGTCGTCGTCTCCCCAGCGACCGCCAAGAGCGGTTCGGACGGCTCCTATCTCGAATGGAGCGCCATTTTCGGTGGCGCGGTTCTTTCAGCAGCCATCACCACGGTCATGGCCGCTTTCGGTTCGGCACTGGGCTTATCGATGGTCTCGGCCGATACGGCGCGCTCCTCCAGCGTGATTGCCCTCACCATCGCCGGTGGCCTCTGGGCTATCTGGATCACGGTGTCGGCATGTTATGCCGGCGGCTATCTCGCGGGCCGCATGCGCCGCCCGGCCAGCGATGCCAGCGACCATGAACGCCATGTCCGGGACGGCGCCCATGGCCTCGTCGTCTGGGCTGCCGGCGCGCTCCTGGTCACGATGATAGCAAGCTCGTCGCTATTGGGTGCAGCCAAGACAGCCGTCACTGGCGCAGCCGCGGCATCCGGGGGAGCCGCCGCCCTGATCAGCCAGCAGGCCGACCCGTTGGGCTCGGCACTGGATTCTGTCATGAGATCCACGGGAACGACGCCCCCGACCGCGGGCGAGCGTGAGGAAGCATCGCGGATTCTCTTGGCTGGGCTGAGTTCCGGAAAGCTCGAACAGGCGGATCGCGACTACATCGCCACGCGCGTCGCTGCCCGGATGAACATCCCGCAGCCCGAGGCCCAGAAGCGCGTCGATGATGCCTTCGCCAAGCTCCAACAGGCCAAGGAAGCTGCCAAGCAGGCCGCCGAGCGCGCGCGCAAGACGGCAGTCATCACGGCCTTCCTGACCGCGGCTGTATTGATGCTTGGCGCTGCCGCGGCCTGGCTGGCTGCCCAGCTGGGCGGAAAGCATCGCGACGAAGAAATGGATCTCAGCGCCTTGTTCGGCCGGCGTTGAACGGGTCCCGCCGGGCGAGGCTTTCGCGAGCCTTGCTCGGCACGTCCCCAGTCCAGGCGCGTTTCAGGTGGATCGAGGCGGTTGGCTCAAGGGGGCTTCTATGAGACGCGTTAAACTCGGCACGGCGATGCTGGCGGTGGTTCTGGGTCTGGGAACAAACTCCGTTCTCGCACTCACTGCTGATCAGATTAACCAGGTGACGTTCTCCGACCGGCAGCGCCAGTCGGAGGCCGGGCCGGATCCGTTCATCGTCAAGGCTCAGGTGCTGCTCAGTCGTCGCAGCATATCGCCAGGTGTCATCGACGGTGGCGACGGTGAGAACTTTCGCAAGGCCGTCGCGCAGTTCCGGCGTCAGGCGAACATTGGCGGAGGCGATGAGATCGATGAGCCCACCTGGCTCGGCCTTGGTGGGGACAGCGCCAAGGATGTCGTGTCCGAATACAGGCTCTCGGAAAAGGATACAGCGTACGACTTCGCCGACGCCATACCGCGCGACTATGCCAAGCAGGCCAAGATGAAGCGCCTCTCCTACACCAGCCCTGAGGAGATGCTGGGAGAGCGCTTCCACATGAGCGAGAAGCTTCTGAGGGCACTCAATCCCGGCGCGGATTTCTCGGCGACAGGCGAGAGTCTCTTCGTGGTCTCGGCCCAACGCTCGCTCGAGAAGGGCAGCGCCCGGCGGATCGACGCGGTCAAGAGCACTGGAATGGTTGTCGTCTTCGGCGCGGACGACAAGGTTCTGGCGAGCTATCCGGCCACCATCGGCAGCGAGAACACCCCATCTCCTACGGGCGAATACACGGTCGAGAGGGTGGCAAGGAATCCCAACTACACCTACGATCCCGAAAAGAACTTCCAGCAGGGCAAGAACACCGAGACCCTCGTGCTGCCACCCGGCCCCAATGGCCCAGTCGGCACGATCTGGATTGCGCTGTCCAAGCCGACTTACGGAATCCACGGCACCCCCGAACCCTCGCAGGTCAGCAAGACGACGTCGCATGGCTGTGTGAGGCTGACGAACTGGGATGCGGAGGAACTCGCCGACCTGGTGAGGCCGGGCGTGCCGGTGCGCTTCGTGGACTGAGTGCGTGTGTGTCCAGAGCCGATATTGGCAGGTCGTCGCAATCTCGGTCGCCTTGCTCATGAGTCTTGTACCGGCCTCGTCTGCGCCGGCCGCTCCGGATCGTGCCGTTGGGGTGAAACGATCAGCGCGCCCGACACAAACCTTGATGATCATGCCCCTGCCGCCGCGGCGCCCGGCCGAGTTCGCCCCTGATCCGACGGCGAAGGCCGCCTCCACGCCCTCGCAGGCGCAGCCTCCGGAGAAACCACCGGGCCCATCGGCCTGCGTCGGGACGTTCAAGGAGCGCGGTGGCATTGCACTCCCCCCGGTACCGGCCAGCAGCTCCGGCGACTGCGGTATCGACGATCCGGTCACATTCGAGCGTATCGACAGGCCGGACGGATCCAAGGTCGAGCTGGACAGCGCGATCACGGTCCGCTGCTCGTTTGCGCTCGAAGTCCTGGCATGGATTCGCGACGACCTCTCGGAGATAGCCGCAGGCGAGAACGCCAAGCTCGCCACTCTGGCCGGTGTCGGCGGACATGCCTGTCGTCCACGCAACGGTGTCGCGGGCGCTCCGATCAGCGAGCATGCCAGCGGCAACGCGCTGGATGTCAGCGCGTTGAAAATGCAGGACGGGCGCATCATCCCGCTGGCTGGCCGCGACGCGGCGACGCTGTCGATGCGCGGCGCGATCAGCAAGAGCGCCTGCGCAAGATTTACGACCGTGCTCGGGCCGGGATCAGACAGCGCCCATAAAGATCACCTCCACCTCGACATGCGGAAGCGCTCACGCGACTTTCGGATCTGCCAATGGACGGTCGAGTAAGCGAGCGCGCCTGACCAGCATGCTCGCCGCTTCGCGGAAGCCGCCTTGGTCTGCGAGGATTGGATAACGCAGGGCCGCGCTCACGGTAGGGCTGATGCCGGCGGTGATGCTCGGGCCGGCACGCGACCTTCATCCCCTCGGCGGGACAGGTCCGATATGCGACATCGGTTCGGATCAGCCTTTGAGACGCGCTCCGCCCGCCCTTTGCATGCCCCCGATCTCTCCCTCAACTTTGGAGGAAAAATCGGATCATCTCACGCGAGGCATCGGGGCCTGTTGCGTCTGCAAAGCTCCCCCGGTTGTCGCCGCCCGACCAAGCGTGGCCACTGCCATGAACGATCCAATACTCGGCGGTCGCGGGACCGGTTGCCGGGCCGCGCACCATCCGGGTGACGCGCCTGCCGTTGACCATGCCATCGGTCAAGACCTCCGGCAGCTTGCCGTGGCGAGACTGCGCTCGGTCGAACACCATCTTGCCATTTGACGGGTTGACGGTGACATCGGCGTCGCCGTGGAAGATGATCTTTCTGCCATCCGTTTCTCGCGTCGGATGGACCCCTTTGGAGGTGCCCTTCATCGCGGCGAAGGCCGACATGACATCGCTGGCTATCCCATGCGGCAGGCCGGAATGGATGCCCGCCGCGGAAAAGACGTCGGGATAGGTCGCCGACAGCACGTCCGCCATGGCTCCGCCCGCCGACAGGCCTGCAACGAAAATTCGTTTTCGATCGATCTTGAAGTCGGCGGCCAATTCCAGGGCCAGACCCGCCAGAACCGCAGGCTCGCCTGAACCACGCCTCTGATGGCGCGTATCGAACCAATGCCAGCAGCCTTGCGCATTGGCCGATCGCGGCTGGTGGGGATAGGCGACGATCAGGCCGAATTCGTCGGCTAGCGCGTTCATCCGCGTCCCTCTTGCAAAATCGTCGGGGTCCTGCGTGCAGCCATGCAGCATCATGACCAGCGCCAGCTCCCGCTCGGCATGGCCCGCTGGTATGTAAAGCTTGTAGGTCACCGATCCGGCCGCAGCTTGAAAGCTGCGTTGGCAAAAGCGCTCGTCGTCATCTGAGGCATCAGGACCGCGCTTGGTCTCCGCTGCGGGATGCTTGAACTGACCTCGCTCGTTGCTAAGCGTTCGCAGGACATCACCAAGCCGGCGCGGGAGAGGAGCCTTGAACCCGACCGAGCTTGCCCTGCTGTCCTCCGCGCGTCGTCGCCCTTCCGGGGCCTCGCCGGAGAGCGCGCGCTGCAGTGCAGCGGTTGCGCCGGCCACATCGGCCGTTCGGAGGCGGCTCATGGCTTCGCCGATAGCGGCGTGAAAGCGCGGGTTCATGGAGAATGTCCTTTGTGTCATGTCAGGCGGTCGGCCAAAGCGGCCTTGATCTCGGGAGCAGCGTGCAGCGCGCCGAGAACCGTCAGGGAGGCGATGGCGTCTCTTGCAAGCTTGGGAGAGACGTCGTTTGCGATGATCGCCAGGCCTAGAACCCGGATCTCAAGTCGTTCGCCGGCGGCGATTGCCGCCTCCAGATCCTGCCGGGTGAACGTTCGCAGTCCAAGTTCGAGAGCCAGCCGCGTCGTTGCTTTCTCCGCAACCTCGGAATGCGTCGAAAGCTGGTTGCGGATCGCCGTGCGAATGAAATCCGAGCGGTTCGAGTAAAAGCCATCCCTGACCAGGAGGTCGATACGGCCAAGGTCGACGAAACCCAGATTCAGGGTCAGCTTTTCGCTGTCGGGGGTCTTCATGATCCATCCATATACCATCCATATGGATGGTATATGGATGTCGGCGCGCGGATATCAAGGCATCGATCCACCACGTCCTACGCCAAGGAGCGAACGTCTGGTTCACGGCCCCATTGCCGGGTACGGGCGGGTTTCATGAAGGCGTCGGCCTTGGCCCCGAGCGTCACGACGCCGGCATCCACCACGACGCCGGACTTGTCGAGCAGAGGCTTCGCCTCAGGGCTGAAGCCGATCGCCTTGAGATGGCCGAAGGCATCCCTGACGAAATCGATTGCGGCAGCCTCGGTCAGCAAGGCTTCGCATCCCGTTTCGGACAGGACGATGGCGACGGCGTCGAATAGCACCGACGGCGTGCCGGCCAATTGACCATCGGCCTTCAGTCTGGCGCCCCCTTTCAAGGTCACGCCACCGATCTTGGGGGCGACGATCTTGATGGTTCCGCCTTCGCCTTCGACAGCTGTCCTGACCGCGTCGATCAAGGCCCCATCGGCGCCATCGGAAACCAGGATGCCAACTGCGCGCCCCTTGAGCGTGCCGGGATATTTGCCGACGATGCGCAGCGCAGGGGAGGCTTTCATGGCCTTCGGCTGAACCGCCGGAGCCGAGGCCTTGGGCAGGTCCAGGTTCATGCCGTCCGCGACGCGCTTGGCGAGTGCCTCGTCGACGTTCCGCAGATTGGCGAGAATCTGCAGGCGAACGTGCTCGATCACCACCTTCGACAGCTCAAAGACGAAGGCGCTGGCGATATGAGCTCTTTCGATGTCCGTCTGAGATTGAAAGAACAGCCGCGCCTGCGAGTAGTGATCCGCGAAGCTCTCGGAGCGCAAGCGGATCTTGGTCTCTTCCATCGGCAGGGCGAATGTCCGGAAGCCGCCCTTGGGGTCCTCGTGCGGGCCGCTATCCTCGCCAGCCTCGCCCAGGCTGTTGGGCTCGTAATTGGCCCGCCCTGTGAAGACCTGCGTCTGCATTTGGCCATCGCGCTGCTGGTTCTGAAATGGACAACCCTTGGCCTTGTTGATCGGGATCTGGTGGAAATTCACCGTACCCAGCCGTGAGAGCTGCGTGTCCTGATAGGAGAACAGGCGCCCCTGCAGGAGCGGGTCTTCCGACACGTCGATGCCTGGCGGCATGTTGGTCGGCAGGAAGGCGACCTGCTCGGTCTCGGCGAAGAAGTTGTCGGGGTTCCGGTTCAGGACCATGCGGCCGATGAACCGGATCGGCACCAGCTCCTCGGGAATCAGCTTCGTTGCGTCGAGGATGTCGAAGGGGAGCGCGTCCGCCTGCTTCTGGCTCAGAAGCTGGACACCGAATTCCCATTCCGGAAAATTGCCGGCGGCGATCGCTTCATGCAGGTCACGGCGGTGATAGTCCGGATCGGCGCCGGCGATCTTCACCGCCTCGTCCCAGCAGGTCGATTGGGTGCCGAGCTTGGGACGCCAGTGGAACTTGACGAGCGTTGCTTCGTCCTTGTCGTTCAGCAGCCGGAAAGTGTTGACGCCGAACCCCTCCATCATGCGCAGGGAGCGCGGAATGGTGCGGTCCGACATCGCCCACATGATCATATGGGTCGCTTCCGGCATGAGCCCGATGAAGTCCCAGAAGGTGTCATGCGCGCTGGCCGCTTGCGGATAGCCGCGATCGGCTTCCATCTTCACGGCGTGAATGAGATCGGGAAACTTGATGGCGTCCTGGATGAAGAACACCGGGATGTTGTTGCCGACCAGATCCCAATTGCCTTCCTTGGTATAGAATTTCACGGCAAAGCCGCGAACGTCGCGCGGCGTATCGACGGAACCCGCGCCGCCCGCGACCGTCGAGAAGCGGGTGAAGAGCTCGGTTTTCGCGCCGACTTCGGTCAGGATCTTGGCGCTTGTGAAGTCCGACAGGGATTCCGTCAGCTCGAAATAGCCATGCGCTGCCGAGCCGCGGGCGTGGACGATCCGTTCCGGGATGCGCTCATGATCGAAGTGCTGGATCTTTTCGCGCAGCACGAAATCTTCCAGCAATGTCGGGCCGCGCCTGCCTGCCTTCAGCGAGTTCTGGTTGTCGCTGACGGGCACCCCGTGATTGGTCGTGATCCGCGCATCGGGAGCCACCGCCGTTTGATGGATTTCGCCGCCATTGCCGAAACCGGCTTTCGGCGCTCCGCGTCCTTTTGATGTGGTCATGAGCCTGCTCGCCGCAATGTGCACATATGCGATGACCGCGGCGCGATCTCGCTCAACATGCGTGTGGAACTGGAACGTTTCGCCGCGCCTGCCGTTCCGCCGCTGGCGTCAACTGTTTTGACAGCATCAGCCTGCGGCGATCGACAGGCCGCCTCAAACCGGAAAGCCTGGGCGGCCGCAGCCGCGAGGATCGTGCTGGGCTGTGATGGTGAAGTCGATCATCGAACTGTCTTCGAAAACCGCTGAGAACCCCGGCAGCGTGTGCCGGGGGTCTGATCGATGCCAATCTGGCTTAGGCCGCTTTTGCGACGGCTGCCGAATTGGCGGGGCCGCCGAGCTGCGTGAGAGCCTTGTCCGTCTTGGTTTCCTCCGCGAGGGTCTCGTCGAGGAGCCGGACTGCATCCTTGTGGCCAAGCTGCATCGCCCAGGCCTTGAGCGTGCCGTAGCGCGCCATCTCGTAGTGCTCGACCGCCTGGGCTGAAGCGACGAGACCCGCATCGAGCGCCGGGCTGTCGGCATAGTCCTCCATCACGGCCTTGCCTTCTTCGAGGATGCCCAGAATGGCGTCGCAAGTCTTGGCGCGCGGTGCCTTGCCTATGATCTCGAAGACCTCGCTCAGGCGTTCAACCTGGCCTTCGGTTTCGGTCCTGTGGGTCTCGAAAGCCTTCCTGAGCTCCGGCGCCTTTGCCGCTTTTGCCATTTTGGGCAGCGCCTTAAGAATCTGCTTCTCGGCGTAATAGACGTCCTTGAGCATGTCGTGGAACAGCTCGTCGAGTGGTTTTGGGGTCGTGACCATGACTTGTCTCCGTTGAGGGGGGCTTGCAGGCCAAACCAACCGAGACTGTCGCGAGTTCCGCTCCACAGGCTTATTTATTTCCGGAACCACATCGTAGCTCCGCACGTTTGTACCGGTGAACGGCAGTAAATCTGCAGATTCCCGGAGAATTCAAGATGAAAAACCTGATTATAACTACTGTGTTCGCTTCGGTTTTGTCTTTTGGTGCTTTGGCTCAAACCGCGACGACGTCTCCGCTTCCTTCCCCTAAGGCAGATGCGGACAAAAACGCGCCCCTACCCGGTGCCAATAGCTTCACCGAAGGGCAGGCGACGAGCCGGCTTGAAGCCAATGGATATTCGAACGTCACCGGACTGAAGAAGGACGATAACGGCGTCTGGAAAGGCTCGGCCATGAAGGCCGGCGCCAAGGTCACCGTCTCCGTCGACTATCGCGGCAACATCGTTGGGCAGTGATCTGTACCGCACATGTCACGAATTCAGGAAAAACACATGACCAGCACGATCACACGTTCCTACGATAGCTACGAGACCGCCGTCACCGTCGTAGAGAACCTCGAAGGCGCCGGCATCTCTGGCAACGATATCAGCATCATCGGCCGCGACGAGCAGGCCAAGACCAGCAATTCCGCCGAGGGCGCCGGCATCGGCGCGGGCGTCGGCGGAGCAGCCGGGCTGCTCGCCGGCATCGGCATGCTGGCCATTCCGGGCATCGGCCCCGTGGTCGCTGCTGGATGGCTTGCCGCAACAGCGGTCGGTGCCGTTGCAGGTGCGGCCGCTGGCGGCCTGGTTGGCTCCTTCATCAGCGCCGGAGCCAGCGAGGAGGATTCTCACTACTATGCCGAGACAGTCCGACGCGGTGGCTCCGTCGTATCCGTGAAGGCGTCGGATGAGCACCGCGCGACCGTGGAGGCGATCATGGACGGCGCCGCACCGATCAATCGGGAGGCCCGCATAGCCCAATACCGCGAGGAAGGCTGGACACGCTTCGACGAGAAGACCGTGCCGAACAGCCGCGTGGCGGACGACCTGAACCGGCCCAAACTCCCGGTCGACTAGAAGCGTTTTCAAGCGAGGCGGACTCCGGTTCGCGTTAAGAAAACGCATCAAAACAAAGAGCTGGAGCAATCGAACGATCCAACTCGATCGGACATTGCTCCACGGCGGCTTTCCTCTCTTGTGATGCCAAGTATGCAGATGGCCTCCAGCTTCATCGCTGGAGGCCATTTCCGTTCGGCGGGCAAAGCCACGCCTCTCGATACGCTACGACTCGATGCGCGCGACGACCCCTTGCACGTTGATGCTGGCGTGTCGGCGTTGATGAAACGGAGCAACTCCGCAGCCAGCACCTCGGGCGCCTCCTCGGCCATGTGATGCCCGCTATCGATGCCATGGCCGCGCAGGTCCGGCGCCCAGGGCCTCCAGACCGCCAGGACATCACCGTATAGCGCCTCCAGATCGTCGCGCAGCGACCAGAGGCTCAACATCGGACATTGCAAGACCTTGCCTTGGCGGCGATCCTCTTCGTCATGCAGGCGGTCGATGCCGAGGCCCGCCCGATAGTCCTCGATCATGCCATGGACTGTCCGCGGGTCGTGGATGGCGCGTTGGAAATCGGCACCATGTCCTCGGATTGAGCCTGGGCAATGAGCAAACGGTCGAACGGGTCCTTACGCGCAATGTTCATCTCACCAGCCAGTCGGGCATGGTGGACGGTGATCGCCAGTTCAGCAAAGCCCTGATCGGCGATGATCGCCTTGAAGTCCTGCGCGAGCAGCGCCGCGTCGGGGAGCTTGCCGATCCGGAATTTGGTGGCGATCTCCATGGCCGAGGCGGCGCTGACGGCGATGCTGTTGACCTCGTCCCCGATAGCCTCGCGGGGAGGGCGGCTCAGCGCCTCATCACCCGCAAGCCACCAGATCAGAGCACGGGTATCGAGCAGCAGCCTCACGTGAGATTCCAACCCCCGAGTTCAGTCTCGGGCAGCGGCTCGTCAAAGCGCGCATCGACGGCGATCTTTCCTTTGAGCGCGCCAAAGCGCCGCTTGCCGCGTGGCGCGACTGGCACCAGGCGCAAAACCGGCACGCTGCCACGGGCAATGACCACATCTGCGCCCTCAAGCGCGTCCCCGATCAGTTTGGACAGGTTGGTTTTGGCATCGTGAACCGAGAACTCGGCCATCGGCATCTCCTTAGCTAGGAACATAGCTAAAGGGGCCCGAGCTAAGCACGAGCCATGCCGTTCAGCTGGGGCGGCGGCAGCCTTGCCGATATCGGCAGCCACGGCGAGATCGCGTTTCCCCCGATGCGCTGGACGAGTGATTCAAGACTGCATATCAATACTATCCGATTTTTATTATGGATCGTCCCGTGTGGACCCTCTCAGCGATGTCATAGCCCTGCTCCGGCCGAACACGGCGATCTCCAAGCCGATTACCGGGCGGGGCCACTGGGGTGTCCGCTATGCGGCGCATGACGCACCCGGCTTCACCATCATTCTGAAGGGCGAATGCTGGATTTGCCTCGCGGGGCAAGAGCCCTTGCGGTTGCAGGAAGGTGCGTTCCTTCTCCTTCCCTCCACGCCGGCCTTCACCTTGAGCAGCCATCCGGAGGTCGCCTGCGAACCACGCGATCCCATGCACGCGCCCGTCCGCCACGGCGAGCAGGAGGGCGAGGCGGATTTCGAATCGCTGGGGGGCACCTTTCGTATCGAACCGGTGAACGCGCCGCTGCTGCTGGCGCTTCTCCCGCGCATGATCCACATCCCGGCCTCGGAGCCGCGCTCGGCACGGCTGGGCCGGGTGATCGAACTGATCGCGGAAGAATGCGCCGGCAGCGAGCCGGGTAGGGAGATGATCCTCCAGCGTATGCTCGAAGTCCTGCTTGTCGAAGCCCTTCGCTGGCGCGGCATGGCGCCTGATGACGCCCAGGCCGGCCTCCTCAAGGGGATGCGCGATCCCGCTCTCGCCCGCGTCCTCGGTGCCATGCACGCCGATGTTCGGGCCGGTTGGACGGTTGCCGCCCTGGCGAAGGTTGCCGGGCAGTCCCGCTCGGCCTTCGCCGCGCGCTTCGGCGCGGTGCTGGGCTGCGGGCCGATCGAATATCTCGCCCGCTGGCGGATGGCGCTCGCCAAAGACGCGCTGATGCGCGGCGCCAAGACGCTCGACAGGATCGCCGACGAGATCGGCTATGAATCCGCGAGCGCCTTCAGCACGGCATTCCGCAAGCGGCTGGGCTGCCCGCCCGGAAAGTTCGCCCGGATCGGCGCCGTCGCCGATCCCGCTTAGGGCCGCTCGGGCCGGGCCGAGTGAAGCTGGACGATTGGAAAATAATACTGGACTTTGAATTATGTCTCGTCCGTTCGCCTGAGCTTACAAGGACCCCTTCAGAAACAGATGGAGGTTCCCATGCAAACGATCCTGATCACCGGCACGTCATCGGGCTATGGCCTTGAGACCGCGCGTCATTTCCTGTCCAAGGGCTGGCGTGTCATCGCCACCATGCGGCGGCCCGAGGCGGGCGCCCTGCCGCATTCGCAGAACCTGCGCATCCTGCCGCTCGATGTAACAAGCCAGGAGAGCATCGCGGCAATGGTCGCGGCCGCGGGCCCGATTGATGCGCTCGTCAACAATGCGGGCATCGGCGTCGTCGGCGCGTTCGAAGCCACGCCGCTCTCCCATATCCGCAAGGTGTTCGACACCAACACCTTCGGCGTCATGGCGATGTGCCAGGCGCTCATCCCGCTGATGCGCGAGCGTCGATCCGGCGTCATCGTCAACGTGACATCAAGCGTCACACTCGCGGCGATGCCGCTGGCGGCGGCCTATACCGCCAGCAAGCAGGCCATAGAAGGGTTCACCGGCTCGCTCGCCCATGAACTCGGGCATTTCGACGTTCGCGTGAAGCTGGTGGAGCCGGGATATGCGCCAACCACGCGTTTCGCCGAGAACACCGACATCCGCGTCGAGGACCTGATTCCGCCGGCCTATGCCGGTTTCGCGGCACCCATCTTCGAAGCCTTCGCCAAACCTGCGCTGACGACGAAGGAGACCGATGTCGCCGAGGCTGTCTGGGCTGCCATCCACGATACCACCGGCCAGCTTCATTTTCCGGCCGGGGCCGATGCGGTCGCCCTCCATGAAGCCCGCCGCGGCTGAGGTTCGCCTGCGTTCGAAGCTATGGCGGAGCATGGAACGATGGGCGTCGGCCGCTTGGCCGACGCCGCAGGGGATGATCGCGCCATGGCGGGAAATCGGCGGCAATCGCCGGCAAGTCATTCGCCAAACCGCCTAGTTTGGCAAAGATGGCGGGCGGAGAACGAAGAAACGGAGAATTGCGTCTACTCCATAGCCCTCCATGGTCCTTCCATGTAATTCATAGTTCAACGGTGAAAGATGACGAGGCGATAGCCTGTTTTGTGCGCGGTGGGCCGGAAAGTACTTCTCATATTGGCTATGGCGGCGAGCGGGTAGCCAGATTGTGGCCCGCTTCAGGTCCGCGTACCTTCGGCCCGGATCCGGGGGAAGCGGCGAGGAGCAGATTCCGTATGGCGAAGCTCGTCTTTGCATTGAACCAGTCGCTGGACGGTTACGTCGACCACATGGCGTTTGCGCCCGATCCTACGCTTTTTCGTCATTTCATCGATGATGTGCGTGGCCTGGCCGGCAGTGTGTACGGTCGCCGCATGTACGAGACGATGCGGTATTGGGACGAAGATCGCCCCGAGTGGGACGAGGCGCGGCGTGACTATGCGGTGGCGTGGCGTAGCCAACCCAAATGGGTCGTGTCGCGCTCGATGAAGTCGGTCGGCCCGAACGCCACTCTTGTCGAGGATGAGGTCGAGGCGGCGATACGCCGGCTGAAAGCTCAACGCGATGGGGTGATTGAAGTCTCCGGACCAGCGTTGGCGAGAAGCCTGACGGATCTAGGCCTCGTCGACGAGTATCAATTGTACATGCATCCCTTTGTGCTCGGCGGCGGCAAGCCGTTCTTCGCCGGCCCACGGCCGCCCCTGCGCCTCGTGGCAAGCGATCGTATCGGCGAGAGCGTGGTCAGGTTGACATACGTGCCAGCATAGTCGGGGCGATTAGCCGACGGAACTGAAGTGGCCGCTTTGGGGATCGGCGACGGCGCTCTCATGCCGTATGACTTGCCTCTGCATGGATGGTGCGGCCGCAATCCGCGACGCTTCGTGGAAAGCCGATCGACGCTCCCGGCATCACGGCTCGCCGGTATCGTCCCCAGGCGCTTCAGCGGTTGCGGGGCGTTGACCAGCCCAGGTCAACAGCGCGTCGAGTGCAGGGCACAGGGCTTGCCCCCAGTCGGTCAGCGCATACTCGACCTTCGGCGGCACCCGATGATGGACGATGCGACGAACGATGCCGTCCTGCTCCATCTGTCGAAGCTGCTGGATCAGCATCTTCTGCGATACCGCCGGGATCGCCCGTTCGAGCTCCGAGAAGCGCTGAACCCGTCCCCCGAACAGATGGAAGAGAATGGTCAGCTTCCAGCGCCCTTCGAGCAGCTTCAGCGCCTGCTCGACGCCCTCGGCCGCCGTTTCGCGCGTATAGACCACAGGGCTGGGCTTACTTTCAGGTGAGTACCTTACTTTTTCGTCGGTTCTTGTCATTTCGTCAGGTTAGGGCGAACTCTTCCGGGATGCAACACCGTCGCCGCGATGGCGCCGATTGCCACGAAGAGGAAAACCCATGTCCATCTCCTTGCCAAAACCCATCGCCGCCTATTTCGCCGCCGACCGCACGCAGCGCACCGGCGTCGCCGATTGTTTCACCGAGGCCGGCGTCGTGAAGGATGAGGGAAAGACCTATGCTGGCCGCGAGGCGATCCGCCGCTGGAAGACGCAAGCCTCCACCAAATACACTTATGTCAGCGAGCCCTTCGCCATCGAGCAGGAGGAGGGCCGGGCTATCGTCACCAGCCGGGTGACTGGAAATTTCCCCGGCAGTCCGGTCGATCTGCGCTACAGCTTCGTCCTCGAGGCCGACAAGATCGCCAGCCTGGAGATCGGGCTATGAGCTTCGATCTCGGTTTGAAGGGACGCCGTGCCCTGGTGACGGGCGGCACCAAAGGCGTCGGTGCGGCTGTCGTCGATGTGCTCGGGAAAGCCGGGGTTCGGATCGTGACGACCGCGCGTGCCGTCCCCGAAACATCCGCCTCGGGCATCTCCTATATCGCCGCCGATCTCAACACGGCCGAGGGGTGCGCGCATGTCGCGGCCAGCGTCCTCGACCAGCTCGGCGGTGTCGATATCATCGTCAATGTCGTCGGCGGATCAGCTGCGCCGCCCGGTGGCTTCGCGGTCATCGACGACGCGATCTGGGAACGGGAGCTGAACCTCAACCTGATGTCGGCGGTCCGGATCGACCGCGCGCTGCTGCCGTCGATGATCGCTCAGGGATCGGGCGTCATCATCCATGTGACGTCGATCCAGCATCAATTGCCGCTGCCGCAATCGACCACCGCTTACGCAGCAGCCAAGGCAGCGCTCTCCACCTATAGCAAAAGCCTCTCCAAGGAGGTCACGCCGAAAGGCGTTCGCGTGGTTCGTGTCTCGCCCGGCTGGGTCGAGACGGAGGCTGCGGCTACTTTTGTCGAGCGGCTGGCGACTGAGGCCGGCACGGATTACGAAGGCGGCAAGGCCATCGTCATGCAAGGGCTGGGTGGTATTCCCCTCGGCCGGCCGGCACGTCCATCCGAGGTTGGCGACCTCATCGCATTCCTTGTCTCGCCGCGCGCCGGCGCCATCACCGGCACGGAGTATGTCATCGACGGCGGAACCGTGCCGACAGCCTGAACCCAGGGCGGAGGGGCTCGATCGGTGATCCGTCATGGCGTGTCATCGGCGGAGCCGGCGGGCGAAATGCGCCGTTCGTGCTTTAGCGATCGACGCCCGCGAGGTGCGGAGCCGGTTCGCAATACTCGATCAGCAGTTCGGTGAGGACCCGTATCTTCCGTGCGGGATGCTGACCTGGCGGGCGGATGACATAGGCACCGGCCGGAGGTGGTGGATGACGCGTCATGACCGGCATGAGCGCACCCGAAGCGATATGTTCATGGGTCAGGCAATCCGGCAGGTAGGCGATGCCTAACCCTGCTGCCGCGGCGGCGACCAGAGCAATGCCGTTGTCGGCCTTGAAGCGCCCCTGCGGACGAACCGTGATGATCTTGTCGCCTTCCATGAGTTGCCAAGCTTCGGTGCCCTGCATGAGAGCCTCATGGGTGAGGAGCTCCTCCGGCGTCTCGGGCGACCCATGCGCCTTGATGTAGTCCGGGCTTGCGACGAACTTCCCATGGATTGGTCCGACGCGTCTTGCGATCAGGTTTGAATCCTGAAGATAGCCAACCCGGATCGCACAATCATAACCCTCTGTGATGAGATCGACGAAGCGATCACTGTAGCAGGTGTGGATGTGGAGCTCGGGGTGGCGGCGCGCCATTTCCGCGAGAATGGGAGCAAAGTGCGTCTGGCCGAAAGAAAGCGGCACGGCAACGCGCAAGCGGCCGCGAAGCTCACCGGCGGGCAGGATCGTTTCCCTGGCCACGTCGATCTCGGCGCAGACTCTGGCTGCATAATCTCGGAACGTGGCCCCTGCTTCCGTGAGAGCGGCGCCCCGGGTGGTCCGAGCGAGAAGCTGGACACCAAGTTCCGCTTCAAGCCGGAAGAGCCGCCGACTGACGATTGACTTGGAGACGCCGAGCCGGAGCGCAGCGGGCGACACTCCTCCGGCATCAGCCACTTCCACGAAGGTCTGCAATTCCTCGATGTCCATTTGGCGTTCCCCTTTCCGCGACACAGCTCGGCATAAAACGGCGCTAGCGCATCTCAAATAGGAACGGCAATGCTGGTTCCAGGCAATGTCGCCGCTGGCGCATGTCTACAGCAAAGCCAATGCCGCTCATGGGCGGCAGCAAGGATGTAATAATGACCTTTCGTAACGGACTTGCTTCGCTTCTTCGCCCCGAA
Source organism: Allobosea sp. BE125 (assembly GCF_031456075.1). Lineage (NCBI taxonomy): Bacteria > Pseudomonadati > Pseudomonadota > Alphaproteobacteria > Hyphomicrobiales > Alloboseaceae > Allobosea > Allobosea sp. BE125. The sequence continues at coordinate 307,021 of NZ_JAVDTY010000006.1, forward strand.
GACTCGGTACTCGTCCTCATCGACCACCAGCCCTACCAGCTTGCCAACCTCAACAGCCACGACCCGCATGCGGTGGTCAACAATTCGACGGCGCTGGCGAAGGCCGCCAAGGCATTCGGCGTCCCCACCATCCTGACGAGCGTCATTGCCGAGCGGGGCGGCCTCATCTTCCCCCAGATCACCGACGTGTTTCCCGGCCACGAGGTCATCGACCGGACGTTGATCAACACCTGGGAAGACAGGAAGGTCGTGGACGCGGTCAAGGCGACCGACCGCAAGCAGCTCATCATCGCCGGCCTATGGACCGAGATCTGCGTCGCGATGCCGGTGATCCAGGCGCTGGGCGAAGGCTGGGATGTCACGGTCATCACGGACGCCTCGGGCGGCACGTCGGTCGAAGCGCATGAGGTCGCCATCCAGCGCATGATTGCGGCCGGCGCGAACATGATGACCTGGCTGGCGCTGGCGGCCGAATGGCAGCGCGACTGGGCGCGCACCGAGCACGCCGGCGAGCTGACGGAAGTGCTCAAGCAGCACGCCGCTGGCAGCGGCATCGCGTATCTGTGGGAGCAGCAGTTGCTCAACACGCCGGTGCCGAGCACCGCGGGCTGATCTAGGCGGGGATGCGGAGATTCTCGAACGGCGCGTTGCGAAAAGGCGGATTGCCTAGCGAGCCTCTTCATCCCCTCTCAATAGGAAGACCGTCCATGCCGTAATGCACGCGGCCGGGTCTGGTGGTCCGCACTCCCGCGGCTTTCAGCCCGTCGCAGGACGGAGCCGCCGATTCCATCACCCGCGCTGGCGCGCCAGCCAGACGGTTCGACGACCGCAGCTCGGGTCTTCCACGGCGTGATCGACAACGGCAAAGCCGGCGGCGTCCAGCAACACGCGATATTCGTCCGGGCCGAGGCTGCCATGGTAGAGCGGATCGCCCTCCAATTCACCAATCGCCTGACCTTCGGCAGGCCCGCTGGTGAACATCAGCGCGGCGCCCGCTGCGGCATGAGCCTGGAAACGCGGGAACATGGCGCGCTGGTCCTTGGGTGAGAGGTAAAAAAAGCTGTCCCAGGCAAGCAAGCCTGCGAAACGCCGGCCCAAGGCAAGCTCGCGCATATCCGCCAGATGCGCCGGGGCGCCCGGCAGGTTGCGCTGAAACAGCGCGAGCATCGCCGGTGTGCCGTCGAGCCCGGTCACCTCAAAGCCGCGTCGGATCAGCTCGCGGGCAATCGGCAGGCCGGAGCCGCAGCCAATGTCGAGCACTCCAGCCCCAGTGGGAAGCTGGTCGCAGAAACGATCGAGCCATGAACCCTCGGCCAGGCGGTCACCGCGCAGCCTGGCCCAGGCGCAGCCATGGCGCTGGTAAACCGCGATCACGGCATCTTCGGCGCGACCGGTCATGCTCCCTCCGTGGCAAGCTACCTTGGCGCCCGAACGGCCGCTCTTCAAGCATCGCATAAGTGGCGGGGACGGTCAGGCCGTGGGTGCTTCCCGCCCTTGCAGCAGGCCCGGGGGGCCTTTAGCAATCCAGGTTTTGACGGTCCGAAAAGCCGAGGGTAGGCCAGTAATTTCCGTCACTTGGAAGTACGCCAGACAGCATCCGTGCGGGCGTCACCTGTTACGGTACGGAAAGCTGGCGTTGAGACAATGCATGCTGGGATGTTAAGGCATTCGTCATATTTGACGGTGTGAATGAAACGCCTCGGCATACCGGAAAGTAAAATTTGAAACTTCTGCGTATCCTTATCGGCGTCGTTCTGCTGCTTGGCGGCCTGTTTGTGCTGGTTGGCGAATATTTCGCAGGAACCTCGGCCGATGCGACGATCAATGCGCGGATCAATGTGATCCGCGCGCCGATCGAGGGACAGGTCAGCCTTGCCGTCAGGAGCATCGGCGCGCGGGTGAACGCCGGCGAACTGGTCGCCGACATCGCCGATGAGCGCTTCGACACCGCCCGCCTGCTCGATCTCGAACGCGATCGTGACAACCAGCAGATCGAGCTCAGGCGCGTCGCCACGCAAAAGACCGCGCTGAGCCAGGCGCGCGCGGGGTTTGCTGCGCAGCTCGCCGATTATCAGAAGGGGCGCGTCAGCCAGATCGAGGCGCGCATAGCCGAGGGCAGGGCGGCCCAGGACGCCGCGCTCGCACGCCTGCGAGAGGCCGACGGGGCCTTGAAGCGCGCCAATGATCTGAGCGATCGCGGCGTGCAGACCGCGGCCAATCTGGAACGCGCGCGCGCCGCCCAGGACGTCGCCCAGCAGGATCTCGAAAGCGCCCGGCAGCGCAGCAACTATCTCGCCACCGAGCTGGCTTCGGCCCGCGGCGGCGTCTTCATCGGCGATTCCTACAATGACGCGCCGTTCTCGTCGCAGCGCGTCCGCGAGCTCGACCTGCGTCTCGCCGAGCTTGCCGCCGAACAGGAGCAGATCGAAGCGCGCAGCGCCCAGTTCGAGCGCCAGATCAGGGCCGAGCGGGTCCGCGTCAGCCGCCTGACCTCGGCGACGCTCAACGCCCGCGTCGCCGGCATGGCCTGGGACTTCCTGGTCGATGACGGCGAATATGCGCGCCGCGGCCAGGATCTGGTGAAGCTCGTCGACTGCCGGAGTCTTGTCGTGACCGCGAGCGTGACGGAGGCGCTCTATGACAGCCTCTCGATCGGGACATCCGTGCAGTTCCGCCTGTTCGGCGACGATCGCATCTTCGATGGCACGATCACGCGTCTGGGCGGCTCGGGCGCCTCGACCCTCTACGCCAATCTCGCGGTCGGGCCGAGTGCCGAGCATCTGGAACGCTTCGATGTGACGGTGAACGTGCCCGAGCTTGCCAATCAGCCCGACCTCTCCTGCGCGATCGGCCGGACGGGGCGTGTCATCTTCTCGAGCGGGCCGTTGGCGACGCTGCGTCGCTTCCTGACCCGCTACGGGGTCTGATGCTCGCCCTGCCGCCTTTGCTGGCGGCTTTCGCCGGCGCGGCCGTGGTCATCGGCCTGCGCCTGCTACTGCTGCCCTTGCTCGATCCCAGGCTCTGGTATTGGCGCGCGCTCCTGCTCGGCGCGGCGACGCTGCTGGCCTGGCGCTATGTGATCTGGCGCTTCACCGACACGGTTGCGCCGCTGGCCTGGACCACCGACGCCGTGCTGAGCTGGGGCTTCGCGTTGCTGGAGGCGCTCACCGTGCTGTCCTCGACCATCGCCTTCTTCATCCTATCGCGGGTGAAGGAGCGCAGCACCGAGGCCGACCGCAACAAGGGCTGGTGGCGGCCCGCTTCAGCGCCGCGCGTCGACATCCTCATCGCGACCTACAATGAACAGCGCGAGGTGCTCGAGCGCACGATTATCGGCGCCAAGGCCGTGATGTTTCCCAATCTGGGGATCTTCATCCTGGATGACGGCCGGCGCCCCTGGCTGCGGGAGCTCTGCGAGCGGCATCGCATCGGCTATTTCATTCGCCCCGACAATGCCCATGCCAAGGCCGGCAACATCAATCATGCGCTGGCGCAGAGGGCCAAGGATGCCGATCCACCCGCTTTCGTCGCGGTGCTCGACGCCGATTTCGTGCCGCATACCGATTTCGTCGAACGGGCCGTGGCGCTTTTCCACGATCGCGCGACCGGCCTTGTCCAGACGCCGCAGCACTTCTTCAACCCCGACCCGATCCAGCACAACCTCGGCATCAGCTCGGCCTATCCCGACGAGCAGAGGCATTTCTTCGACAATGTCGAGCCGGCCCGCGACGCCTGGGGGATCGCCGTCTGCTGCGGCACCTCCTCGATGGTCAGGGTCGAGGCCCTCGAGGCGATCGGCGGCTTTCCCACGGAAAGCGTGACCGAGGATTTTCTGCTGACCCTGCGGTTGGCCGAAAACGGCTGGAACACCGTCTATCTCAACGAGCCTTTGACCGAAGGCCTCGCCCCGGAGGGCCTGCAGGAGTATATCGTCCAGCGCGGCCGCTGGTGCCTGGGCATGATGCAGATCGTGCGCAACGTCTATAACCCGTTCGGCGGCCACAAGCTGAGCTTCATCCACCGGCTCAGCGTGTTCGACTCGCTGCTCTACTGGACCACGACCTTCCCCTTCCGCCTCGCCAGCATCATCGGCCCGCTGCTCTACTGGTGGTTCGGCGTCACGATCGTCAACGCTTCGGTCGCCGATATCATCATCTACTACGTACCCTACTATATTGCCGTCATGGCCGTGCTGAACTGGCTCTCGAAAGGGCTGTTCATCCCGATCGTCAACGACGTCGCCCAGCTCATGGCCGCCTGGCCGATCACGCGCGCCTGCGCGCTCGGGCTGCTGACGCCCGGGCCGCACCGCTTCTCCGTGACCGCCAAGGGCGGCGACCGGACCAAGGTGATCGTGCAATGGCCGATGATGTGGCCCTTCATCGTGTTCTTCGGCCTCACCATCGGCGGCCTCGTCCTGAATCTGAGCTCCGACTTTCTGGTCAACAACGCCGCCCGCGCCGGTGACGGCATGGCCGTGGTGATGTTCTGGACAGTCTACAACCTGCTTGTCCTGTTGGTGGCGATCGCTGCCTGCATCGAGCAGCCGCGCTTCAACCGCCCGATGCGCCAGATCATCGAGCCGGTGACCCTCACCGTCTCCGGCGATGAGCATCGTGGCTGGCTGGTCAATCTCGGCGTCGGCGGCGCCAGGATCAGCGGCCCCTCCGGCCTCTCGGTGGGGGCGCAGGGCAGCCTGCGCCTGCCGATCATCGGGGAAATCCAGGCGCACGTCATCGCGCCGACGCTGGATGGCTACCGCATCGGGCTCACACCCAGCGAAGAACAGCGCGAGCGGATCATCGCGCGGCTGCACACCGCCGCAATGCCGCCCGGCACCGGCAAGGGCGATATCGGCCAGATGATCCGCGAGCTCGCCCGCGCCTTGACGCGATGAAGGGGAAAACGATGGCAAGCGGACAATTGAGCCTGCGCTCCATGGTCTTTGGCGGTGGCGCCGTCTTGATGCTCATGCCCGCCATTATCGCGGGCACCTTCTACACCGGCGCCCTGCAGCGGCGCGCCGAGACGCTCCTCGTCGAGAGGCTGAAGGCGCGTGGCGAACTGAGCGCCGATCAGCTCGGCCGGCGCCTCAACCAGCTCTGGCAGGAGGTCAGCGCGCTCTCGAAGATCATCGATGTCGACGACCTCGCGAAAAGCCGTGACAGTCTCAACCTCATCAGCCAGCTCGACACGCGCTATTCCTGGATCGGGGTCGCGGATGTGGAGGGCACCGTGCTCACCGCCTCGCGTGGCATGCTCGAAGGGCAAAGCGTTGCCGAGCGGCCCTGGTTCCGTCGCGGCCTTAGAGGGCCCACCGCGGTCGATGTCCACCAGGCCCAGATGCTGGCGAAGCTGATGCCAGCCTCTGCGGAGCCCTATCATTTCATCGACATGGCGGCGCCGATCCAGAAGTCGAACGCCGTGATCGGTGTCGTCGGTGCCCATCTCGACTGGCGCTGGGTCGTCGACAGTCTGAACAATCTGCAGGCGCCGGGGATCGACCTTCTCCTGCTCTCGCGCGACCGGACGGTGCTTTACGGCCCGGCCAACCTGATCGACAAGCCACTGGATATCGGGGCCGCCCAGGCCGCCAACCGCGTGACCCTGGCCGTGCTGGACGAACGCTGGCCCGATGGAAAGGACTATGTGACGGTTGTGGTTCCGACCGTGTCATCTGGAGACCTGCCCGGTTTCGGCTGGTCGCTTCTCGTCCGGCAGAACCTGGATGAAGCACTCGCCACGACGCGCGAGCTCGTCCGCACCTTCTGGCTGATGCTCGGCGCGGGCGCGACCGTGGCGCTGGCGCTGCTCTTCCTTGGTTCGCACTGGATCACGACGCCGTTGCGCCGGCTCGCCAGCTCGTCGGAAGCCATCGTCGCGGATGGCGAGCAAACCATACCCTATGTCGAGACCCGCTATGCGGAAGCCGCGCGCCTGAGCCACGCGCTGGTCAGGCTCCAGTCCAGGATATTGCGGAGATGATCGCCTGCGCCTGTCCGCCAAAGCCGCAATGCCGCCCCCGGCAGAACGCGCTACCCCGACGGATAATGGGGGGGGCGGCGTTGGGGCCGAGCGAGCCAGGCGGCGCGAAAGAGCCGCATGCGATTAGATACCTATACGTAAGCTGAGCCGATGCCGCGCGGAATTCGTGCTACAGTCCTTGAACAGCGCCAAACCAGCCCCTGCAAGCCCGGATGAAGCCATGCCGTTTCGGTCCATCGTCGCGACGCCGGAAGAGCTCGCGCAGATCGTGACCGCGTTCGAAGAGGCCTGGCGGCAGATCGAAACGAGAGGCGAGATCGCCCCGCTCGGAGTGCCGGCCGAGCGCGAGCGCCTCGGCTACATCGTGGCGGGGCTTTGGAACGCAAAGATCCCCGGGCAACTGGTCGAGCTGGCTGTCGCGCAATTCGATGCGACGGCGGTTCAGCCGGCTGCGTTCGCCAATGGCGTTCCGCCACTCGATCCTTGATTGCGGCCGCACCGCGCGTCTCAATCCGCTTCCGCCGCTACCGATCCTGAAGACTATCCTGCGCTGGTTTGCGCGCAGCGGCCGCTCGCCTCGCCGCGCTCGCCATAAGAGCTGGCCCGCCAGAGCGCACCCGCCAAGAGGCGGCCTGCTCTGGCACCGGGCGTTTATTTTAGGCCTGGACCTGCTAGGTCTGCCCGAGGTGTCGTCCAGTCGCCGCGTCGCCTGGCGCGACGGGACGAGTCGGGGGCGCGGCGCGCCACAGGGACAAGCAGGCATTTCAATGTTGAGCGCTCGGGAAACGCGGCCTCCGATCAGCCATCGACTGGCGGACCACCTGAGATCGACCGTCGCGGTCGAACGCAGCGCGATCGGAGATCTGCGTCTGGCGGAAGTGCTGTGCTTCATCGCCGGGGCGACCAATGCCGGTGGCTTCCTGGCAGTGGGACAATACACCTCGCATATGTCGGGCATCGTCTCGTCGATCGCCGACAATGTGGTGCTTGGCAGCTTCGCGCTCGTCGGCGTCGCGCTCCTTGCCTTGGTCGCATTTCTAGCCGGCGCGGCTTTGTCGGCGATCCTGATCAACTGGGGCCGGAGAAACCAGAAATCGGCCCGGTTCGCCTATCCCCTGTTCGTCGAGGCCGGCCTGCTGCTCTGCTTTGGGCTTTCCGGTCATTTCTTCAATGGAACGGCCGCCTTCGTCGCCATCGCGATCCCGTTGCTCTGTTTCATCATGGGGCTGCAGAATGCGATGGTGACAAAAATCTCCAATGCCCGGATGCGTACGACGCATGTCACGGGCATGGTGACGGATCTTGGAATCGAGCTCGGCAAGCTGGTCTACGTCAATGTAACGCCCGGGAAACGCCCCAGGGTCGTCGCCAGCCGAACGAAATTGCGCATCCTGACGACGCTGATCGGCCTGTTCCTGTTCGGAGGGATAGTCGGCGCGGTCGGGTTCAAGCAGATCGGCTACATCACCACCGTTCCGCTCGCGCTTGCGCTCGTGCTGCTCGCTGGATTTCCGCTCATCCTGACGCGACCAAGACCTCCTCAGGATGAGACATCCTCAGGATGAGGGCTGAGGGAAACTCAACCGGTCTCTGAGGCGCTCGCCTGACGCCTTGTTGTCAAAGACGGCTCTTCGGGGCAGCGTGCGACGATCCGGAGCCTGGCCATGACCATCACCATCACCGCCTTTGAACGATCTCCCGATCGCGGCAGGGGGCTGGCGCGGGACATGCGCGTGCGCTGGGCGCTTGAAGAGGTTGGCCAGCCCTATGATGTCCGGCTGCTGTCGTTCGGGGAGATGAAACAGCCTGCGCATCTGGCGCTGCATCCTTTCGGGCAGATCCCGACCTATGAGGAGGGCGATCTCGCCTTGTTCGAGTCAGGCGCGATCGTGTTCCATATCGCCGAGCAGCATGCGGGCCTGCTGCCCGACGATGCGAAGGCCCGGGCGCGCGCGATCGCCTGGATGTTTGCCGCGCTCAACACGCTGGAGCCGCCGATCTTCGAGCGCGCGCTTGCCACGATCTTCGAGCGCGACGAGCCCTGGTACGCGCAGCGCCTGCATGCGCTCGAGGACAGCATCGGGAAGCGGCTGGGCGCGCTGTCCAGCCGCCTTGGCAATGCCGACTGGCTTGATGGCGCGTTCAGCGCCGGCGACCTGTTGATGGTGACGGTGCTGCGCCGGCTGCAGGGATCGGGCCTGCTGGAGGCGTATCCAAACCTCTCCGCCTATGTCGCCCGCGCTGAAGCGCGGCCGGCATACAAGCGTGCCTTCGAGGCGCAGCTGGCGGTTTTCACCGCTGCATCGACCAGTGGGTAGAGCGCCGCCGGGACTTATGGGCAGATGCGCTAACATACGCGACGAACCCGCGAATCTCGTGACGGCCTTTCCGAAAGCCTTGAAAGAGTCCGCCTTCGATGCACCGCCCCCGGTGGCATTAGGAGGCGTGCATTGGCGATGACGTGAACGGCTCGGTTACGTCTGTCTACGGAAGGGCCGCTCCAGGAATGGCAACCACGTTGAATTCGATGGCGCGCTCGATCTGGCTGTTTCCCATGGCAGGGCTGATCGCCCGGAAGTCGACAGAGGTCATCCCGAGGCTTGCGCCGATTTGACGCCATTCGCCTCGGATCGTAGTTGCCATCGCGGCGACCAGCTTACACGCTTCGCCCTCCGTCAGCCCAAAATAGGGAGCCACGGCGACCACGCTCTCGATATCGAGAGCATTGCCATGAACCTCGGAGATCGCGGTCTTCAAGGTCGAGCCTTCCTCGGGAACGGGATTGATGTCGAAGGCTGGAGAGAGCCCCCATTTGCCGTTCCCTCGGTAGAGGAAGCCGAGATTGCGCAGGTGGTCGTCGGTGTTCTGGATGAGAACGTTGAACATCAGCCGGCGATAGAGTTCGCGCGTGTCCCCCTTCGGATCGAAGGAATGTACGAGCATCTGGTGGGCGACATCGACATAGTTGCCCGGATCGGTTCCCGGCAGGCCCATAAAGGTCTGGGCCGAGATAAATGGAATGCGGGTCTTGCCGGAGCGGTCGAAGCGCTTGACCATCGCGACTGGAAAGCGCTGACCGCTGGCCAGGACATCGGCAGTCGAAGCTGCGATGCCGACGCGCGCGGCAAGCCTCAGTGCCATCACCTCTGCGCGCGCGATCGCGTACTGGTCATCGATCTTGGCGAGCTTGACGATCCACAGCGATCCATCTTCAGCAAGGGCATTCACCTTCGGACGAGCGCCGCCCAGCGAGCCAATCGCGTTCTTTAGCAGCCCGCCCCCCAGAAATTCTGCACGACGCTCGCGATAGCGGGCGGGATCGGCATCGAACGCTCGGGCTTCCGCGATCACCTGATGCAGATCGAGCAGTCTTGGAATCGACATGCCACCCGGTCCTTCCCGGGGAGCGGCGAGCGCCGTCGCGTCGGCTTCGGGACCGTCAAAGTAACGCAGCGCGCCGGATCGAAGGAAATCGTCCGACTCCAGAAGATAATCGAGATCAGACGAGACCCTCCCGCCCAAGGCGGCTTTGATGATGGCTTTCCCCCAGGAGTCAGGTGAGCCATCCGCCACCGGTGACGGCAAAGGTGAGCCGTCGACAACCTTGTTCGTGTAGTAGGGGGGGGCGGTGAGCGGCATGTGCGGTGCCAGCGGGAAGGCATTCTTCGAGGCCAGCCAGGCTGGATCATAGGAGAACGCCGAGGTTTCTTTGGTCCCTGTCACGTCGACGATCAATTCGCCAACGGGAGCAGCGGCAGCACCGATGCGGACATAAATCTTGCGCGTCGGCATCACCACCCCACATAACCTTTGTCGGTCGGCACCGGCTCGGATTCATCGGTATCCAGCGCACTCTGGGATAGAACTCCGCGCCGCCTGGAGATCCGCTTCGGAACATCTTGACGCATGAGCATGAGACCAACCTCGTCCTTGGGTTGGTCGACGAGATTGCTGAGAAGATCGAGCCGACCGAGCGCGAACAGAGCCATCGCGAGCGTATTCAGCGAAACACCCGGGTCGCCGTTCTCAAGACGGTACAACGTCGCCCGCGAGATCCCCATTTGCGTGGCGAATTCTTCGGCCGGAATACGCCGGATCCGCCTCGCCAAGGAAATATCGTGGCCGAGCTTTGTGATCGCACGCGCCACGGCAGGATAGATCGGCGAGCCCTTCGTCGTCGGAATTCCGCTTTCGCGTTTCATGTTTTATATCCGTGACGTTATTGTAGAAAACGTATCAGATACGAGACATAGCACATCGCGTCGCAAAAATCCATGAGGACATCGCTGTGTTTCGTATATGAGACATAAATGGATTATGTGCATCATATACAAGGCGCAATAAACCGATCGCCGCCAGCGCCCATCGCGCCAAGTGAGAAGTCATTCCGCCCCGGTGAGCGACCAGATCTCGGTCGAATGGGGCCGCATCGCCGCGATCGGGCCGCGCGGCGACGTCGAGAGATTGATCGCGGCCACGGCGATCGTGCACGATCTCATCCGCTTTCGCCGGCTGCGTCGCGCCATGCGGCGCAATCAAGCGAGAGCGGTGAGGGCTTCTGTCCCTGTCGGCGAAGCCCTCACGCTCAGGCGCCAGGCCTGAGCCAGTCCGCCTCAGACCTGGGCCAGCCCGCCATCGACGAAGACTTCGCCGCCAGTCATGAAGCTGCTGTCCGAGGAGGCCAGGAACGCGGCCACCGCCCCTGTCTCCGCCGGGTCGCCCATGCGGCCGATCGGCGTCGTCGCTCCGAGCGCGTCCAACGCCTCCTCGCCCACGACCTCGATCGCCAGCTCCGTCCTGGTCGGCCCGGGAGACAGCACATTGACGCGGATGCCGGTGCCGCGCAGGTCCAGCGCCCAGCTTCGCGCCAGGTTGCGGATCGCCGCCTTGGTGGCGCTGTAGATGCTGAACTGCGGTGTCCCCATCACGCCCGTGCTCGAGCCGGTGAGGATGATCGACGATCCCGCCGCCATCAGCGGCAGGGCCTTCTGCACCGTGAAGATCAGCCCTTTCACATTGACGTCGAAGATCTGGTCGTAATGCTCGGGCGTGATCTCGCCGAGCGGGGCGAACGACCCGGTCCCCGCATTGGCGAACAGGATGTCGAGCCCGCCGCGTTCGGCTTTCACCGTCTCGTAGAGCCGGTCGAGGTCGGCCAGATCGGTCACCGAACCGCTCACCGCACGCGCGTTGGGGCCGAGCTGGGCCGCTGCAGCGTCGAGCGCTTCCCGCCGCCGCCCGAAGAGATAGACGAAGGCGCCTTCGTCGATGAACCGCTTGGCGGCCCCGAGGCCGATGCCGCTTCCGCCGCCCGTCACCACTGCTGTCTTACCCTGCAATCTGCTCATGATGTGCTCCTGCACTGGATCACGTCGCATTCGGACGGAACCGTCCGAATGCCGAAAACGTGATCGCTTCCAAGGGCTCAGAGCATTGCTCCCACGAAAAACCGGTAACCGCTTTTTCGCGCAAGGCTCTGAGGTTGCACTGAGCTGGAGACCTACCCACCTATCGACAAGTATGCACCTTTTGGTAAGAGCCTGGAAAATGTCATCAGATCGTTCAAACCCGACCTCGCCACTGGTGCAGGCTCCACTGCCGGTCCAGAATTGCACCCCGACATTGCCCGGCTTCACCTGCGGGCTCGACGCGACCTTGCGGGTCGTCGCCGGCAAGTGGAAGCCGCTGATCCTGTACTTCCTCGCCCAGGGCGGCCCGACCCGCTATGGCGAGCTGCGGCGGGCGGTGCGTGACGTTAGCGACAAGATGCTGATCCAGCAGCTCAAGGAGCTGGAGGCCGACGGCCTGGTGAAGCGGACCGACTACAGGGAGGTCCCGCCGCGGGTGGATTACAGCCTGACCGCGCTGGGCCACAGCCTGGCCGAAGCCCTCGTACCGCTCTGCGCGTGGGGCACGGACAACCTCGCCGAGGTCACCCGCGTCTTCGCCCGGCGCGAGGCCTTGAACGACAGGGGCAGGTCTTGAAGGGCAGGGGCAGCTCTTGAACGGCATAGAGCAGAAGCGGCGTCGCCAGGATCGACCCGCTGCCGCCGACAAGGCCCAGCGTGAACCCGACCAGGCTGCCCGAACCGATCGCAATCAGCATCTGCGCCGTCATCACCGGCTCCCGCCAGGCTGCCGCCCTATGAGGCGGTCATGGAGCATCATTCCCGCGAGCATGGCCGCGACGAAAAGCACGACCGGGGCGAGCCCGAGCGAGAGCGCGGCCAGCGCCGGGCCGGGGCACAGGCCCGCCATGCCCCAGCCGACCCCGAAGATCGCCGAGCCCAGGATCAGGCGTTGGTCGATCGGCGTTGTCGCGGGCAGGTGGAATGCGGAATCGAAGGCGGGCCGCCGCAGATTGCGGCGCAGGGCCATCGCCGCGAAGGCGACAGCGACGGCTCCGCCCAGGACGAAGGCGAGACTGGGATCCCAATCGCCGGCGACATCGAGGAAGCCGCGCACGCGAGCGGGATCGAGCATGCCCGACAGCGACAGGCCGAGCCCGAAGATGGCGCCGGCAAGCAGCGCGACCGGGACTTGTGCGACCGAGACTTGCGGGGCGAGGATTTGCGCGGACGAACTCCGAGCCGGACGCATCATGGCGAAATCAGCCTCATCAGGGTGACGGTTGCGACGCCGGTCGCAAGGAAGCTGGCGACCGCGGCGAGCGAGCGCGGCGACAGCCTTGCAAGCCCGACCACGCCATGCCCGCTGGTGCAGCCCGAGCCCATCCGGCTGCCGAAGCCGACCAAGAGCCCGGCGATAATGATGACCGGCAAGGAGGCCGTGATCGTCACGGAGGGCCACGCGCCGGAGCCGAGCCGATAGAGCGGCGGGCCGATCATGAGCCCGATGACGAAGGCGGCGTTGGTGGGCATTTGCGTGCCTCGCGCGAGCCGGCCGAGAATGCCGCTGATGCCGGCGACGCGGCCGTTGAGCAGAAGCAGCATGCCGGCGGAAACTCCGATCAGCATGCCGCCGATGAGAGAAGGCCAGTAGGCAGTCATGGCACGGGCTCCTGGGCGCAGAAGATGGCATGAAGCGCGGCAACGAGGCTCGCCGCCTTCTGCTCGGTCAAGCGGTAGAAGATCTGCCGGGCCTCGCGCCGCGTCTCGACGATGCCGGCTTCGCGCAGCACCGTAAGCTGCTGCGAGAGCGTCGGCTGGTGGATGTCCAGCATCTCTTCGAGCCGGCCGACGGAATATTCGCCCTCAACCAGCATGCAGACGATCATCAGCCGGTTGGGATGGGCGAGCGTCTTGAGCAGGGCGGCAACCTCCGCCGCCCGGCCCGCCAGCTCCGCGCGATTGATCGGCGCCTGCGTCACGGGTGCCTGTATCATGGGAGCCTGCATCATGGCGCCGTTCCGTCCCAGGCCGCTCCGGTCAAGGCCGCTCCGGTCAAGGCATTGAGCGGGATCTTGAGATAGCGCCGGCCATTTGCCTCCGGCTCGGGCAGGCGGCCGCCGCGGATGTTCACCTGCAGCGCATGCAGGATGAGCTTGGGCATGGGCAGCGTTTTATCGCGGGCCTGGCGCAGGGCGACGAACGAGGCCTCGTCCTGCCCGGCGACATGCGGGTTCGTCAGCTTTTGCTGGCCGACCGTGCTCTCCCAGCGCGGCGCGCGGCCTTGGGGCTGGTAGTCATGTCCCGTGAACAGCCTCGTGCCGTCGGGCAGCGCGAGAATGGCCTGGATCGAGGCCCAGAGCGCGCTGGCGCTGCCGCCGGGGAAATCGGCCCGCGCGGTGCCGGAATCGGGCATGAACAGCGTGTCGTGGACGAAGGCGGCATCGCCGATGACATAGCTGATCGAGGCCAGCGTGTGCCCCGGCGAAAACAGCACGGAGGCCTCCAGCGAGCCGAGCCTGAACCGCTCGCCATCGGCGAAGAGCCGGTCCCATTGCGAGCCATCGGTGGCGAGGTCCGGGAGGTTGTAGAGACGCTTCCAGAGTTTCTGCACGGCGACGACCTGCGCGCCGATCGCGGTCTGCGCGCCGGTCTTGCCCTTGAGATACTGCGCGGCGGAGAAGTGATCGGCATGGGGGTGGGTGTCGAGGATCCATTCCACGCGCAGGCCGTGCTCATGGATGAAGGCGAGGATGGCATCGGCCTGGGTCGTGGCGGTCGCGCCCGATTTCTCGTCATAGTCGAGAACCGGATCGATGATGGCGCAGGCCTTCGTCGCAGGATCAACGACGACGTACTGGATGCTGCCGGTTATGGGCTCGTAGAAGCCGGTGACCTGTGGCACCTGGGCCGCGTGACGGTCGAGCCAGGCCTTGGCACCGGTGAGGTCGAAGCCGAGCGCCTGGCCGAAGCCGACCACCGCATCGGCCGATAGGCGACCCTCCAGGACTTCGCCCAGCACATGAAGCGTCAAAGCGCGGGTCCCGCTCTTGCAGTGGGCGAAGACTGGCCCCGATGCCTGGGCGAGCGCAGCACGGAAGGCTGTCACATCGGCCTCGGTGATGGTCGGGCCGGTCACGGGGATGAAGCTGTAGGCCATCCCGGCCTCGCCAGCCGCCTTCTTCTCGGCAGCCGAGCCCGGCTGCCCTGCCTCCTCGCCATCGGGCCGGTCGTTGATGACGGCCTTGAAGTCTTGCGCGGCAAGGGCCGGGAAGTCGGCCGTTGCCGGCTGGCCGGCGACCGAAAGCGCTTCCGAGATTTTGACGAGGCGCATGACCGGTCTCCAAGGTCGGGCTGGCAATAAATATATACTTTCATATAATATATATTGAAGCAGCGCAAGTTGCGGAACCGCCTGTGGCCGGCTGCGTTGAAAAACTCCGCCCGATCCGCCGGTCTTCAGCGCTCGCGCGCGCCCCAGATGATCGGCCGATGGCTGCCGTTTCATTGCCAGGACTTCAGATTGCCAGGGCTTCAGATTGCCAGGGCTTGGATTGCCACGGTTTGGCAAGAAAGCGCGATAGGCGCAGTTCAGGCGATCTGATCGCCGCCGCCGCTCCAATGGAGGTGGGTGCGCATGAGCGCGGCGGCTTCGGTTCGGTCGCCTTTTTCCAACAAGTCGAGCAGCTGCAGATGCTCGTGCGTGTGCTGTTCGACCATCCGGAGGTCAGGGATGAACTTGTAGGCGAAGAGGCGGCGAACGCGATTGATGCGTCGAAGCGTCTCGACCAGGAAGGCATTGCCCGAGCATTCGGCGATGGCTTCATGGACCTCGCAGCCGAACCGGAACATTTCCGAGAGGGTGAAGACGCGCATGCCACCGGCCTGCACTCGCTTTTGATGCTCGCGCACCGGCCCCATCAATTCCGCGTTCCACTGGAAGGTCGGCTCAAGGATGCCGCCGGGCTCGATCATCATGCGCAGCCGCCCGGTCTGGGCGTAGGCCAAGGGGCTGTTGAGCGTCTGGGTGAACTTCCAGCCATATCCGCGCAGGCGCTCCACCCAGCCCTCCGCAGCGATCCGGTCGAGCAGGCGCAGCAGCTCGGCGCGCTTCAGATCATAGCGGCGCATCAGCTCGGCCTCGCTGGCGGTATCGGGCAACGCACCCGTCAGCCGGTCATTGGCGATGGCGAGGTAGGCCGCCTCGCTGGTATCGCCGGCCCTGAGCGCCCTCAGCGCGATCTCGGAGTCGAGATCCTGTGCCAGTACGAAGCCTTTATTGGGAACCGCTTCGGCCAGTCCAGACTGCGCGAGCGAACGCAGGGCCGCGCGAACCGGACCACGCGAGACGCCGAGCCGATTGGCCAGCCGGTGTTCGTAGAGCCTGTCGCCGCGCCGGATGTTCTCGCTGCGCGCAATCTCGACGATCTGGCCGGCCAACTCCATCGTCTTGGCCGAAATCGGCTCAATCTCGCTCATATCCGCCTCGCGCCGCCTCAACGCGCTCCCGCTCTTTCCAGGGGAAACAGCTATCAGCCCCCCGTTGACAATCCAATCGGCCATTTTGTATTTCTATGCGACAAATAACAAAATAATCGATCTAGGGTGGTCATGCGCGACGTTCACATCTGCGAGGTCGGGCCTCGCGACGGTCTCCAGCTCGCCCGGCAGGTCATGCCCACGGCAACCAAGCGCGCGTGGATAGCAGCGCTGGCGCAATGCGGATTTCCGGAGATCGACGCGACGAGCTTCGTGCCGCCGCAGGCGTTTCCGCAATTCGCTGATGCCGCCGAGATCGTCCCGGCGGCCCTGGAGGCGAGCGCGCAATGGCGGGTCGGCGCGCTCGTGCCCAACGCCAAGGGCGCCGAGCGCGCCATCGCGGCCGGCGCGCAGATGCTCTATTGCATCGTCTCCGCCAGCCACAGCCACAGCATGGCTAACACGCGCCGCTCCCGCGATGAGCAGGCCGACATCGTCGGCAGCATCGTCTTGCAGGCGAGGGCGCGCGAGGGCACGCAGCCGCATGTGATGGGCGGTATCCCGACTGCCTTCGGCTGCTCGATCGAGGGGCGGGTGGCGCAGCGCGACGTCTGCCATGTCGCGGAGCTGCTGGCGGCGCGCGGCGTCGATGAGATCGGCCTCGCCGACACGGTTGGATATGCCGATCCCGCTCTCGTGCGCTCGCTGGTCAAGGCCGTCCGTGGGGCCGTCGGTCCGAACATGCCGATCCGCCTGCACTTCCACGACACGATGGGGCTTGGCCTGGCAAACGTGCTCGCCGGGCTGGAAGCCGGCGTCACCGCCTTCGACGCCGCCTGCGGTGGATTGGGCGGTTGTCCCTTCGCGCCCGGCGCGTCCGGCAATATCGCGACCGAGGACCTCGTCTTCATGCTGGAGCAGATGGGCCTGCGCACGGGCATCGATCTCGGCAGGCTCCTCGCGGCGACGGAAATCCTCGCCGCTGCCTTGCCGGAGGAGCGGATCAGGAGCCATCTCCGTGAAGCGGGCCTGCCGAAAGTCTACGGAGTCGCCGCATGACCGCGCTGCCATTGGAAGGCGTTCGCGTCATCGAGTTCTCGCAGATGGTCATGGGCCCGTCCTGCGGGATGATCCTGGCCGATCTGGGCGCCGACGTCGTCAAGGTCGAGCCGCCCAAGGGCGACCGGACGCGCTACTTCAAGAGCGTCGCCTCGGGCTTCTTCAACACCTATAGCCGCAACAAGCGCAGCGTCGTCATCGACACCACCACGGAGGAGGGGCAGGCGACAGCGCGCAAACTCATCATCGACGCGGATGTCCTGATCGAGAATTTCCGCCCCGGCCTGCTTGGCCGCTACGGGCTGGACTATACGTCGCTGGCCTCAGAGGCTCCAGGGCTGATCTACTGCTCGCTCAAGGGCTATCTGCCGGGCCCTTATCAGAACCGGCTGGCGCTCGACGAGGTCGTCCAGATGATGGGGGGCCTCGCCTTCATGACCGGCCTGCCGGGCAAGCCGATGCGCGCCGGCGCCTCCGTCAACGACATCATGGGCGGCATGTTCGGCGTCATCGCCATCCAGGCGGCGCTGGCGCAACGCGCCCGCACCGGCAAGGGAGCCTACATCCAGAGCGCCCTGTTCGAGAACAACGTCTTCCTGATGGCGCAGGCGATGATGTTCGAGAGCGTTACCGGCGAACGCTCGATCCCATGGTCGGTCAAGGAGTCGCCCTGGCCTGTCTATGACCTCTTCGACACGAGGGGCGGCGAGAAGATCTTCGTCTCGATCGTCGGGGAGGAGCATTGGGACGGGTTCTGCCGTGCCTTCGGGCGCGAAGCCTGGCTGGACGATCTTCGCCTGGCGACCAGCCAGGGCCGGGTCGACAACCGCAGCTGGATCATTCCGGAAATCGCGGCGATCGTCGCGCAGCACGACATGGCGCAGCTATGCCCCATCCTCGAACGTCTCGGCCTGCCATTCGCGCCTGTGAACAGGCCGGGCGATCTCTTCGACGATCCGCATCTCAACGCATCCGAAGGTTTGCTCGAGCTCACCCTGAATGACGGGCGCAAGGTGAAGACACCGGCGCTTCCATTCACCTTCAATGGCCAGCGGCTGAAGAAGCGCCGCGATCCGCCAGCCGTCGGCCAACACACGCAAGAGGTTCTGGCGGAACTGCAAGACCGGAAAACCGGCACGTCACGATAGTCACTGTCTCGGGAGGACATCATGGATTTCTCACGCCGCCACCTGCTTGCCGGTGGTTGTTCCATCGTCGGAGCCGGCTTGATCCCTGCCACAGTCCGGGCGCAGGCAGGCATCGCCTCGCTCGCCTATGGCCCGTCGACGGCCGTCTATGCGCTTGGCGCGATCGCGGAGGCGCGCGGCCTCTTCAAGGCCGAGAAGCTGGATTTCAAGCTCATCGTCGGCAATGCCGGGACACATGGCCGCCAGACGCTCGCCGCCGGCCAGGCGCTCTTCGCCCATGGCGATGCGAGCCACCCATTGCAGCTCTCGACCCGCGGCAAGCCATGCAAGATCATCCTGGCGACGCAGATGATCTCGTCCATCGCCAATATCGTCGTCCGCAAGGACCTGTATGATGCGGGCATCGACAGCGTCGAGAAGCTCGCTGCCTATAAGCGCCCCAATGGCGGCAAGCCGATCATCGCCGCGACCGCGATCGGCTCCGGAACCTGGATGTACGGCACCTACACCTTCGAGGCGAAGGGGCTCGGCGACAAGGTCACCTGGGTCGCTGGCGGTGGGCTGAACACCATGCTGCCCGGGCTGGAGACCAAGCAGTTCGACGCCATCATGGGGGTACCCGGCTGGGTCCTGGAGGCCGAGACCAAGGGCTTCGGCAAGGCGATCTTCGACACCTCGAAACCAGGCGTCTTCGTCTCGGCCTATGGCGGCACGGTGCCCGTCCTGGTGATCTATGCGCTCACCGAGACCTGCGAGCAGGACAAGCCGACCGTCCAGGCCTTCGTCAACGCGATGTACCAGGCGATGAAGTGGGTGAAGGCGACGCCGATCGAGGAGGTCTATGCACTCGTCGGCGAGAAATACTTCGGCGGCCAGAACCCCGACGCGGTCAAGGCGGAGCTCGGCTTCGACAAGCAGACCTGGGATTATGACGGGCGCATCGACAAGGCCTCCTTCGAGCGCGGCGGCAAGGTCTGGTACCGGCCCGGCACGGACATCCCGCCGGCGAAATACGAGGACATCGTCGATATGAGCTTCCTCGACGCCGCTCAGGCGAAATTCAAGTGACGCCGTGATGGGTGCGCCGCAGCGAATGAAACTCGCAGCGGTGAATGCGGCCAGCGAACGCGTCCGCATCACCGTCCAGGATCTCGACAAGCGCTACGGCTCCGGCGAAAGCGGCGTCACGGCGGTCGACAAGGTCTCTTTCGAGGTCAGGCAAGGCGAGTTCGTCGCTCTGCTCGGGCCATCCGGCTGCGGCAAGAGCACCATCCTGAACATGGTGGCCGGTCTGATCCCGCGCAGCGGCGGTCATATCGCCATCGACCAGGACGAGGTCAGGCCAGGCGAGGTCAACCGTAAGGTCGGCTACGTCTTCCAGCGCGACACGGTGTTCCCGTGGCGCACGGTCGATGCCAATATCGGCTACGGGCTTGAAATCGCCGGCGTCGGTGCCGCCGAGCGCAAGGACAAGGTCTCCCGCGCCATCGCAACGGCCGGGCTGGAGGGGTTCGGCGGCAAGTTCCCGCGCATGCTCTCGGGAGGCATGCGCCAGCGCGTCGCCTTGATGCGCACCCTGATCATGGAGCCCGAGATCCTGCTGATGGATGAGCCGTTCGGGGCGCTCGACACCCATACCAAGCTCGAAATGCACAGGACGCTGCTGGAGATCTGGGAGCGCGAGCGGCAGACGGTCCTGTTCGTGACGCACGATCTCGGCGAGGCGCTGACGCTGGCGAGCCGCATCATCCTGCTCTCTGCCCGGCCCGGCCGGCTCAAGGAGGATTTCGAGGTTCCTTTCATCAGGCCGCGCGACGCGGTCTCGCTGCGGGAAACGCCGGAATTCGGGCGGCTCTACTCGCATATCTGGCATTCGCTCGGCGAAGAATTCAGGCGAACCAAGGCGGACTGACCATGAAACACAGCTCAGCCAAAGTCCTGTTCTGGCAGCTCGCCATCCTCATAGTCGCGCTCGGCACCTGGGAGTGGGGCTACGGCCTGCGCAGCGTCGCCGCGCTCAAGCCATTCGTGCCCGGCATCCTCGACCCCTATTTCATCTCCAAGCCGTCGATGATCTGGGCGAGCTTCCTGAAGCTGAGCTGCCTTGGGGATCAGGCCGGCTTCGGCGCCTGCTTTGCGCGCAACGACAATAATCTCTGGCTGGCGCTGCTCGTCACGCTCAAGAACATGTCGTGGGGTTTTGCGCTCGGGACCGTGTCGGGCGTGCTCTGCGGCCTGATCCTCGGGCGCTCGGACTATCTCTCGCGGATTTTCCAGCCTTATGTCGTGGCGATGAACTCGGTCCCGCGCATCGCGCTGGTTCCGCTGATCATCCTGATGTTCGGCCTCGGCGACATGTCGAAGATCGTCACCGCCTGGATCGTCGTCTTCTTCGTGGTCTTCTTCAACACCTTCGAGGGCACCCGCGCCGTCGACCGCGACCAGATCGCCGCGGCAAGGCTGCTCGGAGCCTCGGAGCTGACCGTGCTGCGGACCGTGGTCGTGCCCTCAGCGCTGGCCTGGGTCTTCGCCTCGCTGACGCCGGCGGTCTCCTTCGCGCTGATCGGCGTCATCGTCGGCGAGTTCATCGGCGCCGAGCGCGGTCTCGGCAAGCTGATCATCGAGGCCGAGGCCCGCGCCAATGCCGCCGAGATGATGGTCGCGATCTTCGTCATGATGGTCGTCGGCATTGTGCTCGCGACCATCGTCCGCCAGTTGCAGAGCTATCTGCTGCGCTGGCAACCGCAATTCGAGAGCCAGAGCTGACCTGCCATGCACGCGATCCGATTTGACGGGCGCATCCTGTTCCTCTCGGTCGACCCCGATGTCGTCAGGCGCCAGATCCGCGGCGAGGACATCGATCTTGCCGGGGCAGGGCGGCTGCGCGACGACATCTCGACCGACGAAATCACGCCGCTGCCGTCTCTCGTCCACTATGACGATGAGATCGGCCGGCATGCGCATACCGGTTTCCGTGCGGGCGAGGAGCATCCCATTCCCCTCGACGGGCTGCGCGACGGCGGGTTCGGCATCCTTGTCGCGGGCCGCCGCTACGGCAAGGGCTCGTCGCGCGAGCATTCGCCGCTCGCCGAATACACCGCCGGAATCCGGCTGGTCATTGCCGAGAGCTTCGAGCGGATCTACCGCCAGAACTGCGACAATATCGGCCTGTTCACTGCGACCGATCTTGGACTGGTCGAGAGGATCAAGCAGGGAGAGGCCATCCCGCTCGCCGAACTGCTGGAGGGCCGCGACATGTTGGCGGCGGACATCCTGTCGGCTGGCGGCCTGCTGACATACGGCCAGAACAATCTGATGGGCCTTTCACCGCGGCCGGCGGCCCCTGCCGCCGAGCCGCGAACGCTCGCCCAGAAGATCATCGAGCGCAACATCCTCAGCCGTGACGGCCAGGATTGGGACGCTGCGCCCGGCACGGGCGGCTTCGTGCAAGCGCGCTTCCGCTTCATCCACGAAATCTACACGGCGATGGCGGCCCATATGCTCCACCGCCACTATGGCCGGCCGCTGCGGCTCCACGAGCCGGAGTCGATCCTCTGCTTTGAGGATCACAACTCCTACGCCCACCGCTCTCCGACGCATGTCAGGCGTAACCTGCTGCCGGCGATCCGCCGGCTCTCGCAGGGCCACCGCGCCTTCGTCAGCGACTACGACCTGAAGGATCATGGCTATCTGCCGGGGGAGGAGGGTTCGGAGGGCATTTCGCACGCCATGATGGCGGAGAGCTACGCCATGCCCGGCGAGATCTGCGTCGGTACGGATTCGCACACGCCGCATTCAGGCGCAGTTGGCTGCCTTGCCTTCGGCGTCGGGACCACCGACATGGCGAACGCCTTCATGACCGGCGCAGTGCGGCTCACCGTTCCAGAAACCTTGCTGATCTGGCTCGACGGCGCGCTGCCCATAGGCGTGACGGCGAAGGATGTCGTCCTGAAGCTGCTGGCCGAACCGCGCATCCGCGCCGGCCTCGGGCTCGGCAAGGTCTTCGAGTTCGCCGGGCCCGCCACGACCGCCATGTCGGTCGACGAGCGTGCGACCCTGACCAATATGACGGCTGAACTCGGCGGCTTCACGGGCATCGTCGCGCCCGATGCCGAGACGGTTCGCTTCATCAAGGAGCGCCGCGGCATCGATACCGTGCTGGAGGATTGGATGAGGAGCGATCCCGGCGCTCCCTATGCCGCGACGCTGACGCTCGACTGCTCGTCGCTGACGCCGATGCTCGCCGCGCCGGGCGATCCCGGCAACGGCATCGCCTATGGCGATCTAGGCCAGCCGGTGCCAGTCGGCATCGCTTATGGCGGCTCCTGCACTGCCGGCAAGCGCGATGACTTCGACCAGTATCACCAGGTCCTGTCCTGGGCGGCGGCGCACGGGCTCAAGGTGCGCGACGGCGTGACGTTCTATCTCCAGTTCGGCACGCTTGCCGTGCGCCGATATTGCGAGGAGCGTGGTTATCTCGAAGCCTTTCGCCAGGTCGGCGCCGAATTGCTGAACCCGGCCTGCGGCGCCTGCGCCCAATGTGGCCCTGGTGTGTCCTCGAGCGGGGACGAGGTCACGATCAGCGCGATCAACCGCAATTTTCCGGGTCGGTCGGGGCCCGGCAAGGTCTGGCTGGCAAGCCCGCCAACCGTGGCGGCGAGTGCGATCGCCGGAGAGATCATCTCTTTCGGCGAGCTCAGGGCCCGCATGAATCGTTCCTGATTGTCTCGCTGAATCGGGCGGCTGCTTGCGCGACGCGCTCATCCAGTCCGGCGGGGATGGTGGCGAAGGTCCGGCTTCCGGAGCTATGCCAATCTCCGCTCCCTGCCGATTGTGTTGAAGAAGCCCGCCCGATCGCCCGCCTTCAGCGCTTGCGGACGCCCCAGGTGATCGGGCGGTTGGCCGGCCAGGAGACGTAGCCCTCGACGCGCGGATGCACCGCCTCGATGATCGGTGAGAAGTAGAGCCCGACGATCGGCACATCGGCCTGGACCTTGGCGTGGAGCGCGGCGAAGAGCTTGCCGCGCACGGCTGGGTCGTCGGTCGTATCGAGCTGCCCGAGCAGGGCGACCGCCTCGGGATCGCCATATTGCGCGGTCTTGAACCGGGCCTTGTCGCCGACGAAGGCGGCATACATCAGGGCCGGATCGAAGCGGCCGGAATAGCCGAAGGACTGCATCTGGAAACGGCCGTTGAGATAGTTCGACAGCTGCGTCGCCCAGTCGATGACCTCGAGCTTCACGGCAAAGCCGGCGCCCGCCAGCATCTGCTCGATCATCACCGAATTCTGGTACATGGCCTGATACTGCTTGTTGGTCTGGAGGCGCAGTGGCTCGCCCTTGTAGCCGGCCTCCTTCAGCAGCGCCCGGGCGCGCGCCGGGTCATAGGCCGGCCAGGCCGCGAAGCCTGCATTGTAGAAGGCGGTCGAGCTGCTCACCGCCGAGGCGTTGGCCGGGGCCATGCCGAGCGTCTGGGCTTCGGCGATCTGCTTCAGGTCGATGGCGTGCGCGATCGCCTGCCGAATCTTGACGTTCGACAACAGCGGATCGTCGGTCTGCAGCAAAAGCGCCGACCAGCCGAGCCCCGGCGTGCTGAGGATGCGCATGCCGCGCTGCTTCATCGTCTCGATCTGGTCGGGTTCGATGTCGTGCAGGATATCGACGGCGCCGGTCAGCAGCGCCGCTTCACGCGCGCTCGAATCGGGGATCACCTGGAACAGCACCTGCTCGACCAGCATGTCGCGGGCGCCGGAAAAGCCGTTGGCGGGTGCGGCGCTGCCGCGATATTCCGCGAATTTGTCGAGCAGGACATATTCGGCGCGCCGCCATTCCCGCAGCTTGAGCGGGCCGGAGCCGATCGGTTTGGACCATTTACCCTCGGTGTCGACGCTGTCGGGATGCATCGCCAGCACATGGCATTGGATGTTGGCGAGCTGCTTCAGGAAGATCGCGCTCGCCCGGTCGAGCTTGAACACGACGGTCTGCGGATCCGGGGTTTCGACCGCCACGACCTTGGCGCCGGACTGGCCATTGAAGACAGGCTTGCAGGTCCAGGCGGAGGACTGGTTGAGCCGATCCCAGGACCATTTCAGCTCGGCAGAGGTCACCGGCTTGCCGTTGTGGAACGTCGCCGGGCGCAGCTTGAAGGAGTAGGTCCGGCCCTCGTCCGAGAGCGTCCAGCTTTCGGCCAGCGCCGGCCCGACATCGAGATCGGTCTTGTAGGCGACGAGCCCCTCGAAGAGCTGGTGGATCACCGTGTCGGTGTTGGTGTCGCGGTTGACGCCCGGCTCCAGGCTGCGGATATCGGCGTTGAGCGCGACGACGAGCCGGCTGGTCGTCGGGGCCGACTGGGCGAAGGCCGATCCGGTGGCCAATCCGACGAAAAAGGCCAATCCGACGACAAGAACTTGGCAGGTGCTGCGTCGCATGACCGGTCTCCTTCAAGAGTTTAAGCGAAAGCGTTTTCGAGCGAAGTGGTCACCGGTTCGCGTGAAGAAAACGCGGCAAAACAAAGCTCTGGAGCTGTTGACTGATCCGTTGGATCGGAAACGGCTCCAGGAATACGCATCATGGCTGCCGCATCGCCTCGGCCAGGAAATCGGTTACCGCCGGCAGCAACCCGGTATGGCGATGGGCAACGCCCTGCACGACGTCGTGGCGCACCGCGATGCCGTGGTTCTCGAAGCTCGCTTTGAGGGCACGCATGCGCTCGGGCCGGTTCACGCCGGCGATCTCGCCGTCGGGGCGCCATAGGGCTGAGCCTTTGGCCAGGGTGATCTCCCAGGTCTCGGTATCGTCGCCGCCGATGACCATCTGGACCGCGACCCGGCGCATCGCCTCGAGATTGATCGGGCGACCCATCACGGCCTCGAAATCGCGCACGCCGACCCAGAAATCATGCTCGAAATCGAGCAGCGTCACGATGCCCGGTGCGCCGATCGACACTGCCGAGAGGCGCTTGGGGTGCAGATAGAGGAAGCGGTGCGCGAAATGCCCGCCGCCGGAAAAGCCGAACAGCGCGAAACGATCGCCGTCGATCCGGTAGCGCGCCTGTACCTCTTCGACCATGGCGAGCAGGACCGCGTCATAGCGCACCGCTGAGGGCGTCATCAGCTTGTAGGAGGAGAGCTCGCCCGGGCTGGTGATGCCGGCAGGAAACAGCGGCGCCAGCACGATGCAGCGGCTGCGTTCGGCGAAGGGAATGAAATCGTCGCGATAGGCGACCATGTCGCGCATCGTGCCATGGACCGAGACCAGGAGGCGGTAGCGCTCCGTGCCGGCCTCGTCGTAATCCTCCGGCACATAGGCGCACCAGCTGAAGCGCGGATCGGCCTGGCAGGCATGGATCGTGGTGCGGCCGAAATCATAGGCCGAGAGCTTGACGCCGTGGCGCCGGACGAAGGCCATCAGAATGTTCCTGTCGGGTTTGGATCGCGCGGCGTCGCCCGGGGCAGATGCGCCTCGATGATGGCGCCGACGCGGAAGCAGAGATCCTCGCGGAAGCGCCCGGCGACGATCTGGACGCCTGCGGGTATCCCGCCCTGTGGAGCGGTCGGCACCGCAAGGCCGGGTAGGCCGAGCACCGAAATCGCCATCAGCGGGCTCTGCGCCGCCAGCACGCGGGTGGTTTCCGCAACGTCCCTGAGGTCGAAGCCGACAGGGAAGGGCGGCGCATAGGAGCACGGCATCACCACGACCGGATAGTCTTCGAAGAAGAGCTGCCAGTTGCGCAAAGCGAGCGCGCGCTCACCGAGCGCAGCCAGCGTGTCGGACGCGCTGTAGCCGGGAAAGGCTTCGTCCCAGAGCGCAAGCGCGCGCCGGATGCCGTCATCGCCGTTCTGTTCGATCAGCGGCTGGAGGTTCGCCATCACGTCGGCCGTGGCGAGCTTGCCCCAGAGCTCACCGATGCCGGCCAGGTCCGGCGGCTCGATCTCCTCGACGATGACGCCGGCGGCCGCGAGCGCGCGGCCGGCGCTGAGCACGGCTTCAGTCACGCCTGCATCGACCACGGCGCCTTTCGGCCGGGCCACCAAGGCGACGCGTAAGGGTCCGCGCATGGGCGCAAATGGCGCCGGCACGACGCAGCGCGGATCGCGCGGGCTCGGCTGCGCCATCGCCTCGAAGGCGATCTCGCAATCGCGCACGCTGCGCGTCAGCGGACCCTGAACCGCCATGAGCTGCGAGGAGATCGCGGCCAGCCCCTTGGCGGTCGCGTTGCTCGACGGCACCCGGCCATAGCTCGGCCGCAGGCCGACGAGCCCGCAGCAATAGGCGGGATAGCGCACCGATCCGGCGATGTCGTTGCCATGTGCGATCGGCCCGATGCCCGCGGCGACTGCTGCGGCCGCGCCGCCGCTCGATCCGCCAGGCGTGATGCCGGCATGCCATGGGTTGAGCGTAGCGCCATGCAGCGCGTTCTCGGTGTGCCAGCGCATCGAATAGCAGGGCGTATTGGTGCGCCCGATGATCACGGCACCCGCGGCGCGGAGATTGGCGACGACCGGGTTGTCGCTCTCGGCGACGAGATCGCGATAGGCCTCGACGCCGCCATCGGTCGGATGGCCCTTCTGGTCGATATTGCATTTGACCGTGACGGGGACGCCGTGGAGCGGCGCGAGCGTCTCGCCGCGTACCCTCATCGCATCGGCGGCGTCGGCCTCAGCAAGCGCTTCAGCATCGAAGCGCCGGATGACGGCGTTGAGCGTGCCGTTGACCGCATCCATCCGGGCAAGACAGGAGACGACCGCCTCGCGGCTCGACACCAGGCCAAGCGCGATCAATCGCCCGAGCTCGTGAGCCTCGAGCCGCCACAGGGCGTCCCCATCCGTCCGCTCGGCAGGCGATACCGCTAGGGGCGGGGGCGATGGCATCACAGGCTCCGGCTGCAGGTCCTCCTGGGGAGGCCAAGTCTTCCTAGAGAGATAACTGCTTCCTATGGAGGTCGAGAATATGTATTTTGTCAAACCATGAGACATAAAAAAATCGTCCCAGTCGCGCCGCCCCCCGAGCATCCGAGCAAGCTGCAGCGTGACCTGCTGCCGCGCATCCTCGAGATGATCCGGCAAGACGCACTGCTTCCGGGCCAGCGCCTGCCGGAGGCCGCCTTCGCACGCCGCCTCCAGGTCTCGCGCACGCCGGTGCGTGCCGCGCTGCGCCATCTCGCGGAGCGCGGCGTCATCGCCGCCTTGCCCAATGGCGGCCATGCCCTGTCGCGGCCGATGGGCGAAATCGCCGAGAGCGAATACGCAGCCGCCTCCGTCGATCTCGACGCCTATTGCGTCGCGATCGCCAGGGATCGCGTCGCCGGCGCGCTGCCGTCGCAAGCCTCCGAAGCCGACATGATGCGGCGCTATGATATCGGTCGGCCGCTGCTGCTGCGCGTCCTGAACAAGCTCGCCGGAGTCGGGCTAGTCGAGCGCCGGCCGGGGCATGGCTGGCATTTCTCGCCGCTGAACGACGATGCTGCGATTATCGAAAGCTATGCCTTCCGCCGCATCATCGAGCCGGCGGCACTGCTCGAAGCCAGCTTCGCGCCCGATCCGGCCTGGCTCGCCGATATGCGCCGGCGCCATGAGGCGATGCTGGCGCGGCCCTGGAGCGAAACCGCAAGCGTCGCGCTGTTCGAGATGAACTGCGAATTCCATGAAGGGCTCATCGCCGCCTGCGGCAACCGCTTTCTCCTGCTGGCCTTGCAGCAGCAGAGCCGGTTGCGGCGCTATGCGAATTATTGCTGGCGCTACGGGCCGCAGCGCGTCGCGGTCTCCTGCCGCGAGCATCTCGAGATCATCGCCCGGCTTGAGGCTGGCGAACGCGAGATCGCAGCTGTCTTGCTGCGTCGCCATCTCGACCGCGCCCGCGAGGTCAGTCTCTCCCCGCGCATCGCCAGTCCGGCTTAGTGGTCGTGATATGCATTTTATAAAGTCATAACGCTGTGTGTCATGTTTCTTCATTGCCCTGGGGCTCTCATGGGCCGTTAAATCCGCGAGGACTTCTTCCTTTCCCGATCCTTGCCCAATCTCGACGATTTGAACGCGCAGCTCCGCGATTGTCTCGACACGGTCGCCAACCGGGGCCGCCACCTTGGCTCGAGGCCAGCTAGGTCGAGGCTTGCTTGATCGCCCGGCGATATGAAAATTGCCGCCGGGCGATCGACGCGAGATCAGTCGAACCAAATATTGCGACCGATCGTCTGGAGGCTCAATCGATGACCTGGACGACGCGCCGCGTGCGCGGATCGACCAGGACGGTGCGATTGTTGACGACCGTGTAGCGATACTGGGTCGCGCCGTATTCGGCCGGCACCTCGTAGTACGTCACGCCGTCGCTCGGCAGTTCGACGCCGACCGACAGGGGCTGCGCGTAGGTATAGGACGTGCGCTTCTGGGTGACGACATATTGCTGGAAGCGCGGTGTGTTGTCGCCGATGATGGCGCCGACGACAGCTCCACCAACGCCACCGACAACCGCGCCGACCGGACCGCCAACGATGGCACCACCGACAGCGCCGGTGGCTGCGCCGGCAGCAACGCCACCCTGAGCACCCTGGGGATTCTGGGCGAAGGCTGTGGCGGGAATGAACGCAAGCGCGCCGATAATGGCCAGTTTCGTGAACATGGATTTACCCTCCAATGGCTCGGCGTTGAGACGATCCCCACGGTCGAGGCATTGCAAAATAAACATCCACCCAATCGCAATGTTCCATAGAGGTGAATTAAAACAACAATTAAATCAATAGCTTATATGAATATTTGTTCAGGATTGCAGTTTGGGCAACAAGGCAAAATCGGGGAACCCACAAGATCAGTCGATGAAACCGGAACATCGATGATCACCTGCCGTTCAGCAGGAGAGGCGCAGGCGACTATGCCTAGCTGTACAATTGGGGGTCCTGCCGATGACGCTTCCGGCCAAGCTTGGTTCGACCCAGGACATTAAGGCGCTCGCGCCTCATGGCACTGGATTGGGGACCTTCGGCGTGATCGCGTTGATTGTCACCGCGCTTTACGTCGGTCGCGACGTCTTCGTCCCAGTCGCCCTGGCGATCCTGTTCAGCTTCGTGTTGGCTCCGCTGGTCAAAGTCCTGCGGCGCCTGAAAATTCCACGCTCGCTCGCCGTCATAACCATTGTCGTCGTCGCGTTCGCAGGGGTCAGCGCGCTGGCAATGATGATGGCGACGCAGGCGACGCAATTGGCCTCCGATCTGCCGCGATACCAGAACACGATCCGCGAAAAAATATCGTCGTTGCGCGGCTCGGGCCCCGGAGGCGGCGTCCTGTCACGGGCGGCCGACGTCCTCCAGGAACTCGGGAAGGAGCTTGATAGGGCGCCCGAACAGCCGGTCCCCGAGGCTTTTGGAGCGCCAAAGGCTCCTCCTGAACAGCGCCCCATTCCAGTCGAGGTCCATCAGCCGAGTCCTGGTGCGCTTCAGACGCTTCAGGCGTTTCTGGTCCCGTTGATTCACCCTTTGGCGACGACGGGCATCGTGGTGATTTTTGTCATCTTCATCTTGCTTCAGCGTGAGGATCTCCGGAATCGATTCATTCGGCTGACCGGCGCCTATGATCTGCAAAAGACCACCGCTGCATTCAATGATGCGGCGTCGCGCCTGAGCCGGCTTTTTTTGACCCAACTTGCCGTGAACGCTGGTTTCGGGCTTGTCATTGGCCTTGGCCTCTGGGCAATCGGCGTGCCGAGCCCGGCGCTATGGGGGATCCTGACGGCGGTCTTGAGATTTATTCCCTATATCGGCGCGATCTTCTCCGCAGCCTTTCCTCTGACGATCGCGGCGGCCGTCGATCCGGGCTGGACGATGCTGCTCTGGACCGCAGCCTTGTTTCTGATCGCCGAGCCGGTCGCGGGGCATGTGATCGAGCCACTGATTTATGGGCAGTCGACTGGGATGTCCCCCGTTGCAATCGTCGTCGCCGCGACGTTCTGGACATGGCTATGGGGACCGATTGGCCTCGTTCTCGCGACACCTCTAACGGTCTGCCTGGTTGTACTTGGCCGTCACGTCGAGCGGCTAGAGTTCCTCGACGTCCTTCTTGGCGACCGTCCAGCCCTGTCGGCGCCGGAAATCTTCTATCAGCGTATCCTGGCTGGCGATCCCGCAGAGGCAGCAGACAAGGCCGAACAGGTTTTGAAGGAGCGATCGCTGTCGGCTTACTATGAGACCGTTGCGGTGGAGGGATTGCGACTGGCCTCCGCGGATGCCCTCCGCGGCGTCCTTGACGATGCCCGAATGGTCGGTCTCCTCGAAGCCGTTCGCGAGGTCGTCGACGATCTTGCCGATCACGACGACATGAAGCCACAAAACGGAAAAACCCCGACGGACGCCGAGACCGAAGCAACCATCATCGAGACAAACGAGATGCAGGGCACGGCGGACCTACCGATTCTGGCTCCCGAAGACCTGGCCGAAACCTACAGGACGCCGCAACCGGTCCTGTTCATAGCAGGGCAAAACCAGCTCGACGAAGCCATCGCAGTGATGCTGGCACAAGTCGTCGAGAAGCATGGGGTCTCAACGCGTATCGAACCTTCCACTAGCCTGTCGACGCGCAATATTTTCACGCTCAGCACCGATGGTGTGGCGCTTGTCTGCCTTTGCTATCTCAACGGCAATAGTATTGCGAACATGCGATATGCGGTAAAGCGCCTTCGGCGGAAGATGCCGGCTGCGACGATCATGATCGTGGTGCTAACGCTTGCGCCAAACGAGACTGGCGACCAGCTCATGGATGCGGCGAAGCCCGATCGCGTCGCCGTGACCTTCCGCGAGGCAGTCAGATTTTGTCTGGAGGACGCGGCGGATTCTTCTGCCGCGCCTGTGAGGACGCTTCAGGTCCTCGAATCTGCAAGCCAAACCTGACCGGTTATCTGAGGTTCATTCTTGGCCGGACTATCTGAATTTGCTGTTGGTTGTGACGATTCGCTTTCGAGATCCATTTGTCACGCTCAATGGCAGTCTTTGAGATGAGGCAGATTGAGAAACGAGATTTGTCGTATACCGGCACATTGTGCAGTTGACTTGGGTGTCGTTTTTGCCTGCCTCACTCGCCTTAAAGAGCCGTGGTCAATGCCTTGCGACACGCCAAGGCACAGTGAGCCTCGATACCGTATAGAGTTCAGTGCCCCCGCAACCTTTCCGATCGAGGCTCGCTGTGCCGTTTCGCCACTGGACATCAGATAGCCTGCGCCGCGCCATCCAGGCTGCGGGCGTCGCCCTGTGGTCATGGAACGTCGCGGAAGACACGTTCGTCATGGACGAACAGGGCTTCGAGATGTGGTCCGTGGAGCAGACAGATGACCTGAAGTTCGAGGACTTGTCGGCACGCATCCACCCAGCGGATCGCGACCGTGTCCGTGCTGCTTTCACTGCGACGCGCGGCGTCGAGGGCGCCTACGAAACCGACTTCCGCATCATGATAGGCGACGAAATACGCTGGATTTCCGCACGCGGCCTAGGCAACGATTCCGGCATGCATGAGGGACATCTGTACGGGATCTTCCTGGACGTGACCGGCCGCAAGCAGGCCGAGGAGGGCCATGAGCTCCTCGCCGGCGAGATGAGCCATCGGGTCAAGAATCTGTTGGCGATCGCATCGGGACTGACCCAGATCGCCTCCCGGTCGTCGAGCACGGCCGCCGAGATGGCCAAGGACCTGACGACCCGCCTGACGTCGCTGGGCAGGGCCCACGACCTGGTGCGTCCGCTTCCCGGCCATCAGGGCACCGCAGCCCTGCTCGGCGATCTGCTCTCGATCCTGCTGTCGCCATATGAGGATACGGGCGCATTCAGCGGTCGAATCCGTGTCGCGGTTCCCCGCATGGGCGTCGGTGAGGGCGCGGCGACCACGCTGGCGCTAGTCATCCACGAATTGGCCACCAACTCAGTGAAGTACGGCGCATTGTCGTCCAACGAGGGGACGCTGGACGTATCCGGCTCGCTGGAGGGCGACGACATCAAGATCGTCTGGATGGAGCGGGGCGGCCCCAGCGTCGAGCCGTCGAAGGTCAACGGTTACGGCAGCAGGCTGGTCGCCCGCAGCGTCAATGGGCAGCTCAACGGAGTGATCGACTACGCATGGGAACCGGAGGGGCTCATCGTCACGCTGACACTCAGGGTCGCGAAGCTGGCCAACTAGTCGACTGTGGCCAGCACCTTTAGGAGGTCATCCTCCGCATATGGCTTCCTGACGAACACGATCTTCCCTGGCATGTCGGCGACCAACGGCGAGACGCCGCCCGACGCCAGGATGAGCACGGCGGGCGGCATCGGCCCTTGGGAAGGTCCGGTTGCCGGCCTTCTTTGAAACAGACGCTGTGCAAGAGGTCCCGGATCCGCGTGCCGTTGCCCGTCGTCAGGTCTCGGGCAACCCAGCGGCAATCATCAGGCTCAGAACCCGATCATATGCCTTCAGATAGATCGCGCTATTGTTCTTGGCGGGCGGCGGCGCATTGCGCGCGGTCGAACCGGGTCTCAACTCCAAGGCCGTCGCCATCGCCGCCCTGGCGTCGTCGGCCCGGCCCAATTGCTGATAGGCTGCCGCCAGACCCAAATGCGTGCGTCCGCTGGCCGGTGTGATGGCGATCGATCGCTGCAGCCAGGGCACGGCCTCTTCCGCGCGCCCCATCAGAAGGTATGTCCAGCCCGCGCCCAGCGTCCATGTCCAGCGCGCGGCCTGGGGCGTATCGAACCGGTCCGCCTGCTTGAACGTGGCGAGCGCGTCGTCGAAGCGGCCCAGGAAGACCTGGGATAGTCCGACGAGGTAGAGCGCGCCCCCGTCCCATGGATCATGGGCGAGCGCCCTGCCGCATGCCACCAGGCTTTCGAGGAACTGGTTGGTCGCCGAGAGAAACCGGCACTGCGTTTCCAGAACCGGAATGGAGTCGGGCCGCGCGCTCAGCGCGCGGGCCATGATCGCGCCGACACTGTTCTCGACCCTCTCGCGCTCGGCGGCAGGGAACCAGGCCATCTGAACCCCGCGCAGTTGAAACGCTGCGAGTGCGACTTGCAGGTCGACATTATCAGGGTTGTCGGCGAGAGCCTTCTCCAGGATCGCCAGCGCGGCGCGAAAGCGTTCCAGCGTCGTGTGGTTGATCGAAGCCGTCGCCTGTTCGATCGCGACCCTGGCCGTGCCGGTCGGCGAGCCGCCGGCCGCGCGCTCACCTGCTTTCAGCAGCGCGTTGATTCGCCGCGCCAGCGGGTGGCCCATGCCGGCGGTCAGGCGGGTCTGCTGGAGCTGCAGATTGGCGTCTGTTCGATCGATTGACAGCGATGTGGTCCATTTGACCGCGCCGGTTGCCGGTTCGGTCATGCGCGCGCGCAGGTTCCACGCGGTTTCGGTCTTCTCCAGTTCGCTGCTGACGACATAATCGGCGCTCTTTGCCGCGCCGGACGGAATCGTCACGCGGATCGTCTCGATTTTCGCCAGCCCGTCGGTCAGGTCGCGCGTGACACCTGCAGCCATCGGGGCCGCCAGCGGATCGTCGGCCGCTGCCGCCATGGGCATCACGGCGATGGTCGCGGGCGAAGCCGGAAAGAGCCGGGCAGGCCACATCGCCGCCGCCAGGATCGATACGCCAAGCCCCGCCATGGCGATGAGCGCGGCGCGGCTGCGCATGCCGACATCGCGCCGGCCCGGTGCCGGTTCGGTTTTCGTTTCTGGTCCGATTGCCGAGGGCGCGTCTTGCGGGGCGCCCATATCCGCCCCGCCCGACACTGGGGCTGCGAACAGATAGCCCCGGCCGGACATCAGCCTGATGATCTGCCGCTGCTCGTCGCCCAATGCGGTGCGAAGCTCGCGGATGGACTGGAACAGGCTGTCCTCGCCGATATGGATGTCCGGCCAGACGGCCTCCATCAGCTCCTGCTTGCTGAGAACCCGCCCCGGATTGGTGGCGAAGACCTTCAGCATTTCGAGGCTTCTCAGCCGAATCCTGATGACGGCGCCATCGGGCCCACGCAGCTCGGCCCGCTGCGGATCCAGTTCAAATCCCAAAAACCGCAACACGCCGCAGCTTTCCCCAAACCTGCAAAATCGGCCCCGATTATCATAAAGCACGGTGGGCTATCAAAAAACGCGGCCTGGCGCGGCCGATTCAGAAAATAACGGAAACGTTCAGAGCATCGCGCCCTCCGATTCAGGACGTTTCCGACAAGCGATGGCAGGGATGGCCGACAGATGACGTGGGCGAAGGGTGAATCGGTATCCGGCAGCCGCGCGTTTCCTTGCGGGCCGGGGAACTATGGATACAAGCACAGCTTCGGCGCGCAGCGTCATCTCCCTGCGCAGCGGCATGTTCTCGCGCAGCGTCTTGTTCTCGCGCAGCGTCATGGGCAGCCCGTTGCGGACCGCCTTGCTGGCCTCGACGGCCCTGGTGCTGGCATCGATGCTCCCGGCCCCGGGGCCGGCGCGGGCGCAGGACGCGACCTGGCTGGCCAGTCCGGGCTCGGGCGATGTCTTCGACGGGAGCAACTGGAACACGGGCAGCGTGCCGACCGGCACGGCCACCTTCGGCGCCTCGAACACGACACTGTTGACGCTGGGTTCCTCCGGCAGCTTCGGCGGCTGGACGCTCAATGCCGGAGCCTCGAACTACACGTTCGAGATCGCGTCCGCGACGAGTCAGGATTTCACCGGAACCGGCCTCATCATCAATGGCGGCAGCGCCCGGATCGTCAACTACGGGCTTCTGTCTTTCTCCAACGCCAGCACGGCGGGCAGCGCCTCCATCAGCAATGCCTGGGACCTGGTCTTCAGCAACGCCAGCACGGCTGGCAGCGCCACGATCACCAACAACAGCGTCCTGCGATTCAGCGATAACAGCACGGCGGGCAGCGCTACCATCACCAACAACAGCGCCCTGCAATTCGGGGACAGCAGCACGGCGGGCGCCGCCACCATCACCAACAATGCCGGCCTGCTTTTCCGGGACGGCAGCACGGCGGGCAGCGCCACCATCACCAACACAGCCAATCTGCAATTCCGCGACGTCAGCACGGGCGGCGATGCCGCCCTTTACAACCAGGCGGGAGGAACGGTCGATATCTCGGGCGTCGACACATCGATGAGCGCGGGGTCGATCGCCGGGGCCGGCAATTATATCCTCGGCTCCAATCAACTGACGGTCGGCTCGAATAATCTCTCGACCGAGGTGAGCGGCGTCATCTCCGGCAACGGCGGTTCGCTGGTCAAGACCGGCGCGGGCACGCTGACCCTTACCGGCGCCAATACCTATACCGGCGGCACCACCATCAATAGCGGCGTCGTGTGGCTTGGCAGCGCTGCCAGGGTCGGCTCCGTTCTGGGGACAGTCACCATTGGCAGCAGCGGCACATTCTCCGTCTTCAACGCCGACACCAGCGGCATCACCACCATCACCATCAACAGCAGCGGTATGCTGAACTTCTTCAACAGCAGCACGGCGGGCAGCGCCACGATTGCGAACCATTACTTTATGAATGTCTTCGACACCGCCACAGCCGGCAGCGCCAGCATCACCAACGACGTGTCCCTGGTGTTCCGCGATTTCAGCTCGGCTGGCACCGCCAACATCACCAACAACGGCAATCTGTTTTTCAACAACACCAGCACGGCCGGCAGCGCCACCATCACCAACAACACCAATCTGTTTTTCTACGACGCCAGCACGGCGGGCAATGCCACCATCAGCAACGACAACAATCTGCAATTCCAAGGCACCAGCACGGCCGGCAACGCCATCATCACCAACACCAGCACCTTCGAATTCCACGACACCAGCTCGGCGGGAAGCGCCTCCATCACCAACGGCTTCAGGACATATTTCAATGATGCCAGCACGGCGGGCGGCGCCGCCATCACCAACAACGGCAATCTGTATTTCAACAACTCCAGCACGGCGGGCAGCGCCACGATCAACAACAACACCAATCTGTTTTTCAACGACGCCAGCACGGCCGGAAGCGCCACCATTATCAACTACGCTAGCCCTAGCGTTGCGCTGAGTTTCAGCGACGCCAGCACGGCGGGCAATGCCACCATCAGCAACGGCAGCATTCTGGATTTCTACGGCACCAGCACGGCGGACAGCGCCAACATCACGAACCGCGGCACTGGCTTTATGCGTTTCTTCGACGCCAGCACGGCGGGAAGCGCCACAATCGCCAACAACGGCCTTGTGCATTTCGCCGGCAGCAGCACGGCCGGCAACGCCACCATCATCGGTAGCTTTGGCGCTCTGCAGTTCTTCAGCGGCAGCACGGCAGGCAACGCCAACATCACCATCGGCGGCTTCGGCTCCATTGATTTCTACGACACCAGCACGGCGGGCAGCGCCAGCATCACCAACAGCGGCAATGTGTTTTTCGCGGATCGCAGCACAGCCGGCAACGCACAGTTGATCAACGACCTGGGCGGTACGATCAATTTCTCGAACAGCACCGGCCCGAACGGTGACGGCAAGCTGAGCGCAGGGTCGATCGCGGGCGCCGGCAACTATATCCTCGGCGCCAACGAACTGACGGTCGGCGGCAACAACCTCTCGACCGAGGTGAGCGGCACCATCTCCGGCACCGGCGCCTCGCTGGTCAAGATCGGCACGGGCACGCTGACCCTGACCGGCGCCAACAGCTATACCGGCGGCACGACGATCTCGGGCGGCACGCTCCAGTTCGGCAATGGCACGTCGGGCGGCAGCAATGTTCTGGGCGGCAGCATCACCGTCACCGGCGGCACGCTGGCGATCCAGGCGCCGGCAACCCTGTCCGTCGCGCAGGCCGTAAGCTTCGGCAACAACACCACGCTGTCCATCGCCGCCGGCACGAGCAGCCCCGCGCTGACTGCCGACAGCATCACGATCGGCAACGGCGTCACCTTCAACATCAGCGGCATCACGGACGCGAGCCAGCTCGACATGGTGCTGATCAATACCGCATCCGGCATCAGCGGCGACTTCGCCGGCATCACCGTCGGCGGCTTCAGCGGCACGGTGGACTACCTCACCGTCTCCACCAGCAAATCGGCCGACAGCCTGCAATATCTCGCCAGCTATGGCCTGGCCTGGACCGCCGGCAACAATCTCGCCCACGGCACCTTCACGCTGACCAACGCCACCGACAGCTTCACGGTCGGGGCTGTGCTGGCCGATCAGGCGGCGAACCCCGCGACCGGCTGGAACGGCACCTCGCTGACCAAGGCCGGCGCGGGCACACTGATCCTGACCGGAACCAACAGCTACACCGGCGGCACGACGATCTCGGGCGGCGTGCTGTCGGTGTCGCGCGACGCCAATCTCGGCGCAGCCACGGGCGGCATGACCTTCGCGGGCGGCACCCTCTCGACCACGGCGAGCTTCGATACCGCGCGCACGATATCGTTGACCCAGGCG
The DNA here is from genome assembly GCF_031456075.1 of Allobosea sp. BE125. Taxonomy (NCBI): domain Bacteria; kingdom Pseudomonadati; phylum Pseudomonadota; class Alphaproteobacteria; order Hyphomicrobiales; family Alloboseaceae; genus Allobosea; species Allobosea sp. BE125. Next base: position 344,413 of record NZ_JAVDTY010000006.1, read on the forward strand.
GGGCGCTTCGATGTCGCCGCCGGCACCGAGCTTGGGCTGACCGGCGTGGTCTCGGGCAGCGGCGACCTGATCAAGCAGGGCAGCGGCACGCTGAGGCTCGACAATAGCGCCAATGCCTATGGCAACACGCTTGTCGCGGCCGGCACGCTGATCGGCAATGCCGCCTCGATCTCAGGCAATATCGGCAATGCCGGCACGGTCGTCTTCAACCAGGCGGGCAATGCGAGCTTTGCCGGCGACATCGGCGCGCTCGACGGCACGAGCGGCGCGATGATCAAGCGCGGCGCGGGCGTGCTGACGCTGACCGGCCTGTCCTCGCTCGACTGGACGGTCGAGGCGGGCGGGCTCGTCGCCTCGGCCGCGCGCTTCAGCGGCAATGTCGCCCTCGTCTCAGGCACATCCCTGACCTTCGACCAGCCCTCCAACGCGACCTATGCCGGCGTGATCTCGGGCAGCGGCAGCTTCACCAAGGCCGGCGCGGGCTTCCTCACCCTGACCGGCAACTCCGCCGCCTTCTCCGGGACGACCACGATCGAGAACGGCACGCTGGCGGTCAACGGCGCGCTCGGCGGCACCGTGGAGGTGCTGGCCGGCGGCCGCCTGCAAGGCAGCGGCGCGGTCAGCAATATGCGCGTGTCCGGCACGATCGCACCGGGCAACTCGATCGGCACGCTCAACATCGCGGGCAATCTCAGCTTCGCGGCGGGCTCGGTCTATGAGGTCGAGGTCAACGCGGCCGGACAGTCTGACAGGATCGTCGCCGGCGGCATGGCGACCATCGCCGGCAGCACGGTCAAGGTGCTGGCGGGCCAGGGCAGTTACGCGTCGCAGACGCGCTACACGATCCTCACCGCCAATGGCGGGCTGAGCGGTGTCTTCAGCGGCGTGACCTCGAACCTCGCCTTCCTCGATCCTTCGCTCAGCTATGACGCCAACAACGCCTATCTGGCGATGACCCGCAACACTGTCGACTTCGCGGGCGTCGGCGTGACCGCGAACCAGATCACGACGGCCGGCGCCGTCGAGAGCCTCGGCTTGGGCAGCCCCCTCTACAACGCGGTGCTCAACCTGTCGGCGCCGCAGGCGCAATCTGCCTTCGACGCGCTCTCCGGCGAGATCCATGCCTCGGCCAGGAGCGTGCTGGTCGAGGAGAGCCGGCTCCTGCGCAGCGCCGCCAATGACCGGCTGCGCGCCGCCTTCGGCGCGGTCGGGGCCCAGCCGATGGCGACACTGAACTATGGCTTCACCGCCGATCCGGCGCCCTCCGTCAGCGGGGCGATGCCGCGGCTGAGATCGGACCGCTTCGCGGCCTGGGGCCAGGGTTATGGCTCATGGGGGCGGACCGACAGCGACGGCAACGCCGCCAAGCTGACACGCTCGACCGGTGGCTTCCTCATCGGCGCGGATGCGGCTGTGTTCGACACCATGCGCTTCGGCGTGATCGCCGGTTACAGCCGCAGCAGCTTCGATGTGAACGCCAGGCGCTCCTCGGGCGAGAGCGACAACTACCATCTCGGCCTCTACGCCGGCGGCCAATGGGGCGCGCTCGGCCTGCGCACCGGCGCGAGCTACACCTGGCACGACATCACGACGCGCCGCACCGTCGCCTTTTCCGGTTTCGGCGACAATCCGCGCGCCAGCTATAATGCCGGCACGGCGCAGGCCTTCGGCGAGCTCGGCTACCGCATCGATCTCGGCAAAACCGCCTTCGAGCCCTTTGCGGGCCTGGCCTATGTCAACCTGCACACCGACGGCTTCAACGAGACCGGCGGGGCGGCGGCGCTGAGTGCCCGCAGTGACGACACCGGCATCGGCTATGCCACGCTGGGCTTGCGCGCCTCAACCAGCCTCAATTTGCAGGGCCTGGATCTGACGCTGCGCGGCGGGCTCGCCTGGCGCCACGCCTTCGGCGAGGTCACGCCAAGCGCGAGGCTCGCCTTTGCCGGGGCGAGCGCCTTCACGGCGGCCGGCATCCCGATCGCCCGGGATGCGGCGCTGCTCGAGGCCGGGCTCGACCTGGCGCTCGGCACGAGCGCGACCCTGGGACTGTCCTATACCGGCCAGCTCGCCCAGGACACGCAGGACCACGCCCTCAAGGGCGTGCTGGCGGTGAGGTTCTGAGGGGTTCGCGCCTAGCCAACGGGGCTGGTGCAACCCTCCAGGCGGAAGCACAGGCTCGGTACTAGAAGATGAATTGCGCCCAGCCGGCAAGAAACGCGCCGCTGCCGGCCCCGGCCTGCTTCAGCCGCTCGCCGGGCGTGTAGTGGACGTAGGTTCCGCCGAGCGTGAGATGCTCGGTCGCGCTCCAGCTCAGGGCCAGGCTGGTCTGCTGGCCGATGAAGCGGCCGGTTCCCCCAGCGCTGCCCCGGACCGGGCTGAGCGGCGGCGCATAGAAGGCGTCCGCCTCCGCCTGTTTCCAGAGCGGGTTCCAGCCGAGCGTCAGGCTCAGCTTCGGGGTGAGCAACACGGTCAGATTTGGCTGGATGTCGAGCAGGTTGGCCGGCGCGGCAAGGTTGGCCTCGGAGAAATAGGGCAGCTTCGGAAACAGCGGATTGAAGGTGCCGAGCCGGTTGTCGCGCAGGTTCCTGTCGCCGCTGATCGCGTCGGCGTTCAGGCCCAGGCGCGGCGAGAAGGGCAGATCGGCAAAGCTGTAGCCAAGATTGGCCGAAACGGTCCAGGCGCGGATATCGGCCGTCCCAAAGCTGCCGAACTGGTAGGCCGCCTCGACATTCCAGTCGAAGCCGCTGCGCTTGCCGAAGAGCCGGGTGCCGAGCGTGTGCCGATGCTCGGTCGCGGTGCCTTGCGCGAAGCGGGCTTCGTCGCGCTCCAGCCCGAGATAGTAGAGATCGGCCTTGAGGCCGGGCAGGGCAGGGATCGCGGTCGTGGCGTAAGCGCCCCAGAAGAGCTGGGTGCTGTCATTGCTGTCGTTGAAGCGCCCAAGCTGCGGCGCGACCGGTCGCAGCAGGAAGGCATCGATGCGCGTGTCGCCGGACCCGATCCAGGCGGCGCGGAGGCCGTCGAAGGCGCGGCGGATATTCGGGCTCTCGCGCACCGAGACGAGCCGCGAGGAGCCGAAGCTCATCTCCTGGCGGCCGCCGCGCAGCATGATCTGGCCGCCCGCCGTCGGGAGCGTCACCTCGCCGAAGGCCTGCAGGATATCGAGCTCGTCCTTCTGCGTCGTCGGCGGCGTGCCGGCCCAGCCCGGTGCGAAACCACTGGCCAGTTCGAGGAAAGCCCGCGCATGGGGGCCCAGATGCAGGTCGGCGAACAGGAAGGAGCGCAGCAGCGCATAGTCGTTGCGCCGGGGCGCAGCGAGGCCGAAGACAGGGTCGCGCGCGGCCTCATAGCGCGCCCTGAGTTCGCCGCCCAGGGTCATATAGGCTGAGCCCGCGCCGTTCAGCGGGATCCATTTCAGCGGATCGAACGGGTCGGTCCGCAAGGACGGGTCGCGCAGCGGCGACCAATCCTCGTTGAAGCGGAGGCTTTCATAAGAGGGGCGGCCGGCGGAGGTCTGGGCCAGCGCTTCCGTTCCCCCCAGCCCGAGCAGCGCGAGCAGCGCCGGGCCGGCGAGGCGCCGCGTGCGGCTACCGCGCCAGAATGCCGACCACGGGAGGCTCATGCCTCGCGCTCGGCCGGGGCGGCGCGACCTTCGCGCTGCGCCGAAAGCCCGAGCAGGTGCCGGATGACCGGAGCCTCCGGCCCGGCATGGAAGCGCGCCACCTCGGCCTGGATATCGGCATCGGCCCGCGAGACGCGCTTGTGCTGGCGCAGATGCTCGGCCCAGGACTCGACCATGAACCATTCGACGATGCGCTCCGGATCCGCGGCGTCCTCCGCGACGCCCCAGGCGAAGGCGCCGTCGCGGCGCCGCTCCGGTGCGAGCCGGGTGATGGCCGCCAGGAAGCCGGCGCGGTTCTCGCGGGCGATGCGATATTCGATCGTGATCGTCACCGGGCCGCGATCATGTTCGACCGGTTCGACGATCGCGGGCTCGGGCCAATGCGAGGACGGTGTCAGATCGGCTTCGCCCGCCGGCAGTGGCAGGCGCAGGGCGGCGAGGGCGACGACGATGAGCGCCAGCGCCGCCGCGACCAGCGTGCCGTGAAGGCCGATCGCCTCCGCGACCAGGCCCCAGAGCAGGCTGCCGGCGGCCGAGGCGCCGTTGAACACCGTCAAATAGAGTGCCAGGCCGCGGCCGCGCACCCAGTTCGGCAGGATCGCCTGGATGGTGCCGTTCAGCGTGGTCAGCGCCGCGATCCAGGCCCCGCCGAGGATGAAAAGCAGGATCACCGCGAGCCATTGCGGCGGCACGGCCGCCAGCGCCGCGATGATCGTGGCGGTGACGAGGGCTGCGCCGAGCATGATGCCGTCGACGTCCGTTCGCGCCCGGATGCGCGGCAGCAGGACCGCGCCGCAGATCGCCCCGGCGCCGACAGCCCCGAGCAGCAGGCCGTAGAATCCAGCGCCGCCTTCGAGCAGCCGGCGCGCCACCAGCGGCAGCAGCGCCCAGACCGCGCTGGCGCAGATGAAGAACAGCGTGGCGCGCAGCAGGACGCGATGCAGCTCGCGGCTGGCGCGGGCATAGCGCAGCCCGGCCCGGAAGGCGCCGCCGAAATGCTCGCGCAGCGCGTCGTCGGCCCCGGCCGGGCGCCGCCACCAGAGCAGGGCGGCGATGACGAAGACATAGCTCAGCACATCCGCGCCATAGGTCGCGGCCGCCCCGAAGCCGACGAGCAGCGCGCCGCCGAGCGCCGGGCCGATCGAGCGGGCGACGTTGAAGCCAAGCGAGTTGAGCGCCACCGCGTTGCGCAGGTCCGGTTTCGGCACGAGCTCGGGCACGATCGACTGCCAGGCCGGCCCCATCAGCGCCGCGCCGATGCCGCCGAGGAAAGTCAGCCCGACCAGGACCGCGACGCTCAGCCTGTCGGCGAGCGCCAGGGTGAGCAGCGCGGTGCTGATCAGGCAAAGCAGGATTTGTACGCCGATCAGGAGCTTGCGGCGGTCGACGATGTCGGAGAGCACGCCGGCGGGGATCGCCAGCAGGAAGACCGGCAAGGTGCCGGCGACCTGGATCATCGCCACGGCCGAGGGCGAGCCGGAAAGGTCGGTCACCAGCCAGGCGCTGGCGACGTCGCGCATGAAGCTGCCGATATTGCCCAGGATCGTCGCCGCCCAGAGCACGGCGAAGACGGGCCGGCGCAGCGGCGAGAACGCCGAGGGTGTCGGGGCTTGCGGCGTCGGCGCCTGCGGGGCCGTGTGCGGTACCTCGGCCATCACGGTCGCGCGTCGCCGGTGGAGCGCGCTGCCAGGATCGCCAGCAGCGCGAGGCCACCGATGATCGAGACATGCTCGAAGAAGATGTTCTGGTGCAGCGCTCGCTCAGCGGCCGGCTTCAGCCAGAAGGCATGGGCGAAGAGCGTCGCGACCGCGGTGAAGCCGGCGAGCCCGGCGGCGCCGATCCAGGCGTGGCGGCCGCCTGCGATCAGCAGGGCGGAGCCGCCGAGCTGGGTTGCGATGACCAGCACGGCGAAGAGCGCGGCCGGCTCGAAGCCGGTCAGGCCGCGGACCTCCGCCGTCGCGCCGCCGAAATCGGCAAGCTTGGCGAGGCCGCTGAGCAGGAAGGGCAGGGCGACCGCGAGCCGGGCGAGATGCGCCAGCCAGGATTGGCCGAGCAGGGTTTCGACGGCCGGCTGGACGGCAGGGAGCGGCGAGGCCGACATGGTGCAGATCCTTCGATGATCTCTCGAGCATTTCCGCGTTTTTCCGAAGCGCGAAAATACTCTAACTGTTTGTTTTAGAGCATTTTATTTACGCGAACCGGTGTCCACTTCGCTCGAAAATGCTCTGGCGTTCAAAAGGCCCAGCAGGAACAGCCGAGCGCGCCCCAGAAGGCGCCCTCGTCGCGGGCGGGGGCGGCGGCTGCGAGCGCGCCGGCATGAGCGTGGCCATGGACGCCGCAGGCGCTGGCGCAGCCGCAGGCGGCGGCGAAGGCGTATTTGCGCTCGTCCAGCGCCGCGCGCTTCTGATAGCCGCCAAAACTCCTGACCGGCGACCAGTCCGGCATCGCCGGCGGCAAGGGGGGCGCAAGGCCGGCATAATCGCCCGCGCCATGGACCGGCTTGCCGCCGAGCAGGGTCAGCACGCTCTCGATGTCCTGGATCTCGTCTTCGGGCACCGCCATGTAGTCGCGGTCGAGCACCACGAGATCGGCGAGCTGGCCGGCCTTGATCTGGCCCTTCTTGCCCTCCTCGGTCGAGAACCAGCTATTGGCCTGGGTCCAGAGCCTGAGCGCGCTCTCGCGGTCGAGCAGATTGCGCTGCGGGTAGAGCTTGAGGCCGCCCAGCGTCCTGCCGGTGACGAGCCAGGCCAGCGAGACCCAGGGATTGTAGCTGGCGACGCGGGTCGCGTCCGTGCCGGCGCCGACCGGCACGCCGGCCTCCAGCATGCGCGCGATCGGCGGGGTGCGCTCTGCCGCCTTGGCGCCGTAGCGCTCGACGAAATACTCGCCCTGGAAGCTCATGCGATGCTGCACGGCGATGCCGCCGCCAAGCGCGGCGATGCGGTCGATATTGCGGTCGCTGATCGTCTCGCAATGGTCGAAGAACCAGTGCAGGCCCTTGAGCGGCACGTCGCGATCGACCTTCTCGAAGACGTCGAGCGCCCGCGTGATGGTCTCGTCATAGGTGGCGTGCAGGCGCCAGGGCCAGCGGTTCTCCGCGAGCAGGCGCACGACGGGCTCGAGATCGCCCTCCATGGAGGGCGGCATCTCCGGGCGCTCGACCCGGAAGTCCTCGAAATCGGCGGCGGAATAGACCAGCATCTCGCCGGCGCCGTTATGGCGGTAGAGATCGTCGCCCTGGCCGGGCTTGACCTGCTTCGACCAGCTCTCGAAATCCGCCAGTTCCTCTTTCGGCTTCTGGGTGAAGAGGTTGTAGGCGATGCGCAGGCTGAGCTCGCCATCGGCGTGGAGCTTCTCGATGACGGCGTAGTCCTCGGGATAGTTCTGGAAGCCGCCGCCGGCGTCGATCACGGTGGTGACGCCGAGCCGGTTCAGCTCGCGCATGAAATGCCGGGTCGAATTGAGCTGGTATTCCGGCGGCAGCTTGGGCCCCTTGGCCAGCGTGGCGTAGAGGATGGTGGCGTTGGGTTTGGCGAGCAGCAGCCCGGTCGGGTTGCCGGCGGCGTCGCGCTGGATTTCGCCGCCGGGCGGGTTCGGCGTGTCCCTGGTGTAGCCGGCCGCGCGCAAGGCGGCGCCGTTGAGCAAGGCGCGATCGTAGAGGTGCAGGATGAAGACCGGCGTCTCGGGCGCGATCGCATTGATCTCGTCCAGCGTCGGCAGGCGCTTCTCGGCGAATTGATGCTCGGTGAAGCCGCCGACGACGCGCACCCATTGCGGCGGCGGCGTCACGGCGACCTGGCGCTTGAGCATCTCCAGGGCCTGGCCGAGCGAGCGCACCCCGTCCCAGCGCAGCTCCATATTGTAGTTCAGCCCGCCGCGGATGATGTGCATGTGGCTGTCGATCAGCCCGGGCACGGCGCGCCGGCCGCCGAGATCGATGATCCTGGTCTCTGGCCCGGCGAGCGCGCGCATCTCGTGCTCGGAGCCGGCGCCGATGAAACGCCCGCCCGCGATCGCCACCGCCTGCGGGTTGGGGTTGGTCTGGTCGAGCGTGGTGAAGCGGCCGTTCACCAGGATGAGGTCTGCGATCATGGAGCTGGCTCCCGAGCCGGAGGTCTGGGCTGTGGCGGATCCGCCGAGAAAGGCCGACAAGGCGCCGGCCGCGCCGCCGATGGCGGCCTGTCTGCGTGTCGGGGTCATGAGGGGCTGCCTTCGCCGGGCTCGCGGCAGCCATCCTTGGCTGCGGCCCGCGCCGGCAAGGCGCCGAAGACATGCTCGCCGCATTCGCGCTTAAGCCAGCCGAGGCTGAGCCGTTCGCCGGCGATGACGCGCTTGGTGATCGGCACGACCTGCTCGCCGGCCAGGATGCCGAGCAGGCCGACCAGCGCCACCACGGGCGGCGCCGGCGAGCGCAGGTCGAGCAGGCTGTAGATCACGCCGACGAGCAGGCCGGCGCCCAGCGAGGCGAGGTAAAGCTTCATGGGGTCTCCCGGTCGTGGTGTGAGGTCTGGGCGCCAGGCCTTGATGCAAGGCTCTGGCGCAAGCGCGGTGCGGCTGCGCCGCACCGCGCTGGGTCAGCCCTTGATGAAGGCGAGCAGGTCGGGATTGATCACATCGGCATGGGTGGTCAGCATGCCGTGCGGGTAGCCCGGATAGGTCTTGAGCGTGCCGTTCTTGAGCAGCTTGACCGAGAGGCGGGCCGACGCGTCGATCGGCACGATCTGGTCGTCCTCGCCATGCAGCACGAGCGTCGGCACCGTGATCGCCTTCAGATCGTCGCTCTGGTCGGTCTCGGAGAAGGCCTTGATGCCCTCGTAATGCGCTTGCGCGCTGCCGGCCATGCCCTGGCGCCACCAGTTCTGGACCACGCCCTGCGAGACTTTCGCATCCGGTCGGTTGAAGCCGTAGAAGGGGCCGGCCGGCAGATCGAGGAAGAACTGGGCGCGGTTGTCGGCAAGCGCCTGGCGGAGGCCGTCGAAGACCTCCAGCGGCAGGCCGCCGGGGTGGCTCTGCGTCTTGAGCATGAGCGGCGGCACGGCGCTGACCAGCACGGCCTTGGCGACGCGGCCCTGCGGCTCGCCATGCCTGGCGACATAACGGGCGACCTCGCCGCCGCCGGTGGAGTGGCCGATATGGACCGCTTCGCGCAGGTCGAGATGCGCGACCACCGCCGCAGCATCCGCGGCGTAATGGTCCATGTCGTGGCCGCCGCTCGCCTGCGCCGACCGGCCATGGCCGCGGCGGTCATGGGCGACGACGCGGTAGCCCTTGGACAGGAAGAACAGCATCTGCGCGTCCCAGTCATCCGAGGAGAGCGGCCAGCCGTGATGGAACATGATCGGCTGCGCGTCCTTCGGACCCCAGTCCTTGAAGAAGATCGCGACCCCGTCCCTGGTGGTGATCATCGGCATGGCTCAGTGCCCTTCCTGCGCGCCGAACATGGTCTTGGCGTAGGTGATGCCCAGGCCGTAGGCGCCGCCGAATCTCCGGGCGATGCCGGTGGTCAGCTCATAGGTGCCGGTGCGGGCCCAGTCGCGCTGTAGCTCGAGCAGATATTGCACGGCGGTCATCGGGCGGGCGCCGGCCTGGATCATCCGCTGCATGGCGCGTTCATGCGCCTCCTCGGAGACGTCGCCGCAGGCATCGGCGATGACGTAGACTTCAAAACCCTGATCGAGCGCGGACAGGGCTGGGCCGACGATGCAGACGCCGGTCCAGAGCCCGGCCAGCACGATGCGTGGCTTGCCGATCGCGTTGACGCGGGCGATCACGGCCGCGTCCTCCCAGGTGTTCATCGAGGTCCGGTCGAGCAGCGCCTGGCCGGGAAAGGCCTCGGTGATCTCGCTGAACATCGGGCCGGAAAAGCTCTTCTCGGCGACGGTGGTCAGGATGGTCGGCACGCCGAAGCCGGCGGCGGCGTGCGAGATCAGCGCGGCGTTGTTGCGCAGGGTGACGGCATCGATCGACTTGGTCGCGAAGGCCATCTGCGACTGGAAGTCGATCAGGATCAGCGTGTGATCCTGCGGCGTGAGCAGGAGTTTGCCGGGGGCTGCTATGGCGTGGGACAAGGGTGGGGTCTCCGGTTGGAATCGCCGGGACGTTAGGGCCGCATCGCGGCGATGACCATTAGTTACGGGCGGGATACCACCTAGAGCCATGAATGACAAAGTAAGTCCTCAAACAACGCAAGAAGAGCACTGTCTTGTCGACCCGCTTATCAAGTTCTTCGCGCAGGAATGGATGAGCCATGTCGTCTTTACGCTCGCCCGCCACGGCACGCTGCGTTTCGGCGCCCTGCGTCGCCAGATGCCGCCGGGCATCTCCGCCCGCGTCCTGTCCGCACGGCTGAAGGCGCTCGAGGCGGCCGGCTATGTCGAGCGCCGCGATCTGAGCGAGCGCGTGCGCCATGTCGAATACGGCCTGACCGCACGGGGGTTGGAGGTCGACGCGGCGCTGGCGCGCAGCGAGGCCTTGCTCCCGGCGGGCGGGGACGCGGCCCTCTGACTGGGTCTTGAGAACCGGGCGGCAAGCCTCCTCAATCTCAGCGGGCGCATTTCGACCGGGGTGGGGAGGGCGGCTCCCATGACGACGCCCGGGGCGCCAGCCTGCCTTTGGCCGTGCTCTGTGCCATCCCCGCCACTATCGTCGTCGCCAATATCGTCATCGCATGGATCACCGCAGGGAGTTCCGCGTTGGTGCATCATGCGGTTGTCGGGCGCGGATCGGGACGGACCACCAGCCGGTGAGCCGCTGCGTGATCTGCTGCTCCCAAGCTTGGAGGCCTCGGCCTGGCCTTGTGACAAGACGCAGGGAGACAGCCATGCCCTTGAAGCTCGGCCATGATCATGCCGGCCACCCGCCTCGCCACGACCATGGCGGCGGCCCGCCCCTGGATGAGGCCTCGGCCAGCCACCGCGACGAGCCTGTGGCGGCGCCGCGCGCGGCCGTGCCGCCCGGCACGATCCATACCTCCGCCACGATCTATACCTGCCCCATGCATCCGCAGATCCGCCAGCCCGCGCCCGGAAACTGCCCGATCTGCGGCATGACGCTCGAGCCGGAGCTCGTTACAGGCGAGGAAGGCCCCAGCGATGAGCTGCGGGACATGACCCGGCGCTTCTGGGCCGGGCTCGTCTTGTCGATCCCCGTCGTGATCCTCGAAATGGGTGGCCATCTCCTCGATCTCGGCCGCTTCGTCAGCCCGGCCATGTCGAACTGGGCGCAGTTGCTGATCGCGACGCCCGTCGTACTCTGGGCGGGGTGGCCGTTCTTCGCGCGGGGCTGGACCTCGCTGGTGAACCGTTCGCTCAACATGTTCACGCTGATCGCGCTCGGCACCGGCGTCGCCTGGGGCTACAGCGTCGTCGCGACGGTCGCGCCGGGCGTGTTCCCGCCGGCGTTTCGCGGCCATGGCGGCGCGGTCGCCGTCTATTTCGAAGCCGCGGCCGTCATCACCGTGCTCGTGCTGCTCGGCCAGGTTCTGGAGCTGCGCGCCCGCGAGCAGACCTCCGGCGCCATCAAGGCGCTGCTGGAGCTTGCGCCGACGATCGCGCGCCGCCTGCGCGCCGATGGCGGCGATGAGGAGGTCGCGCTCGACCAGGTCAAGGTCGGAGACCATCTGCGCGTGCGCCCGGGCGACAGGGTTCCGCTCGATGGGCAAGTGCTGGAAGGACGCTCCAATATCGACGAGTCGATGGTCACGGGCGAGCCTCTCCCTGTTGTGAAGACGGCGGGCGCCAGCGTCATCGGCGGCACGCTCAACGGCCAGGGCGCTTTCGTGATGCGCGCCGACAAGGTCGGCCACGACACCATGCTCGCGCAGATCGTGCAGATGGTCGCCAAGGCGCAGCGTTCGCGCGCGCCGATCCAGCGGCTGGCCGATCTCGTCGCCGCCTGGTTCGTGCCCGCCGTGGTGGCGATCGCGGTCGCGGCCTTCGCCGCCTGGGCGTTTTGGGGACCGCAGCCGGCGATGGTCTACGGGTTGATCGCCGCCGTCAGCGTCCTGATCATCGCCTGTCCCTGCGCGCTCGGCCTCGCCACGCCGATGTCGATCATGGTCGGCGTCGGCCGTGGCGCGCGGATGGGCGTCCTGATCAAGAACGCGGAGGCGCTGGAGCGCATGGAGAAGGTCGACCTGCTCGTCGTCGACAAGACCGGCACGCTGACCGAGGGCAAGCCGCGCGTGACGGCGATCCGGCCGGTGGCCGGACTACCGGAAGACGAATTGCTGCGCCTCAGCGCCAGCCTGGAGCAGGCGAGCGAACACCCGCTCGCGGCCGCGATCGTGGCGGCGGCCGGGGAGCGCGGGCTTGGGCTCGACAAGGTCGAGGATTTCGACTCCCCGACGGGCAGGGGCGTCATCGGCAAGGTGGCCGGGCGCGCCGTCGTGCTCGGCAATGCCGAGTACCTCAGCGGGATCGGCATCGATGTCGCCGCGCTCGAAACGGAAGCCGACGCCTTGCGCAGGGATGGCGCCACGGCGCTGCTCGTCGCGATCGACGGCAACGCCGCCGGCGTGATCGCCATTGCCGATCCCATCAAGGCGACCACTCCAAGCGCGATCGCCGCCCTGCGCGACGCCGGCATCCGGGTGGTCATGCTGACCGGCGACAACCTGACGACGGCGCGGGCTGTCGCCGCCAGGCTCGGCATCGATGAGGTGAGGGCGCAGGTGCTGCCCGAGGACAAGGGCCGGATCGTTGCGGAGTTCAGGGCGCAGGGGCGTGTCGTCGCCATGGCCGGAGACGGCGTCAACGACGCGCCCGCGCTTGCCGCCGCCGATGTCGGCATCGCCATGGGAACCGGGACGGATGTCGCCATGGAGAGCGCGGGCGTCACCCTCCTGCGCGGCGATCTGGCGGGCATCGTCCACGCCCGCAAGCTCAGCCAGGCGACCATGAGCAATATCAGGCAGAACCTGTTCTTCGCCTTCGCCTACAATGCGGCGGGCATCCCTGTCGCCGCCGGCCTGCTCTATCCGTTCACCGGGCTGCTGCTGTCGCCGATCCTCGCGGCGGCGGCCATGGCCCTCTCATCCGTCAGCGTGATCGCGAATGCCTTGCGCCTGCGCTTTGTGACGATCCAGCTCGGAGCATAGCGGGGCGAGCCGATCAGAGACTGTCTGGAGAGGTGAGCCCTCATCCTTCGAGACGCCGCTTGCGCGGCTCCTCAGGACGAGGGCTCGCGTTTCCAAACCGGTACTAACCGGCCTCAGGTTCAGCGCCCCGTCATCTTCAGCGCCGCCTCGGGCAGGCGCTCGCCCTTCAGGCTGATCCTGGCTGTGCCTTCCGAGATCTCCCGAAGGTCGCCGGCTGTGAGCGCGACCGCGCAGGAGGCGAGGTTTTCGTCAGGAATGGATCCCGGATCGGCGCGGCTTCGCCGCTTGTCCGGGATGACGGCGTGTTTCCGAGCAAAGACAGTATGTCCCAAGGCCATTGAACGAGCCAATTGGATCGGAAACTGCTCTAGCTGTGAGCTCTCAATAGGTTGTCCATCCGGTCCCGAGCGAGGAAGCTGAGGTTGCGAAGCTTCAGAGCCCTCGGGGAGGAACCGGATGAACATCCA